>JADLAT010000023.1 GCA_020848095.1 Alphaproteobacteria bacterium | reverse complement strand
GGTTCCAGAAGTTTTCAATCCCGTTGATATGATTGTGCTTGTTAGCAAACAATTTTGAGTGGTTGATCCGGTAATGTTTGAACTCTGAAACATCCAGCACATTATAACCTCGCCAGCAATCGGAATAAAGTGCATTTTAGACAAGACGGCGGTGCAGAGCATTGGACGCGCTATTTTGGCGATAAAACATTCTATTCTAAGCAATGGGATCAAGATGGAACGCTCTATGAGCAAGTGAATATCACGACCCTTGCGTTTGACGTTGATGCATCAAACGACAAACTCAGTCTAAAATTAAAGCAAGTCTATACGCTGGGTGTTCCGGTGGGTTGGCTTTTTAAACCCAAAGTTGTCGCTGAGGAAAGCGAAGTGGATGAAAAATTTAGTGTGAATGTAGAGGTTCATTTACCGCTATTCGGCTTACTGGTGAAATATCACGGATGGCTTGAGAAGGTTTAGTCAGGCTTTTTTAAGATCATATTTTTTGTGCCAATCGCCGGGGTTCATATGTGTAAATAATCCGGTTTTGAGGCCTGCAAGTGTTCGGAGCATTTCTGTTTTCACATAGGGCATTTTGCACAGTAAGCCAAAGCTTAGATCCCTTATCAAGCCTGCCAATTTATAATGTGACTGAAAGAATGGCGTTAGCCAGCGGCTGGCAATTTGATAAAAATAGATATGTTTTTTGCGGGCTTTTGTATAAGCCCCCAGTGCGGCATTAATATCTGCATGTTTAGCAAGGGTTTCCGAGAGTACAAGTGCATCTGCGAGTCCTAGATTAGCCCCCTGTCCAAGTTGCGGACTGGTGTTGTGGGCGGCATCTCCAATAAAGACAAGTCTGTCTTCATGCCAGCGCTTCATAATGATGTCGCTGTATTGTGCGAATGTGAGGTCATCAGGTTTTTTAAATTGGTGCAGGAATGGTTCCATCTCAGGCCAGTAGTCAATAACGCGCTTTTTCCACGCATCCAATCCTGCGTCCAGCCATGCCTCATAACCGCCGGGCGGTAAGCTCCAAAAGAATGTGCATTTCTTTTTGTTGCAATGTGGCTCACTTCCGATGGCGAGCATACCGATCATTACATGAGCCCCGTCATATCGTTGTTGGAGATAATCCGTGCCGAATTTTTGATCGGGATCTTCTAGCACTCCCCACACCGCGCCATAAGGATAAGGTTTTTCAAGCTTAATTTGACCATGTTTACGCAAAGGTGAGCGCATGCCGCTAGCGTCAATGAGCAGATCAAAGGGGCCGTATTCTTGACTATTCCTGTCAGTTATAAAGCGTTGATCGTTTTGAATGTTGGTGTCAATGATTTCACAACCTGTCTGGATAGGGATATTCAGTCGCAAGACTTCATCATATAAAATTGTAAATAAAGCACCTCTATGAATGCCTAGGCCAAAATAATGCGGCTTTAAATTACGGTAGCTAATATCGAAAACAACCGTACCATTGGCTGATCGACCGTATAGATTGTTGATTTGTGCGCCGTATTGAAGCGCTTTGTCATCTAGGCCAAGCTTAGCTAAACACGCTAGTCCTGTGGGCTGTAAGAGCAATCCTGCGCCTAGAGGTTTGGGCTCTTCAAACCGCTCAAAAATCTGGGTGTCATGCCCGTCTTTTTTTAGCTGCGCCGCCGCTGCTAACCCTGCTGTTCCACTACCTATTACCGCTATTTTTAAAATTTTTGTCATCACATTATTCTAAACTACCATCGAGGCTTTTATTGTTAGAAGTTGTTAGCTTCTTTTAGAGATTACCTGTCTTTAAGGTTAATTATCAACCTGATTTTTTTGAGAAAATCCATGTTTCATCTTATGTTTCTTGCAAAAGGAGCTTAGAGAAGCATGAAAATTAAATTGAACGACAAAAAGCTGCAATCCATCAAAGCAGAATACAAACGCAAAGATTATTGGGATGTCTGTCCTCAACTGGCTTTCGTAGCTCTTGATTAGCCCAATCTCCTTCAAGAACAACCTTGATGTAGTGACAAAGGAAGTCATGAAAGCTTTTCCACTTTGTTGACCAGTAAAGTTTATTCTTAACGGCAACAATCCTATGGCCGTTCATTTCACAAGAGACAATCGGATGTCCGTGTCCTTGCTGTTCTATCCTTTGCTTTTCTTGCGCTTCATGCTCTTTGAGTTTCTGTTTGATAAGCGCAGAGTTTGGGAGCATTCGGTTATCATTAGTTTGCCGCCGGAGATCGCCGCAGCATTTCTTATATTTCTTTGAACTGCCGCAAGGACAGCGATCATTTCTACCAATTTTTTTCTTTAACATGATATAAATTATAACAAATAGAGTGCGCTTATACCAAGCCAACAAATGCTTTCTGATTATTTAAGGCAAATGAGGGCTCTGGATTATTTATCGGCCCAAAGAACGTTTTGTTACCCCAGTGATACCCCGGAGAATTTTTGCTCTGAAATCCCAGAGCGGGCTGCTCTATAATATTATGATTTTAAAGGGAAAAAATGGTGGCTCTGGGGTGATTTGAACACCCGACCAAAGGATTATGATTCCTCTGCTCTACCACTGAGCTACAGAGCCAAAATAATGCATTTGCAAAATTAAGAACGCTTTATGGCTTGTTTTGAGGGTCTTTGTCAAGCGGCGCTGCGTGCGTTCATATTTTTTTCTGCGCCCGTGATCCAGCCACCGCCCAAAAGGCGATCCCCCTCATAAATCACGGCGGCCTGTCCCGGAGAAATCCCGTATTGCGGGCTATCGAGATGAATTTCCGCCGTTCCGTTTTCTTTTTGCAACAAGCGCGCGGGGACGGGCGTCATGACCGAGCGGAATTTGGTCTGGACGGTGATAAAGCGGTCTGTATGCGTCCCATCGCTGCCAAGCCAGTTGCAGTCTTTAACATGCAGCAGGTCGCGGGCCAGCGCGGCTTTGGGGCCGACAATCACCTGCTTTTCCGCCGTATTGATGGCGATAACGTAAAACGGTTCGTTATTATCCGATATCCCCCCACCAATGCCCAGCCCCTTGCGCTGGCCGATTGTGTAATGGATTATGCCCTCATGGCGACCCAATACGCGGCCATCCATATGGACGATTTCACCGGGGTCTTCCGCATCCGGGCGAATTTTTTTGACCACGCGCGCATAATCACCATGCGGCACAAAGCAGATATCCTGAGAATCAGGCTTATCGGCGGTCAGAAGGCCGAGCCTTTGGGCTTCGGCTCTGGTTTTGTCCTTGCTCCACCCGCCCAGCGGAAAGCGTAGAAAATCGAGCTGTTCCTGCGTGGTGGCGAAAAGGAAATAACTCTGGTCCTTGCCGTGATCATGCGCCCGGTGCAATTGCGCGCGGCCCGTCTCATCGGTTGTACGTTTGATGTAATGGCCGGTCGCCATGCAATCGGCGCCCAGATCCTTGGCCATCTCCAGCAAGTCCCGGAATTTAACCGATTGGTTGCATTTCACGCAAGGGATCGGCGTTTCGCCGCGCATATAGCTGTCTGCGAAATCATCAATAACGCTTTCGCGGAAGTTACTTTCATAGTTCAAAACATAATGCGGAAAGCCGTGAGCATCGGCGACTTTTTTGGCATCGTAAATATCCTGCCCGGCGCAGCAGGTTTTGGATTTTGATACGGCTGCGCCATAATCATAGAGCTGGAGCGTCACGCCCACCACGTCATAGCCCTCTTCATGCAGCAAAGCCGCCGTCACGGAAGAATCCACGCCGCCCGACATGGCCACGACCACACGGGTATCTTTCGGGGCCTTATAAAGGCCAAGAGAGTTCGGAAGTTTTTCCATGGCGGGGACTATAAGGTTTTTTGACTGAAAAAAGCAAATAGAGCTTTTAAATACTCGCTAAGGGGCTCTCGGCGCACAGGCCGGTAAAAGCACGATAAGCCCGTCAAGATCGGGCGTGATTTCAATCTGGCAGGACAAACGGGAATGCACCCCCGTGCCCGAAGCCAGCTCAAGCGTATCAATCTCTTCTTCTGTTTTTTCGTTGTTGCGGCCAATACGCGCGGCCCAGTCGGGGTGAATAAGCACATGACAGGTCGCGCACGCCATGGAGCCTCCGCAAACCCCTTCAATGCCGGGAATGCCGGCTCTCTGTGCAACCTGCATGAGGGAGAAATGCAAATCCGCCTGAACTGCGCGGCTTGTCCCGTCCGGATATATAAAAACAACCTCAGGCATGGGCTTTGATCTTGCCTTCCAAACGGATGCAGAGTTTTCGCCAGCTTGAGAGAAAAGCCTCAACATCTTCCGGTGTTGTGGCCCAGCCCATCGAGACGCGGATAGCACAGCTGGCGTGGTTTTTTTCCACGCCCATCGCCTTGAGAGTCTGGCTGGCCTCCACCCGTCCGCTGGAACAGGCCGAACCACTGGAAATAGCAACGCCATCCAGATCCAGCGCCATCAACGCCGTTTCCGCCGAAATGCCGGGCACGGAAAACAGTGTTGTTCCCGCAACACGCAAAGCGTTCAGGCCGTAAATAATGGCACTGGGTGCATGGCGCTGGATTTCTGTTTCGAGCCGGGTCTGTAATACCGCCAGATTTTTTGCGCTGCCTTTATAGGCCAGCACCGCTTGTGCCGCCGCCCCAAAACCGGCAATGCCCGCCACGTTTTCGGTTCCCGCGCGCGCGCCTTTTTCCTGCTGCCCGCCGAAAATAAAATGTGGCGTAAGGCCGCATAACCCAAGCACCAGCGCCCCTGTCCCTTGAGGGCCGCCGATCTTGTGGGCAGAGAGTGTTAAAAAATCTATCCCGGAGGCGGCGATATCAAGCGCAATGCGCCCGGCGGCCTGCACGCCATCGCAATGATAAAGCGCGCCATATTTATGCGCCAGCCGGGAAATTTCGTTGATGGGCTGGATAATGCCTGTCTCGTTATTGACTGCCATAACGCAGACCAGCGCAGCGGGTTCGCTTTGAAGAAGAATCTCCAGCGCCGTTAAATCAATCACGCCTTCTTTTGTGACCGGGATGAGTGCGAAATTCTGTGTACAGGCTTTCACCGCCTCCATAACCGAGGGGTGTTCAATGGCGGAAAGGAGAATGCGCTGGTTTGTGAAATGGGCAATGACCGTGTTATTGCCCTCGCTGGCGCCGCTGTTGAAGATGATTTGCGCGGGCGCCGCGCTGCAGAGCGCAGCAACACGGGCGCGTGCCGTCTCTATAATCTGGCGGCCCATGCGCCCGAAACTATGAATGGAGGAGGCGTTATGCGGCGCCATTAGCGCATCACGCAGGGCTGCCAATGCCTCGGGGCGTAGCGGCGCTGTGGCATTGTAATCAAGATAGGTATTCTGAGCCATATTCTACCTTATAAGGTGTTTGTATCCCGAATATCAAATAAATTTGATAAAATCCGTCTTGATTCGTTTTAAAGAGGAGGGATTATCCACAAGCGAAATCAAGAGCTTATAATAATTTTATAGACAGGAAGCTTTTCGTTAAATATACAAGTCAACATCGCTTTGGATGTATTGGAAAAGTAAATTTCCTCCATGCGCCAGCATAAAAAGATAAATAGCGAGATTGAAGCCAGAACTTTTACAAGGGGATTTTATGCCTGAAGTTATTTTTAACGGCCCTGCGGGTCGTCTTGAAGGGCGTTATTCACACTCTAAGACCAGAAATGCGCCGCTGGCTCTTATCTTGCATCCCAGCCCGGAGCTTGGCGGGACGATGAACAATAAAATCGTATATAATTTGTTCCAGACATTTGCGGCGCGCGGGTTTTCCTGCTTGCGCTTTAACTTCCGTGGCGTGGGCCGTTCCCAAGGCCTTTTTGATCGCGGAGAGGGTGAGCTTTCGGATGCGGCCTCGGCGCTGGACTGGATGCAGGAATTAAACCCGAATGCGCCTTATGTCTGGGTTGGCGGGTTTTCCTTTGGTGCATGGATCGGGATGCAGCTTTTGATGCGCCGTCCGGAGATTCATGGATTCGTGTCCGTTGCACCGCCTGCACATACTGAGGATTTCAGCTTTCTGGCACCATGCCCGACTTCGGGACTGGTCCTTCAGGGCGCAAAAGACGATGTCGTGCATGAACCGGCTGTCGCGGAATTTGTTGGCCGCCTGCACCAGCAAAAAGGTATCAAAATTGACTACCGCGTGCTGCCCGGCGCGAACCATTTCTTCCATGGTTATAACGATGCGATGATCGAGCATGTGCATGATCATTTGAACAAAGCCAAAGCCGGACGCGAAGTGCGGCTTGAAGATATGGCCGATGCTTTGGCGAGCTAAACAGATTTAAAATCACTTTGTCTTAAAATCTGGTTTTAAAAATACCGCAGCCCCGGTGCATCATGCCCGCAAAGGCGCGGTATTTTTATTTCTGAGTGATTTGAAACGTGCCGTCTTCTTCCATAAACGAACGCGCATCGCTCCCGGCCAGCCAGTTTTTCGCCCGGCTTTCTTCTTTGAGATAGGCATCCCAATAGGCCAGCGCCGTTATCTTTATTAAATCTTCGTGCCGCCCGCGCAGCGGGTTCTCGCCCAGTTTCCCGCGCGTCCCATTATAGATCATGTGGTCACCGTCTTCGATGATCTGAAAGGATTTTTCGGGATGTCCGGAATGCTCGTAAACGCGCAGCCGTTCCTTATAGCCAAAACCTTCGAGCGGGGAATCGTCTTGCGTTCCCGTCATGTGCAGGAGGGGCAGGGCGATCGGCCCGTAAATTTCCGCATCGGGAATATCGGCAGAGAGTAAATGCCGTATTGGCACGGGACTATAAAGAATGCCCGCCCGAAAACGCGGTTCAAACGCCCGTATCAGGGCGCCCTCTATACCGGGAAACATCTGCCCCGCCATAACCTGCGTGGTCATGGCGCCAAAGGAATGGCCGGATATGCCCAGATTTTCAAGATCCATAACCCGGCCCACATCCGGATTTTCTGTAGCAAAGTCGGAAAGTTGACCAAGGACAAAGGGCACATCCGCAAACCGCGCCAGCGTGGTTTCCCGGCTGATGGATATTTTTGTGAGAATATCCCACGGATGACCTTTCTGCCCTTCCCACAGGCTGCTGTCTGTCCCTTGATGCGTAATATGCATCAGCACATAGCCATAGGATGCCAGATAGCGTGAGAGAAAGGAGGCCCCGTCACGATTGCCGCCGAAACCATGGCTCCAGAGAATAACAGGCGCTTTGCCAGGATTATAATCGGCGGGATAGTATATTTTATAAGGTACGATCCGCCCGGCTCTGGCCGAATCAACGAAATCCCCCTTTTGAAGCAGGACTCTAAAGGGGCCGGGTTCGGAGGATTGGTAAGCGCTCATAGCGTATAAAAGGATCTATTTTTTGCGGAACTGGTCAAGGGAGATAACCTCACCTGACTCACTTTTGTTTTTCTTGGACCGGGAGCGTCCGCCGCCGCCGGGCCGCGTATCGTCCGGGCCATCATCGTCCAGCTCATCCAGCAGCGCCAGATCGGCGTCCTCTATGGCTTCCCCCAAGGGCTGGAACTGCAAGGCAAAATTCACGGAAGGATCGGCAAAAATGCTGATCGCCCCCAGGGGAATCACCAGACGCTCCGGCACATTGTTAAAGGAAAGCGTGACACTCATTTTCTCGGCATCCACACCCAGATCAGAGAACTGATACTGCAAAACGATGGTCATCTCACCGGGGTAGCGCTCCCGTAGATATTCCGGGATTTTAACACCCGGATAATCGGTCAGGAAGGTAATGTAGAAATGGTGGTCATCCGGCATCCCGCCATGTTCGGCGTGATGGGCCATAACCTCCTCCACAGCTTTGCGGACAACACCGCGCAAAGCCGTTTCGACCATTCTGTCATAGCGTAATGTTTCATCATCCTCAGTCATCTCCTTATGTGTCGCAGATAACGAGAGGAGAAATCAAGAGGGCATTTATGTTTTTCCTCCCTCTTGTGCATGATATGTGCATTAACATCGGATTTTCTGTGAGGATGAAAACAAAGATTGGAGAATTCAGCGAAGGAAGCGTGATAAAAAATGCCGGTTTCTGTTGCGAGGCACCGGCAAGCCCCACCTGAAGAGCATTAAATCTTCAGGGATTAAAGTAGCAACGTTAAGGCACCCAATCAGGCGGCTTTACGTACATCACCTTCAACAACAAAGTTGTCGTTAGCGGCTACAAATGCATGGTTATCGTTTGCATTTATCAACGTTATCCGGTAACGGCGGATTGCCGAACGCCGCAATATGCCTTTATTACGCGTGTCGATCCTGTTTCGGCCCCGCCGGCATCTGGTGATTTGTTTCGGCCCTCTTTTAAAAAAACCAGCCCCAAATTCGAGACCCACTTTTCTATCGGAAAGCCTAAATCCCCATATACTGGTGGAGCCGCCGGGTACTGCCCCCGGGTCCACGAACGCCTATTCCGCAAACACGTTTAGCGTCATAACCGGATAAATCCGGTACTTTTAATTATAGGGCAGTTTCTAAAAAAGTCCAGCTATTCGCGCGCGTACCAGCACGGCTCTTGATTGTTTTTTTAGTGCCCGGGCGCGCCCCAGACATCTTCAACCCGTTGATCCCGGCCACATTTCCAGCGATAGAATTTATATTTCGTGGTGTGGGTCTGGTAGTAATTCTGGTGATAATCCTCGGCGCTGTAGAAGGTGCTGGCGGGGATGATCTGTGTAGAGATGCTTTTGCCCAATGTGGCCTCGGCCCGTTTTTTGGATTCGGCAGATTGTTTTGCTTGAGTCTTGTCCTGATAAAAAACCGCCGCGCGATATTGATCGCCCCGGTCGCAAAACTGGCCTTTATCGTCAAAGGGGTCCACGTGCCGCCAGAAATAATCCACCAGCGCGCTATAGCTGACTTTCTCCGGGTCATATTCAACCTTCACGGCCTCATAATGCCCCGTTCCACCGTTTGAAACCTGCTCATATCCGGGGTTTTCAACAGTGCCGCCGGTATAGCCCGATGTGGTGGAAACCACCCCGTCCAGCTTGTCAAAATCCGATTCAAGGCACCAGAAACAACCACCGGCAAAAACAGCAGTTTCAGGCGCTCCGGCCTGTGCGGGCGCGCAGAGGCCTATCGCCACGACTGCCGCCAATAGGGAAACTTTTTTCATGGCCCTATACCTCCTCCGGCACGAATCGCAAGGCCACACCGTTATTACAATAGCGCAGCCCCGTGGGCGCAGGACCATCTTTGAAAACATGCCCCTGATGCCCGCCGCATCGCGCGCAATGATATTCGGTGCGGGGCAGGATCATTTTAAAATCCGTTTTGGTTTCGATCTGACCATCCATGACATCAAAAAAGCTCGGCCATCCGGTGCCGCTGTCAAATTTCTGGGCAGAGGTAAATAAAGGAAGCGCACACGCCGCGCATTGAAAAATGCCTTTCCGCTTTTCTTCATTCAAGGGGCTCGTGAAGGCTGGCTCTGTGCCTTCTTTGCGCAGAACTCTAAATTCTTCGGGGGCCAGCTTGGATTTCCATTCCTGTTCCGTCATGTCTATTTTCTCAATCATTGTGGCAAAAACTCCTTTGATACCTGTGAGGGCTAAAAGTGCAAACGTACCGATCCCGGCTATAACCGCCCGCCGTTCCATTACATTTTTCATGGGTTTATCCTCTCTCTTACAAAACGGTATTCGCGTTTTTTACCTGCGCGGTTACAGGTTTGAAAGCGTGCCCCCAAGACCGCGGGGGCGCATGAACGGTAGAAGCAATCAGCGCCAGCGCAGCGCATATTTGCCGATGATCATTCCCAAAGCGCACATGAATACAATTGGCAGGGCATGCCAGACGATTAAATGTGCGGGGTTATCATTTTGCTCGATCAGGCGCAAAAGCAGATACCCGAAGGAGGTTGCGGACCAGGTGGCTATGCTCCCCGCCCAGAGATATTGCGTTGGCGCGCCCAGACGCACAATCAGGAAAATCGCCAGACCGGGCGGAATACTGAAAAGAGCAATATGCTTGGGACAGTCAAACGCCCCCCGGCTCATGGCTATGCTCATTGCGCTAAAAATCTCGGCAATCGGGATTTGATCCATCGCCCCGGTAAAGGCCGTGACGGTCCAAAGCGCCGCAAAACCAAAGGGCAGATATTTCATCCATGGCTTTTGATGCCCGTCTGGCCGCGAAAGGCAAAAAGCGGCCATGGCCGTTGAAACCGACATACAGCACAGGAAAAAAATCTCCAGACCATATAAAAAATTATCGATTTTTAGAACAATATCCGGGCGTAAACCGAAATACCCCCCCATGAATCCCAGATAAAACCCCGTGCCCGCAAGCCACAAAATGGTCTGCTTCACAGGATGGGGCAGCGGTCTGGAGGCGCCCTCCTCGACCATTGTTTGAATAAGGCTATCCGTATCCATCTCTATCTATTTTTCCTCTTTCGCGCGGGTTGCCAAGACCTTGTAAGCCCGGTGAGCACTGACCTTTACAGCGCTCTCGGTCATTTTCAGGGCCGTAGCGATTTCCTTGGCGGTATAGCCTTCAATTTTCATCATGGTAATAATCTTTTTTTGTTTTTTGGGCAAATGCGCCAAGAGCTTGTTAATATATTCGCGGCTTTCATAGCTTTCGGTTACGTGTGCGGCCTCTAATAAATTATGATCGGCATCTTCATAAGAAATTTCTGCGCCCTGCGCCCGGTTTTTATAAAGGCCGCGCAGATGGTCGTTCAGGCGAAACCGCGCAATAGTAAACATCCATGCTTTGAAGGGCCGCGCCGTGTCATAGGTTTTGCTGGCCCTATGAATGGAAATCAGAATCTCCTGAACGATATCTTCCATGTCTTCGGCGCGGCTGATTTTTTTGCGTACAAAAGCCCGAAGAAGAGGCGTTATTTCCTGGAATAATTGCGCATAGGCTTTTTTATCGCCCTGCTGGGCGAGGCGCATTAAATGCTCAAAAGAATGGCTTTCGCTTTGTTCGTTGTCCACGCTGGTTTTCCGGTTTTACGGTCTCGCCTCTTTACCGGCGGACGATTCGCCATACATAAAAATACTCTAAAGCCGATCCGTGATAAGGTATTGTAAAAAATAGGAATATAAAAGTCCTAAAACATCCGCATTTATCCTTCGGGCTTTCTTTGTTATCATGCCGGGCCGCTTCATCTATATGAGCTCCCAAGAGGGGCGTGCTGATATTTGTAAGTCCCCTTGGCCCTGAAATGCGTGTTTTTATCTTTTTTAGCTTTTTGTGAGGAGATTTAATTGTCCAGTTCCAAAGATTCTGAAAATAAAAAAAATCAAAAACGCATAAATCTGGCTTTGCAGGGTGGCGGCGCGCATGGTGCCTTTACATGGGGCGTTTTGGATAAACTGCTCGAAGACGGACGGCTTGATATTGATGGCATCTGCGCCACCAGTGCGGGCACGATGAACGCCTGCGCTCTGGCATGGGGGATGCATAAAGGGGGCCGCGCAAAGGCGCGCGAAGCTCTGCATGATTTCTGGCGCAATGTTTCCACATCTTCCCAAAAATTCAACCCGATGCCGCAATGGTCATGGGGGCGTTTTACGCCGTGGAAAGGTGATGACTCTCTGCCCTATATGTTCTTTGATTCCCTGACCCGGATTTTTTCCCCTTATCAGCTCAACCCCTTCGACTTAAACCCTCTGCGCGATATATTGCAAAACTCGATTGATTTTGATGAGCTGCGGGAATGCAACCGTGTCAAGCTTTTCATCAGTGCCACGCATGTCCATAGCGGCAGGTTGAAGGTTTTCAAAACCAATGAAATTACGCTCGATGTGGTCATGGCCTCGGCCTGTCTGCCGTTTATGTTCAAAGCGGTTTCTGTGGAGGGAGAGGATTATTGGGACGGCGGCTATATGGGCAATCCGGCCTTGTTTCCCTTGTTTTATGAAACAAAAACGCAGGATTTGATTATTGTCCATATTAACCCGATGGAACGCGCAAAAACACCCGAAACGGCGGAGGAAATTTCAAACCGTATAAATGAAATCAGTTTCAACTCTTCGCTTTTAAAGGAATTAAGAGCCATCGCCTTCGTTAAAAAGCTGATCGATCATGACATGCTCAAAGAGGAGTATAAAGACAGCTTTACCAATGTGCTGGTTCACTCCATTCGTGCGGATGACGCCATGGCGGATCTGGGCGTTGCCAGTAAATTCTTCTCGGATTGGACGTTTTTAACGGATCTGCGGGATAAGGGCCGCGCGGCGATGAGCCAGTGGCTGAAGAAAAATTATGATGATATCGGTACGCGCGGTACGATTGATGTCCATCATGAGTTTTTAGGCACGAACGAGAATGTTCCCGCCGGTGCTGGCAAAAAGCAGCAGCCCGCGCCTAAACAGAAAAAACCCGTAAGCAGAAATAAAAAGAAAACCGCATAAGCCCAAACCGTGATCAGGGCACATTTGACATTATAGCCATTACATACTAGTATATTTAGTACTAGTAAATTTTGCTGCGGGTTATTAAAAAAATATGGATACAAAAACCTTATGTCTGGGGGTTTTAACGTACGGGGAATCCTCCGGCTATGACGTACGCAAGCGGCTGGAGGATGATTTCCGCCATTTCATGGACGTGTCCTCGAACGCTGTATATCCTGCGCTCAAGGCGCTGGAGGGCGAAAATCTGGTTAAATCCCGGATTGTTAAACAAAGCAATTACCCGGATAAGAAAATATACAGCCTGACCGATTCCGGGCGGACATATTTCACCGAGGCCCTGCAGATTTTGCCGCCGCGCCATAAGGTGCGCTCACAATTCTTGCTTTTGCTGCTCTTTGCAGAAATGCTGCCCGCCGCACGCATGCGGGAGATCATGGCGGAACGGCTGGCGGAGTTAGAGCATTGGGATAAGGTTTGCACCACATGGCGGCAGGGAGAAGAGAGCAAAATTGCCGGAACGGGGCCGCATTTTGTCGTTGATTATGCGCTGGCCACCATCAAGGCTGAAATGGATTTTATTCAAGAAAACACAAACAGGCTCGTGCGGCAGCTTGATCAAAAAGGTAAAAAAGAGAAATGAAAACCCCCCATGCCATCGCCATCGGGCTAACCGGATTGCTTGTTCTTTGGATGGGCGCAGGGATGCTTTTTAAAGGGCAGCCCCCCGCCGCAAAATCACAGGAAACTGCACAGGCCGCGCCCGGTAACGCGATGGTGGTCGAGGTGCGGGCGCAAACGGCCCAGCCCGTCACCGGCTATATTACAGCGCAGGGGCATGTCATGCCCGATCGGGAAGTGATTATCCGCGCCGAGGCCGAGGCACAGGTTAAAAAAATCCTCATTAAAGAAGGCAATAGTGTCAAAACCGGCGATATTCTTGCGAAACTGGATATGAACGACCGCCAGATCCGGCTGGAAAAAGCCAGAGCCAAAACAGCAGAGGAGCAGCGTAAATATAATTCGGCTAAAAACCTTGCCGCAAAGGGCTATACCGCCAAAACGCGGACGGATGAAACACTTGCGGCGCTCAAAGCGGCGCAGGCCGAAGAAAAACAAATCGCGCTGGAAATTGAAAACACAAACATCAAAGCGCCCTTTGACGGCATTATTGATCACCAGAATATTGAAAAAGGCGCTTATGTGCGTATAGGCGATGAAGTCTTTACGCTCGTGGATAATGATCCGCTCGTTGTCACGGTCTATGTGCCGCAGCATGAGATTGCTGCGCTTGAAACCGGCGGCAAGGCGGAAATAAAACTGGCAACCGGACAGGACCGGGAGGGAACCATCCGTTTCATCGCCCCGCGCGCGGAGCAGGCCACACGGACGTTTCGCGTGGAAGCGCAAATCGCCAACCCGGATAATTTACCCTCCGGCACCAGTGCCAGCGTCCGCATCCCTAGAAAGAGCGTATTGGCGCATTTTGCATCTCCCGCTCTGCTCTCTTTGGATAAAAAAGGTGCAACCGGTATAAAAACCGTGAATGAAAACGGTATTGTCGAGTTTTATCCTGTGCAAATTATCAGCGCCAAACCCGGCGGAATCTATGTAACCGGTCTGCCGGAGCGCGCCCGTATTATCGTGAACGGGCAGGGTTTTGTCGCTGCGGGCGAAAAAGTCTCTTACGTCTCAGAGACCGAAAAAACGGCAAGGAAAGAGACACTCAATGAAGATCATTGATGCCGCTTTCGACCGCTCACGCGTAGTGATGCTGGTTTTTGTTATGATCTTGTTATCCGGCGCTTTTGCTTATATCGCGATCCCCAAAGAATCCGAACCCGACGTCCCCATCCCCACATTCTACATCTCCATGATTCACGAAGGTATCGCGCCTGAGGATGCGGAGCGGCTTTTGGTGCGCCCCATGGAAAAGGAACTGCAATCGCTTGAGGGATTAAAAGAAATGCGCGCAGTCGCCGGAGAGGGCTATGCCTCTGTAACATTGGAATTCAGCGCCGGATTCGACCCTGATGAGGCGCTTTTGGATATCCGGGAGAAGGTCGATCTTGCGCGCTCCGAACTGCCGCCCGACACCAATGAGCCACGCGTAATGGAGGTCAATGTTGCACTCTTTCCTGTGTTAAGCGTCGCGTTATCCGGCCCCCTGCCGGAGCGCGAGTTGGTCCGCATTGCGCGGGATCTGCAGGATAAAATTGAGACGCTGCCCGGTGTTCTGGAAGCCCAGATCGGCGGCGATCGGGAAGAGATGATGGAAGTCGTAATCGACCCCACCCTCATGGAAAGCTATGACATTACTTTTCAGGACATCACGGCCTTGCTGCGCGATAATAATCGCCTTATTGCCGCCGGCGCGCTGGATTCCGGCGCGGGCCGCATGGTGGTGAAAGTTCCCGGCGTGATCGAGAGCATTCAGGATGTAATGAGCCTGCCGGTCAAAACAATCAACGATACGGTTGTCACCTTTAAAGATGTGGTGGATATCCGCCGCAGCTTTAAGGACCCGGAAAGCTTCGCACGGATGGCCGGTGAAGGGGCTTTGGTGCTGGAGGTTTCCAAACGTCTGGGCGCCAATATCATTGAAACGATAGAGGGCGTGCAAAGCCTGATCGCGGAGGAAAGAAAAAATTGGCCCGAAAGCCTGCAAGTAACCTTTATGCAGGATAAATCTATTCATATCCGCGACATGCTTGCCGATCTGCAAAACAATGTTCTCTCTGCGGTTGTTCTGGTAATGATCGTCATTGTTGCCGTTTTGGGCGTTCGTCCGGCCTTTTTGGTCGGGATGGCGATCCCCGGTTCGTTTCTGGCGGGTATTCTGGTGATTTATACTATGGGGCTGACCATTAATATCGTGGTGCTGTTCAGCCTTATTCTGGTCGTGGGTATGCTGGTTGACGGGGCGATCGTCACGGTTGAGCTTGCTGACCGGAAAATTGCAGAAGGGCTGGACCGGAAGGATGCTTATGCTTTTGCCGCCCGGCGCATGTCATGGCCGATTATAGCCTCCACCGCCACAACGCTGGTTGTGTTTTTGCCGCTTTTATTCTGGCCGGGGATGGTGGGCGAATTTATGAAATTTTTGCCCATAACGGTGCTGTGTACGCTTCTGGCATCTTTGTTTATGGCCTTGATTTTTATCCCCGTTCTGGGCGGACTGGTCGGAAGCAAAACGGTCAGCGATACCGCCAGTCTTGAGGCTATTCGCGCCGCCGAAGACGGGGATATGAGCACTATCAAAGGCGGAACAGGCCGTTATTTAAGATTTCTTGAAAAAATGCTGCATCATGCGGGCAAGGTTCTACTGGCCGCGATTGCGTTTCTTGTTATGACGTTTGTGGCTTTCGGCATGTTTGGAAAAGGCGTTGAGTTTTTTCCGGATATCGAACCTGATTTTATTCAGGTACAGGTACAGGCCAGAGGCGATCTATCCATCTATGAAAAAGATGCATTGGTTAAACGGGTGGAAAAACACCTGTTGAATATGAATGTTTTTAAAGCGGTATATGCGCGTACCTTCGGAAATACGAGTAACCGCCAAGGCATGCCCGAAGATGTTATCGGTGTGATCCAGCTTGAGTTTATAAACTGGCGCTTGCGTCCGCCCGCTTCGGAAGTGATTGAGGATGTTCGCGCGCGGCTTAAGGATATTGCCGGAATTAAGGTTCAGGTACGTAAGGCCGAATCCGGCCCCTCTGCTGGAAAACCGGTAGAGGTGGAAATACGCGCCCTCGACCGGGACAGATTACCTGCGGCGGTGGAGCGGATCGAAATGTTGATGGATAAAATCGGCGGCTTCGTTGATATAGAAGATAGCCGCCCCTTGCCCGGTATTGAATGGAGAATGCAGATCAACCGGGAGCAGGCAGCGCGTTACGGCGCTGACGTTACAACGCTGGGCAGCGCGGTGCAAATGCTGACCACCGGTTTGAAACTGGCTGAATATCAACCCGATGATGCGGATGAGGAACTGGATATCCGCCTGCGTTTCCCGGCGGAGGAACGCAGTCTGGATCAGCTCTCACAATTGCGCGTGCCCACGCGGCTGGGTCATATTCCCGTCGATAATTTTATCACCTTCGATATGGCGCAAAAAATTGGAAATATAACCCGCGCCGATGGTCGGCGCGTCCTGAGCATCAAGGCAGATGTCGCAGAAGGATTACTAGTGGATCAGCAGGTTAAATCTTTGAAAGAAGCAGTCGCGGCCACCACATTTGATCCGGGGGTGAGCGTTCATTTCAAAGGACAGGATGCGGATCAGGCCGAAGCCGGAGCCTTCCTTATGAAGGCCTTCATCATTGCCATTTTCATGATGACGACTATTTTATTGTTACAGTTTAATAATTTTTATCAAACGCTATTGGTCTTAAGCGCGATTATATTCTCCACGGCGGGGGTTTTGCTGGGTCTGCTCGTGACCGGTAATCCTTTTGGTATCGTTATGGGCGGGATCGGCGTTATTGCGCTGGCCGGGATTGTGGTGAACAACAATATTATTTTGATTGATACGTTTAATGACATGAAAACCAAAAATATCCCCGTGAGCGAGGCCATATTACGAACGGCGGCGCAGCGTATGCGTCCGGTCCTGTTAACATCCGTAACAACGATTCTGGGCCTTATGCCGATGGTGTTCGCCATGAATATTGATTTTTTCAATCAGGATATTTCCTTCGGCGCGCCGTCAACCCAATGGTGGATTCAACTCTCCAGTGCCATTGCGGGCGGCCTTGCCTTTGCCACGATTTTAACTTTAGTCCTCACGCCGTGTTTATTGATGCTGGGCGAAAATTTTTCACTGCGTTTTCGAAAAAACATCTCGATAAAAGGAGAGCCATCATGACAACGACCTATAAGGAAATCCCGGAAGAAAAAACCATTGAACTGATTGTTGAGGGCATGGTTACAAAGGAAGATTTCGAGCGCATTTCCGGTAAAATTGAGATCTTCATAGCCACCCATGGCCGCATTAAAATTCTGGAAGATATTCGAAAGTTTACGGGGTTTGATCCATCCATATTATGGGAGGGCATGAAGTTCGATATAAAACACATGAAAAATTTCAGCCATTGCGCTGTGATCTCTGACATGGGCTGGGTTGGCCCTTTTGCCAAGATGGCGGGCGCTTTTATCTCCTGCGAAGTGCGGACCTTCGCGCAGGATGAAATTGAACAGGCGCGGCAGTGGTTGAAATCCGCATGATGAAATACAAGGCGCTGACATTCCTGGGGCTGGCTCTTCTTTCCGGTTGCGCGCGGGGAGATTTTGAATCTCCGGCGCTCGATGCTGCGCCACCGGCGGATTGGAGCGCGAAATCGGGGGCCCTCCTCACCGCCGCCGGAGCCTATGAAGATACAAACTGGAGCGCGGCATTTAATGACCTGAAATTATCATCTCTGATTACCGAGGCGCTTGCGCATAACCATGATTTGCAAGTGACCGCAGCCAATCTGGACAAGGCCGGCGCGCAGGCTAGGAAGGCGGGCGCGGATCTGGCCCCGTTCATTGGTCTCAGCGCAAATGCCGGGCGCAGCGGTAATATGGAATCGCGTGATTCTGCGGCCTCACAATACGGTGTATCGCTGGATATAAGCTGGGAAGCCGATGTCTGGGGCCGCATTCGTTCGGGTAAAAACGCGGCAATCTACGATTACTACGCCGCACAAAATGATTATGATGCCGCGCGGCAGTCTTTGGCCGCTCAAACCGCCAAAGCGTGGTTTTTAGCAATCGAAACGGAAATACAAACAGACCTTGCCGCCGCATTTGAGGGAAATTTACAGGAAACCTTGAAGATTACAGAGGCCTTTTATGAGGAGGGCCTGATTTCCATGCAGGATATTCATCTGGTCAAGGCTGATTTAAGCCGGGCCGGGGAGTCACTGCAAAACGCTCGAAGTGCACGGTTAAGCGCAAGGCGCAGTCTGGAAATTTTATTAGGGCGCTATCCCGCCGCCGACCTTGAGGGCCGCCGGGGGTTTCCCGCTTTACCCGGTGCGGTGCCTGTTGGTATTCCCTCGGACATGCTGGAGCGCCGCCCTGATATTCGTGCGGCTGAACGGCGCGTGGCGGCTGCCTTTCATCGTATGAAGGAGGCCAGAGCCGCCAAATTGCCCTCTATCTCTCTGACCGGGGCGCTTGGCGCAAGTTCGAGCCAGCTCACAACATTGACCGATCCTATAAATTTACTCTGGAACGTGGCAGGCAGCGCGTTATTTCCGATTTTTAACGCCGGAAAGCTTGATGCCGATATCGACATCCGCACGGCGGAACAAAAAGCGGCCATCGCACAGTATCAACAAGTGGCGCTGAACGCTTTTTCAGAAGTGGAAACCGCACTGGATAATGAAATATTGTTCCGCACCCGGCAAAAACATCTTGAGGACGCGTACGAAAACTCTAAATCTGCCGAGGTGATTGCTGATGAACGGTATAAAGCCGGAGAGGTGGAGCTTTTGGATCTTCTTCAGATCAAGCGCAACACCATCACCATAGAGAGCAATAAAATCCGCTCTGCCCGCGAAGTGCTGGACCAGAGGGTCAATTTACACTTAAGTCTCGGCGCAAATGGAGAGGGCCTTTAGAGGCCTTCTCTCATTTCCCGTATTTTACGGCGCAGCCATAAGGTTCCGTTTGGGCTCTCGTCACAGGTTTTCCGGCTTTTACTTCTTCCAGCGCTGCCAGAACGTAATTCTCTGCACCCTCAATCGTTGCCGGGTTGGGGCTGGAATTGCTGTCGATCGCGCCGGCATAGGCCAGAACGCCTTTCTCATCAATCACAAACATATGGGGCGTTGTACGCGCCCCGAATAGTCTGCCGATCGCGCCGGATTCATCCATAATTTTCGCGCTGGGGGTTGATCCGTTTTCCTCAAGAACTTTAGCCGATTCTTCGGGGCTGAGATGGCCCTGATGTCCCGGTGCTGAGGAAACAATTGTTACCCATTCCGCGCCCGCATCCAGAGCCGCCTTCTGGGTTTTTTGCATGTTGCCTGAATTATAATGTTTTCCAACGAACGGGCATTCATGGTTGCTCCACTCCAGAACGATAATCTTTCCCTTTTGATCGTCCAGCCTGAACGTATCGCCTTTGATATCAACCGCTTCAAAATTGGGAACGGGCTTGCCGATCTCCACCGCCGCCTTTGCCGAAGCGCCGATAAAGACCAAAGCCATAACCATCGCGGCCAGAAAATAGACTACTTTATGATTCATAAAATCTCTCCTTGTATAAATCGTTCGACAATATGCGGTGTTAAAATCTGCGGTAAAATAACCGCGGCGGGACGCTCTCCCGTAGCGGGATTGCGGACACCGTAGAAAATATAGAGCGGTACGCCGTTGCGTCCAGAGTCGCTAAGAAATTTTGTGATCGCCGGGTCTTCATTTGTCCAATCCCCCACCAGATAAACCACCTTCATTTCCGAAAACAACGCGCGAGTCGAGGGCACATCAATCGCAATGGCATGATTAACCTTGCAGGTAATGCACCAGGCGGCTGTCATCTCTACGAAAACCGGGTCATCTCCCTCTAGGGCCTCCGCCAGAGCCGCTTCGCTATAAGCAGAACCCAGACTCATGATTTCTGCCGGATGGGGGCGCGGCATTACCTGCTGCGAGAAAACCCAAAACAGCCATATAGCTGCCAGAAACATGGGCACGGCCAGAATGTGCCGAAAAGTTTCCATCCAGCGCCCCGGCTTAGGCAAAAGCCTCTGCAGGGCCGGAATGAACGAGAGCAGAAGATAAGGCAGCGCCAGCCCAACCCCCAGCGCCGCAAAAACGATAAAAGCGATATAAGCAGGCTGTAGCAGGGCATAGGCAACCGCTCCAGCCATAAAGGGTGCGGTGCAGGGCGTAGCCACCAGAGCGGCCAGAACGCCGGTAAAGAAGGAACCCGATAACCCCTCCCTGCGGGCGAGTGTCCCCCCGATATTGCCGAAAGATGTGCGCAGCGCAAAAACGCCTGAAAAATTCAGGCCTATTAACAAAAGGAGAATTGCCAGCCCGCCTGTGATGTAAGGGTTTTGTAAATGGAAACCCCACCCGATCTGCGCGCCCCCGGCTTTTAAAATGATAAGAACCGCCGCAATTAAAACAAAGCTAAGGACAACTCCGGCGCTGTAGGAAAGCCCGTGCATACGCGCGGTTTCCGGGTGTTTTTCAGCAATTTTTACAAGACTGAGCGCCTTAATGGAAAGCACCGGGAATACACAGGGCATAAGGTTTAAAACCAGCCCGCCCAGCAGTGCAAAAATCAGGGCAACCCAGATATTATCTGTTCTCTCCCCATCGGTTGTTCTGAGGATATGCGGAAAGGAGGCCGCTAGAACCGCAGATTTCTCCGCAACGAACGCAAACCCCTGGCGCGTACCGTCACCGGATTGGCAAACGATAACCCCGTTAAGGGTTTCCACTTCCTCTAACGGGCGATCACCGCGCTTTTGATGCAAGATCATCTGTCCGTCGCTGAAATTTGTTTGCGGGACGCCGGTATTGTCCACCAGACCCCATTCCACGGGGAAAAATGCAATATCCCCTGCCGTCTCATCACAGAGGAATTTCTGAGGATCATGGGTTATTTTCAGAACAAAACGTCCGTTTTTCTCGGTGAAGGAGGCTGGCCAGCTGACGCTGAGCGGTATTTTTTCCAGCGCAGCCTTTAAATAGGCACCGCTATCGGTGCCGGAGGGCTGAGAATCATTTAAGGTAAAAGTATATTGCCCGTATTCAGGAATACATTCCTCTTTGCATACAAGAATTTCAGTTTCTGCGCTAAATGTAAGCGGCCCCTCCGGCAGGGCTTCCGGCACACGCAGCTTTTGCAGAAAAACCGCATTGCCCGCGTATCCATAATTCAAAAGCGGCTCATAGGGCAGCTTTTCCGGAACCGGCCAGAGAATTTCCTCTATCTCAAACCCCTCCGGCAGGGTCCACACGATCCGGGGCGGCGTACCGGAATCACCCGGATTGCGCCAGTAAGTATGCCAGTGCGGGGCAATGCTCTGTTCAATACCAACCCAGAGCGTCTCCCCACCCTTAACCGTTGCCCGCTCCGGCAGCAGGCGAATTTTAACAAGCTTTTCCTCTTGAGTGTTTGCATCAGGCGCGGCAAAGCTGGAAAAAGGCCAAAGGCCCAGGATAAGAAAAGAAAGCAGAAGTAAATGGCGCAAAATGCTGTCCCCTTTGGAAGCTCCGAGCGGGCAGGGCGGCCCGGAATATAAAAGCACTCTATCAAGCGGCAGACATTCTTTCAATGCGCGTGGAAACCCCTGCATAATCCGCACGTCTGAAAGAAAGAATATGCCCAAAAGCTCTATTCTCAAAAAACCTATTCGGATATTTCCTCTGTGGCGTTACTATGGCCATATATATTTTTTTGATCCTCTTTCAAAAACTCCGAGAGACTCTCACATGACCCTCAAAGCCCAGCAATCACCCGGCGCCCCCGCACAACCGCTCTGGTCCCCCGCCGCCGACCGGAAGCAGGCCGCTCTTCTCACGCATTTTATGGCGGAGCTCGGCCAGAAAACCGGAGAAGATTTTGAGACCTATCAACAATTATGGGATTGGTCTGTCAGCCATATCCCTGAGTTCTGGTCTTTTTTATGGGATCATTGCGATGTTATCGGGGAAAAGGGAGATATCACCCTCGAAAACAGCGATGACCTTATGGCCGCCCGATTTTTCCCCAAGGCCCGCCTGAATTATGCTGAAAACCTGTTGCGTAATACATCCGGCCAGCCTGCCATTATTTTCAGAAACGAACGCGCACAGGAACGCATTATAAGTTTTCAGGCTTTAAATGAAGAGACCAGCCGTTGGCAACAGGCTTTCATAAAAGCGGGCATTCAAAAGGGCGACCGTATCGCGGCCTATATGCCCAATATGCCCGAAACGCTCATAGCCATGCTGGCCGCCACGTCGTTGGGTGCGATCTGGAGTTCGGCCTCGCCCGATTTCGGCGCGCAAGGGGTGATTGATCGCTTCGGCCAGATCGAACCTAAAATCCTGATCGCTGTTGATGGATATTATTACGGTGGAAAAACGCTGGATTGTCTAGAAAAGCTGGAAACTGTGAAAGCGGCTCTTCCCGGTCTTGCACAAACAATTATAGTTCCCTTCGTGAGAGAGGAAGGCGCAGGAGATCCCCTGCCCCAGGGCATGATCTCCGCTCCGGATTTTCTAGCAGCCTTTACGCCAAAACCCTTGCATTTTGAGCGCGTGGAATTTAATCACCCGCTCTTTATCATGTTCTCCAGCGGCACAACGGGCGTGCCCAAATGTATCGTGCATGGGCATGGCGGCACATTATTACAGCATCTTAAGGAACACAGACTGCATAGCGATATTCGGCCCGGTGATAAAACGTTTTATTTTACAACCTGCGGCTGGATGATGTGGAACTGGCTGGTGAGCGCGCTGGCCAGCGAGGCCTGCCTGATGCTCTATGATGGCTCGCCTTTCTATCCCGGCGGCAATGCGCTCTGGGATTATGCCGATGCCCATGAATGCACGTTCTTTGGCACTTCGGCTAAATATATAGACGCCCTTAAAACCGGGAACTTTACACCCCGGGAAACGCATAATCTTTCTTCCATCCGTACCATCGCCTCAACCGGATCACCACTGGTGCATGAGAGTTTTGACTATGTGTACAGTGCTATCAAGGCTGATGTGCATCTGGCCTCTATCTCCGGGGGAACGGATATCGTGTCGTGTTTTATGCTGGGCAATCCCATATCCCCGGTCTGGCGCGGGGAACTACAATGCGCGGGGCTGGGCATGGCGGTGGATATTTTCGATGAGGACGGGCAACCTGTTCTCCAGCAGGCTGGCGAGCTGGTTTGCACAAAGCCCTTTCCCGCCCGTCCGGTTAAATTCTGGGGGGATGAACAGGGCGAGAAATATAAAGCCGCCTATTTTGATACTTTCCCCAATATCTGGTGTCATGGCGACTGGGTAGAAAAAACACAGCATGATGGTTTCATCGTACATGGAAGATCGGATGCAACGCTTAATCCCGGCGGTGTGCGTATCGGCACGGCAGAAATCTATCGGCAGGTTGAACAGGTCGAAGCGGTGCGCGAATCCATCTGCGTCGGGCAGGATTGGGAGGGCGATGTTCGCGTGTTGCTCTTTGTTGTGCTGAAAAACGGCTGGGAACTGGATGATAATCTGGTGAAAGAGATCAAAACCAAAATCCGAAACGGCGCCTCGCCGCGCCATGTTCCGGCAAAGGTGATCGCTGTGAAGGATATCCCCCGAACCCGGAGCGGAAAAATAACCGAACTGGCCGTGCGGGATGTCATTATGGGCCGGAAAATCCGGAATATGGAGGCACTGGCCAATCCGGAGGCGCTGGCGCTTTATGAGGATATGCCGGAGCTTCAAACATAAACGCCCGGAAATTATAATAAATCTTGCATAATCCGCAAAGAAATGATCTCATAATGGCATGATAACGCTGTCTTTAATCACTGTTTTTCTTTTCGGTACCGCCTTTGCGGTTGCCGCAGTGAATAATGCAGCGGCGGTAGCGGCGGCGGCAAAGCCGCTGATCTCTTGCCCATAGTGCGAAGCGCACGACCGAAGACTCCCTGAACACAAGAAAAACCGCACGAATTTTTTGCGATGAGCGTAACAGAGCTGGAAAAATAGGCCTTTTATGAAAGGATGCCGCATTTTTCTTGCCCGGCGCCCGTTCCAAGACCGTAAAAAGAAAGACAATATCCATGAACGCCTTAATAAATAAAAACTCGGCCCAGCCCGGTAATCCACAAAAACCGCTGGGGGATGAAACTGTCAATGAAATCCGTCAGGGCGTTAAATTTCGCCCCGTCTTACATGCTTTGACCGCTAATCCCGGTGTGGAGCTTATGAATTACGCCGCCGGGCGGGAAAATATGATCACGCTGGGGCAGGGCGAAGGCGATGCCCCCACGCCCGATTTTATCTGCCGCGCGACATTCTCCGCCATGCAAAACGGCAAAACGGTTTATGGTCCGGCGCTGGGGCAGGCCCCCTTGCGGCAGGCTTTGTCCGATTATTACGATCGCATCTATAAACTCGCCATCCCCGCCAGCCGTATTTTCGTAACGGCATCGGGCAGCACCGCCATGCATCTCTCGCTTGCGGCGCTTTTGGATAAGGGCGATGAAGTGGCGGCCATTACCCCGATCTGGAAAAACCTTTTGGGGGCGATTGAGCTGACACAGGCCACAACGCGGCAAGTGGCGCTGGATTATCATCCGGATAAGGGCTGGAAACTGGATCTGCAAAAACTCTTCGATAGCTGCAACGCGCGCACAAAAGTTATTCTGATCGTCTCCCCTTCCAATCCTACGGGCTGGTCCGCAACGAAAGAGGAAATGCAGGCTATTCTTAAATTTGCGCGCGAACGCGGCATCTGGATACTGGCCGATGAGGTCTATGGTCGCCTCGTTTATGAAAGCACGCATGAGCATATGCGGGCGGACAGCTTCCTCGATATAGCCGAGCCGGATGATCTATTGCTGGTGGTCAACAGCTTCTCCAAAAGCTGGGCCATGACGGGCTGGCGGCTTGGCTGGATCGTTGGCCCACCTCTGGCGGAAACCAAAATTCGGGATGTGGCGCTTTATAACAATTTATGCCCGCCGACCTTTACGCAGTATGGCGCGATTGCGGCGCTGGAGCAGGGGGAGCCGTTTTTGAAAGAACAAATCGATCTTTGGCGCGCCAATCGTGATTTACTGGTGCGGCGTTTTGCGGATATGCCGCGCATTTCACAGGCCTTTCCGGCAGCCACGTTCTACAGCTTTTTTAAGGTGGATGGTGAACCCGATTGCATCGCCCTTACCAAACGCCTGATTGATGAGGCGCAGCTTCTTCTTTCTCCCGGCGTAGGGTTCGGGGAGGCCGGACGCGGTTATATCCGCATGTGCTTCGCGGTATCCGAACGCCGTTTGAGCGAGGCGCTGGACAGGCTGGAAAAGGTGGTCAGCTTGTAAAGAGGCCGTTATTGCCGCAATGTGCCGCCGGTCTTGGCGCATACGCTCTCAATCACTTTTTGGGCAAGGCTTTCAATATCCTTATCGGTCAGGCTTTTTTCCACGGGCTGGAGCGTGACCGAAAGCGCCACGGATTTTTTGCCGGGCTCTATGCCCTTGCCTGTGTAGATGTCAAAAACATCAGCACTGCGGATCAGGGCTTTATCAGCCCCCATCGCGGCGCGGATAATAGCGGCGGCTTCGACCTCTTCCTTCACCAGAAAGGCAAAATCGCGCGAAAGCGGCTGGAGCGGCTCAAGATGCAAAAACGGTTTTTCTGTCCCTGTTTTCTTTCTGGGGGCGGGGATATTTTGCAAAAACACTTCAAAACCCACGACCGGGAATTTCACGCCCGTTTCCTCTAAAATACCCGGGTGGATTTCTCCAAAAAATCCCATAACATTGGGACCAAGGCGGAGCGCGCCGGAGCGCCCCGGATGATAGTAAGAGGGCGCATCCCGGCTGATCTGGAGATTATCTATCGGCGCGCCGCAAGCCGCCAGCGCGGCCAGCGCGTCAGCCTTGGCATCATATAGATCGACAGAGCGCGCGGCATTTGCATCCGCCCAGTTTCGCGGTCCATGTTCACCTGCGCGTATTCCGGTGGCCACTATGGCCTGATCTTCCGGCTTTGTCCCGGCATAAACGGGGCCAATTTCACAAAGCGCGGCGGAAGGATATCCGCGGGCATTATTACGCATGGCCGCCTCGATAAGATTGGGCAGGATGGAGGGGCGCATCACATCCATTTCCAGCGAAATCGGGTTTTTCAGCCGTAACGCCGCAATCTGGTTGTCATTGGCACCAAAATGCCGGGCTTGTGTTTCGCCGATGAAAGACCATGTAATGCTCTCATTTAACCCGCGCGCACCCAAAGCGGCTCTGGCCTTGCGACCGCGCGCCAGCAGGGATGTCTCCGCCGGGGACGGCAGCGCGGTTTCGCTATGGACCGAGAGGGAGGGGATTTTCTCAAACCCGTAAATGCGTATGATCTCCTCCGCCAGATCGGCTTTCCCCTCGACATCGCCGCGCCATGCGGGCGGCTGGACGGTAAAGGGGCTGGCCCCGTTCACGGCAAAGCCCAGCGATTCCAAAATGGCTTTTTGCTCCGCCGCCGGCACGTCAACGCCGGTTAATTGCGCGGTATAGGCCGGGTCCAGCGTGATCTCGCGTTCCCATTGTGGCGTTTCTCCGGCCTGAACAATCTCACCGGCCTCGCCGCCGCAAAGCTCGAGGATAAGCCGCGTCGCCATCTCTATTCCGGCAAGGGTAAACGCGGGGTCCACGCCGCGCTCAAACCGGTAACGCGCATCGCTGGAAATTTGCAGATCGCGCCCGGTGCGGGCAATGCGGGCCGGGTTGAAATAGGCCGCTTCGAGGAAAACATTCTGCGTCCCCTCATCGCATTTTGTGCGCTCACCGCCCATAATGCCTGCGAGAGAAATAACGCCATTATCATCACAAATCGCGGTCATATGCGGTTGAAGTGCGTAAGTTTCACCGTCCAGCGCCTCAAAGCGTTCATCCGGCACGGCGCCCCGCAGTACCAGATCACCCGCAATTTTATCCGCATCGAAGACATGCAGGGGGCGACATACATCCAAAGTCATAAGATTTGTGATATCCACCAGCGCGGAAATGGGCTTGAGACCAACGCTTTTCAACAGTTTTTGCAGCCATTGCGGCGAAGGGCCGTTTTTAACGCCCCTTATAGAGCGCCCCAGAAACAGCTTACAACCGTCCTGATCCTCAATCTGCACCCCGACAGGGGTGGGGAACGAACCCGGCATCGCTGCGCAATCCAGAGACCGTAATTTCCCCAGCCCGGCGGCGGCCAGATCACGGGCGATCCCATAAACACCGGCGCAATCCGGGCGGTTGGGCGTTAAGTTGATTTCAATTACGGGGTCATCAAGACCGAAAATCTGCGCCATGGGCGTGCCGATCTCATAATGGGCATCCACCTCGATAATACCGTTATGCTCTTCGGACAGGCACATCTCCCGTTCCGAGACCATCATCCCGTTTGATTCAACGCCGCGAATGGCCGTTTTCTTTAGGGTAACATCCAGCCCCGGAATATACGTACCCTCCGGCGCAAAAATACCCTTCATGCCCGCACGCGCATTCGGCGCGCCGCAGACCACCTGCAATTTTGGCCCTTCAGCAGTTTTAACCTGCAGGACGCGCAGCTTATCGGCATCGGGATGCGGCGCTGCGTCTTCGACCAAAGCCACCTTGAACGGCGCATAGAGCATACCGGGGTCATCAACGCTCTCAACCTCCAGCCCGATCGCGGTCAGTTTTTCGCAAATCTTCCCAAGGGGCGCGTCTGTTTCCAGATGCCGCTTCAACCATGACAGCGTGAATTTCATGAATATAACCCTTCAAACATCGCAGAATTCCTAAAGATTAAGCATTTTTAACGCAATCAGGAAAAAACACAACTCTATTAGCGCATACAATCCTGCGGAAAATTTGAATTTCCGGGGCCGTTCCTGTACACTGAAGACATATAATATAAAAATAAAAAACTGCAAAAGCGCCATAAAAACAAAAGGTTAATAAAGCGTTAATTGCAAAAAAGTAAGAAGGTGTGAAATATGACAGATAAGACGGTCCCGGCGCATGGCGCTACGAGTGAGGAGCTGCGTGAGATTTTTGATTTCACGACCCGGATGGTAGCAGATCTCGGAGTGTACCAGCGATCCCACGGGCGGACCATGCCGGATAATTTTGAAAGCAATATCAGCAGGCTTGAGGGGTATTATCAGCGTTTCATGCCGGAGATCTACGGGAAGCCGCTTTATGGGCTGGATGCGCAACTTCTGAAAAGAAATGACAAGCCGCATGCAGATGGTAAGTTAACAGCCACCGAGCTGGGCAATATCGGTCAGTTGCGGAGCAAAATTCATCGGGAAATCAACAGGATGGAGCTTCCACAACGCATCAATGAGATGCAGGCCCGGGGAGGATTCCCGCCGCCGGTAAGCGATGAGACACTGGCAGCAACGGGTCAACAGGCAACCACGGAACAAGGGGCAACCCACCAGCCATCGGAACCGCAAGGCGTAGCGATTGAGGAGCCAGAAAACATAGTGTTTGTCCCTATAGAGGACGCCTCCCTCACGGAGGAGCAGTCGATTCTTAAAGGGCCGTCCCCAACGGGCGCCCCCGTTAAAAGCGATCCACCGGCCGCGCCGGAAATTTTTGTCGTGGAGGCTCCGCCCCCGCCAGTGAAGTTTCACCCTCTTCCCGCAGATTCTGTTGGCGGCCATACTCCGGCTAAAAAAAATATACCCGCCATTAACGCGGGACCGGATGCAGATGCGGTCTATGACCCGGACGTTAAGCTGCTGCAAATTCGCCTGTCCTCAATGGGCCATAAAGAGGCTATCGGTGAAATTAACGGTTTGACCGGTTCGGGGACCAGAGCGGCCATGACGGCCTTTGCCGAGGCCAATAATCTGGATCCGAATATCAGCGCAAAAGATCTGAACGCCTATATCCGCGAGCAAATACGGAGCGCCCCCCTCATACCCGGCACATCCGTACGAAGCGGTGAAATTAACCCCGGCGTAATCCAGAGGCAAGGGGAGCCGTCCCTCCCGCCCGCAACACAAACCATCGATGCCGAGGGCAAAATCAGAGGTCAAAATGGGACAACGCCGCCACAGCAGTTCGAGAGCGCGGTAGCAGGCACTGGCGCCCCGGCGGCAGGTCAAGGCCCCGCCCTGGATGATCCTTGCCTGCCGCAGCACAGGCAAGCGCCCGTTTCTCCCAACATCCTCTTTCAGAGATAGGCCCCGGATTAACGCCCCAAAGGCATCATATGCAGGGTAAAATCCAGCCGAATACCGAGGCTTTGGTAGAGGTTCTGTGCGGCCATATTCGCACTTTCCGCCAGCCAGTAAACTCTGGCCCAATCCTGCCGTTTTCCTTCCTCGGCCAGCGCGGCAATCAAGGCTTTGGCAAGCCCGCCCCGCCGAAAATCCGGGCTGACAAACACATCTTGCATATAACATACGTTTTTGAGGTTACCTGTTGTCGGGTGAAGAACGTAATGCAGCAAGCCCGCGGCCTTGCCGTTTTTTAAGGCCAAAAACCCGTAAATCGGGAAATTCGGATCGTTCAGCCGTTCCCATGTTGATTTTGTAATGGCCTCATTCTCAAGGCCTTGATTATTACCATTCCACAGCGGCAACCACAGGGCGTAATCCTCGGGGAAAATCGGGCGGATTACAATCTGTTTCATATAAAGTCTCCCTTTAGCCGCGTGTGGCGCTATTGGGTCGCTCAAGCGGGTCAAAACCGTAATGGTTTAACCAGCGTGTGTCAGATTCAAAAAATGTTCGTAAATCGGGAATGCCGTATTTTAACATCGTGGCCCGCTCAAGGCCCATGCCGAAGGCGAAGCCCTGATATTCCTCCGGGTCCACGCCGCCATTTATAAGCACGTTTTTATGCACCATGCCGGCGCCCAGAATCTCCATCCAGCGTTGATCCTCCGGCGTGGGCGCTTTCCCCAGTTGAATGCCATCACCCTTTTTGAAATACCCGATATCCACTTCCGCGCCCGGCTCCACAAAAGGAAAGAAAGAGGGACGAAAACGTACCGGCAGATCGTCAATACCAAAAAATCCCTGCACAAAATCCGTCAGGCAACCTTTCAAATGGCCCATCGTAATGCCTTTGGCCACATGCAGACATTCCATCTGGTGAAACATCGGCGTATGGGTCATGTCATAATCGGAACGATAGGTCCGCCCGAAGCAGATTATTTTAAACGGCGGCTTATTGGCCTTCATATGGCGGATCTGGACGGAGGATGTATGCGTTCGCAAAAGCTTTTTGGCGTGTTCCCCGTTTTGTTCCGGATCGTCAGGCAGGAAAAACGTGTCCTGCATTTCCCGCGCCGGGTGTCCGGGCGGAAAGTTCAGGGCGGTGAAATTATGCCAGTCATCTTCGATATCCGGCCCTTCCGCAACGCTGTAGCCCATCGCGCCAAAAATCGTGACCAGTTCCTCCATAGTTTGCGAAATCGGGTGGATTTTCCCCTTGCGCTCTGGCCGTACCGAGAGTGTAACATCCATGCGTTCATTGACCAGCCGTTGGTCCAGCGCCTGTTTCTTGAGGGCTTTTTCCTGTTTTTCGATCAAGGCCGCAATTTCATCCTTGAGCGCATTAAGCGCCGGTCCTTGCGTTTTGCGCTGCTCCGGGTCCATATCGCCCAGCGTTTTCATCAGCTCCGTTACGCGCCCCTTTTTGCCAAGCGCGCTTACGCGCACCTCTTCCAAAGCCTGTAAATCCGCAGAAGCACTCACCTGCGCACTGATCTCGTTTTTAAGTGTGTTAATATCGGTCATACTTCGATTTTTAGCAGGAAGAGCAACGGATACCAAGATCAAAATAAATCAGAATCAAAATAAAAAAGAGGCCTCTTAAAAGGCCTCTCTCAAAATTCTTATAACGAAGAAATAACAGGGGCTTTAGGCCGCCTTGTTCTTCAAAGCTTCCGCAGCCTGTTTGGCGATGGCGGCAAAACCGGCCTCGTCATGAATGGCGATCTCGGACAAGGCTTTGCGGTCCAGCTCAATCCCGGTCAGGGACAGGCCGTGCATGAATGCTCCATAGGTCATGTCATGCAAACGCGCGGCGGCATTGATCCTTTGGATCCACAAGGCACGGAAAGTCCGCTTTTTAACCTTGCGGTCACGATAGGCATACTGACCGGCTTTCTCAACGGCCTGAACCGCTGTCCGGAAACAGCTCTTGCGGCGACCGTAGTAACCTTTAGCAGCCTTGATAACCTTACGGTGACGGGCGTGGGCTCTGGGCCCCCCTTTAACACGTGCCATGGCTTATGCTCCCTTCACAGTTTGCGGCGCACTCGGCGCGGCAGGTTTTCTTTTTTTACCGCGGGCATAAGGCATGAAGTTATCAAGAACGATCTTGGTATCCACATCACTCATGATCGCCAGGCCTTTGGCTTTACGCTTCATTGATTTGGGTTTGTTCATTTGCATGTGGCGCATGCAGGCCTGTTTGACCTTGATTTTGCCACTCGCAGTAATGCGAAAACGCTTTTTCGCACTGCTCTTGGTCTTCATCTTCGGCATTTTGTTCTCCTTACTTATCAAGGGGTTACACATATAAGACAGCCGAGGCAGCCGAAATTATCGCCAGACTGTCAATTATTAGATGCGTTTATACACGCCGCAAAGGCAGGAAATCAAGAGTATTTTTCAATAAACTGGGTAATGTGAAAATACATGGCCTTGCGATGGTTGAGCTGGGGCAGGGCATGTACGCCATCTTGAAAGCTGGTGATTTCCAGCCGTTGAAGGTTGTACGCATGCTCCCGCAAAAGATCCAGCTGATCAATAGGGGAAATATCATCCATCACGCCATGCATGGCCAGAACCGCACATTGCGTTTTCTCCAGAGGCTCTTTTATATCAATGGTGCATAATTCATTGATAAGATCATAGCCAATACGATGGCCGTCCAGCGCGATATGTCCTGCCATTTCTGCCTGCGGGCCCGCACTTTCAACCTTAAAGGCGGTCTGGGCAATTAACGGGAGATCAATCTTGGGCCAGAGCATCACGGCGCAGCTGACGGCATTGCTCATGTTCAAGAGGGCGATACTCGCGCCCAGCCCTTCCCCCACAAGCACAAAGCGTCTATAGCCGTTCTCATGGGCCCAGCCCATAACACTTTGGTAATCCTCACCGGCAAGTTCAAGCGTGAATTCCTCTTCCGCGCCGCCGCTATCGCCGCACCCCCGGAAATCAAAGCGCAGGCTGTGATAGCCTTTGGCCCGCAAGAGAAATTCCAGATCATGGAAAGTATTATGCTTGGCGTTCCTGTCGCCGGGAAAATCATGCACCATAACCACCAGCAGAGAATCCCATTCGGCGCTGGAATCCTCTGAGGGGCGTGAATGTGTCGCCTGAATATAGGTGTCTATTCCTGCGGGAATTTGTACGTTATTGGCCATGACATCTGGTGTTTCCGGAAAAGAAGCGTTCAAAAAAACTCCGGTATCCTACCATTAAAATATAACGCCAGCCAGAAGGCGGCAGACAAAAAAATCAATGCGCCTCTGCCCATGACGGGCCGGAGCCTGTTTCTGTCTCCAGTGGCACAGAAATCTTTATGCCCATAATATGAAAGGCATTCTCCAGCGTTTCTTTAACCAGATCGGCGGTTGCCGCCAATTCCGCTTCCGGAACTTCAAAAATCAGCTCATCATGAACCTGCAGAACCATTTTGGCGGACAAGCCCGCCTGCGCCAGGGCCACCGGAATTTTAATCATGGATATTTTCATGATATCGGCCGCCGTGCCTTGCAGGGGGGCATTAATAGCGGCCCGCTCCGCGCCCGCGCGCTGCGCCGGAATTTTGGCGTTGATATAGGGCGTATAGCATTTGCGGCCATAGAGGGTTTTAACAAAGCCATGCGCCTTGGCCTCTTCTTTTTTGGCCTCCATATAATCGCGAATCTCCGGAAAGCGGTTCAGATAGCGTTTGATAAAATCACCCGCCTCCGCCGGGGGGCAACCAAGCTGCCGCGCCAGCCCCCAGCCGGAAATACCGTAAATAATGCCGAAATTAACCGCTTTGGCGCGTCGCCGGATCTCGGGCGTCACCTCCTCTACGGGCAGACCAAAAACCTGCGAAGCGGTCAAGGTGTGAATATCGGTTTTATCACGAAAGGCCTGTTTAAGCGCGGCCACATCGGCCATTTCCGCCACCAGCCTCAATTCCACTTGCGAATAATCGGCGGAAAGCAGGGTATATCCTTCACGCGCGACAAAGGCCTTGCGGATTTTACGGCCATCTTCGCTGCGGATCGGGATATTCTGCAAATTGGGGTCGCTCGAAGACAGGCGCCCTGTTGATGTGCCGCTCATATGAAAAGAGGTATGAACGCGGCCCGTTTCCGGGTTGATCTCTGCCTGAAGCGCGTCCGTATAGGTGGATTTCAGCTTTGACAAACCGCGCCATTCAAGAATTTTTTCGACAATTTCATGCCCCTTCGCCGCCAGTTCCTCTAAAACATCAACATCTGTGGCCCATTGCCCGGTTTTGGTTTTTGTGCCGCCGGGCAAACCCATCTGATCGAAGAGAATTTCTCCAATCTGCTTGGGAGAGGCCACATTGAACTGCGTTCCGGCCATTTTTTGAATTTCAGCCTCCAGAGCGGCAATACGCATACCAAAATCCCCGCTCATGGATTTTAAAATCTGCGGAGACACGCAAATACCGGTCATCTCCATGCGGGCAATGACGGGAATAAGCGGCCGCTCGATATTCTCATAGACGCTTGCCATCTTTTCCGCCGCCAGCCGGGGCTTTAGTCTGTGCCAGAGCCGCAGGGTAATATCCGCATCCTCGGCGGCGTAATCTTTGGCCTTTTCAATATCCACCAGATCAAAAGTCACGGCACTTTTCCCCTTGCCCGCAACGTCTTGATATTTAATGGTTTCGTGTCCCAGATGGTGCAACGCCAGAAAATCCATCCCGTGTCCATGGGAGGAACCATCAAGAACATAGGAAATCAGCATCGTATCATCGCAAGGGGTTAATTCAATTCCGTGACGCGCGAAAATCTGCCAGTCATATTTCAGATTATGCCCGATCTTGAGAATGGCGGGGTCCGTCAAAACGGGGCGGAGCTGCTCTAAGACCTCCTCAAGCGGTAATTGCGCAATATCCGCGCCCTTGGTCTCCCCCAGCAAATCAGCCTGCGCCGCGCGATGGGTGAGGGGAATATATCCTGCCCTGCCAATGGTGGCGGCAAGGGATATGCCAACCAATCTGGCTTTGGCCGGGGTTATGGATGTGGTTTCTGTATCGATACAGACCGTACCGTTTTTGTAAATATCCTCGATCCAGCCGCGCAGCTGCTCCCGCGTATTGATCAGCTCATAGGCATTGTCCTTAATGCTGATCTCATGATCTGCGGCAGCCAGCGCGGGCGCAGCCTGTTTCTGTTGAGGGGGGTGTTCTGCCCCGGAAGACGCGGCGGTATGCCCGCCATTTTCCAGCCGCCGGATAATGGAAGAGAATCCCTGTTCCCGTAAAAAAGCCATAAGCGCTGGCTTATCCGGGTCATGCGTTTTAAGCGCATCCAGCGCCAGCGGCACCGGGGCCTGCGCATCAAGCGATACGAGACGTTTTGAAATTCTGGCCAGATCCGCATTTTCAATGAGCTTTTCACGGCGCTTGGGTTGTTTTATTTCCCCCGCCCGCGCCAGCAATTCTTCCAAAGATCCATATTCATTGATCAACTCAGCGGCGGTTTTAATCCCTATACCCGGCACGCCCGGCACGTTATCGGTGCTGTCCCCGGCCAGAGCCTGCACATCCACCACGCGGGACGGCTCAACGCCGAATTTCTCCAGAACCTCCGCCGGGCCGCAAAAAATGTTTTTCATCGGGTCCAGGATGCGAACGCCATCCCCGACCAGCTGCATTAAATCCTTATCCGAAGACACAATAGTCACGGTTTTCCCCTGTTCGCGGGCCAAAAGCGTATAGGCGGCGATCAGATCGTCAGCCTCATAGCCCTCAAGCTGGATAGCCGGAATGTCAAAGGCGGCGGTGGCCTCGCGGATAAGAGGAAACTGCGGGATAAGATCTTCAGGCGTCTCATCGCGGTTGGCCTTATAGGCGGGATAAATCTCATTGCGGAAATTGGCGCGCGCCGCATCGAAAATCACGGCCATATACGGCGCGTCGTAATCTTTCAGGAGCTTTAAAAGCATATTCACGAAAATATAAACCGCACCAACCGAAACGCCTTGCGGATTGGTCATCTCTCCCCGGCCTGAATAGGCCATGGCGTAATACGCCCGGAAAATAAAGCCCGATCCATCCACCAGATACAATTCGTTTTCACTTGAGTTCGCCGGGCTGGTGAGCGCCTGTGATACGGTTTTTTGATTCATGGAAGATACAATGGCGCGAAGAGCATCCCGATGTCCAGCGCGGGCTTGATAAATTCTAAAAAAGCCTCCGGATTATGTGCCGGTTTTCAAGGCGCGGCGGTTTTCTACATCATGGATGAACCCGTCCGCAGCGCTTTGCAAATCCTTTTCCCATTCCTGAGAGGCCAGCCAGACCAGAGCCATGATATGTTCCTGATCGACATCGAACTCCACACCGAATTTCTGCCGGACATGGTCTGTCACTTCCGCCGGGGGCGTCTCTCCCCAGCCGCGCAGCAATTCTTGCCCGAAAACGCTAAAATCACTCAATACGCATTCCTGATAATGCCTGCCAAAATAATCAAGATTTTGAGGCTCTATCGCCACAAAGGCATAAAACGGACGATCACCGGCGCGCCCCCGGCACAAACGGACAACTCTAAAGCCAAAACGTGCATTTTCAAAACGCGCCAGACCATCATGCATATGTTGCAGTTCCATTGAAAACCAGCCCTTTCCCTGTCCGTCCTCGCCCTTAATCTGTTGTTTTGAGATTAAGGGTCTGTATGTTCCGCACATGCTAGCAAATCTATTCCATAATGTCAAAATTATGACTTTATAGGCTAAAAAAATAGCACAATATCAAAAACATGCGGAATTATTCTTAACACGGCTGATTGCAAAAACAAATTTGGCACTTGCGCGTCATTGCCGGTGCGTGTATCAGATTTTGATATGAAAAGGCACTTTCGGCATTTCAGTTTGCTTTTAATGATTCTTGCACTGGTCAGTGCAGGCGTCTCGCCGGCCTGCGCGTTTATCTCCGGCAAGGTCAGCCAGATTGAAATCTGCGGCGCTGATGGAAACATTAAAACACTCACCGTTAACGCAGATGGAACCCCGGCGGCGCCATCAGGTTCGCAAAACCATGAAACGGCAAAGAAAAAATGTGCGTTTTGCTTTTCTTCCTCTTTGGGAAAATATGCTTCCTCTCCCCCGCCAATTGATGCGTTTATCCAGCCGGATAACGGTACGATACTTGAGTTTTTTCTTGGCGCTGCGCCGGAAAAACCTGCGCCAGGCTCTTTCTATGCGACCGGTCCTCCCGTGCGTTTTCTCATTTGATAAGGCTTGAAGCTCGCCCGTTTTAAACGGTCTGGGGTTCATGCGTAACGTCTCGAGATAACGCACGGAAAAAGGGTATAAAGCATGACCGGGCACGGCTCTTCTGTTTTGAGCACCATATTCAATAAACACACCTTTATTCACGGCGCTTTAATGCTGGGAATGATTTTTACGCCCGTGGCTGCCGCCGCCGCCGCTGCGGGGTCCAGCGCGACTTTCGGCGATCTGGCGCTGGGCGTGTGGGATATGACAAAATCAATGTTTGCGGGATGGGGGGATGGTGGCGTGATGCTCGATGCCTTTTCAAATGCGGCGGGCGGAGATTGGGCAGCCTCCAGCTATACCGCAGGCGCAGGCGCGCACATGCATCACCCCGGCCTTTGAGGCCCCGAAAGGCAGGCGATAGGCTATTTCAGCCAGTTAATCTCGTAAAGATCAAAGCGCCTGTCTTTGAAATTCTGAACAGAGCCGGATTTACGCGCCAGTATCAAATCATCCAGATTAAGATCGGCAAAGATGATCGTCTCCGTATTAACATCCGCCACCGCCGCAATGCCGTCTCTGGCGAAGGGGAAATCGCATGGCGTCATAATCTGGCTGGAGGCGTAGTGTATGTCCATATTCTCAACATCGGGGATATTGCCAACCACGCCCGCCGTGGCGACATACATCTGGTTTTCAATTGCGCGCGCCTGAGAGCAGTATTGAACCCGCAGATACCCCTGGCGTTCATCCGTGCAGAAAGGTACGAACAGCAAGAGGGCGCCCTGATCCGCCAGATGTCTTGAGAGTTCCGGAAACTCGGAATCGTAACAGATCAGCACACCAATCGGGCCGCAATCGGTTTGAATGACATTCACATTGTCATCCCCCTTCATATTCCACCAATATCTTTCATTGGGGGTGGGGTGAATTTTCGCCTGTTGATGAACCTCGCCGCCGCGCAGGAAAATATAGCTGATGTTTTTAAGATCATCCCCGACCAGCGTAGGGTGAGAACCCCCGATAATATTGATGTTATAGGACATGGCCATTTCCGTCATGGCCTTAACGTAACGGTCGGTATAGGAGGTCATATCCCGCATGGCTTCCTCGGGCGTGTGCTTCTTGTTTTCTGCCGAGAGCAGGGCCAGCGTGTAAAGTTCCGGAAACACGACAAAATCAGCACGATAATCCGAAGCGATATCCACGAAATATTCGACCTGACTGATGAAATTTTCAAAGGATTTTACTTTTCGTACCTGAAACTGTACGCACGAAACCCTGACTGAGCCCTTGCGCCGTCCCCGTTGCTGTTTCGTTTTATCTTCAGTATTCAGCGCATTGCGCCAGGCCATATGCACCGCATAGCCCATTGATTCCTTATCAACCGGCAAATAATTCTCAATAATGCCGATAGGCTCAAAACCATTGCGCATCTGAAACCCTAAAACAGGATCACGCAGCTTTTTAGCCTGCACTGCTTCCACGTATTGCTCGGCGGATACGCCTTTGGCAGCCTGTTTTGCGTAATTGGGGATGCGTCCGGCAAAAACGATGCCTTTAAGTTTTTGATCAACACAAAGTTTTTTGCGCATATTGTAAAGGCGCTGTCCTATACGCGTTCCCCGCATTTCCGGGTCAACACATACTTCCATACCGTACAGAACATCGCCATCGGGATCATGACGGGTCGCATAGCCGTTTCCGGTAATCTCTTTCCAGGAATGGGACTTTAAAGCAGTTTTTTCATCAATAATAAAGGTGGCGGCATGCCCCACAATTTTATCTTCGAATAAAGCGATAAACTGGCCCTGCGGAAAGGTTGTGATATGGCTGCGGACCATTTTTTCGGAAAGGGCATTTTTCTTCTCATACACTTTATTGCTAAGAGCGCAGATGCCGGCTACATCCTTAAGGGTCGCGTTTCTTAAAAAAAGTTTCTGATTTTTTATCTTCTGGCTCATGGGCCCTTATAACATATTGAAAAATATAATCACAGGTGCCGCAGAAAAAGAAAAGGAAGGGTTGCCCCTTCCTTTTCAATCGGATTATTTGCGGAATTCAACAACAACCCGGCGATTTTCGCGTAAGGGAACACCATCTTTGGTATTGACCGCGGGCGCTTCCTCACCAAAAGCTTCCTTGGTCAGGATGCGGTTAGGAACACCTCTGTCATTCAGAGCGTTCGAGATAGCCTGCGCGCGTCTTTTTGAAAGATCCTCGTTATAGGCGTTCGATCCGGCCTTGTCAGTGTGACCGGCCACAGTCACTTCCCGTGGGTGATATTTCTCGATTTCATCGGCGATCCGTTCCACCGTGGCGGCCCCCAGCGGGTCAATTGCGGTGCTGTCAAAGGCAAAATGAATTTCATAGGAAGTGATGACATCGCTCACAGCCAGATTACTGGCAACGGGCACAGGCTCACGGGGATAGCGGTACTTCAGATCGCAATCCTCGCGGTAAAAGCCCTGCGGGACCTCACGGTAATTCTGGCAAGGCTCGCGGTGCTCATAATTAAGATATCTATGGAGCTCCAGCCCCTGCTTCTGCGTAATAAGATCCGCATAATCCTCATGCGCAATCAGATGATGCGTTGTGAGGGCCATAGGCTCCGCTGCGCGGGAAGAGATAGAGGTCAAAGCGGCCCCTGCGGCCACAATCGTTGTTAGAACGAGAAATTTTGAATGTTTCATAATAATAGTGTCCTTCTCAAATTATAATTTAATTATTGGGTGCCCTGATCTTAGTTTAAAAGTAAAACCGGACATCACTTAGGCATCGAAGCAACAGCCAGTCATCTATATCGGGACAAACAGATACGGACAATAAAAGTTCCATGCGTTATTACAGGGATACGAATCGTAAGAGGGCGTCCATCGTATTGAGCATTCCGGAGGAACTTCTTTATCCGTAAAATGTTTGTCTGGTGAAGCGGGAATTTCTTGCTTCCATGTTTTAGATAAAAGGGAGTTAAGATAATGCTTGGATGGGCTTTAACATTTTTAGTCGTCGCTTTGATCGCCGGGGTTCTCGGATTCGGTGGCGTAGCGGCTGTATCCGTGGAAATCGCGCAGATTATTTTTGTGGTGTTTCTTGTACTGTTTATCGTGGCTGCTGCCGTGCATGCTCTGCGCGGACGCACGCCGCCCGTGTAAAGATTATTCGCCATTTCGATGAAAAGCGTCCCTTAAGATATATGGGGGGCGCTTTTTTGTGGCCTTTTATTTCATTTTTCTCTAATGTTCCACGTGATGAATTTTTTAAAACGCTTTTGACCAGAAACGATAAACAAAAAAGCAACGGTTTTTAGGAAAAAATGGATAAAATTTTTCTTCGCAATTATCTGATTTTCGCCATTATCCTGACGGGTGCCGCCGGGGTTTTAAGTTATGTACTCCTGTATGGGGGGGACATTCTTCAAAAAACAGAGCAGAGCGTCGCCCACACCTATGAGGTGATCGTTTCAGGAGAGCGAATATCAAATCATGTCGAGAGTATCCTGGCGGCGCAACGCGCCTACCTTATCACCGATGACAAGGATTTCCTGCAGGAGTATGAAACCAAAAAAGCGCATATTTCGGAAAATATTGCGACGCTTTCCGATTTAACAAAAGACAATGAAGCGCAGCAAAGCCGCCTGCATGAAATCCGTAATCATTTGAGCAATCTCATCCGAAAGCTTGAGGAAAGAACGCTAAAAATTGATGTTGCCCCTAGCGATGCGGTGCTCAACGAAGTGGAGATCATAGATAAACTCCGTAAGAATATCATCCGGATAAATTCCTCTTTTCTGGCCGAAGAACATGGGCTGCTTGATGCGCGTATGGCGGAAGCGAATAAAAATAAAAGAAGATATAAATACACAGTTTTAATAAGTCTCATCGTCGGCACCTCAATGCTATTGCTGCTTAACGGCTACCTCTTTTATGCCCAAAGAAAGCGTAATGCCGTAGAGCTTGCTCTTAAAAGCACAGAGGATCGTTTTGCAATGGCCATTGAAGGCACGCAGGACGGGATCTTTGATTGGGATATTGCAAACAACCAGATTTTTTATTCCCAGCGCTTCTTTGAAATGCTGGGCTACGAACGCAAGGTCGGCATAGGCACGCTTGAGGATTATAAAGAAATGGTGCATCCGGAGGATTCAGAGCGCCTTTGGAGAAATATGGACCTGTATCTCGAGGGCAAGCTTTCGGAGTATATACAGGAATTTCGAATGAAAAACGCCTATGGGCGCTGGGTATGGATACAGGCGCGCGCCAAGGCTTCTTACGATAAAAAGGGCAAGGCTAAACGCATGGTCGGTGCGCACACCGATATTTCCTATCTGAAGCTGGAGCAGGAAAAACTGGAGAAAGAAAAGCGTCAGGCCGAGGATGCCAACCGTGCCAAAACAGATTTTCTGGCCCATATGAGCCATGAAATCAGAACCCCCCTGACCGCCATCAGCGGCATCGCAGAAATTATGGAGCGCAGACAATCCAATCTGGACAGCAAGCAAAAACAGCTTGTCCAGTCTTTGAAAGCCAGTTCGTCATCCCTAAAGGATCTTGTAAACGACATTCTTGATTTCTCAAAAATCGAAAGCGGTGATCTGGAATTGAAGGAAGAGCATTTCAATCTGGTGGATATGTTCGAAGGCATCATCAGCATTATGGCGCTGCGGGCTTCCGAAAAAGGGATCAGCTTCGTATTTGATTATGAAGCGGTTGAGGGTACGGAGCTCTATAGTGATAAAATACGTCTGCGCCAGATTCTTATTAATCTCATAGGAAATGCGATAAAATTCACGGATACGGGTGGCGTAACAATTAAAGCTGATTTTGAGCAGCGCGAAGATCAGGATTTCATGCTGATCGAGATCGCCGATACGGGAATTGGTATCAGTTCGGAGAATTTCGATCTTATCTTCGAGCGTTTCAAACAGGCCAACAGCTCCGTATCCCGCAAATATGGCGGCACGGGCCTTGGTCTTTCCATATCCAGAAACCTTGCGCGCCTGATGGGCGGGGACATATTCCTTTCCAGTGAGACCGGTAATGGCTCCACTTTTACGGTGTTGCTGCCCTTAAAAGCCAAAACTTTAAAAGGTGGGCGCACGACAACCCTCGCCAGAGATCAGGAAACGGAAGAGCCGGCCTACAGCTTGCTGGGCACGGAAAAGAAGGTGCTCCTGGTAGAGGATTACGAAGGCAATATCGTGGTCATAGGGTATATTCTGGAAGATATGGGTCTGGATTACGATGTAGCCAGGACCGGGGTGGAAGCTCTCGAGCTTTGGCAAAAAAATCAATACAATGTTGTTTTAATGGATGTTCAAATGCCGGAGATGGATGGATTTACTGCAACGCAACAAATCCGGCGCATGGAAAAGGAAGGTAACCTTGAGCATACACCCATTATCGGCATGACGGCTCACGCACAAGTAGGCGATAAGGAAAAATGTATTGAGTGCGGCATGGACGTTTATTTGCCCAAACCTTTGGTCGAGGATGATCTCAAAGCGGAAATATTCAAGCATCTCCGCCACAAGAGAAAAGCGGCCTGAAATCTCTCCTGAGGGGCTGGAAAACAGCAACGGAACTTTTTTACTTAAGATTTGTTAGCCTTTCATAGTCAACTTGAGAGGATGTTTAACATGTCAGTAAAATCCATAGATAAAACCAAATCCGCCTACCCAGAAATCAACGATATTCGGGATGATTTGTCTTCTTTGAAAAATGATGCCGGTAAACTTGCCGGGCATGTCGCATCAGATGGAAAAGAGCAGCTCAACCGGGTGGTCGAGAATGTGCAGGAGCAATCACAGGCCCTTAAAGAGACGGCGTCTTCCCAGCTTGGAAAAATACAGGCGCAGGTCAAGCAAAATCCGCTGCAATCCGTCGCCATTGCTTTCGGCGTGGGTCTGCTGGCCAGCATGCTGCTGGGGCGGAGATAGGCCATGAAGGCTCTTGTTGCCGCCGCCGAGCTCGCACTTGCGGATCGTCTGATCGGTAATAGATCACGTTTCACAGGACCGGGCAAAGCAGAAGGAGCCCTGTTAGGGGTTTCCGGTGTTTTGCTGGTTCTGGGATTCGGCTTCTTGATTTATGCCGCTAATTTAAGACTGGCGCAGCTCTACTCACAGGACACGGCCATGCTGTTCACGGGCTTGTTATGCCTCTTGCTGGCGGGGTTTTGCGTCCTGGGTGTGTTGGCGATCTTGAATTTAAAGCGTTCTAAAATCGCGCAGATCAAAAAAGAAATTTCCGAAACTCTAGTGCAAATTTTGGGCGCTGCGGAAGAGGAGGTTTCCGGCCAGATCAAACAACAGCCGGAGGCAGCAATCTTGATATCAGCATTATCAGGCTACATAGCCGGAGAAAAGTTTCTGTAAGGAAAGCTATCGAAAGAAATTTTTCTGAAGGCAATTAACAGTAAATCATAAATAAACGAAGGGAAAATATCATGTTGAATAAAATACGTTTTTTAAGCCTTACGGCAATACTTCTGGCAGGTTTTGGGCTGAGCGCCTGTAACACGCTCAATGGTGCCGGTCAGGATGTTGAGAATGCCGGCGAATCCATTCAGGACGCCGCCCGTTAAATTAAAGGAGAAATACAATGAGTAACAAAGGCTTATTGATTGTTATCGTTGTGATTTTGGTTGGTATTCTGGGCGTGTTGACCTTGCGATATCAAGAAAGTCAGAAATCGCCCGGCGAAAAAATCGCAGACGGGATCAGCGAGACATTCGAGGAAATCGGCGATGAAATTGATGATAACGTGGATGCGAGGTAAAGCATGAAGGGTATATTGCTATGGCTTGTTGGGGTGCCGATCCCCATTATTATCTTGATCTATCTATTTACTTGATTAAGAAAGCCCGCATTGATTTGCGGGCTTTTTCTATAAAACCGGAACACAACTCAAAAAAATTATGTCAATATAACGCGCAAAATACGGATTGTGCTGCCAAGTGGTTCTAAATATGCTAAAAAGAGGATTGTGTTCCGCGTTCGGGCATAAAATATATAAATATCAATATGTTGCACAAGAAGGCATCAGGCGGGCATGCTCGAAAATTTTAATCTCATTTTCACTTTCCTGGTGCTGACGGGTGTATTTATCGCCTTTATGCGGGAAAAAATAGGCCCGCATATCATTGCCCTGACCGGCGTTTGCGCTTTGCTGGTGAGCGGCGCACTGAGTACGGATGACCTTTTGGGCGTTTTCTCCAACAGCGCCCCCATCACCATTGCCTGCATGTTCGTGATAAGCGCCGCCCTTGACCGAACCGGTGTTGTGGATGCTATGGGGCGTTTTTTGCTGCGCCTTTCCGGTAAAAGCGATATTCAGGGCATCGCCGCGCTCATGGCGATTGTCGTTCTGGTCTCGGCCTTCATGAACAACACACCTGTGGTGATTATTTTAACGCCCGTGGTGATCACGTTGGCGCAAAAGCTTAAACACTATCCCTCAAAATACCTGATTCCGCTTTCCTACGCGGCCATTATGGGGGGAACGTGTACCTTGATCGGGACATCCACCAATATTTTGGTGGACGGGCTGGCGCAAAAATACGGGCAACCGGCTTTTACCATGTTTGAAATCACCCTGCCGGGGCTTTTTCTGGTAGCGGCAGGAACGCTTTATATGAGCTTCGCCGGAAGATTTTTACTGCCCGAACGCATGCCACCCAGAGATGAAATTGATGATCCCTCTCTGCGCAAACGCTTCGTTGCCGAGGCGGTGATTACCATGCATTCCCCGCTGATCGGTAAAACCCTGAACGAGGTGCAATTCACCGAGCGCGAAGGGTATGAGATCATTGACCTTATCCGAAAAGAGCGCGGTAATCGCCTCGGCATGAATGAGGCGCTCTCTGCCTTGATGTCCAGCCTGCGTCCCGCGCTCGATCAACAGGAACACATCAAGCCCCGGCCACTTTCCCCTTTGCGCGATATACCTCTGGAAGCGGGGGACAGGCTCGTTTTTAAGGCCGAGCGCGGGGAGCTGATCGAGCTGAAACAGCATATCGGCGTGGCTTTCGACCCAGAGGCGGCGCATTTCTCTGAATCTCTGCCGCCGCGCCCCGTTATCGTTGTAGAGGGGGTGCTGGCACCCGGCTCGGATATGACGGGAAAACGGATTCGCGACTTGCGGTTTCGCCGCCGGTATGGGTGTTTCGTCATGGGGGTGCATCGTAAGGACAGAAATATTACGGGCAATATCGGCAATACGGTTCTGCGCGAAAATGACACGCTCATTCTGGAGGGGCCGGAGGACGAGCTGACCAAGCTTTTTGAGACGGAGCAAATCCTGAATGCCTCACAAATGCGCCAGCGGGAGCTCGATACCCACCGTGCGCCCATTGCTATTGCCACTATTTTCGTAGTGGTGGCGCTCAGCACCTTGAACATCATGCCGATTGCGGGTCTGTCCTTTATCGGGGCGATTACCGTTATCCTAACCGGGTGCGTGACGGCGGAGCGGGCCTACCGGACAATTGACTGGCGCATTTTATTACTGATTTTCGGGATGCTGGGTATTGGAACAGCTATGGAAAACACTGGCGCCATGGAGCTGGTGGTCAGCGCAACCGTAGGCTTTGCAGAGCCCCTTGGCCCGCTCGCCATTTTGGCGATCGTCTATTTTCTGACCTCTCTCTTGACAGAAGTGGTCACCAACAATGCCGTGGCTATCGTCATGACGCCGATCGTGATAGGGCTGGCCACAACGCTTGGCCTTGATGCACGGCCCTTTGTCGTGGCGGTCATGTTTGGGGCCTCGGCCAGTTTTGCAACGCCCATCGGCTATCAAACCAATACGTTTGTGTATGCGGCGGGGGGGTATAAATTCAAGGACTTCCTTAAAATCGGTATTCCCATGAACCTGATTATGTGGCTTGTTACCATGCTTGTTATCCCGATGTTCTGGGATTTTTAAGCGTGGCCGGCCCATCAAGATAGAAAGAGCACAGTATGACCGAATTTCTATCCATTCAGATTGTTATCATCGCGGTGGCCAGCATTGCGGCGCAGTGGACCGCATGGCGTTTTCACATCCCCGCTATCATCTTCCTTCTGGGGCTGGGGTTTATCCTTGGCCCAGTGAGCGGTTTGGTCAAACCTGATTTGTTGATGGGCGAGCTTTTAAGTCCGGCCATTTCGGCGGCGGTGGCGATTATCCTCTTTGAGGGCAGTCTCCAGCTCCATTTAAAGGAATTGCGCGAAACGCGCCGGGCCGTTCGGCATGTGCTGCTGCTGGGCGGGCCGATTGGCTGGATTCTCATCAGTGCGGCTGCGCATTACATCGCCGGTCTGGAGTGGCCGGTGGCCATCACGCTGGGCGGAATGCTGGTGGTTACCGGGCCAACCGTGATTATGCCGCTTCTGCGCCAGTCCCGCCTTAATCCGCGCGTGGGGACGGTCCTGAAATGGGAGGGAATCGTCAACGACCCTTTGGGTGTTATCTTTGCCATCTTATCCTATGAATATTTCGTGGCTGCTCGTGACGGACATGCCGGGACAGCGTTCTTTGTGGAGCATGGCCTGACCCTGCTGGCGATTTCCCTTGTAAGCTTCGCACTGGCCCATCTCGTTAAGCGTATTTTCGAGCGCGGCCATATGCCCGAATATCTTAAAACGCCCTTTTTGTTCAGCATGGTGCTGACCCTCTTCTTCGGCTGTAACCTTTTGCTTCATGAATCCGGCCTGATCGCGGTGACCATTTTGGGCATCACCTTATCCAATATCCACACCGCCAGCCTGGAGGAGATTAAACGCTTCAAGGAAACCATCACGCTTATGCTGGTATCGGGCGTGTTTATCTTACTGACGGCGGATCTTGACGCCTCTGTACTGCTGAAGCTGAACTGGCAGGGTTTCCTGTTCATTGCCGCGCTTTTATTTGTTATTCGGCCTTTGACGTTCTTGATTTGCTCTCTTGGTACGCATATGACGCGTCAGGAAATCCTTCTGGCCGGATTTATCGCACCGCGCGGCGTGGTTTGTGCCGCCATGGCCGGGGTTTTGGGGCCGCGTTTGACCGAGGCTGGTTTCGAGGGCGGTGATAAAATTCTGCCGATCGCCTTTGCCGTGGTGATTATCACCGTGGTCTTGCACAGCCTGACGATAAAACCCTTGGCGCGGCGCTTAAAACTAACCTCTGAGGAAACAAACGGCGTCATCATCGCCGGGGCTTACCCTTGGTCGATCCAACTGGCGGAAACGCTCAAAACCAGAGGGGTTCCCGTCATGCTCGTTGATAATGACTGGAGCACGTTGGGTAAGGCCCGTCTGGCCGATATTCCGGTTTATTACGGGGAATTGCTGTCGGATGAAACTGAATTTGCGCTGGAGTTCAGCAAATATAACACGCTTCTGGCCGCCACCCCGAATCCGGCCTATAACGCGCTTATTTGCGAAAAATTCGGCTATGAATATGGCACAGAGCGTGTTTTCCGCATCAGCCCAGACAATACGGAAATGTCGGAGCGCCGCAAAATATCAACGGCCATTCAGGGGAAATCCTTTATATCCACTGAAACAACGCTTCATAAGATATGGTCAAAATACCATGAAAACTGGCGTTTTCGCACTACGCGCGTGGGCAAGCCTGAAAAAGAAGCGCCTTTGCTGGTGCCGGAGGAAAATGAAAACCGCATGCTTGTGGGCGTAATTTCCAAAGCCGGGCTCGTCTCTTTTTATTCTCAAGATACCAATTTACGCGCCAAACCCAAAGAGGATGAATTCATGATCGTGATGGAAAGGGATGAAAACGGAAACGGGAAAAATAATGGCGCAGCCTGAGTTTCAGGCATATCAGGTTCCTTTTAAAAGGAAAGTTTTATGGCGATACGCTCGCGCATGTAAATAAATCAAGTTATTGATATACTTAATACGTTTTGTGAAATATCCTGTGTGACGTATGATATTTTATTATTCCAAGAATTTTTAATTATGAAACTCCTTTATTGCCACGATAACGTTTATTTCCAATCTGAATTGGGTACGGTCTATTCACAGGGCCAGTTCCCCTATTCTTATTACGAACCTTATATCAGGGCGTTTTCGGATGTGACCATCCTCGGGCGGGGCGCAATTTTAAATAAAAACCATGATTTACAAAAGCTTAACGTCAGCTCCGGACCGGAGGTGGATTTTGAGCTTATGCCGAACATTAACTCGATCTGCGGGCTGTTGAAAAATCGAAAAAACGTGGACCGGGCCTTAAAAAAACTGGTCGCTGAATCAGATGCTGTTGTTATCCGCGCGGTGAGCGATCTGGGCTGGCTGGCCTACAAACATGCCAGAGCTATGAAAAAACCAATTGCCATGGAAATGTCGGCCTGCGCGTGGGACAGTACCTGGAACCACGGCAGCCCCTATGGGAAAATCTATGCCCCCATCCGGTATCTGCGGGATAAAGTCATAACCGCACACGCGGATTACGTTTTATATGTAAGCCAGAATTTTCTGCAAGGGCGCTATAAAACCCACGGACATACGGCGGTGGCCTCCAACGTCCGCATCCCCGCGCCCGATCCTCAAATTCTTGAAAAACGCCTGCAATCTATAGAGGCGGCGGAAGATAATGAAATGCTGGTGATCGGGTTGATCGGAACACTGGGGAATAAACTTAAAGGCATTCATATTGCTTTTGAGGCACTTCGCCGCATAGAAAATAACAATCCGGGACGTTTCGTATTTAAGATACTTGGGCCCGGCAGGCCGGAAAAATACCGGGCTTTGGCGCGTTCTATGGGGGTGGATCATCTTGTGTCCTTCGAAGGGGTCATTCAATCGGGCGCGGGCGTTTTAGACTGGCTCAAGGATATAGATCTTTATATCCAGCCCAGCTTTCAAGAGGGTGTCCCGCGCGCCACCATCGAAGCCATGAGCATGGGTTGTCCCGTTCTGGGTTCAACGGCGGGCGGTATCCCGGAGCTGCTCTCTCCCGATTGTCTCCATAAACCCGGCGATGCCACGACTTTGTGGCGGGGGATTGATAAAATGCTCTCCAATAAAGAATGGCGAAAACAGGAAGCTATCCGCAATTTTGAAAAATCAAAATTCTATACATCCGAGCGGCTTATGCCGGTGCGCTATGAATTTTGGAAAAGCTTTGCCAATTTTGCTGCCGCCCGCAAATCTGCGCCCGAAGAGACGCCGCTTTTGAAACATGCTGTTTAATTCCTATATTTTTATCTTTGCATTCCTGCCGGTCGTCCTGCTGGGGTTTTATGCGCTGCCTTCTTTATCTGTGCGCGCCCGGGTTTACTGGCTGACGCTGGCTTCGCTCTTTTTCTATAGCTGGTGGAACCCGCTTTACCTCCTTTTGCTGCTGATTTCGATCATGGTAAATTACGGGGTTGGTGTTCTCATTGGTAAAAAATATGCTAAAATCTGGCTGCTCGCCGGGCTGGCCTTTAATCTGGGGCTGATCGGCTATTACAAATATTTCTGGTTTGCCCTGTCCCAGATTTTTTCTGCCACCCAGATTGAAAAAAGCTTCGATTTCGCCAGTCCGCTTTTGCCGCTGGGCATATCGTTTTTTACTTTTCAGCAAATTGCTTATCTGGTGGACCGGTATCAGCGCAAGGTCGCCTCCCCCCCTTTGCGCGAATACGCCTTGTTTGTCAGCTTCTTTCCGCAATTGATCGCCGGGCCGATTGTGCATCAAAAGGAAATCCTGCCCCAGCTCAAAAATTTCGCCCGCGCAGCCAATTCCCGCTGGGTGGCGCTGGGGGCGGCCTGTTTTATTCTGGGATTGGCTAAAAAAACGCTGCTTGCCGATCCGCTGGGCATGGTGGCCGCGCCTTTATTCGAACAAAGCCTGAGCGCGCCTCTAAGCTTTTCTCAGAGCTGGCTGGCGGCGCTGTCCTATACGTTGCAGCTTTATTTTGATTTCTCCGCCTATTCGGATATGGCCATCGGTCTGGGCCTGCTTTTTGGCATCCGTCTGCCGCTTAATTTCTTCTCGCCGTATAAAGCCTTGAATATCATTGATTTCTGGCGGCGCTGGCACATGACGCTTTCCCGGTTTTTGCGCGATTACGTCTATATTCCGCTGGGCGGCAACCGCAAAGGCGGCGCACGGCGCTACCTCAATTTAATGCTGACTATGCTGATCGGCGGGCTGTGGCATGGCGCGGGCTGGACTTTTATCCTCTGGGGCGGGCTGCATGGCCTGTTTTTATGCCTTAATTACCTCTGGCGGTGGACGGGGCTGGCAATGCCGCGCGGCGTTTCATGGCTCATAACCTTTATCGCCGTGGTGTTTGCCTGGGCTTTGTTTCGGGCGCAAAGCCTGGAATCGGCGTTCTCCCTTTGGCATTCCATGCTCTCGCCCTCTCTGGCGGGCACGGGGGGACAGATTGTACCCGGCTTCGCCATTGCGGGGGCGGGGTTGTTCATCGCGCTGTTTATGCCCAATGTCCATCAATGGCTGCGGGGCCGGGGATGTTTGCGCCAAATTCCCGTTATAGGACGATGGCGCCCCTCCGCGGTGCAGGGGCTGGCCTTGGGCGGCCTTTTATTCCTATGCCTGCTGCTTATGCAATTCGTGCAGGCCGAATTTCTATATTTTAATTTCTAACCCCGCCGCCCGGCAATAATCCTCGGCATCATGCCATATTTGCGGGCTGCCTTGTTGTACGGCACGGCGCAGACGCTCATTCTGCACTTTTATATTCCCGTTTTCCACCCACCCGCGCTTATCCTGCATGGCTGCGATCATCGCTTGCATCGTGGCGGAGCCATAGTGAACGCCATCGTGATAATCGCCCAGATTGGAAATCATGGGAATATCGCTGCCGAAATCATAAAGCGCGGCATGGGGATAATCCTTCACAAGCGCGGCCAGCAGCGTGCGAAACCGGAGAACCTCATCCAGAACACCCGCTTTTTCAAATTCGGCAAACTGCACCAGAGAATAGGGCGGTAAAAACAGCGTAAAGGCGATTTCCGGGTGGTTTTCGAGAATAGGACGCAAATTTTGCTCCAGCTGCGCGTGCATCAGGCTGTAATCATACGCCCCCAGCCGCGCCAGCCGCCGGCCCATCTGCGCGCCGCAATAGGTTTTGTAAATCCGGCTGCCATTCTGGGCATCCCCTGCGGCGTCCTCATGGGTGCTTTTGAAGCGCTGCTCCGGGCTTTGGCTGTTCCCACGCAGGCGCGCCGGAATCTGCCGCAAAAGCCGGTAAAAAGTTTGAAACGAAGCTACATAGCGCAGGGGCGAGGGCTGTTGTGTGTAAAGATGCTCCGGAAACTGGTCCCAGCGGATGCTCTCAAGACCGGGCGCAAAAAACGATGTGGGCGCAACGCCCCATATTATAAGCTCTGGCGGCGTTTCGGCGCGCAAAAGCGTTTCAATCATGCGGCGCTGTTCATAGGCCGTCCCCCCTGTCAGAAGGTAACGCGAAAGCGCTCGGCCAGTCTCGTGTTTGTAAAACACCTCATCAAAATCCTGAACGATGGAGGTTCCCACAACCGCATCCGGGGCTTGATTATGGAGAACAAGTCCCGGCATGCCAAAACGGCTTTCCGTATCGTAATAATCCTGCGCCGCCGGCGCGCGCAAAACATGCAGCGGGTCAAGGGCCGCATTAAATCCCACCATCAATAAAAAACAGAAAATAAAGCCCGAAAGCACAAAAATTAAAAAGGCCCGGAAGGAGGTAAGGGAATATTTCATATTAAAAACAATACGCTAAAAGAATCAGGAGATACATAAAATTGTAGGCAATTTTAAAGCGATATCAAGACTTACCCTCTAAACTAAAAGGACTGGGGTAGTTTTTAAATAAAAAATAATAGGCGGGGATGTTTTTATATGAGTGACGATTCAACACAAGAGATGGGGCACGATTCTGCCTGCGGCTGTCCGGCGTGCTCCGGCAGTAACCACACAGACCCCCTCTTCGGCGTGCAACAGGGGCTTTATTACGATGATCCCGCCGCCGCGCCCTCGACCTACGGCACGACCCAGCAAATGGTGGACCAACTCGTAACCGGCTATTGGCAATATGCGGGTGGCTCGGCCAATACGCGTCAATGGGCGCAAGATACAGTAACCTTCAGCTTCGGCAGCGGCTATACAAACGCTGAAAAAGACAGCTTCAGAATGGCCTTTAACCTCTGGGCGGATGTCGCGGACATTCAGTTCTCGGAAGTCAGCAGCGGCGGTAACATCAATATTGTTGAAGGCAGCGATGGTGGAGCCTATTCCGGTTCCAGCTATTACAGCGGCAGCGGTAATATCGCCTCCAATACGCTTTCCATTGATACGGATACCGGCAGCTGGTCAGATCTGACCACCATCGGCAAATACGGCGTGCAGACAATCTTGCATGAGATCGGCCATTCGCTCGGTCTGGGGCATCAGGGCAATTACAACGGCAACGTCAATTATGATACGCAAGTGGCCTATCTCAATGACAACCGCCAGTATTCCATTATGTCCTATAACAATGCCAATCTGCTGGGGACGGATCACTGGGCACAAAGCGGCGTCTGGCAATACGCGGCCACGCCGATGCTCTATGACATTATGGCTCTGCAACAGATTTACGGCGTTAACAATTCCACCAGAGCCGGGGACACTGTTTACGGCTTTAATAGCAATGCGGGCTATACGCAATACGACCTCAGCGTCTCCAGCGCGCCTTTTGCCATCTGGGATGGTGCGGGGAACGACACGCTCGACCTGTCTGGCTATTCTACAAATCAGGTCATAACGCTGGTCGAGGGCGCTTTCACCAGCGCGGGCTACATGACCAATAATATCGTCATTGCCTTTGGCGCGGTGATTGAAAACGCCATTGGTGGTTCCGGGAACGACAGCCTTACGGGCAATACGACCAATAACATCCTGCGCGGCGGGCTGGGCAACGATACCTTCTATGCCAGCACAGGCAACGACACCCTGAACGGCGAGGGCGGCACGGATACGGCTGTTTATGCCTTCGACATCAGCGCTTTTTTGGTATCGTTAGTGGATTCTGTCACCCTGACGCTCCAGCACATCGCGCAAAGCTGGACCGATACGGTAACAAATATTGAAAACTTCCTGTTTAACGGCACGTCCTATACCTTCGCGGAGGTAGAGGCTCAGGCTTATGAGCCGGAAACCTACACAATGTTCTTCCGGGAGGGGGCAGCAAAATATTATTATCAATCGACTGCGCTGGGGTCCGATACGCTCACGGCGGCGGAGCTGGGCTACAGCGGCGCCACGGGCAATATCGCTACATTCACCAGAACAACCACCAATCTGGACATTAATATAACCAATGCCAATGCCCCCGGCAGCATAACACTCTATGGCCTTGCGGGTGACGACTCCATGACCCTGACCGGGACGCATGCTAATTTTGCGGTCATATTCGATGGCAAAGCGGGCAATGATACGCTAACCATCACCGGCGTAGTGGGGAACGACACGCTCTATGGTGGCTTGGGGGATGATGTCATGTCCGCGGGCGCTGGCAATGATCGCCTGTACGGCCAGGATGGAAATGATACGCTAAACGGCGATGCGGGCGATGATGTCCTCTCCGGCGGGGACGGGGATGACATCCTTAATGGCGGCGATGGCAATGATGATATCTATGGCGGTAACGGCATAGATATCGTGTCTGGCGGTATCGGCAATGACCGCATTTTTGGCGATGCCGGGAACGACATCCTGAATGGTAATGCCGGTATTGATAAAATCTACGGCGGCACCGGTGATGATACGATCAATGGTGGCGCTGATAACGACATTCTGGGCGGGGATGATGGTGCTGATACCATCCATGGTGATGATGGTAATGATTACATATACGGCAATGCTGGCGCTGATCTTCTCTATGGCGATGCCGGTATTGATGCAATTTACGGCGGCGCGGATAATGATACGATTAGCGGTGGTGATGGTAATGACTATCTCTATGGCGAAAGCGGTGATGACATCATTAACGGCGATGCGGGCGATGATGCAATTTATGGCGGCGACGGCGCGGACACGCTCAACGGCGGCGCAGGCAGAGATTCTCTGTATGGCGGCACGGGTAACGACACCATAAACGGCGGCGCGGATAATGATGTTATGCGCGGCGACGCAGGTGACGATATCATGCATGGCGATGACGGGGATGATGTCTTGTTTGGCGATGCGGATAACGACACGCTTTACGGCGATGCGGGTAATGATACGCTTTATGGCGGCTGGGGTAATGATACGCTCTGGGGCGGCACGGGCAATGATATCATGAGCGGCGATGCGGGTAATGACACATTATACGGTGAGGCCGGGAGTGATACCCTCTATGGCGAAGCCGGGGACGACATTATCTATGGCGGGGATGACGATGATCTTGCCTATGGCGGGGCGGATAATGACACGCTCTATGGTGGAAACGGTAATGATATTCTAAGTGGCGATTCCGGGAATGACACGCTCTATGGCGATGCTGGCAATGATCGCCTTTATGGCGGCGATGGAAATGACACGCTCTATGGCGGCCTCGGCGTAGATTTGATCTGGGGCGGCGCCGGCGCTGATACATTTGTTTTCCGCGCGGCGGATCTGGATGGCAATTATGATTATATCAAGGATTTCAACGCGGCCGAAGGCGATAAACTCGACTTGTCCAACCTGCTCAGCGGGTTTACAATCGGGGTGAGCAATATCAGTGACTTCCTGACCTTCACCGCGCCCAATGCCAAGGGCGAAGTGGTTATGGGGATCGACCGGGACGGTACCGCCGGGGTCTTTAATCTGGAATATATCGCAAAAATAAACACCGGTGGAGCCTTGCTGGACGCACAGACTCTGTACAATTCAGGCGATATCATTGCCTAGAAGGGAAATCAAGCCCGCCAATATTATCATTATGTTAATAATTATAGCTTTAAAATAGCTATAGATATAAAAAAATAAAAGGCAGGACATTGAAAAGCATAAACACCAAAAGCACGCCCCTTGGGCATACGGATACAAGTACGGAGGCGAGCCTTAAACTCACAGGCTCTTCTTCCAGCGCCAAAAACACGGTCGGGTATTATAAGATCGGCGCTGATGGTACGATTGAGGGCGTAGAGATTGTCTTTGAAAATGCTCAAAGCGCACCTGCGGGCACAAGCCTGAATCTTGATTTGGGGGGCGATGGGGCACAAAGTCTTGGTATTTTCATCATTGCCGATGGCTATAAAGCCAATAAAAGTTTCCAAAAAATTGATCTGACCCAAGGCGATATCGACTTTATTTATCACCACGGCCAAAGTGATGAACGCCCGGCCACTATTTACGATAATGCCAGGGACGTTAGTTTTATCCATTCTTATGCGGGCAAGGAAACCGTTATAAAGGGCCAAATTTATCATGGCGGCGGCGATAGCTTAAATAGCGATGGCAAGGATCACACGCAAATCACGCGTGAGGAAAACGATACAACCGAAACCATAAAGATAGGTTTTGAAGATTCTAAAGGTTTGGGGGATAAGGATTTCGATGATGTAACGCTTGAAATCACCATCACAAAGCCGGATGTAAATGATGCGCCTGTTGCCCGGGACGATATTTTCAACGGGCATGAGGATGTGGTCATCACCGGCAACGTGCTGAACGATAATACCGCAGGCGCAGACAGCGATGCCGATGGCGATACCCTGAGCGTTACCCCGGCAAACGTCACCACCGCTAATGGCGGGACGGTGGTCTTGTTAGCGGATGGGAGCTTCACCTACACCCCGGCAGAGAATTTTTACGGGACGGATAGTTTCGAATATACCCTGTCTGATCCGGATGGTGCCATTTCTATCGCGACAGTTACATTGAATGTCGCCGCTGTGAATGATGGTCCGGCGGCGCAAGACGATGAAATCACAGGGCATGCAGATAATATTGTAACGGGCAATGTATTGGCCGATAACGGGCATGGCGTTGATACCGATATTGAGGGCGATGCACTTTCCGTTGAACCCAAAACATTTGTTACGGCTAATGGCGGAACGGTAACGCTTCTGGCCAATGGCGATTTTACCTATATTCCGGCGCCGGGCTACACAGGACCGGACAGCTTCACCTATACCGCGCTCGATGGGCAGGGCGGCACAGGCAGCGCGACCGTAAATCTGACCATTCTCACCAATATTATCGTATCCAGCATTGGCGATTCCATGATTGATACCACCGCCCTGAACGATATTATTTATGCGCAGGACGGCAATGACACAATAAATTCCGGCGCGGGGAACGACATTATCTATGGCGGCGGCGGGGCTGATACGATTTTTGCCGATGATGATGATGACATTGTCTATGGCGGAGATAAAAACGACCACCTGAACGGCGGCAATGGAAACGATACGCTTTATGGTGATGAAGGCAATGACATTCTCCATGGTGATGACGGTAATGACACGCTCCATGGCGGAATCGGTAACGATTACCTCTATGGCGATGCGGGCGATGACACGCTGCACGGTGATGACGGGATAGACTACCTCTACGGGAACGATGGAAATGATACCATCTACGGCGGTAATGGTGATGATTCAATCTATGGTGGCCTTGGTGATGACCTGATTTACGGCGATGCCGGCAATGATATCATTACCGGCAATGAAGGCCACGATACGATCTATGGCGGTGATGGTGACGATAAAATATATGGTGAGGACGGCAACGACACGATCTATGGCGATGCCGGCATAGATACGCTCTATGGCGGGCTGGGCGATGACATCCTTAATGGCGGCGATGGCGATGATATCCTGAGCGGTGATGCGGGCAATGACACGCTCTATGGCGATGCCGGAAAAGACACGATTTTTGCGGGCGACGGTGATGATATTATCTATGGCGGCGCCGGTGAAGACACACTCTGGGGCCAGTTAGGGGCGGATACTTTTAAATTCACGGTCGAGGATATGGACGGCACCATCAATCGTATCCGCGATTTCAAAACCGCACAGGGCGATGTTCTGGACATCACGGATATTCTGATTGGCTACGAAGAGGGCGTCAGCGATATTAACGATTTCATCCGCTTCGATGCACCCGCATCCAAGGGAGATATCTCCGTGGCGGTCGATCGCGATGGCGCGGGCGATGCGTATAGCATGTCCTATATCGCCAAGCTCAGTAATCCCGGCGAGGTTCTGGATGCGCAAACCCTGCTCGATAACGGCAATCTGATCGCCTAGAACTTTTCACCGGAAATCTTGGAGCGTCCTAAGACCCGCAAGGCCATGTTACGCCCGCATTTCAAGGTCGGATACAACGCACGGGCGCGGGTTTTTGATCTAAAAACCCAGGCGCTTAGGCGGTTGAAAGCCCCGGAATCGCTGGAGAGCAGCGCCATCATATTCAGGCAGTCCCCCCCGTGATAAAGCTGCCCTTCATAATACATGGCCATGCCCTCATCCAGATCAAGCCCCTGTGTTTTTATATATTCAACTTCCGCTCCGCCGCTGCGCGCATTCACAATCCGCACCGGGCCGATCGTTTCTTTTAGCTTGTTCAGGCGCATATAATTTTTACAAAACGGGCAGTCCCCGTCATAGACAATCCAGTTCCCCTCCGGCGCAGCGCCGGAGTTTATAGCGGCTTCAGGGGGTATCGAGGCGGATGTCATGATGGCCTTCTTTCGTAACGGTTATAACGGCCCGGCCTTTTTCCATGCGGACACATGCCGATTGTATCGTATAACGATATGTGGCGATATCATTTAAATTCAAGGTGTTAAATGCTGTGAAATCCCACGGAAAAGAGAAAATATGATGCGGGTAAAGATCAAACGACCAATGGCCGTCTGGCCCGGCCCGCTTTAAAACCCATTGATGATAGGCGCGGATAAACGGCTCAATCTTGTTTTCCGGGTCGGCAAAGACGGTTGTAATCACATCGCCCGCACCATTTTCCAGACGACAGGCCAGACCTTGCTCCATAATATGTTGATCGCGGGTCAGACCGTAAGTCGTGGTGGGCAAAAACCCTTCCGTCTTATCCGGAATAAGGCGCTGCTGGCCTACCGCAATGGAAAATCCGCCGAAATAATTGCTGGGAACCTTGATTTCCCGGCCATCTTTCGTTATCGCGCTGAAATATTCAATATTGGTCTGGGGCGTGTCCCACCACCCCAGATGCGCCACCCAAAAGGCGGCAGGGGCGCTCACAACCATACACATGAGCAACAAACCGATAGCGGGGCTGACAACGCGCTTTTTCAGCGTCTCCAGCGCCATCACAACCGAGAGATTAAGAATAATCCATTTGTAAAAAAAGATTCCGCTGGTGATAAAAATCACCACATGGGTTAAATCGTAAAACAGCGTCGTCCATATCCCCCAGCGCACGCGCAACAGGGCAATCAGGGAAAAAAGCTGGCCGAAAAATAAAACGAAATTAACCGCAACAATCAATAAGGCCAATCCGTCATAGGAAAGCCCGGTTAAAAACGGACTGAAACTTATGGGCAGCTGGCCGTAAGCCAGAGCATTACTGGTTAAAACCTGCGTCTGGTTTTCTAAAACCCAGCTCAGCGGGTGATCCCCGATCAGGATTTTTTGAACGGCAGAGTAAAAATAATTGGCCATATGGACCGCCACGGCGCAGAGGAAAATTTTCTCGCCTGTGTTTAAAATCCGCTCATCGCGCGGCGCTTCGGGTGGATAGAGCTTAAGCCGGGCAAATACCATCCAGATCATCTGCGCAATCACAATAAAGGCCGCCACCTCGATCAAGGGCATATAATCGGTCACGGACAGCTTGGCGATAAAAAACGCACTGAGCTGTCCCTTGAACCAGAAAATATAGGCCAGCAGCACCAAGCCGAAAGACGGACGTAGTAAAGCCAGCGCCGCAAACCCTGCGGCTACGAAACGTCCATAGTGCAAAAGCCAGCCATCCAGAGCGGATAGCCCCGCATCCGGCATGGTCGGATAGGCCGCCAGAACATACAGCCCAAACAGGCCGAAAATTGTCCGCAGCACAATCCGGCTGGGCAGTACAAAATCGGACATCTTCAAAAAACTGCCCGCCGCCGCAACGCCCAGCACAATCAGAAAAAACGCACTGCTGATCTTCTCAACGGTATAAAATCCGGCGCATTTAAAGACAAAAAAAACGGCGATACTGGCCAGCAACAAAAGCGCAAAGTTCTTAAATTCCGGCCCGGTTATCTCCAGCCGCAAGGCGCGCATATTTGTGAACAGATTCATTTCTCTCTCTCCAGACGGTTTAGCAGAAACTTTTGAACGGGGCGCTCAATCATCAAATAGGACACATGCCCGGCGATCAGAGCGGCAATAATCGTCAGCACAACAAAAAGCGGCAGTGGCGCCCCCAGCTTCATACAGACAAGTTGCACCGCCCCCATCGCAAACGGGTGGGAGAGATAGAGCGAATAGGAACTATCCCCTAAAGCCACCAGAATTTTTGGCGGAGCCATATCCTCAACCCCGCGCGGCAAAACGGCGGCGGCCACAAATAAAATACTGATAAAAAAGCGCAGCAATTGCCCTTCAACGCTATAACTTTCCGGGATCACGATATAAACTAAACCCCCAAAACCCAAAGCCACCATGGGCCAGAAGGCTGCCTTCGGTAGACGCCATCCGCGCAAAAACACATAGGCCAGCAAGGCTCCGCTTAAAAACTCCAGAACATAAGGATCAAACCAGAATTTCAAGGGCATCGCCCCCGGCGGTAAAGACAGACCGATAAGCACGCTGGAGATCAAAAACAGCAAAAGCGCACCCATCATACGATTTAACGGTAAACACATCAGCGCGGCAAAAATCACATAAAAATACATCTCGTAATTGAGCGACCACCCCAAAGCCAGATAGGGCCGCACCGCATCGCCAAAGGGCCGGACATGCGGGATAAAGAAATAGGACTGCACAAGGTGCCAGAACTCCGGCCTTGCCGTATCAAAAACCTGCGGCAGGATAAAGGCAATGCCCAGCATCAAGCTGGTGTAAAACCAGTATAGCGGCACAATACGGATCAAACGGCGGCACATGAACCCGCGCCAGCGCCCCGCCCGGCCAATCAGATTACGGCTGGCGTAAACAATCACAAAGCCGCTGATGACAAAGAAAATATCAACGCCCACCCCACTGGGGTAACGGGAAAACGGATAAAACATATCGGTGTTTTTGGCGATATTCATCGCCTCGTTATTTGCATGCCCGGCCATAACGATAAACGCCGCCAGCGCCCGCCAGACCTGCAAGACCATAAAACTGGTTTTTTTTGTAAGCTGGCTTTCGGCGATCATGGCGTGAAATTATTCAAAAGCTGCGTGAAATCAATATCGGGAACATAAGGGGTATAGGGCGCGTAGAACCGCCCATGACGGGAGTATACCCCATAAAGAATGTAAAATGGATCTTTCATGAGGAAAAACATGGGTTCTTTTGAAAGAGCGGACCATTCCGGCCATGTTTTCTCTGCGGCAAAGCGCTGGATCTCCCGCAAATCATGCGGATTATTGTGCCAATCCAGAGAAATCCAGTGCGTACGCGTGTCAATCACCAGCCAGCCTTTAGTGGTTTTCACCTCCACCACGGCATGCGAATGCGCCCCCTCCAGCCCCTTGGTCAGAAGCGTCTGTATAAAATTTTTGTCCGGTGTATTTTCGTAAATGCTGGCAAAACGGGCCTTGAAACCGTAAAGCCGCAGAGCTTTTTCAATAAACCGCGCCCGGTCGCTGCAATAGGCGGCTTCGGCCTCGTAGAGATTTTTCGGCTCGCGCGGGGTGTTTAAGGGGATAAGCCCGGTTGCGGGCGCCGTATGAAACGCGGCGTTTTGAATGGCCAGAATCGCTGCAATTTCGGTGTCAAAATCGCCGCGGGAGCTTAAGGCACTAAAACCGGCATCCTCCAGAATTTTCTGAATATAATACCGGTCCTGATCCGTAATGCGTGAACTGACATTGTGCAAACCCAGGAAGACGATTAAACTAAAAACCATTAAGGCCACGCCTGCTATGGCCATTCTACCTGTTTTGCAACAACATCGTAATCTCACATGAATTCCTTTAATCCAGAAATGCCCTTTAAAAAGCTACCTTGGGCTGTGTATTTTGGCAATGCTGCGATTTTCATCTACATGGTTACGTCCATATTTCTAATCTTCCCCAGCGGGCTGCCGCAGCCTGCAGATTTTGTGATTGCGCTGGCGATCGGCATTAACTTTCTGGCCTTTATTGCGCGTGCGCAATCGCGGTTCGATCCGGTGTTTCTCTATGCGCTGGGTTTTGGTGCGTTTACGTTTTTGATCAATATGATCCACTACATCGCTCTGCCGGATTTTACATTCCTCAAAAGCAGCTTTTATTACCTCTATAACGCCAGCTTCTTTATTCTGGTAATTTCCCTGATGCGCCGTTCCCCGCAAAAAACATGGCGGGCGCTTTATTACGGTCTGGTGATCGCAATTATTGTGGAGTTTCTAGTCATTCAATTTTTGCCCAGCTTGCGTGGGTTTCGGGAGACTGGTACGTTCATTAATCCGAACCAGCTCGCCTTTTGGTCGCTCATGGCTGCCGGGTTGCTGATCGTGCTGAAGGCCAAGGCCCGCCTTAATCTGCTTGATATAGGCCTGTTATTGATTTTGGGATATCTGCAACTCCTCTCCCTCTCTAAGGCGGGGTTGATCTGTTACATCCTGCTGATGGCTACGCTGGTGATTGTGCCGGCTCTGACCTTGAAAACGCGGGCGGTCGTACTCTTTGCGGGTTTTCTCTTTTTGATTTATGGCCTCTCTGAGGTTTCTCGGTTTGAACATCTGCTCGAAAACATGGGCCCGCTTGCAAATGCGGTGTCACGATTGGAAAACATTGGGGGGGAAAGGGACGATTCCGTTGCCGGGCGCGGATATTTACGGATTGTTCAATATCCTGAATTTTTGATTTTCGGCGCGGGTGAGGGCGGTTATTCAAGATTTGCCGATTTTTCTACCGCTCTTGAAATGCATTCCGGTGTGGGTACGCTGGTTTTTGCTTATGGATTTTTGGGAAGCCTGCTTTTCCTTGGCCTTCTTTTTTATATAGGCCGCCATAATGATTTATTGGTAATTTCCTTAATCGGGATATTGTTTTTATACGGGCTGACGCACCAGAATATCCGGACGGCGGATTTCTGGCTCTTGCTGGCGGTGTGTTATGTCTATAAAGAAATAAACTTTGCCGATCTGGCGCGTCGCCGCCGCGCATCACGGCTGGATTATACGTCCCCGGTCACGGATTTTTCAAAGACATAAGCAAAACCCTCGCAGAATTGCTCCGTACCCAGAGCCCGCATTGTTATTTGGTATAACCGCCAGAAAACATGAAACGGTGTAAAAAATGCAAAATAATTGCTCATATAATACAGGCGTTTTTCGACAATCCTCAGGCCCGCTTCACGGGCAATGGCCTCTATACCGGCGGGCGTTCCATGGCTGTAATAGGCTTTGAACCCCATAACTTCAGCCAGCCCGGCATCGGTATAAAAATAATTTATAAGCCGTTTTTTCAGCCCTTCGGGCAAAATCATGTTCAAGCGGGCAAACCATGCATTGCGGCAAGGCGCATAGGCAATAATCAACCCGCCGGGCTTTAAAAAACCGGCCATGTTAAAAAGGGCCGCTTTGGCATCTTTGACATGCTCCAGAACTGCGCGGCTGATGACAATATCGCCATAACCGGGTCCGGTAGTCTTTGTAATATCGGCGCAGATGGTCTGATCGTATCCACCTTGTGGTGCGCGCGCTAATTCCTGCTCATCGATATCAACGCCGATGCTGCGGATCTTGCGTTCTTCCTTCAGAGCGGGAAAAATATGCGGACATTTTCCGCCGCCGATATCATAGACCACCGCCCCGGCCGGCACGAAATCCGGAATCAGGCTTACATGAAAATCTGTAGTGCCATAAATCGTATAGGTTTTATCTAAAAAAGCCCTGTCGAATTTCATCGACAGAGCATATTGCCATTTAAAAAATTTTCGAAGAATAGACATAGTGTAAATACGCTCATCGTTAAGACTCTAAGCCTAACCCATAGTGCGCGTTAAAGAAAGCAATGACAGCGGCAATGGCGGGATCATCCGGATTAACGCCATGCGCCGTGTGCCTGTGCCAGAGCCGGGCAATCTTAAAGCCCACCGTTCCGCCCGTCTCGGAAAACGTGCGGTTGAACAGGGTGATATAATCCCATGAAATTAAATTGTCGGATGGATCAAAGGTCACCACGGCGTTATTATTCAAATACACATCTACCGCGCCGGTGCTGCGGTAATTCCAGATCAAAATATGCTTCTGACCGCGTAAATCCGCCGCTCCTGAAATTAAAACGGGCGCATTTGACTGGTTTCTTTGCATATATAATGCGCCGCCCGTAGTCATATAAAATGTGTTCTGGTTACCCCCTCCGGAGTTCAGGCCAAAAGTCAGAAGATATTTATTGGAGGCCGTCACTGCTGGTGCTTCAAAAACAATTCCGCCCCAGCCCGTATTTGACTTGGTAAATGGTGCGCCACTGATTAAAAGCGTTGTGCCATCGGGGGAGGTCAGCGCACCGGCCCCGCCAAACGCCGCCGCATCATAATACGGCCAGTAATTATCGGGCGATGTCCATGTGCCGTTCATCCGGTCGGTAATGCCCGTGACATCGGAACCGGAAAACGTCTTCGTGCCCGTTTTGGCAATCAAATCCAGATCCAGATCATGGATATTCCAAAGCGGGTCGTTATTCACCGCGCTCAAAACGCTGGAGCGCAAAGGCCGCGCGTCTGTGGCATTGTCCTTGACCACCTCTGGCGCTGTGAGGGATAAAGGCTCCATCGTTCCATAAACGATTTTGGCCGCGCCGATGGCCCCATCCAAAAGCCCGATATTCTCAAAATTACATTTAAGCGTTGTGGCATCCACCCGCGTGATGGAGGAGGGTTTATAGATTACGGAGCCAATCTCAAGCCCGATGGTATTTTCCGCCAGCGCCGGGATGGTCGCAAAATCACTCCCGCCATCATGGGCCACACTCAGTAAAAGATGATCGGTGTTAAATTCAGCCGCTGTCACTTCCGGCCCGTAAACCCCTGTTGTCGGAATTTTCCCGAAAACATAGGCCACGGCCTTCGCATAACGACTGGCGAAAGCGGTTTGATAGACCCCTGTTGTAAAATGTGATTGATCGGCCTGATCCAGATCATACATATCGGGCATGCGCTTGAACCAGTCATCCTCGGCAATCATCTCAAGCTGCGCTTCGCGGATGGCTTGATACAGCGTGTCAGAACTTCCCGCAAAATCGCTGCGGTGGAGGATATGCAAAAACCCGCACTGGGAATATATAAAATCCTCACGGATAAATTGTTTCAGCTTTGCCAGCGCCTGCTTGTGCTTGGCCTTGGTGTTCCCCCCGGCGGGGTTGGCATCATTCGTCCCTGAAATAATAATGGCGTAATCGGATGTTTCCGGGCCTGTGCTCATGGCGTTCTTAACGGCAGTGTAATACGTTGCGCCGCGTGTCCATCCTGCGGGATCTGCGCCGCTATCGTCATTGATAAGGTACTGCGCGCCGCCAGCCGCCACCTCCACGGATTTCAAGATGCTGCAGCCATCCGTGGACATATCCTGCACGCCGCCCGCCGTGGTGGGGTCGAAATACGTTTTCATCAGATCGTTAAATGACCCGGAGGCCGTGACCTGTGCCCTAAACTGGTTGCCGACACTATCGTAAAAGGCTGTGCCGCGCGGCCTGTTTTCGATGATGAAGGGGGCCGGGAATGGCGTTTCCACGTGTTTGTGCCGTGCAGCATTCAGGCCGTAGCCGATTGTAACGAGCATGATAGAGTTCTCCTTGTTTGTTTGAAGGGGGTGATGATCCTCTTCATCGAAACAGGCAGAGTCCGCCCGCTGTTGACTATGAATATATTCCTATTTATTTGGTTTTGTCAAGCGGTTTTTTATATTTGAGCAATAATGCGCATATACACTTTCCTGAAAACGCCTGTTATTCGCTTCTGCACCTTTCCAGATATGAAGCGGAATGCTAAAGCCTTTTTTAGGGCGCGTTATAATCTCCGGCGGTAATTCATCTTTAAAGGCATATTTTAAACCGCCTTTCAGCGCCCCGTTTTTGTATAAAAAATCCTCTGGCAGGCTGAAGGCAAATTCGATGATCTTGCGGCTGAGGAAGGGAACGCGGGCCTCCAGCGATACGGCCATGCTGACGCGATCAACTTTCGTTAAAATGTCGTCTGGTAAAAAGGTATGAAAATCAACAAATTGCATACGTTTGCGGGCGGGCAGATCGGCGCGGTAGAATCTACGAAAATGCCAGAGCGTATCATAATCGTGCGGGATTTCCAGTTCGTGTCTCTGCGCCTGTGTGAGCGAAGGCGGCAGCCCGTCGATAAGCAAAGCATAAAGCTCGAGAGGGTCTGTATGACTCAACAGCTCGGCCCGCAAAGCCAGTTTGTGTGCCAGCCCGCCGGTAAGATGCGCAAGTGTAAAACGCGGAAATCCGCCCAAAGCCCGTAGGGGTTTTTGTAAATTCTGAAATTGTGCGAATCTTTTATACCAGCGATACCCGCCGAACAATTCGTCCCCGCCATCGCCGGAGAGGGCAACGGTTGCATTTTTCCGGGCAAAGCGCGAAACGTGATAAGTGGGCAGAGCGGAATTATCGCCAAAGGGCTGATCATACCAGTTTAAGATCATAGGGATCAGGTTTTCAGCATCCGCGCCGGAGAGAATTTCCGTATGGTGCTGCGTTTTAAAACGTGTGGCCACCATTTGCGCAAAACGGGTTTCATCATGGGCCTTATGATCGTAGCCGATTGAGAATGTGGAGAGATCGCCCCGCGTTTTTGCCGCTTGGGAGACAAGGATCGAGGAATCCATGCCCCCGCTCAGGAAAAACCCGACGGGCACATCACTGACCATTTGCTCTTGTACGCTTTCAAGAATAAGGGCGCGTAGTTTTTCTGCGGCCTTGTCATGATCTATGGGCGTATTGGTGGCCTGAAGGCTCCAATACTTTAAAATCTGCATTTGCCCGTCTGTAAGATCGAGTGTAAGGGTGCTGGCGGGCTCCAGATTATAAACATTTTTATAAAGTGTTTTGGCACCCGGAATATAGCGATAGGTCAGGAAATCATAAAGCGCAGTATTATCCTCGCGCAAAGAGATATCCAGAGCGCGCGCAAATTCGGTTATGGCCTTCAGTTCGGACGCCCAGATAAAATAAGGGCCGATACGGGCATAGAGCAGCGGCTTTATACCGGCGCGGTCGCGTACAAAATGCAAATGATGTTGCCGCGCATCAAAAATAACGCCCGCATACATGCCGTCCATTTTTTCCAGCAGCGTAGCCAGTCCATAAGCGCGATAACCATGCAGCATGACTTCAGAATCTGATTGCGACCGGAACAGATTTTCACCAAGCGTTGCGCGAATGGATTTAAAATTATAAATCTCCCCGTTCACCGTGATGACGGTTTTTTGATCTGCGGCGATCATGGGCTGGCGCCCTTCTTCGGACAAATCAAGAATGCTCAGGCGGCGATGGCCCATATACACATTGCCGTGGATATAATCGCTATGCTGATCCGGCCCGCGATGGATTAAAGTGTCCAACGCCCTGCGGCCCGCGTCTATTTCCGCCGGGCTTAACGCCGGACTTTCAAGATTTACAAATCCGAATAACCCGCACATGGGCCAATTCTTTCTGTTTCAAAGTGGAGGGAATGACGTTATCATAAGCAGCGCCAATCAAGGCACCAGAAAATTAGGGAGAGCCCGTGTTTCCGGATTTTATCACATATCTTGATGATGAAAAGTCTTCTTTTGAGGGAACGCGTGCGGCTTTGAATTTTCAGGGGCGCAGCATTCCGGTGCGTAACAATATAGCCCGTTTTACCCCCGATATGAATTATTCGGTGGGCAATTTTTCTAAACTGCGGGAGCGTCATGCAACCTTGCAGATGGACTCCCTGAACGGCACCAATGAACGCGAGCGCACAATTTTGGAGCGCACAGGCTGGGCCCCGGAATTTTTCAAGGGAAAAACAATTCTGGAATGCGGTTGTGGCGCCGGGCCGGATACGGAAATTCTGCGTAAATTCGGCGCACGCGTAATGGCGGTGGATATCGCGGGGGTGGATACGGCCAAGGATAATCTGGGAGAGGATGAGAATGTAAATTTTGTGCAGGCCTCCATTATGGATCTGCCGTTTAAAAAGAAATCCTTTGATATTGTCTGGTGCCACCGGGTGATCCAGCATACACCCGACCCAATCGCTACGCTGGATCACATTTTACAATTTGTGAAAGAGGACGGTGCGGTTTTTGTGCAGTCCTATGCGCGAACGCCGGTACAGATGCTGCGCTGGAAATATGCGTTGCGCCCGGTAACAAAACGAATGAACCCGGAAAAGCTTTATAACACGATCAAGGCCTATGGGCCGTTCGCCTTTAAACTGACCAATGCCATTCATAAAATACCCGGCGGAAAATACTTTAATTTTTTCTGTGTCCCGTTTTTGAATTACCGCCATGCCGCGCGGTTTGATGGGATGACCGATGCGCAAATGCTGGAATACGGCATTCACGACACGTTTGACGCGCTCAGCCCCGCTTACGACAAACCGATAAGCGCCCGAAAAATGAAGGCGCTGGCGGCGCGCCATCTGAAAAGCCCCGTTGAGATCGAAGAGCAGCACACGATAACTCTGATGCGCACAAAGCCTTAAAGCGGGCGCAGCAAAACAGCCTGATTACAATCAAATTGGCTGGGTCTGTTTTCCTTGAAGTGATAAATTACGGAATATAAAAAGGCCCGATTTATGCCGGGTCTTATGCCGCTGAGATGCTTATGCTCAATCAGATCCCAGCCGCGCGATTTTATATAGGCGGCAAATTCAGGAAAATTCCATTCCCGAACATGGTCCTTATGACCGGATTTCATAAGCCCGGGTCCGTAATGACGATCACGATCCGGCGTGGAGATGAGGGCCATGCCACCCGGATTTACACGTGTTTTGATATAGGAAAGGAGCTTATCGGGGTCGATCAGATGCTCAATCACATCCGAGCAAATTACAAGATCAGCCTTTATATGCGCCAGTGCCGCATCCGGATTTTCAAAATCATCCACCAGCCATTGACCAAATTTATGCTGCGTCTTACAAAATTCTATCGGGTGGGCCTGATCAATACCCGTGATGGAAACATCAGGGCAGGCTTTATGCACAACAGAAAGTTTCATCGCCGGGCCACAGCCGACATCAATCACGCTTTTAAAATTATGTTTGCGAATTTGCTCTATGGCGTATTGATATACGGCATATTGATAGTTGATCGAATTGGCCAGACGTTGTGCGTTCCAGTACGTGCTGCCGCTCTCCATATCCATGGTTGAGCGCACAAGATTTTCTTTGTAATCGCCGGGCAGGCAGTATTTTTCTGGCTGGCTCATGATGAGAAATCTCCAAGGCGGGGAAAAAGCTGGCCGATTACGCTGCCATGGCCATGAACGGCATTTAAAAACATACGTTCATGAAGCCGATGCGCTGCAAAATACTCATCAACGGCTTTTTTGGAGCCCGCCCATGAACCGTAATCATCTACGAGCAGGAACCCGCCATTTTGCAGCAAGGGAAACATGTGATTCAATTCATGTATTGTAGAATTATACCAATCTGTATCGAGCCGCAGCAAAGAAATTTTGTCCGGTAATGTTGCGGGAATGGTGTCTTCCACCAGTCCCTTGACCAGATGAACTTTTTCCGGCGCGCAGGGCAGCGTTTTCATCAAGGCCGCAACGTCTTCCAAAGGGCTGTAACACCAATCGGTATGGCTGTCTTTTTTGTTGCTGTTATAAATATCGAGCGCGTGCGATTCCCCGGTGATATGGGCATCCACTTCGCCGGGTTTTGCCATGCCCGCAAAAGTGTCATAAAGATAAAACTCACGATCGGCACTGTCATACCGGGCAAGCGTTTCGATCATAATCGCCATGCAGCCGCCCCGCCAGACACCGCATTCGACAATCGCGCCCGCAATAGCATTCAGCGCAATATGTTTTGATGCACTATAGGCGGCGTAAAGCCCCTGCCACGGGATCATGGAGGCCGTATGATATTTCTGATAAAGCGGTACAAATTCAGGGTCAAGGTAAAGTGGCAGATTTTCATTCCCGCGCGGACGAAAACGCGAAACCTCAAGACCTATGGCCCGAAAACCATCACGGATCTGGAAACGAAGGCGGCTTGGCAGGGCGCTCATGCTGCGGTCTTTCTTTGCGATTGAATAAAAATAAATAAACTCCGGTCAACACCGACCAGCATAATACCCAATGCGACCATGAGCAAGCCGCAAACAAGCGAGGGCAGAACCTGCGCCGCCAGCGCCATGAGGATAAGCGCGGGCAGAAAATTCATCAGCAGGATAAAGGGCGACATTAACTTTATATTCTGGTCTTTCTCGATCACATAGACAAATCCGGCGAACATTTGAAGCGTGCCGATCAAAATAGCATAGGCGGCGCCGATTGACCCATGGGAAGGGGCCAGAAGGGCTACGCCACCCATCGTAATAATCACGGATATTACAGAGATCATGGCGCTGCCCTTGGGATAGGCAATCATGGCAATCAAATCCCCCGCCGCACCGTAGCCGGTCCGAATTATACTGGCGGCGGCCAGAATATAAAGCGCAGGCAGGGCGCTGCTGTAATCACCAAACAGGGCCAGAAGCGGCGCGCCAAACAGGGCTAAAAACGCGCAGCCGCCAAACACCGCCAGCAGAGACAGGCAACGCAGCGCATCATATTCCAGCATCAATTGTGCTTTATTACCCTGTTCCAATAACGCGCCCATGCGCGGTACTTGCAACTGGGAAACCGCGTGTTTTGGCACCCATAAGAGCTGCGCCAGCCGCACCGCCATTGAATAATCCGCCACCACGCCCGCGCTGGCGAATGCGCCGATAACAACGATATCCAGCCCCCGAAACGGTTGGTTTAAAACTTGAAACGCGGTGCTTTTAAGACCGTAGATAAAATCCCATTTTGTTAAAAATCTGGTCTGTAAACCGGGCCAGACGGGCGCCGTTATAAACAAAATAATGACGGGCAAAAGAGCGCTGGCAATATAGGCGGCGGAAATTAAATTTTGCGGCAGGGAATAAAACCAGATGAGCCCGATAAACCCCGCCCGCAAAAAATTAAGAAAAATTTCCTGATAAAATACCGTTTCCTTTATACGCTGGCGCGCGCGCGAATAGGCCGGTAAGACCACGGCCATCGTATTCACCGGAATAAACAGCGCCATATCCTTTAGCCAGTGTTCAAGCGGGGGATGGCTCATGATATCGGCAATGAAGCCCGCGCCCATATAAACAAAAAAAGCAAAAATCAGACCGACAAGGGCGGAAAGCCAGAAAACCTGTCCGGCAATGGTTCGAACCTCTGCCGGGTTCATATCGGCCCGGCGGGAAACATGATACAAAATCAGGGATTGAAACCCGGTGGCAATAACAACGCTCAGCGTGAAGGTCAGCGAAAAGGCCACCATAAACAGGCCAAAATCCGCCTTGGTCATGATCGCATTTTGCAGCCATAAAATGCCAAAGGTGGAGAGAATATTAAAGCCTTTGGAAAACAAAGCGACGGATGATGTGCCTAAATAGGCTTTGTGAAGGCTCATGCGTGTAACTTCTGCTGGTTCATCAATGCGTTACAGGATATATTAAAATCAAGCGCTTTGAAACAGATGATCGCAAACATGAAAATTCTTTATTTCTCCGGTTCTACACTGCCATCCACCTATGCAAATGCCGTTCATGTCATGAAAATGAGTGCGGCTTTTGCCGTGCTGGGGCATGCGGTAACGCTGTATGCCAAGGCCGGTAAGAATGAGCAGGATGTATTTTCTTACTATGGCGTAGCGCCGGACTTTGATGTCGTGCGCAGCCCGGATATAAGCTTTCCAGGGCTTTCTGGTTTAATACGCACCGGGTTTACGTTATGGCGAAAGCGCAAGGCTGATCTGATTTACGGGCGGGATCTTTGGACAATGGCGGCTATGGCCGGGCGTGAAACTCCTATTGCGTTTGAGTTGCATGAGATACCGCGTTCCCTTTTCCAAAGATTTTTATTGCGTCATATTTTGCGCGGGCCCAATTTAAAAGGTCTGGTGGTGATCACCGAGGGGCTGAAGACGGATCTTCTGACCTTTATGCCGGATTTCCCTCTTGAGAAAATTCTTGTTGCGCCCGATGGCGCAGATGTCCCGAAACACCCTGTTGTTTCGGCTCCATTGGAAAAAATAGAAAATACAGATTTTCAAATCGGCTATGGCGGTTCCTTGTATAAAGGGAAAGGCGTTGAGCTGATTTTAGAAATTGCTGCGCTTTCGCCGCAAACGGGTTTTCATGTTTTTGGCGGGCCGGAAACGGAAAAGGAAAAATGGTGCGCTCTAAACCCGCCTGTTAATGTAAAATTCTACGGGCACATCCCTCATGGCCAGCTAAAGGCGCATTTGGCGGCCTGTAACGCGTTGATTGCCCCTTATATGCCCGCAATCCATATCGGGACGGGGGCGGATATTGCGCGCTGGATTTCCCCCTTGAAGCTCTTTGAATATATGGCCGTAAAGAAGCCTGTTTTATGCGCAGATCTTCCGGTGTTAAGGGAGATCATGCAAGAGAGTCAAAACGCGCTTCTGGCCGATCCGCTTAAGCCGAAAATGTGGGTGGCGGCAATTGAAAAATTAAAAAACAACCCGCAAATGCGGCAGGATTTAAGCGACAGGGCCTATAGTGACCTTGAAGCGCATTATAGCTGGGACCGCAGAGCGGAAAAGATTTTACGTTTTTTAAATCTATAGATTGGGGCGTTTGCTCTTTTGTAATGCTGCATTTCTGCGTATAGTTAAAAATAGGGTCGTTCGGCCCGTTTTTGTGCATGCCTTATCCATTGTATTATCTTTATGGTCTTAAAAGTTTTTACCGGAGTATTGCTGGCGACCTGTATATTTTTTTATGCAGTTTTTCCGGCATGGGCGGAAGAAATAAAGCTCTATAACCCTGAAAATGAAACCGATATAGAAAGCTGGGACAGACCGCCTATTAAATTCGGGCCCTTTCTTTTATTTTCCGATATCGCTGTTTCGCAAAGCTATAATGATAATATTCTGGCGCAGGAAAGCGGGAAACAGGGCGATTTTATAACCACGATCAAGCCATCCGCCCAGATTTCAAAAAGCTTCGGCAGGCATAATTTTGGCATTGTGCTTAATGCCGAAGCGCAGCGTTACCGGGAGTATGATGATGAAAACACGCTGGATATGAGCGCCGCGTTGCTGGGCGATATCGAGGCTTATCATTCCTTGCATATCCCCTTCACGCTGGCCTATAGCAAAGAGCATCAGGATCGCACAAACCGCAGATTAAGCAGCGTCACCGAAGAGCCCGTTCAATTAAGCCGAAAAATGGCGCAAAGCGGGTTTACCTACGAGCCTAACCGGCTGAAGCTGGAGTTTTTAGGGACGTATGAGCAATTGCGGGTTGAAGATTCGCGGCTCATGCTTACGGGTACGCCCGTTACGGGCAAGGATAAGGATAAAGATACGCTCTCCTTTGAAACAACGCTCACTTATGATTTCAGGCCTAATTTCAAGCCGGTTTTAAAAGCGCAGTATTCCGATAATCGGTATCTGGAACGCGCCCAAACGGCAACGGGCTTTAATGGCCTGAACCGTAACAATAAAGTTTTTAGAACGCTTGCCGGGTTTGTCTTTGATTATAAAGGTCTGATCGGCGGTACGGCTTTATTCGGGCGCGAAAACCGGACCTATGAGGAGGCTGGCGCGGAATCGGTAAACGGATTTTCATCGGAAGTTACGCTCAATTTTGCCCCCACAAAGCGTATGAAAGGGGAGCTGGGCTATTCTGAGCGCAGCTATGACGATAATTTATTGCTCACCGGCATTAGCGAGAAAGCATACACCATAGATCTGGAGCAGGAACTGTCCTCGGACTGGCTGGCGAAGGCGGGCGGTTCTTACAGGAATATTGAATATCTCTCCTCGGAAAGGGTTGATGATAGATACGGTGCGTCCGGCTCTCTCGTTTACCGGATTAGCCGCGGGCTGGAACTGGAAGGAAGCTACCGCTATCAGCAGCGTGAGAGCACCCAGGCCGGCCTGTCATTTGACCAAAGCATCTTTATGCTGACATTGAGAAAACAATTCTAATCTGATGCTTTGATCAAAATAAAATCAGGATGCCGATTATATAACCTTTAAATACAGCAGGGCCAAAAGCGCGCTTCCGGCTAAAATGCGGTAATATCCAAAAGGCATAAAGCCGTATTTCCCGACAAAATCAATCATCCAGTTCACAACAATCAAGGCGGAAATAAACGCCATAAGCGTGCCCACGGCAAAAACAGGAAAATCAGAAACGCTCACCAGATGCCTGTTTTGATAAAGGTCAAAAACGGCAGCACCAAAAATGGTGGGAATGGCGAGAAAAAATGAAAATTCCGCCGCCGCCCGTCGCCCCATACCTAAAAACTGCGCGCCCACAATGGATGCCCCCGCCCGCGAAACACCGGGGATGAGAGAGGCAATTTGAAACACGCCCACCCCCAGAGCCGTTTTGAAGGACATACTATCCATCTTTTTGTAATGAGGCGGCGGCGCGATACGCTCAACGATAAGTAAAATCACGCCGCCGATAATCAAACTGATCGCGACAACCAGCGGCGTAAACAAAAATTCTTTGATCTGGCTGTGAAAGAGTGCCCCCATAATGGCGGCAGGCATGAAAGCCGTCATGATTTTCAGACCCATGGCGCGTTCCTGCGCATCTGTAAAAAAGCCTGTGGCCAGATTAAGAACGCGTCCCCGGCGCGCCCATACCACAGCCAGAACAGCGCCAATTTGAATAAAGACATCAAAAACGCTTGCGGCCTCATTGCCTCTTTTTAAAAAAGCCTCGCCGATAATAAGATGCCCGGTAGAGGAAACAGGGATAAACTCCGTCAGACCCTCGATAATTCCCAATAATCCCGCGTCCAGCAAATGCTGCATTTTTTAATCCTGTAAGCTATGAATTTATATTTAAAATTTTATTCTCGTATGAAATCCCGTATTTTAGCCGGGACAGAATTGCTTGCGAAGACTTAAGGCAAACTTATGAGGAAATTATTTTTCCTCAAGATAAAATTTTTACAATTTAAAGAACCCTTGCTCAGGGGAGATCAGTGTTCCGTTTTCTAAGGACATCCCCGTGTGCGGGAAATCCCTCGTAATTGGTTAAGGTTAAAACGGTTGGTTTGAGGGCTTCAAACCCCTCCTTGGTGCAGCGGGAAATAGAGGTGCGTTTCAGGAAATCCCAAACGGAGGTACAGGAACAACTATGCGCCCAGCCGCCGGTCGGCAGGACATGATTAACACCGATGGCATAATTACCAAGTGAGGATGGTGTATACTCGCCAATCAGAATTTCCCCGGCATGGCGTAATCTAGGTACCACATCTTGCGCGTTTTTAACCTTGAGGTGTAAATGTTCCGGCGCGTATTCATTGGTAAAATCTATGGAGTCTTCGAGGCTTTTTGTCAGGATAATACCGCCATAATTAGCCATGACTTTTTCACAAATACCGCGATGGGGCTGGGGCAATTCGCTGATGATGGCTGCAAGGTTTTTTTGGACGAACCGGGCCAGAGTTTCATCATGCGTGACAAGAAGCGCGGCGCTGTCTTCTCCGTGTTCGGCTTCGTTCAGAAGATCGCGGCATGTGTTTTCCGGGTCGGCGCTCTCATCGGCCAGAATGATAGATTCAGACGGCCCGGCGGGCATGCCGGGGTCCATAATGACCGAGCATATCCGCTTGGCCGCCGCGACATAAGGGCTGCCCGGCCCCAGAACTTTTTTAACCTGCGGAACACTCTGCGTGCCGTAGGCGAGCGCGGCAATCGCCTGCGCACCGCCGACTTTATAAACATTCTCAACGCCGCAAAGCCGGGCCGTATATAGCGTGGCATCATCCGCCAGTCCGTCCGGGCGGGGCGGCGTGACAACAACAATGTTGCGGACACCGGCAATTTTGGCGGGCACCGCCAGCATATAAAGCGCCGAGGGAAAGGCACCCTTGCCGCGCGGTACATATAAACCGACAGACTCAAGCGCATTGACTTGCTCGCCTGCAAAAACGCCGGGTTCAATTTCCACCATCCATGGCTTCTCCACGCGGCTCATCTGGGCCTCGTGAAATGTCCGTACGTTGCGGACGCAATGGGCGATAGCCGATTTTAAGGCCTCATCCAGCGTATTTTCGGCGTGATCAAATTCCGCTTTTGTAACCTTGATTTCTGTAAGGTCGGCCTTGTCGAATTTTTTCGTATAATCAATAAGCGCCGCATCCCCGCGCAGCTTTACATCGGCAATCACAGGCTCAACGATTTTCACAACGCCATCAATCTCGGCCTGAGACCGGCGCATGACCCGCGTTTTTACGGCGCTATCCGTATCTTCCCAGCGATAAAAATTGATGCTCATACTGTTTTGTTTATCGCCGCCTTGTCCGGATGTCGAGTAAAATTCTTCGAACATCTCTCGACACGGGGCAGAGAGCCGCTTATATACCAAGACATGACCACGCACACCACTTTGATCATTGACTACGGTTCCGGCAACCTCCGCTCTGCCGCGAGAGCCTTTGAGCGCGTGATCGCGGATGAGGGACTCCGCGCTGAAGTCGTCGTCTCAAACCGGGCTGAGGATGTAGCAAAGGCGGACCGGATCGTTTTGCCGGGACAGGGCGCCTTCGGAGATTGTATTGATAACTTAAGAGCCACGCCGGGTATGATCGAAGCGCTGGAGGAGGCCGTGCTGGAGCGGGCTCGTCCATTTCTTGGCATTTGCGTAGGAATGCAGCTTTTGGCCACACGCGGTCTGGAACATGGCAATCATGAGGGGCTAGACTGGATTCCGGGGCAGGTCACCGCACTGGCGGATCATATTCCGGCGGGCACACTTAAGATCCCGCATATGGGCTGGAATGAGGTCTTTGTGCCACCCGATGCGGTAAAGGATGAGCAGAATATTGTGCTGCGCAGCGTTGAAAGTTGGGGAACCCAAGGCGAACATTTCTACTTTGTTCATTCTTTTATGTTTGAATGTAAAGATAAGCGTCATATTTTAGGAGCAGTGGATTACGGCTCGGCGTTTCCCGCCATTGTAGGACGGGATAATATTATGGGTGTACAATTCCACCCTGAAAAGAGCCAGAGCGCCGGTTTAAAATTGATCGGCGATTTTATGAGATGGGACCCTTAAGGGCACGCCCTCTCGTAACCACTAAAAAGCAAAGGCAAATCAAATGAGCGATCAGATTAAAATCAAGCCTATGGACCCTGTCCCCACGGTGGAACGCATAGAACAGCTTTCTCACGCTGATCTTAATGATTTATGCGATGCGACAATTGCCGCTATAGAGGGCGGTGGCGGGTTCGGATGGGTAAATGTGCCGGGCAGAGAGGGGCTGGAGCGTTTCTGGCAGGGGGTTATGACCATGCCCGCCCGTATTTTGCTGGTGGCCCGGCTGGATGGTGTTATCTGCGGGACTTGCCAATTGTGGAAGCCGCCGCCGAATAACGAGGCGCAAAGGCACATTGTGACCCTGACAACGAATTTTGTCGCCCCCTGGGCGCGCGGCCACGGTTTAGCCAGAAAACTGGTTGAAAAGGCCGAGGAAGTGGCCAGAGCCGAAAAATTTGCGGTGATCAATCTTGAGGTGCGTGAAACCATGACCCGCGCTATAGAAATCTATGAAAGCCTTGGTTACGTGCATTTTGGCATGCACCCTTATTCGGTGCGTACGGGCGGTAAAATCCTCAAAGGGCATTTTTACTATAAGGTCATTGACCCGCAGGCGGTTGAGTAAACCTGCCTGACAATTCGCTTGAGCCGGGAGAGAACCTTGTTTATACCTCTTTCCCATGATTATTTATCCTGCAATTGATCTCAAGAATGGTAAATGCGTGCGCCTGTATAAAGGCGATATGGCGCAGGACACTGTTTATAATGATAATCCCCCGGCCCAGGCGCTGGAATGGGCGCGTACCGGTTTTTCCTGGCTTCACGTTGTTGACCTTGACGGCGCAATCGGCGGTATGCCGGCCAATCACCGCGCTGTACGCGAAATTATCCGCAGCGTTGATATACCGGTGCAGCTTGGCGGCGGTATTCGTACGCGGGCGCAAATCGCGCATTGGCTGGAGGAGGGCATCAGCCGCGTCATTCTGGGCACGGCGGCCGTACGCAACCCGGAACTTGTGCGCGAAGCTTGCCGGGAGTTTCCGGGGCGTATCGCGGTCGGGATAGATGCGCTGGACGGCGTTGTTATGGTTGAGGGCTGGGTCGATTCTTCCAACATTGAAGCCACCGATCTGGCGCGGCATTTTGAAGATGCGGGCGTGTGCGCCATTATCTATACCGATATTGACCGTGACGGCACAGGGGCGGGCTTTAACATGGCCTCCACAAAAGCCATGGCGGAGGCAACCTCTATTCCGATCATTGCCTCCGGGGGCGCTGGTTCTTTGGAAGATTTAAAAGCCGTAAAGGCCGCAAGCCTGTCGCATGGATTGAACGGCGCAATTGTGGGCCGGGCCTTCTATGATAAATCCATCGACCCGCTTGAGGCGCTGGCCATAGCCTCCGGAAAGATTTGATATGCTGAAAACCCGCATCATTCCCTGCCTTGATGTTGACGGGGGCCGCGTTGTTAAAGGCGTGAATTTTCTCGATATCATTGATGCGGGTGATCCTGTGGCGCAGGCAAAAGTTTACAATGCGCAAGGCGCGGATGAGCTGTGTTTTCTTGATATCACCGCCACGCATCAGGGCCGGGATACGATTTTGGATGTGGTCCGGCATGTGGCCGATGAAGTTTTTATGCCCATGACCGTGGGCGGCGGTATTTCCACGATCGCGCATATCCGTAATCTTTTGAATGCGGGAGCGGACAAGGTTTCCATTAACTCGGCGGCGGTAAAAAATCCGGATTTTGTACGCGATGCGGCAGAAAAATGCGGCAGCCAGTGTATCGTTGTGGCCATTGATGCCAAGGCAAAGGAAGACGGCTCCGCCGGTTGGGAAATTTTCACCCATGGCGGGCGCAAAGGTACGGGGATTGATGCGGTGGAGTGGGCCATAAAAATGGCTGAATACGGCGCGGGCGAGATTCTTCTGACCTCTATGGATCGGGATGGGACAAAGGCGGGCTTTAACCTGCCGCTCACGCGGGCGGTGGCCGATGCGGTATCCGTGCCGGTGATCGCCTCCGGCGGGGTGGGCAATTTGCAGCATCTGGTGGACGGGGTAAAGGAAGGCCATGCCTCGGCGGTTCTGGCGGCCTCGATCTTTCATTTCGGCGAATATACGGTGCAAGAGGCAAAGGAGGCCATGCGCGAGGCCGGAATAGCGGTAAGGTTATAAAATCATGAGCGAAAATATTCTCATCAAACTTTATGAAATTCTCCAAAAACGTAAGGATGCCGATCCGGAAGGTTCTTACGTGGCCAGCCTGTATAAAAAGGGTGCGGGTAAAATCTCTGAAAAAATCCGCGAGGAGGCTGAAGAAACGATTGTTGAGGGGATAAGACTGGAAAAAAGCCCCGGCGATGAATCCATCCGCAAGGCGCTGCGTAATGAGAGCGCCGACCTGTTATTCCACCTTTGGGTATTGCTGGCGCATCACGATATAGAGCCTCACGAAGTCTTTGAAGTGCTGGAAAATCGTTTCGGCACCTCCGGTCACGCGGAAAAGGCCGGGCGCCCAAAGGCCTGAATTTATCGAAGGTACAAGTTTAATCGGCGCTTTTAATCCGGTTATGATCATCCAGCAGGATAACAACCGGCTCGTGGCTGCTTGCCGCTTGTGCATCCACCCCCGCATAGGTGCAGATAATGATCAGATCACCAACCTGCGCCAGCCGCGCCGCCGCACCGTTAATGCCGATGATCCCCGATCCGCGCGCGCCCTCTATGGCATAGGTCGTAAAGCGTGTGCCGTTATTTATATTCAAAACATCCACCTGCTCAAAGGGCAGAATATCCGCAGCATCCATAAGATCGCGGTCGATCGTTATGGAGCCTTCATAATGCAAATCGCTTTGCGTCACTTGGGCGCGGTGCAGTTTTGATTTGAGCAATGTAAGTAACATATGCTTTATATAGGGCGTTTTTCACGTGATGAAAAGGGAGTTTCCATGACTTATGACAGCAATAACATCTTTGCACGGATTCTACGCGGCGAAATCCCCTGTGACCGCGTTTATGAGGACGATCACGTCCTGGCGTTTAATGACATCGCGCCACAGGCCCCGGTGCATATTCTGGTGATCCCAAAGGGAGATTATCTCTCTATAGATGATTTTGGTGCCAAGGCCAGCGCCGCTGAAATCAAAGGATTTTTCGCGGCAATTGACCATATAGCCGCCGCGCGCGGCCTGAAGGCGAACGGCTTTCGCTGTATCGCCAATACAGGCACGCATGGCGGGCAGGAAGTGCCCCATTTCCACATGCATATTCTGGGCGGGGGCCCTGTGGGGCGCATGGTACCCGGGGCATAAATGCAAGGGAGCACCGCCGCACATCGCGTAAAGCCCTAGACTCTTGCTTATATTTTGTTAATCTCCATCTTCATTTGTAAACAAGATTTTTTACCAAGGAAAATAGATCATGACCCAAAAAACCGCCCTGCACGACCTTCACATTGATCTGGGTGCAAAAATGGGGGAATTCGCTGGCTATGATATGCCGCTTTATTATCCCTTGGGCGTGATCGGGGAGCATGAATGGGTGCGCAATGCCTGTGGCCTTTTCGATGTTTCGCATATGGGACAGATTGTTCTTGAGGGCGCGGGCGCGGCCCAGTTCTGGGAGCGCCTCACCCCATCGGGCTTTCAACAAAAAGCGCCGGGCCGGGCACAATATACGGTGCTGATGAATGAGCAGGGCGGCATCATTGACGACCTCATCATTACGCGCACGGCGCCGGATGGATTTTTCACCGTGATTAATGCGGGCTGCAAGGAAAAGGATATCGCCTGGATTCAAAGCCAGCTTACGCCGGATCTGAAATTAACGCGTCTGGATGATCGGGCACTTTTGGCATTGCAGGGGGTAAAGGCCGAATCGGTCATGGCGCAGACCTTGAATCTTGATCTCTCCGCCCTGCCTTATATGCACATGACGGAAACGAAGGCGGTGATTGATGGTAAGGATGTTGATTTGTTTATAAGCCGTCTGGGCTATACCGGAGAGGACGGTTTTGAAATCAGTGTTCCGAACGCACATGCCGTGGCTTTGGCTAAGGCTCTGCTCGCTCATGAAGCGGTTAAACCAATCGGTCTGGCGGCGCGTGATTCCCTGCGCCTTGAAATGGGCTATCCGCTTTACGGGCATGACATTCATGCGCAAACATCACCAGTGGAAGCCGATATAGGCTGGATCATGAGCAAGAACAATACCGGATTCATCGGAGCGGACATCGTTCTGCCGCAGAAAGAAAAAGGCGTTGCCCGCAAACGCATAGGCGTCAGGCTGCTGGAAAAAGGTGTCGCCCGCGAAGGGGCGGAGATTCGCAATAATCGTGATGAAATTGTAGGCGCTTTGACCTCCGGCGGTTTTTCCCCTTCTTTGAAGGAATCCATTGGACAGGGCTATATCCAGACGGATCTGGCCGTGCCGGGGCAGAAAATTTTCGTCAATGTTCGGGGCCGCAATATTATGGCTGAAGTAGCAGGCTTGCCGTTCGCGCCGGCGAAAACAAAATCGATGAAGAAATAGGATTCGGCCTGAAAATTCAGTGCCCGTGTTTTGCTAGCGCGGGTGCAAACAGGGATAAAGTGCCGGGCTAGATTGACTCTCGGTGTAAAAAAGGCGATGAAATCATAAAAGTGAATATTAACCTCCAAGGGAAAGATTGAAAAATGGGCGGACTGAAATTTACACAAGATCACGAATGTATTTACGTCGATGGCGATATCGCTTGGGTGGGCATCACAAAATATGCGCAGGACGCCTTGGGCGATCTGGTCTTTGTCGAATTGCCGGAGATTGGCAAACAGGTTAAGAAAAAAGAATATTTTGCTGTTGTGGAATCGGTTAAAACGGCGGCTGAGGTTTACTCCCCCGTTGATGGCGAAGTGGTTGAGGCCAACGACAACATGCCCGGTGATCCGGAAATGATTGCAAAACCTCTGAAAGAGGGCGGCTGGATTGCCAAAATTAAAATGAGTGATGCATCACAGCTTGACGGTTTAATGAATGAAGCCGCCTACGAAGATTACTTGAAAACGATATAGACAAACAACGAACGGACTGGCGGGTGAATTAAAACCCTCCTTTTAAGTCTTTTTGTATAAATTGCGTGGTGAAAAAATGCGATATCTGCCCCAGACCAAAAATGCCAGAGCAGAAATGCTCAAAACAATCGGCGTAAAATCCGTTGATGATCTCTACACGGATGTGCCGCCTTCTGCCTTTGTTAAGGGCCGGGTTGATCTGCCGGATCATAAGGGTGAACTTGAGGTAGAGCGCATTCTCACACAATACGCCAATCAAAATCACAACGCGACACAAGGGCCTTTCTTCCTGGGCGCGGGCGTGTATTACCACCATATCCCGGCCAGCGTTGATCATGTGATGCAGCGTTCCGAGTTTCTGACGGCCTACACGCCCTATCAACCGGAAATCGCGCAGGGCACGCTACAGGTTATTTTTGAGTTTCAAACCTTTATCGCGCAATTAACGGGACAGGAAATCGCCAACGCCTCTCTTTATGACGGATCGACCGCCTGTACGGAGGCCGCGCTGATGGCTATGCGTTTGACCCGCCGCCGCAAGGTTGCCATTGGCAATACGCTCCACCCTGAATACCGCGAAGTGCTTAAAACCTATATGAGCAATTTCGATGATGCCGTAATTGTTGATGGTGCGCCGGATGAGAGCTGCGCTTGCGTAATCGTGCAATCACCGGACTTTCTGGGTAACCCCGCAAAATATGATGAATGGCGCAAGATTTGTGATGAAACGGGCGCATTGCTGATCGTTGTTATCAATGAAATTCTTTCTCTGGGGCTGCTGCCCGCCCCCGCGCAGGCTGATATTGTTTGCGGGGAGGCACAGAGCATCGGCATCTCCATGAGTTTTGGCGGCCCCCATCTGGGCTTTTTTGCCTGCCGGGAAAAACATCTGCGGCAGATGCCGGGCCGTGTTTGCGGCATGACCGAAGATGCAGACGGGCGCCGTGGTTTCGTGCTGACTCTCTCCACGCGGGAGCAGCATATCCGCCGCGAAAAGGCGACCTCCAATATCTGTACGAATCAGGGATTATGCGCACTGGCCTTTACGGTGCATATGGCCTTGCTGGGTGAAAACGGTTTCCGCGATCTCGCACGCTTGAATCACGAAGCGGCGATCAAGACGGCCGATGCGCTGGAAAAAGTTAAAGGCGTAAAAATCGTGAATGAGAGCTTCTTTAATGAATTCACGGTGGAACTTTCCAAGCCTGCTGCCGAAGTGGTGGAAAAACTGGCTGGCGCGGGAATCATCGCGGGCTATCCGCTGGAGGGCGGCAGATTGCTGGTGGCCGCCACGGAAATGACCACAGAAGACGACATAGAAACTTTTGCCACCGTTTTGGAAGAGGTGCTGGCATGACCGCCGAAAAGAAAATCGAACAAACGATGGAAGAAACAAAAATGGCTGATGGCAATCGCGGTCTGCATTACGAAGAAAACCTGCTCTGGGAGAAGGAACGCTCGGATCATTCCGGCGTGGACATGCCCGCGCCCGAAGGGCTTGCTTTGCGCACCGGTTTTGCACCGCGCGGTGATATGGGCCTGCCACAGGTCTCTGAGCCACAGGCTTTGCGGCATTTTGTGCGCATGAGCACATGGAATTATTCCATTGACCACGGCTTTTTCCCGCTGGGCTCCTGCACGATGAAGCACAATCCGCGCTTGAATGAAAAAGTGGCGCGGTTGCCCGGTTTTGCGGCTCTGCATCCTTTGCAGCCCGAAAGCACGACTCAAGGCGCATTGGCCTTGATGTATGAATTACAAAACTGGCTTTCTGAAATGACCGGCCTGCCCGGCATTTGCTTAAGCCCGGCAGCAGGGGCGCACGGGGAACTCGCGGGCATCATGACCATTCAACGGGCGCATGAGATGAAGGGGCAGAAGCAGCGCCGCGTTATCTTAACGCCCGATTCGGCCCATGGAACCAACCCGGCTACGGCGGCCATGTGCGGCTATGAGGTGCGTAATATTTCTACCAGGGAAAACGGCATGCTCTCTCTGGCGGCGTTCAAGGAAGCTTTGTATCTGACCGACCCGGACGGCGCGGATGTCGCCGGTATGATGGTCACAAACCCCAACACTTGTGGACTGTTCGAGAAAGAAATTCTTCCCATTGCCGCCGAATTGCGTAAGGCCGGTGGGTATTTTTATTGTGATGGCGCCAATTTCAATGCGCTGGTGGGTAAAATTCGCCCTGCTGATTTCGGCGTGGATGTCATGCATATCAATCTGCATAAAACATTCTCAACCCCCCATGGCGGCGGCGGCCCGGGTTCCGGCCCGATCTGCGTGACCGAAGAGCTGGCGAAATACTTGCCTGTCCCCACGGTTGTTAAAAATGGCGAAAACTACCATCTGGAGACCGAGGCGGATCGCCCTGAAACGATGGGCCGTTTAAAGGGCTATCAGGGGCAGTTCGGCATGCATGTGCGGGCGCTGACCTATATGCTTTCCCATGGCGGGGATGGCCTGAAGCAGGTCTCGGAAGATGCCGTTCTGGCGGCTAATTATATCCTGCGTGCGCTGGAGGGCGATTTCCATGCGCCATTCGCGGCTCAGGGGCCGTGCATGCATGAGGCCTTATTTACGGACAAAAAACAGAAGGAAAACGGCGTTTCAACGCTCGACATGGCCAAGGCGCTGGTAGAGCATGGTTTTCATCCAATGACGGTGTATTTCCCGCTGGTGTTACCGGGTACTATGCTGGTCGAGCCAACGGAAACCGAATCCAAGGCTGCAATAGACCATTTCATTGATGTTATGAAGGACATCGCCGCTCAGGCGCGCCTTGAAAATGCGGAGGAGACATTCCATGCCTTCCCTCATTCCACGCCGCGCCGCCGCCTTGATGAGGTCAAAGCCGCCCGTAACCCCGTTTTACGCTGGAAATAATTTATTTTTCCAGATGCAATTTGAGCACCGCTTTGCCTATAGGTAAGCGGTGCTTATTTTACGCATTCTCTTATACCCCCATCTGTGCTTTGAATTGCTACGGCGCACAATAAAATTTCGTTGACGCTATAGGAAACATTGTTTTATGAACAATACATAATAAGTTTGAGGAATTTTCGGAAGGGCGGCGCGTGATCTTTTGATGCGTCTATAAGCCCACTTGCCTCAACGAACAAAAAAATTTGCAGGTGAGGTTTACATTTTTATGGACACGGTCAGCACACAATTTACAACGGTATCCAACACCACGCCCCCTCCCGTTCAAAAAATAAGGCTTAACAATACCCTCCGTGATTCCATTCAGTCCTTGATGGGAGCGGATGTTCCTGCGGCAGCAATAGCCGCCACGCACCCTAACGCTGGTCGCATGACAATTGGCGATGGAACGCTACAGACTAACGGCGGCACTCTTTATGCGGTCCCGGCCTCCAAGGATCGTGAACCGAATGAGTTTATTAACACGATCAATGCAGCTTATCCCGATGCGGTGAAAACAGCCCTGTTTCGTAATGAATGCGGTGTTGGGTATGAAGCTTCCCCCTATGATGTCATTAAGGCCACATTGCGCGCCCATGCCGAAGCCGGGGTACAGGTGTTCCAGAATTTTCACGGCCTGAACGATACGGCGCGTATGGAATCCGTGGCGCATGCTGTACAGGAACTTCGTGAAGAAACGGGGCTGGATATCTCCGCGCAAGGGGGGATATGTATCGAGGATAATCCTAATATCACGCTGGAAAGTTGTGTTAAGGCTGCGAAGGAGCTTATAGAGAGCGGTCATAAAGGTTTATATCTTAAATCTGCCAGCGGGCGTATCGATGCCGGGTTTGTGCGCGAACTGGTAACTGAGCTGCTGGAGCAGCTGCCGGAACAAACCATAGATATTCACGTTCATGATACGTATGGGGAGGCAATTCCAGCATATATGGCGGCGATTGAGGCGGCGGCAGCACGGGGTAAAATCGTTGGTGTTGATGTGCTGCACCCGGCCATTGCCGGCAATACGGCCCAGCCCGATATTTTAAAAATGCGTGATGCGATTTTGGCGCATCCTGATGAAAAAGTAAGGGCCGGTGCGCCTGATGTGAATATGGACGCGATTGAGGCCGACAGGAAGTCGCTTCTGGAACTGCGGGCGCGTTACCGTGATTCTGAAACCAAATATAATCCGCGCCTGCTCTCGGCTATGCGTGCGGCGCGGGCACCCGGCGGCGCTTCATCCACTTTGCGCGCGATTCCAGGGTTGGAGGCCAATTTGTCGGCAGCACTGGGCACAACAGACTGGGACGAAATTCAGATCGCTGTCTATGAAATGCAGGCGGAAATACTGCCGCGTCTCGGAAACCCAACGCAGGTGACACCTTATGCGATGTTGACGACCACGGAGGCGGCTTTCGCGGTACTGCGCAAGGCGCAGGGGAAAGATCCTTTAGCGAGTTTAACGGGTCCTACGGCCAATTATCTGGCGGGTGGGTTGGGCAAGGTGCCTGAAAGCGCAGACCCGAAACTGGTAAGCATGGCATTGACTCAACTCAAACTGGATAGACCCATAGATCTGTCTGCGAATCCTTTGCCGCCGGGTATGGAAACGGCCCGTGCCAAGCTTCAGGAACGTGGCATTGAAAATCCTGCCGATGAAGATGTTTTGATTGCCGCGGTCTTGCGCAATCCGGCAAATCCAAATCTGGGAGTGGATTTTGTAGAAAAAAAACACGCTGGAAAATTAAACCCGGCCGGGTTGCGCCCGTTGCCGCGTGCCTATCTGGAACACACTGAGCGGGAGGGTTTACCGGTAGATAACGGGCAAGATAAAAGGCAAAGCCTTTTGAGAGAATCATGGATGTCCGGCGGCGTGTTCGGCATTCAAAAAGCGCCGCCTTTAAGTCGCGGGTTTATAGAGCATATCGGCGGACCTGCTGCGTTTGAAGAACTGGCACAGGCTGTAGTAACCTTGCAAAGGCATATTCAACCACCCGCATTTGCCATGCGCCCACAGCCGGAGTATTTAATGGCGGTTGATAAAAAATATCGCGATCAAGCACGTGATATTATAACAGATTTTCATGACCGTGTTGGGGGATATGCGCAGGAACACGGATTTAGCCATGGCGCAGCGCGTCATTTGAATACGATTATTCAAGATATGTGCGCCGGTAAAGGCATTTCAGAAATTAATACTGGAATTTTGGCGCCCTTCCATGCGCGTGAGTTTGCAAAACCACGACAAACACCTGTTGTGGAAAATACGCTAAGGCTTGTCGCTAGCAATTAATAAATTTTCTCTGGAATTTTGGTGCAAGCTGCGCTATTAAGGCAGCACTCCCTGATTTGATGGTTCATAAAAAAGCGCCCGGCGCTTACGAACCTCTGGAGGGAAAACGGAGAAAAGGACGAAAATCATGGCAAAAGCTGGCCCAATAACGTTTTTTAAACAAGTTCGGATTGAGGCCAGAAAGATCACCTGGCCTTCGCGTCAGGAAACGATGGTGAGCACAATCGCGGTTTTCATTATGGTCTTTTTTGCGTCCTTGTTTTTGTATTTCGCCGATCAGATCATAGCCTATGTCGTGCGTCTGATTGTCGGCCTCGGGTTGTAAAAGTTTTAAAATAAAAAATTTCTAAGAGAGAAAAGTTATGTCAGCAGCAAAATGGTACGTCCTTCACGTTTATTCCGGTTTTGAATCCAAAGTCGCCGAGACAATCAAGGATAAGGCCCGTAAACAGGGGCTGGAAAGTAAAGTGGAAGAAATTCTCGTGCCGATGGAAGAGGTGGTCGAGGTTAAACGCGGTCAGCGCGTGAACACGGAGCGCAAATTCTTCCCCGGCTATGTTCTGGCGAAGCTTGAACTGGATGATAACGTCTGGCACCTGATCAAGGACACCCCGAAAGTCAGCGGTTTTCTGGGCGCCGGCGGGAATAAGCCCGTGGCCATTTCCGAGCGTGAGGCAATGCGCATTCTTAAACAGGTTCAAGAAGGGATCGACCGTCCGCGCCCATCCGTTGTTTACGATATTGGCGAAGAGGTTAAGGTTGTTGATGGTCCCTTTGCGTCTTTCAACGGAATGGTTGAGGAAGTGGATGAGGAAAAGGCCAAACTCAAGGTGTCCGTTTCCATCTTTGGCCGGGCCACGCCGGTGGAGCTGGAATACTCTCAAGTTGAAAAGATTTAAATTCTTGATTTTTAGTGCGGGTGGGACTAAGGTCCGCCTCACTTAAAACTTGTGGGAGGTTTTCGGGGTTGTAAAGACCATATCCTGAGCCGCACCACAGACCTCATAGCAAAGTACAAGGAAAGAGGCTCGAAATGGCAAAAAAAATCAAAGGTTATATTAACCTGACTATCCCGGGCGGGCAGGCAAATCCCTCTCCTCCGGTTGGCCCGGCATTGGGCCAGCAAGGCGTGAACATTATGGAGTTCTGTAAGGCGTTTAACGCTCATACAGAGAGCCAGAAAGGCGTTCCAACGCCGGTCGTGATTACGGTTTTTGAAGATCGTTCCTTCACGTTTATCACGAAAACACCTCCTGCAAGCTACTTCATCAAACAAGCGGTGAAAATTGCCAAGGGTGGCGCGACGCCTGGCCGTGCCAGTGCGGGCGTGATCAAGAAATCCCAGATTAAGGAAATCGCTGAGAAGAAAATGGTGGATCTAAACGCCAATGACATCGATGCGGCTGTGAAGATTATTGCCGGATCGGCGCGCTCCATGGGCGTAGAAGTGGTGGAGGGTTAAGACATGACCAGTACAAAAAAAATGAAAGCGGCCAATGCGTTGGTGGATCGGCAGAAATTCTATAGTGTAGAAGATGCCCTCAAGATCCTGAAGACATCTGCGAAAGAGCGGAAATTCGACGAAACCGTTGAAATCTCCATCAATCTGAATGTTGACCCTCGTCACGCCGATCAGGCTGTGCGCGGCATGATCTCCTTGCCTAACGGTACGGGAACGACTGTCCGTGTGGCCGTGTTTGCCAAGGATGCCAAGGCAGAAGAAGCGAAAAAAGCCGGTGCTGATATCGTCGGTGCGGAAGATCTTGCTGATATGATCAAGGCCGGACAAATGGATTTTGACCGCTGTATTGCAACGCCGGATATGATGGTGCTTGTCGGGCAGCTGGGTAAGGTTTTGGGACCCAAGGGTCTGATGCCTAACCCCAAGCTGGGCACGGTAACGCCAAATGTGGCCGAAGCTGTAAAAGCGGCAAAGGGCGGCGCGATCGAGTTTCGTGCTGAAAAAGCCGGGATTGTTCATGCTGGCGTTGGCAAGGCCTCCTTCGATGATAAAAAACTGGCAGAAAACATTCTTGCCTTTTTTGATGCCATCGTCAAAGCCAAGCCATCAGGCGCAAAGGGTACATATATAGAGAAAGTATCACTCTCCTCGACCATGGGCCCGGGATTGAAAATCGATCTCGACGCTTTGAAGGCCGCTTAAGCTTTTTATATATAAAAAACACAAAAACCCTCGCCCATGACGGCGGGGGTTTTTATTTTGCCGCTGCGGCGGGGTAAATACACCGGACTCATGTGTTCTTGCAAAAAGAAGTGATAATTTCTCTTGACGTGCTCCCTTTTATGCAATAGAAAACGGCTTCAAGTTTAGGCCTGTCCGGGACTGCAGGGGTTTTCAAAAGAAAACATAATGACCTGCATAGATAAGGAAAACGAACAAGCACCAGATTGGGATGCGTTTGTTTTTTGCATGTTTCGGATGGGGTGAGCCTTTTGGAAGGGTCATCCCTTTTATTTTATGTTTGCTAGGAGATTTTAAGCATGGGTATGAGCCGCACACAAAAAGAAGCCGAAATTCAGGAACTGAAAGAGCGCTTTACCAACGAAGAGCTGGTCGTTATTACGCATTATTCCGGTTTGACGGTAAAGCAACTTACGGATTTCCGTGGGGAGCTTCGTAAGGAAGGTGCTTCTTTCAAGGTCACGAAGAATACACTGGCCAAGATTGCTCTGAAGGGCACAAAATTTGAGGGTATCGCCGATATGCTCACGGGACCGACCGGTGTTGCCACATCGCAGGACGCTGTGGCGGCTGCCAAGGT
>JADLAT010000022.1 GCA_020848095.1 Alphaproteobacteria bacterium | reverse complement strand
GATTGGCTTGCAGTTGTAATGGGCGATGTATACCCCGCTGGGGTGGAGGAGTTTTTTGATCTGGATGACGATAACGGCATAGAGGATCTGGAAACGAAAAATCTTGATCGCGCAAGTGGTGGAGCCCGCGCAAGCGCCCGTAGCCATCAGAAAAAACAGCATGGCAACGATGAAGCCGCCCCAAAGATCGTAATTATCGCTGGTGAAGCCCGTTCCGGTGATAAGGGATACGACGTTAAAGGCCGAGGCGATTATGGCCTCAGCGGGCGTTTTGTCGAAATTGGACACCAGGTTTATAGTGGCGGCGGTTGTGGAGATAAATAAAATGGCAAAAAACCAGCGGACTTGCGAATCGCGGAGAAGTGAGGCCATGCCGTTTTTTGCGGCATTCAGGTAAAGTGCAAAGGGCAGGCCGCCCAGAATCATGAAAACAACGGAGACAAAGCGGATGGAATCGTTCTGAAAATGACCGATGGAGCTGTCATGGGTTGAAAAGCCACCGGTTGAAATGGTGGTCATGGCGTGGGCAATCGCGTCGAATCGTCCCATGCCGGCCAGCGTGTAGCAGATTGTGCAGCCGAGCGTGAGAAACACATAGATGATGGCGATGGAGCCGGCCAGAGACGCGGTGCGGGGCAGGGCCTTTTCATTATCGCTACGCTCCGTCCTGAAAAGCTGCATGCCGCCGATATTCATATAAGGCAGCATGGACAGGGCCATAATGATGATCCCGATCCCGCCCAGCCATTGTAGGATTGAGCGCCAGATCAAGATTCCGGGCGGCGCACTGTCCAGAGCGATGATGACCGTCGAGCCTGTGGTTGTGATGCCGGAAGTGGCCTCGAAAAAGGCATCGGTGAAGTCCATATCCAGCGCAGAGAGGTAAAAGGGCAGGGCGCTGAAAGTGGCGACGCTAAGCCAGCTGAGGATGGTTACCAGAAAGGCCTGCCGTTTATTCATGGAGAAATTATGGCCTGAATTTCCAAGGATCAGGCAGCCTCCAAAAAAAGCCGTGATGAGGGTGCATAGAAAGAAAACCTTCCAGTCCTCATGCCCTATATGCAGGTCTGTGAGCATGGGTACGGTCATGCCCATGGAGAGGATGGAAAGCAGGACGCCGATAACGTATAAAACCGGTTTTAAATCCAGCACAGGCCTTGAACCTTTATAAGAGCGCCTTCAAGTGTAAGGCGGCGTTTGCGCGTTGTGGTCAAATAAAAAAGCCGAAGCGTTTGGAAGCGCTCCGGCTTTAAATGTATGCGATTGGCTCTTTACTGGAAAGAGATATTCACGCGGCGGTTAGCAGGCTCGCGCACGTTATCCGGTGTTTGCACCAGAAGCTCTTTCTCGCCTTTGGCATCAACCTGAATCAGGTTCGCACTTACACCGCGTGAGGCCAGAGCATCTTTAACAGCGTTTGCGCGTTTGAAAGCCAGACGCTGGTTATAGGTCGCAGGGCCGGACGTGTCGGTGTGGCCGACGACGAGGATGGTTTGTGGTGGGTTCTTTTTGATTTCAGCGGTCACGGCGTCAAGAACGCTCAGTGCGCCAGCGCCTAGGTCATGCTTGTCCCAGTTGAAAAAGACCAGATACATTGCATTTTCTGCGGCCATGGGCTGGGACGGGTCAACATCAAACAGCCCCTCGGCGGCCTGAGGCTGCGGCGCGGCGGGTTGTGGGCCCAGCATGCCTTCCAGTTCGGCCATGGCTTTGAGGAATTCATCCTTGCAGACGGAAGCACCGGAGTCTTTCCAGTTTTCTTCCTGACCTTCTATCCAGCAGTCAAATTTAACCTGCGCTCTGGCAGCCAGAGCCGGCGCGGTCTCGCGGCCAGCGGAGTCAAAGGCGGTAATGAGGCGGGCACGCGCACCGGCAAGCTCGCCAGCATGATTTTCGCTCAAATTCCAGTCAGCAACCGGCTCGGGCAATACGGTTTCGCCGTTGGCCGCTGCCAGACCCTTGCGCGCAAAGTGCAGCGCATCCGGGTAGTCAAACATGTCTTTTAGCTCGCTGTTCGCGTAAGCGCGGTATTCTGTGGTTAGCGCCTGTGTGAACGGGCTGCCCACGGCTTGCGCCTCATTAAGGGCTTCTACTTCGCTAAAGCTTTTGAAAGCGGTACAACCGGACATGGCGCCGGCCATTATGATCAGGCTTCCCGTCAAAAGTGTATTGCGCAGGGTTTTCATTTTAAAATGCTCCTTAAGGATTCGTACCAATAACTCAACATATCCATGCTTTTTATCTATGAAGACGCAGGATGTAAAGAAAGATTAAAGTTTGTGAACAACTTTTTTTACAAATGGGGGTTTTTCAGAAGAAAAACAGGCTTTTTGAAGGCTACAAAAAGATGTGGATGTGCGCACTCTTGATTTTTACGCCCCGGAGGCCGGTGGAGTTTTCCCCAGATGAAAATGCCCGGATAGCAAGGGGCGGGACGCCGGGCGGCGCAGGTTTTTTAAAGACAGGACTTGACATTGTTTTGGAAAACAATGAATAAAGGCCCTAAGTTATTTTTACCCAAACCCCCGCGAACAGGTATGTCAGGGATTTTTTCCGTGTGGCTTTGCCTCCGTTTTTGGTTTGTGCGTGAAGAACGGTTTTAAGAAACAATAATCATTATAGAGGAGAACAGGTATGAAAAAGACCTTGGTGGGCACGAAAATTGCTGTGCTGGTGGCAAATGGATTTTCAGAAAAAGACATGACGTTGACGCAGCAGGCCTTATTGCCTGTTGGCGCGAATATTCGCATCGTCAGCATGGATCACGGTCTGGTGAACAGCTGGAACGATTTGGGCTGGGGGCTGAATTTTGCGGCCGATCATGCCTTGAATGAGGCCTTGGCGGCGGATTATGACATGCTGATCGTTCCCGGCGGTCAAAGAAGTATAGACAAGCTCAAGCTGACGGCGCATACGCGGCGCTTCATCAATGGATTTACGGAGACGGGAAAGCCTGTGGCCCTGTTTGAAGAAGCCGTGGATTTGCTGGTCTTTGCCGGATCTGCCAGCGGACATGTTGTGAATGGACCAGAGAAATGCAAGGCTGAGGCTGAGGCTGCCGGCGCGCAATGGTCTGAAGACGAGGTTGTGATCAGCCGTAATATCATTATGGGTCGCAGCAGTGAAAAAGGCTCTGAGATGTATTCCGGCAAGGTCTGCGCTTTCTTTGTTGCAGAGGCCGAGCGCACGGGCGGCGATAATATGTCGCAGGCCGCGTAAGCATTTACCGGTTCAGGCAAGGGGAAGATTTACCATGAAAGCGGAAACAGAGGCGGTTGTCAGAGACGTTGAGAACGCCCTGGCCCTGCTGAGGAGGCATCTTTGACTGGGAGAATGCTCTGAGCAGACTTCAGGAATTGAATGCCGTCAGTGAAGACCCCGAGCTTTGGAATGATGCCGAAAAGGCACAGAAGATTATGCGTGAGCGCACGCAGCTTCATGACCAGATCGAGAGTATATATGCCATTGAGCGCAGTCTTGCGGATAATGCGGAGCTGATTGCCATGGGCGAGGCGGAGGGCGATGAGGCCGTTGTGGCCGAAGCGGAATCCGCCCTGTCGGCGTTGAAAGTTGAAACTGATCGCCGCCAGCTTGAGAGTCTGCTCTCCGGCGAGGCGGATGGTAACAGTGCCTATCTTCAGGTCAATGCCGGTGCGGGCGGGACCGAGGCTCAGGATTGGGCTAATATGCTTTTGCGCATGTATATCCGCTGGGCCGAGCAGCATGATTATAAAGTCTCTGTCATGGAAACCAGCCCGGGCGAGGAAGCCGGGATTAAATCCGCGACTTTGTTGATTGACGGGTATCAGGCTTATGGCTGGCTGAAGACGGAAACCGGGGTTCATCGTCTGGTGCGGATATCGCCTTATGATTCCAGCGCGCGCCGTCATACGAGTTTTGCCTCTGTTGCGCTCTCTCCGGTGATTGACGATACCGTTGACATCCAGATTGAGGAAAAGGATTTACGGATCGATACGTATCGTTCTCAAGGTGCGGGCGGCCAGCACGTTAACACTACGGACAGTGCCGTGCGGATTACGCATATTCCAACCGGCATTGTGGCAGCCTCTCAAAGCGGGCGCTCGCAGCATCAGAATAAAGCTGAGGCCTATGACATGCTTCGGGCGAAGCTCTATGAAGCCGAAATGCGCGCGCGTGAGGAGCAGGCCGCGCAGGAGCGGGGCGAGAAGACGGAGATTGGCTGGGGGCACCAGATTCGCTCTTATGTATTGCACCCGTACCAGATGGTGAAGGATTTGCGTACAAATGTTGAGACGTCGCAATCGCAGGATGTGCTGGACGGGAATCTTGACCCGTTTCTTGAGGCTTCGCTGGCCCTGAGGCTGGCTGCGGGGTGTGCCGAAAAAGACTAGTGCATAATTAAGTGTGCCGCGTGAAAAGTATTGTCTGGGGTCTTGTGTCCGGTTTAGGCTGGGCGCATCTTGCTGAAGATGGAGGGCCTAGAAATCATGCATAAAATGAAATTTTTGACCATCATGGTGGCGACGGTGAGCCTGCCCGTTCTGGCGCAGGCGCAGATTGTGATTGAGCCCTATGTTGCGAAGCCTTCCCCGATTTCGGATGAATTTTTAGTGGATGCGCCCGCGTCAGATGCGGCGCCTGCTGCGTCCGTCGTGGCGGAACCGCAGGCGGAAGAGCCTTTGAGCGTTTCTGCACCAGATCCGGTCATGCCCGATCCGGCCATATTGCGACGTGAGCAGACGCTGGCACGTATTTTAGATTCTGTGCCGTTACCGGGCAGTGCTTATTTTGATCCGGCTCCGATTGAGGAAATTTACCCGGAAGATGCTAGCAAGGCAGCTCAGCCCGAGCGGGCGGAGCCTTTGCCTGAGGCGCGTTCTCCTGTGGTGGCACAAAAGACGCCCCCCGTGCCGGAGGTGATGCGTTTTTCAGATATTATGCCGGATGATACATCGGAGATTATGCCGGTGGAGGTGATTGAGACTGTGCCTGATACAGAGGGGGCGCAGGAGAGCGCCCTGCGTGCGCCGCCGCCACCCGTTATGGATTTTGTGCCTGAGACCAATGAGCCGCGAATGCTTTTTCATGCCGATGAAGGCGCCAGTATGCGTCAGGTCTTAACCGAATGGTCGGAGCAGGCCGGCGTGGTCATGGTTTGGGATAATGCTTATGATTTTTCCGTTCAGTGGCCTTTGGATGCGGAAGGGGTCTATCCCCGGGCCGTGGAAATGCTTCTTGATCAGCATCTTAATGAAACCCCGCGCCCCATCGCGCAGCTTTATATTGACCCACAGACGCAAGAGCGTGTGCTGGTGATCAGCGCTCGGGAGTCGTAAAACTATCCACAGGGCCGGTTGGCAGAATGTGTATAGTTTTTGACTCGAGGGCGGCAGAGGGGCATTTTGGTGCGTGAGAGACTCGCGCCCTTGAGTCTTTATTTATGTCTGTCATATATTTGAATATATTCAGCCCTGTATCTTTATTTTGGAGAATTGTCCATGCGTATTTGCGCTCTTGTCACTTCAACCGCTCTGGTTTCTGCGCTTGTAACGAGTTCTGCGCTGGTTAGAAATGCGCGGGCTGAGGCCAATGCCGTTTATTCACCCTCAACGCAGTGGGCGGTTACGCAGGTCGGTACTCAGGGAGAGGCGTATTGCGCTCTGGCGCGCCGGTATAGCGGCGGAACGGTGATGACGATCGCACAAAACGCGCAGGCGGAAACGTCTTTTGCTCTTGATTTTCAAAGTCCGTTGTTTCAGAGCGGTCAGATGATGAATATCGTTCTGGACCCCGGTGCGGGACAACAGAGAAACTATGAGGCTCAGCCTGTTTCAGGGCGGGCTTTTGTTGTGCGTCTGGGGCGTGATGCGCCTTTTTTCGAAGCTTTGGAGCGGACGGGGATGCTGCGGGTTGAGGCCGCGGGGCGTTCCTATCATTTTACAGTGTCGGATCTTCGCGCGGGGCAGGATCAGATGAACTCCTGCGTTGTGGCGATGACCATGCCGGCTGCCGGTGAGGAAAGCCCGCAAGTTGCTGCCGGTCAACCACAACCGGCGCCTGTTATGCCCGCGCCTCCCGTGGATGAAGGGGCTTCATACCGGCAGGAAATTAATATGCTGCGCAGGCAGATTGCGGAGTTAACCAGTAAAAATCAGGCAGCTTCAGAAAAGGCCAGTCTGGCCAAAAAAGCGGTCTCTACGCCCGCTGCGGCAGATACGCAGGTAGAAGTCAACCTTAGGGAGCTTTCGATACAGTTGCAGGCTGCGCAGCAGGATAATGAATCCCTGCGCAGGAAGCTGGAAAGCGTAGAGGCGCAAGCTAAAAATGCGGCCCCATCGGAGGCGGAGACAGCTATGCTGCGCTCCTTGCAGGCTGAGAATAATGCGTTGAAGACGGCCTTAAATGTGGCACAACAAAAGCCGGCGGTGGACACGGCCAAGACGGATGAAAAAGTAGCAGCTCTGCAGGCCGAAGTGGCAACTTTGCGTCAGGATAAGGAAATGCTTGAGAAGAGTCTTGCCGAGAAAACGCAGGCTGAACAAGGTCTGGCGGCGCAATTGAAGGCGGCGCAGGAATCTTCCCAAGGGACGAGTGCTTCGTTAACTTCCGCGTTGGAAAATGCGCGGGCGGAGAATGAAACCCTGCGCGCGCAACTGGCTTTGGCGCAGGATGCCGCCGGGCGCGAGATGGCGGATGCGCAAGGGGAAAAGGCGGAAGTAACGGCGATGCAGCAGAAAAGTGATTCTCAAATCGCGCAGCTGCAAGCGAATGTTAAAAGCCTTGAGATTGAAATGGGGCGCAAGGATCAGGAGATTATTGAATCAGGTAGAAAAATAGCCGAGCTTCAGGTTTTGGAGGGCGAGGTTAAGCGTCTGCGCGATTTAGCCAGTGCGGTGGAAGCCGGTAGTGCTGATTCTGAAAACCTCCGTGTTGAAGTTACGGCTTTAAAAAGTGAGAATAGCCGTCTTGCGGATAAGCTGGCGGCGGCAGAGTTGTCTGCCGCGAAAGCGCCTGATTTATCGCAGGAGGTTGCTGCGCTCAGGGCTGAGAATTCGAAACTGAAACTGGCGATGCAAGGTCATGAAGAGACGTTGGCGGAATTGACCGTTTTGCGGGAAGAAAATGCGCGTTTGCAGGAGCAGGTTAAGAAAAACACTCTGGCGATGACGCAACAAAATACGCAAGCGATGGCTGCGCGGCAGCAGGCGGCGGCGATGGAGAGAAAGCCCATAGCGCAGAGTGCGCCCGCGAAAAATCCTGATGTGGTCTCTGAAATGCAGGAGCCAGCGCAGGAAAAACCGGCGCGTAATAATATTGTGCTGGCGCAGGCTTATCCCGATGAAATTGCGCAGGCGCGTGAGATGGCTGTGAGCGAAGAGCATGTGGATGTGAATGAGGCTCAGCGTCAGGAACGTATGATGCGCGAGAATGTGCTGCGGATGGCAGCGCAGCGGCAGCTGGCTCAAAAGCAGATTGCGGAAAAACAGGTTGTAGAAGAGCCGTCTGCACCTTTCGCGCAGGAGGCGTTGCCGGAAAAATCCGCAGCGCCCTCCACGCCTTATGTTTCTATGAGTGGGCAAGATGCCCCGCTATCCATGCGGCGTTCAGAGGACCCGTTTGCGGAAATCAAGGTTCCAGAACAGGCCGCGCCTTCAGAGTTGCGCGGTGATGAGAGAGAGGCTCTCGCTGTTTCTTCGGCGCGGGCTGTAGAGAATTTGGATTCTTCTCAAGGTCTTGCCGTTGCGCCTTCCTCTGCGCTGGAGCGTAAGGATGTGCAGCGCATGGAAAATGCGCCTTCTGCCGGTGATTTTAAACCCGATATTGCCGTTCAGGATATTCTGGCCAAGGCCAGTGTGGCGGCGCCGGGCAGTGTTGAGCGTGTGGCCAAGGCTTCGGGGGCGCAGCAACTGGCTTATCAGTGGCAAGAAGGCGGTGTTTTTGGTACAGCCGAGCAAAGGCCTATGAGCCCGTCGATGGGATTTGATGAGATGGTTAAAGATTATCTGATGCGGGCGCAGGGGCGTTGCCCGGGCGAGTTTGCTGTTGTGCCGGATGATTCCGTGGATAGCGCGGCCGGGCGTGCTGATAGCTATGAAATTGCCTGCGTCGGGGGGGCGGTCAGCTCTGGTGCGTCCTTGTTGTTTTTCAAGCGTGGGGAGACATTTACGGTGGTCGCGCATGAGGCACCGGCTGAAAATCTGGACGCGGCTATGGGGCGTCGTGACCGGGTCAAAAAGACGTTGGTCGGGTCATAGGGAGCGCTCGCTGAGGGCTTCATTTTCAGGGTTGGGGCTATAAAAAAACGGGTCATTATGACCCGTTTTTGTTTTTTGGAAAGAAGTGCCGCCGGGGCGTTATTCCTTATCCTCTTGTTCTTGCTGGGCCGCGAAGTTCATGTTAAAGGGCGCAAACATTTTCATCGCGTTTTCGAACATTTCCATGTTTTTTCTGCTTATTTCCTCGAAATTGCTGACGCTGGAAACCTGCGGAAAAATACCCTGCATGGTGTTCATGCCTTCGAGTGATTTATTGATGTGTTCACGGATTTGTTCCTGGTTTTTTACAAAAGCATCGAGCGTTTGCTCAAGGTAGTTTGGAACCAGAGACTGGATGTTATCACCGTAAAAACCGATAAGATTTTTCATGAAACCAACCGGCAGGAGATTTTCGCCCTTTGCCTCCTGATCAACGATGATCTGGGCCAGAACGGAGCGGGTTATATCTTCCGAGCTTTTTGCATCATAGACGACAAAATCATATCCGTCCTTTACCATTTCGCACAAATCATCGAGCGTTACATAGCTGCTGCGCCCGGTATCGTAGAGGCGACGGTTTGCGTATTTCTTAATGACTGTGGGCTCGTTCTGCCCGTGTTTTGTCTTGGCCATTTTGCACCTATTTTCAAGTTGTCTTCAATTTTGCTGCACTGGAATATGATCCATTATGCACCTATTTAAAAATTTTGAAAGTGCTTTTTGCAGTGCATCCAAAAAAAGAGATTTACAGAGTGCCTTCCGCACAATATTGTGCAGGGGATATTCGCTATGTTTTCAAAAATTTGAGGAGTTAAAATTATGGACATTCAGGACCCCGTTGTGATTGTTGCAGCAAAGAGAACCGCTATTGGTTCTTTTGGCGGTGCGCTGGCGTCTGTTTCTGCCGTGTCGTTGGGGCAGCGCGTTATACAGAGCGTTCTGGCGGATGCGAGTGTGAAACCGGACGAGGTTGATGATGTCATACTGGGGCATGTTTTAACCGCCGGGGCCGGACAAAATACGGCGCGGCACTCGGCTATAAATGCGGGTATTCCGAAAGAGAAAACAGCGTTGACGATTAATCAGGTTTGCGGCTCTGGTCTGCGTGCCGTGGCGATGGGGGCGCAATCTGTTTTATGCGGTGATGCACATATCGTTGTTGCCGGTGGTCAGGAAAGCATGAGCCTTTCTCCGCATTGTCTGCATATGCGCGATGGCGTTAAATTCGGAAATGTTGAAATGAAAGACACGATGATCGTTGATGGGCTTTGGGATATCTTCAATGATTATCACATGGGTATAACGGCTGAGAATATTGCGGAGAAATTTTCCATTTCGCGCAGTGATCAGGACGCGTTTGCTGCGACATCGCAGAACCGGGCGGAGGCTGCGATCAAGGCCGGTAAATTTAAAGATGAAATTGTCCCGGTGACGATTAAGAAAAAGAAAGAGGAAATTGTCTTTGATCAAGATGAGTTTCCGCGTTTCGGCGCAACGGCGGAGGGGCTTGGCGGATTACGCCCGGCCTTTAAAAAAGACGGGAGCGTAACGGCGGGTAATGCTTCGGGGTTAAATGACGGCGCGGCGGCGGTTGTATTGATGCGCGCCAGTGAAGCCAAGAAACGTAACCTTACCCCTTTGGCAACGATCAGATCATGGGCAACCGCCGGGGTTGATCCGGAAGTCATGGGGACAGGGCCGATACCGGCCTCTAAGAAGGCGCTTGAGAAGGCGGGTTGGGATGTTGGTATGCTGGACCTTGTGGAATCGAATGAAGCTTTTGCAGCGCAAGCCTGCGCCGTGTTGCGCGAGACAGGCTTTGATCCGGAGAAGACAAATGTGAACGGGGGCGCTATTGCTCTGGGGCACCCGATTGGTGCTTCGGGGTGCCGTATTCTTGTGACTTTGTTGCATGAGATGAAACGCCGGGATGCTAAAAAAGGTCTGGCGACTTTGTGTATTGGTGGCGGCATGGGTATTGCCATGTGTGTTGAACGCTAGATTTAAAAAGAAGGTAGAGGAAGAACAATGAGCAAAGATATAAAAAAGTTAAATGGTGTGGCTGTTGTAACCGGCGGGACGCGTGGGATCGGGCTTTCGATTTCAAGAGCGTTGATTGCCGATGGTCACAAGGTGGCGGCGCTGTATGCCGGTAAGGAAGATTCCGCACAACAATTTCGTGATGAGACAGGCCATATGGCGCTTAAGGTTGATGTGACCAGCCTTGCAGAATGTCAGGCCGCCGCAGAAAAAATTACAAAGAAGCTTGGCGCTATTACTATTCTTGTGAATAATGCCGGGATTACCAGAGACGGTATGTTGCACAAGATGACGGCGGATAGCTGGCAAGCGGTGATGGATACGAATTTGACATCATGTTTTTATATGTGCCGCGCCGTTATTGAAGGGATGCGCGATCAGCAGTTCGGGCGCATTATTAATATAAGTTCCGTCAACGGCCAGAAGGGGCAGTTGGGGCAAACCAATTATTCCGCGGCGAAGGCCGGCATGCTGGGCTTTACGAAGGCGCTGGCGCTGGAGAGTGCGCGCAAGGGCATTACCGTAAATGCCATTTGTCCGGGATATATTAAGACGGATATGACGGATTCTATGGATTCTGCGGTGCTGGAGAGTATAATAAAGCAAATTCCGCAAGGGCGGATGGGCACGCCGGAGGAAATTGCCGCTCTGGTTTCTTTTCTCGTTTCTGAAAAGGCGGCCTTTATCACAGGCGCAACAATGACCGCCAATGGCGGCCAATATATGGTGTAGAGATTTGGAAACGCCCGAGACCAAAAAAAGAAAACCACCCGCAATCTTGGAACGCCGTTTTGTGCCGGAGGGTACGGTTATTGTAAAGCAGGGAAGCCATGGGAATACGGCTTATCTCGTGCAGTCGGGTGCGGTTCAGGTGTTTATTGAGCATGAAGAAAAAACCATAGGGTTGGCCAAGCTGGGCGTTGGCGAAATTTTTGGTGAAATGGCTCTTATCTTTGATGAACCGCGAACGGCAAGCGTTAAGGCCACAGAGGATTGTAATCTTATTGTTATCACCCGGCAGGCGTTTCGTCAGAAGCTGGATAAGAGTGATGCAACAATCCGCGCAATTGTACAGATGTTTGCCAAAAGAATTACGACCTCCAATAATGCGCTGATTAATAAAAAGAGCGATCTTAGTGATCTCATAGAGACAACGCAGATTATATATCAAAATGTTTTTGCGGCCTTGCCCCGCAACCAGCAACGCACCTTTCAAAATGCGGTTCACCCCAAGCTGGAAGATTTTGTGAATGCTATTCAATCGTTTCAGGATCGTTTCGAGGAATAGCACGACCTTGCCATCAGGGGTTTTTGCCCTATAGTATATGCAAGCTTGCAGACATATTTATTTTCAGGGAGGTTTCTTTTGAAACGCTATATCGTTATACCCGCCGCTGCCGTGGTTGTTGTTACCGGGGCTTTGATTGTTGCGCCCAGTTTTGTTGACTGGAACGGGTATAAGGAGCAGGCGCGAAGCCAGATAAAAACCCTTACCGGTCATGATGTGCAGATTCATGGCGATGTTTCTCTGGCTTTGCTGCCGTCTCCGCGTGTTTATGTTGCTGATGTTTTTGTTAAGGATCCAAACTCCTCTGCGGAAGGTGATGCTCTGGCGACGCTGGGTATGCTGGATATACGCGTGGCCTTGTTGCCGCTTTTGAGTGGAAATGTGGTGGTTAATTCGGTTCATCTGGAAGAGCCGCGTGTGCGCTTGATTAAAAACGCACAAGGGCGCTTTAATTTTATGACGCCTGAGCTTGATGCGATGTCATCCAAGGCGCAAGAGCCGCAAAAGAGAAGCGATAAGGGTGCATTTTCTGTTTCCTTTCAGAATGTAGAAGTCAAAGACGGTTCATTTTTCTATCAGGATGTGGCCTCCGGCAAGCCGTTGGAAATTACAGATGTTGATCTGGATATAGAGGCGCAAACGCTTAATGGACCATTTAAGATTGATGGTGAATTTATGTATGGCGCGCAGATGGTCAAGATCGAAGCGAAGACCGGTGCTTACGATGCGGCGGCGCAATCGACGAGCTTGAATTTGCAGGCCTCGCTGGGTGAGTTGAGGGCTTCCTATGCGGGGAGCGCGACGTTGGGTGATGCACCTGAGGTTCAGGGGGGGGTCGTGATTTCGGCTGATTCTCTTGGGAGTCTGCTACGGGAAAATGGTGTTGCAGCTCCAGAGGCTCTTGATGGGAAATTGGCCGTTTCCGGTGTTGTGACGGCAAACGCGCAGAAAGCTTCCCTTAAAAATGCCGAGCTTAAGCTGGCTGAGCAGACGCTTAGCGGGTCAGCGGATGTCACGCTAGACCCCTTAGGGGTGGTGGCTGGATTTAAGGCCGCGGAAACCATAGATCTGGACCGGTTTATTGGCGGTTCATCTGCGAAGCAGAAAAAATCATCAGATCCTCTCGATTTATCCGCATTATTACCGCAAACGCTGAATTTGCCTAAACTGGGGAATGTCCGGGTTGAGCTTTCTGCCCCGGCCATGGTGATGAATGGCCAGAAGCTTGAGGATGTCACGCTTGCCGTTTTTAATACGGATAATGGATTTAAGGCTGAAATAGGCGCTGGGAACATACCGGGTGGCGGCAGTATGGCCGCCAATGCGGCCTTGCGTTATGCCAGTAAGGCCCCGGCCAAAACCGGTGGCGGTGAGGTGTATTCATCGCCCTCAGCTGTGTTTGCGGTGAAGGGGCAGAGCCGTAACGTGCCCTTAATGGTGGAGGCCTTTACAGGTGTGAAGGATTTGCCGTTGATCAGCAGCGCCAAAACAGGGTTGTTCGATGTGTCGGGTGAAATCTCGCAAGGGGCGTTGCTGCTCAATAAAGGCGTGGTGAATCTGGATAAGGCGGCTTACGCCATTTCAGGCGGCCTGAAGAAACAAAAGGGCTCGGACCGTCCGCTTTTGAGTGTTAAAGTTCTGGCCGATAGCGTTAATTTTGATACGCTTATGAGCCAGCAAGAGAAGGGCAGTGCTGCGCCGGCTTCCGGTGCTGATCCGCTGGCGCCGCTTAAAAGTTTAAACATGCCTTATGATGTTGCTGCGGATATAACGGTCAACAGTGCAAAATTGCAGGGCTATGACGTAGAGGGTTTGCGTGTGGCTGTGGGGCTGGTTCCCAATGCCTTGAAAATTGAATCGGTTTCCGCACGGAATTTTGCCGGTTCCTCCTTGAGTATGGAAGGCGGAATTGGTGATTTGAAGAACCTTGGTAATATCAATCTTGCCGCCAGTGTTGACAGCCCCAATCCTTACAAGCTGGGCAGTGCTTTGAAGATAGATACGGCCTCATGGCCTAAAAATCTGGGCGCGGTTAAGGCGAATATGAAGGCGGCGGGCAGTATTGCCGCTCTGGATGTGAATGCGGTTATTCAGGCCATGAACGGTGACGTTATATTTAAGGGTAACGTTGCCACGCCGCTCACGCAGCCAGCCCTTAGCAATGTTGCCCTGCAGATCAAACATCCGAACCCGGCGCAGGCTTTGAAAGGCTTTGGCATTGAGGTGCCGCCGAAGGGTTCGCTTAACGGGCCGCTCGATGTCTACACAAATGTGGATATGGACGGAAAAGTTACGACCTTGCGCGGGATAAAGGCGAGTCTTGCAGGATCACCCGCGACCGGGGAGCTGCGCTATGATGCTTCCGGCGCCGTACCAAGCGTTAAGGGGAATTTAAAATTTTCGCGGCTTGTTCTGCAAGATGCGGAGGTACAAAAGGCATCGGCGTCTGCGCCGCCGCCCGCCGGACAGGGCGCCGTTAATCCCGGTGGTGCAAAATGGTCATCCACGCCGATAGATGCGCAATGGATGCGCTCTATGAATCTTGATTTTGATGTGAGCGCGGATTCTCTTTTATATCAGACATGGGATTTAAAAGCGCCCGCATTGCAGCTCGTTCTTAACAACGGAACGCTGGATGTTAAAAACCTTAAGGCCGGACTTTTTGATGGGCAGATCGTTGCGCAGGGTAAAATGGCGGCCGCAAATAAGGGCCAGCCTATAGGCATTAATGGCGCAGCAAAAATAGATAATATCAATTTGGGCGCTTTGGTTTTTGCGCTCTCAGGCTCGAAGCGTATTGAGGCGGAAGGCGATGTGTCTTTGAATTTTGATGTTGCGGGGGCCGGCGCAAGCCAGAGCGCAATTGTTAACTCCCTGAGCGGGAAAGCCGATTTGCAGGGGCGCAAAATTATCATGAAGGGGTTTGATCTGGCCGCGCTGGCAACGGCGCTTATGGACAGCAATAAGCCGCTTGACCGGATGCAGCAAATTGTCGGCGCTTCGGTTAGCGGTGGGCAAACGGCGTTTGATACGCTCGATGGTGCTTATGTGATTAATGGTGGGCAGGTGAATATCACATCCATGAATATGGATGGCCCGGCGGCCAGCATTGTATCCACCGGGGGGGCCAGTTTGCCGCGCTGGTACATTGACACTGTTCATACGATTACGCTGAAAAATGCCAGAGAGGTCGAGCCGTTTAATGTAAGCATCAAAGGGCCGCTGGATAACCCCGGAAACACCTTTGGTAAGGGCATGTTCGAAAGCCTGCTGCGCCAGAAAATGCAAGGTAAGGTGATGGAAAAACTGCCGGATCTTTTGGGCGAGGACGTCAGCGACAAATTACAAAAATTCGGCCTTATGCCCAGAAAGCCGCAAGCGGCCCCGGTGCAGCAAGAGGAAGTTCAACAGCCGGAACCTGCAGCGGGAACTGAGGTTTCTCCGGATGCGCAAATTGCGCCGGAGCAGCAACCCGCCGCCGCGCAGCCACAAGCCCAGCCGGAGCAGCGCGAGCTGTCTTCCCCGGAAGAGGAGGCTATCAAGGGCCTGTTGAACAATTTATTGCGCTAGGGAATCCTGCAGCATTTTAAGAATGTAAACGCGAATAGCACTGGAGAGATTTGTGCTTTGATTTGTGGTGCTGTTTTGGGTTGTTCGCTGGTCGTCGATCTCCGTAATCAGGGCGCTCAAGGAGCAGCCCCGCCGCGCGGCACAGCGTTTTAGCTCCTCCCAGAACGGTTCCTCCAGCGTGATGCTGGTGGCGTGCCCCAGGATATTGACGGAGTGTTTTTTCATTGCTTCGCCCCGTTATCAGCGCGGGGCAATCATGTCCAGCGGGTTTACCCATTCATCGAATTGCTCAGCCGTGACAAGGCCAAGTGCCAGCGCCGCCTGTTTCAGCGTAGAGTTTTCCGCGTGCGCTTTTTTGGCGATTTTGGCGGCGTTATCATAGCCGATATGACGGTTGAGCGCCGTGACCAGCATCAGAGAATTTTCCATCAGTGCGGTGATGCGGGATTCATTGGCCTCTATGCCGCGTACGCAACGTTCGGTGAAGCTGTTGATGCTGTCGGTCAGTAATCTAACCGATTGCAAGAGGTTGAATATGATCACGGGTTTGAAGACGTTTAGTTCAAAATGCCCGTTGGAGCCTGCTACGCTGATTGTAACATGGTTACCCATGATCTGGGCGCAGACCATGGTTAGGGCCTCGCACTGGGTCGGGTTGACCTTGCCCGGCATGATGGAGGAGCCCGGCTCGTTCGCGGGCAGAATGATCTCCCCAATGCCGGAGCGTGGACCGGAGCCCAGAAGGCGCAGGTCATTGGCGATTTTCATCAGGCTGACCGAAAGGGTGTTGAGTGCGCCCGACGTTTCAACCATGGCATCATGGGCGGCCAGAGCCTCGAATTTATTCTCCGCCGTGACGAAGGGGTGTCCGGTGATGCGGGCGACCTGCGCCGCGAATTGTGCCGCGAAGGCCTCTTTGGTATTAAGGCCGGTGCCGACAGCGGTTCCACCCTGCGCCAGTTGATACAGGCGCGGCAGCGTATCCTTTACGCGCGCGATGCCGTATTTGATCTGGCAGGCGTAGCCGGAAAATTCCTGTCCCAGCGTCAGCGGGGTGGCGTCTTGCAGATGGGTGCGGCCATTTTTGACGTATTTATCAAAGGCGTGGGCTTTTTGATCCAGTGCTTCCTGCAGATTTACGAGCGCCGGAAGCAGGCCTGCGTTGATTTCATTGACCGCCGCGATGTGCATGACGGTCGGGAAGGTGTCGTTTGAGGATTGCCCCATGTTGCAGTGATCATTCGGGTGGACGGGCGTTTTGCCGCCGCGTGCCCCGCTCAGGATTTCGTTGGCGCGCCCGGCGATGACCTCATTGGCATTCATATTGGTTTGGGTGCCGGAACCGGTTTGCCAGACGGAAAGCGGGAACTGGTCGTCCAGCGTGCCGTCGATAACCTCATCTGCGGCTTGAATCAGGGCCTTTCCAGTGGTGGCGTCCAGATCGCCAAGCTCTATATTGGTGAGCGCCGCCGCCTTTTTTTGTATGCCCAGCGCCCGGACCAGCGGCAGAGGCATTTGTTCGGTGCCAATATCGAAATTCATGAGTGATCTTTGGGTTTGCGCGCCCCAATAGGCATCCATGGGGACCTCTATAGGGCCGATGGAGTCGGTTTCGGTTCTGGTTTTTGCTGTGTTGGTCATGGCTTTCGCGCTTTCGCTCATAAGGGTTTCTCCGGCGTTTTTGGCTTTAAGAGGGTTACGTGGCCCATTTTTCGTCCCGGCAGGATGTCTTTCTTGCCGTAAAGATGCAGGCAGGCATTGTCCTGAGTAAGGTATGATGGTGCCCTTAAGGCATCTTCGCCGATGATGTTAAGCATTTCAACATCTGAATGCCGTTTTGGATCACCAAGCGGCAGGCCACATACGGCGCGGACATGGTTTTCGAACTGGGACACGGCGCAGGCATCAATGCTCCAATGCCCGGAATTATGTGTGCGCGGGGCGATTTCATTGGCCAGAATGCGCCCGTCCTTTGTGATAAACATCTCAAGCGTTAATACACCGACCAGATCGAGGTGTTCGGCCAGTTGCGCGGCCATGTCCAGAGCGTCTTTGGCGATGGCGGAGGAAATTGGCGCGGGAACGATCGTGCGGGAAAGAATGTGGTTTTTATGCTCGTTCAGCATCGGGCCATAGGATTTTATATCTCCGTTTTGTCCTCTGGCGATTATGACAGATATTTCGCACTGGAAATCGATGATTTCCTCCAAAATAAGGGGGGTGTTATTGAAGTTTTTCCAGATGGTCTCTGTGGCTGTATCCTTTGATATGCGGGCCTGTCCCTTGCCGTCATATCCGAAACGTACCGTTTTTAATATACCATCGTTCTGGCCCCATTGACGCAAATTCTCGTCGACCTCATCCGGATTTTTCGGTGCAGCCCACTGCGCCGTCGAAATGCCAGCGTCGTTTAAATATTTCTTTTCGGCTATGCGGTCCTGCGCAACCTCAAGTAGATTTTTTTTCGGATAAACAGGTTTAAGGTTATCCAGGTACTCTATTGTAGTAACTGGAATATTTTCGAACTCATAAGAAATTACATCAACTAATCCGGCAAAAAAATCGAGTTTTTTGTGATCTGAATAATCGCCCGTAACCGTTTGAAAAGAAACGAAAGATGCGGGGGAATTGGCCTCCGGCGTGAAGATGATTGTTTTAATGCCCAGCCGCGCAGCTGCCAGGGCGCTCATGCGTCCTAGCTGACCGCCCCCCAATATGCCCAAGGTTATGGATTTCATGCGTGTGGTTTCTATCAATCTATCGGCGTTTCAGCAACGGCCTGTGTTTGTTTTTCTCTGTATTTGTCCAGGGCCGCCGCAAGTGCAGGGTCCTGCAGTGCCAGAATGGAGGCTGCCAGCAATCCGGCGTTTTTAGCGCCGGCCTTGCCGATGGCCAGTGTGGCTACGGGGATTCCGCCGGGCATCTGGGCGATGGAGAGCAGACTGTCCATACCCTTTAAGGCCTTGCTTTCGATCGGAACGCCCAGTACGGGCAGGGGGGTGAGGCTGGCGGCCATGCCGGGGAGGTGCGCCGCGCCGCCCGCGCCCGCGATTATGAGCTTAAGGCCTCGCGTTTTTGCGGCTTTTGCGTAATCGTAAAGTCGGTCCGGCGTGCGGTGGGCCGATACGATTTTAACCTCATGCGGGACGCCCAGTTCATGAAGGATGTCATGCGCTTCACGCATTGTGTCCCAATCTGACTGCGAGCCCATGATGATTCCCACGAGGGGTGCTGGATCTGTGTGTGTCATGCGGAAATTATAAAGAAAAGCATTTGGGGAAGCAATCGCTCTCGATCACTCCTCACGTAATAATTCTCAGGCAATGATGTCGTCAATCAAAGAGCTTTCGATTTTTTGAATCATGTCCTTCAGCCAGAGTTTTTTCTTTTTAAGCTGCTGGATGTGGAAAAGATTCAAGGGTTGATTGCTCGACAAAGTGCGCTCTATGACATCGTCAAGAGCTTTATGCTCGCTCCGGTACTCAGCAAGCTTTATTGCTAGTTCTTCTTGATCTTCCATGAAAGAAAAGTCGTACAATCGTTTAACCCTGAAAAACAAATGATAGCACATATTTCCTTTTTTGATAATATAAAATATGCATTGCGGCATTTCCGCAGGCTGTGAGCCCAGAACCCGGAGTATGAATGTCCAAGACAATAGGAATCCTGACCAGTGGCGGCGATTGTGCCGGGTTGAATGCGGTTATGCGCGCCGTGGTGTTTCGTGCGGATTCTTTGGGCTGGAAGGTGATTGGTATCGGTAACGGCACGGCGGGGCTGTTGGAGGACCCCTTGCGGGTTAAGGTTTTGAGCCCTGCGGATTTTGATGGTTTTGTCATGCGGCGCGGCGGCACGATTTTGGGAACGACGAATAGCCGCAATCCCTTTCGCTACACGATGAAAGACGGCACGGTTAAGGATCGCTCAGGCGAAGTTATCGAGGCGTTGCAGAGTCTGGGGATTGAGGCGCTTATCGGCATTGGTGGTGACGGCAGTTTCGATATTTTAAGCCGTCTGGCCAAGCAGGGGGGGATTCATATGGTTGGCGTCCCTAAAACCATTGATAATGATTTATCCATGACGGATCTCTCCGTGGGGTTTGATACAGCCGTTATGGTGGCGACCGAGGCGCTTGATCGTTTGCAGCCCACCGCCGCCAGCCACGACCGCGTTATGATTTTGGAGGTCATGGGGCGTGATGCCGGGCATATTGCCCTGAGCGCCGGTATCGCGGGCGGTGCGGATGTTATTCTTATCCCTGAAATCAGCTATTCCATTGAAAAAATTGCGGAAAAAATTCTGCGCGTGAAGGCGGATGGACGGAATTTTGCCCTGATTGTTGTGTCTGAGGCGGTAAAATCGCCGGAGGGGGAAAAGCGCGAAGTGGTTTATTACGGCGGTGAAAAACGCTATGGCGGGATTGGTGATTATCTGGGGCCGGAAATTGCGCGGGCAACCGGCTTTGAGACCAGGGTTACGGTTTTGGGGCATGTGCAGCGCGGCGGTAACCCTACGCATAATGACCGGGTTCTGGCGCAGGCTTTGGGGGTGAAGGCTGTGGATCTTATCCGCGAGGGGGATTTTGGAAAAATGGTGGCCTGGCAGAATATGCAGGCCGTATCGGTGCCTATTGAGGACGCAATTCGGGTTTGTCGTACGGTTGCTCTGGACAGTACATTGGTTCATACGGCAAGATCATTGGGGATTTCCTTTGGCGATTCGTAATTTTCTCTTACTTTTAAGGTTATGAAATAATGCTTTATGTCGAACAGTCTTTGGGGCCGGATGAAGAGCTGGTTCATGTTGGTCAGTTCCACTGGCTCTATACGGTGCAGGCCTTTATGTCGATTATATGGGGCGTTATCCTGAGCGTGATGATTATCGCCGGGGCGGTTGTTATTTATAAACAGTTTGGCTGGTTCAAGCCTGATGTGGCCTGGCTGGATGCCGTGAGAGATCTGCATCCCGGGGTTCGGATTTTTTCCTTTATTGTGTTTGTGCTGGGGTTGCTCGGGTTTGCACAGAAAATGGTTATTAAGGCCACTACGGAGATTGCCATTACGAGCAGCCGCCTGGTTTACAAGCGTGGTTTGATTGCGCGTCGGGTCAAGGAAATCAGCATCGACCGTATTGAAGGGGTTAATGTGCTGCAGACCGTTATGGGGCGTATCTTTAATTATGGACGGCTGGCTATTCGCGGCATGGGAGTCGGGGAGGTTGTTTTGCCTGCGCTGGAGGACCCGATTGCCCTGCGCAAGGCCATTGATAAGGCGCGCTCAATATAGAGAGGCTTAAGGTCTGATTTTTTAAAGCTTTGATTTAATGGTGTATAATAAACGGGCAGAGTGTTATTAAAGAGTGTTATTATTAGGATACGCGAAGAGCAGGGGGCATTCATGAGCGAAGAAAATGTTTTTGCTGGTAAAAAGAAGCTAGGCATAAAAGGCAAAGCGAAGGTCGAAAGCGCGCTGGTGCAGGGGGAGCGCGTTGTTGAAACAGCGGTTATCCACCCCGGCATTTACTGGCAGACGCTGGCTGTGTTCGTTCTGGCAATTATTGTCGGACTGTTCGTCTTTCCTCTTGGTGTTTTGCTGGCGGTCGTTTCTGTTCTTATGTTTGGTTACAACACGCTGAAGAAGGAAATTCTTTTGCTGGTGCTGACCAATAAGCGTATTTTCGTGCGCTATGGGATTTTACAGGTTGATCTGGTTGATATTAATTTTTCCAAAATCGAGAGTATTGAGCTGGAGCGTATGCCTACGGGGTATTTGATGGGATATGCCAATGTTATCGTTATGGGTACGGGGCAGCGTTATATCACCATTCCCTATGTGGGGAACGGCCCGGCGATCCGGCAGGCTTATAACCAGATGACCCTGGCGGATGAGGGCGTTCCGGCGAGCGCATCAGCCTCTTAGGTATTTTGAATATTTTTACGCGTTGACGAATTTAAAAAATGCGGGTTGAAAAGCCCGTATTTTTATTCCATGTATTGTTGTCTAAAGCACGCATTTGCACGCTCTAACCAGTTCTGCCGAGGGATTTTAAAAATGTTTAATGAAAAACGCGCTCATAAAAATGGATGGGATAAATCAAAGCTGGTTTCGCGTTATGTGACGGAAGGGGCTAAATCTGCGCCTCACCGGGCTTATTATTACGCTATGGGCATGACGGAAGAGGAGATTCATCAGCCTTTGGTCGGGGTCGCGACGTGCTGGAACGAGGCTGCGCCGTGTAATATCGCGCTGGGCCGGCAGGCACAGGCCGTGAAAATCGGTGTAAAGGCGGCCAAGGGCACGCCGCGGGAGTTTACCACCATTACGGTGACGGATGGTATTGCGATGGGGCATGAGGGGATGCGCTCCTCTCTGGCCAGCCGTGAGGTTATAGCCGATTCAGTTGAGCTGACGATGCGTGGGCATTGTTATGACGCGCTGGTCGGGCTGGCGGGGTGTGATAAATCCCTGCCCGGGATGATGATGGTCATGATCCGTCTGAACGTGCCTTCGGTTTTTATGTATGGCGGGACCATTTTGCCCGGTAAATTCAAGGGGAAGGATGTCGATATCGTCAATGTGTTCGAGGCGGTTGGTCAGAACGCGGTTGGCAATATGTCGGATAAGGATCTGCATGAACTGGAATGTGTGGCTTGTCCATCAGCCGGGGCATGCGGCGGTCAGTTTACCGCCAATACGATGGCTTGCGTTTCCGAGGCGATTGGTCTGGCTTTGCCGCATTCGGCCGGTGCGCCCGCGCCCTATGAGAGTCGCGATGAATATGCAAAAGCATCGGGTGAGGCGGTTATGAACCTTATTCGTAACGGTGGACCGTATCCGCGTGACATTGTGACCCGAAAATCTCTGGAGAATGCGGCGGCGATTGTGGCGGCCACCGGTGGATCGACGAATGCCGCGCTGCATTTGCCCGCGATGGCGCATGAAGCGGGCATTAAGTTTGATTTGTTCGATGTTGCCGCGATTTTCAAAAAAACGCCCTATATCGCGAATTTGCGCCCCGGCGGACAATATGTAGCCAAGGATTTATTTGATATTGGCGGCGTTGGCGTGGTGATTAAGGAGCTTTTGGATAATGGCTTTATGCATGGTGATTGTATTACCGTGACGGGCAAGACGCTGGCGGAAAATTACAAGGACGTAAAGTTCCCAGAAAATCAGGATGTTGTCTTCCGTTGTTCAAACCCCATCTATGCGACGGGCGGCGTTGTCGGCCTTAAAGGCAATCTGGCACCGGAGGGGGCTATCGTTAAGATCGCGGGGCTTGAGGAGCTGGTTTTTGAAGGGCCAGCGCGGGTTTTCGATGGAGAGCAGGCCTGTTTTGAGGCTGTGCAGAATAGGGATTATAAAGAAGGCGATGTGATCGTTCTGCGCTATGAGGGGCCGAAAGGCGGGCCGGGGATGAAAGAGATGCTCTCGACCACTGCCGCGCTTTACGGGCAAGGCATGGGCGGCAAGGTGGCGTTGATCACCGATGGGCGTTTTTCCGGCGGTACGCGGGGCTTTTGTATTGGGCATGTCGGGCCGGAGGCGGCCGTTGGCGGGCCGATCGGTTTGATCCGTGATGGTGATATTATCCGCATTGATGCCGATAAGGGGACATTGGATGTGAACCTCTCTGATGCGGATTTTGCGGAGAGGAAGAAGTCCTTTGTGTCCCGAAAAACCAATTATAACAGTGGTGCTTTGCAGAAATATGCGGCTCTGGTTGGTCCGGCGCGTGACGGTGCAGTGACCCACTCGGGGGCCGGTGCAGAGACGCATGTGTTTGTTGATCTGTAATAGAAAGCTTTTTGCGTGTCGTGGCGGCGCCTTTTATATAAAAGCGTGATAGGATAAAGTTTCGAGACGTTATTGGCTCTGAAAGCCGGGAATTATTTATGAAAGTATGGCCCTTTGTTAGCGGCGTAAGGTGGGCAGCGTTTTTTATTGCGCTGCTGTTTTGCTCCTCTGGGGTTGTTTTGTCGGCGGCGGCGGAGCCTGTGGAGGCTTTATCGCCAAGCGCGGCGCAGGCCGTTTCCTCCGCGCCTGTGATGGCGGAGACGGTTAGTTTTGAATCGGCGTTGAAAGCCTCTCTGGCAACGCTTTCGGGGGAGCGGGCGCGGAGAAAGCCGCAGGCGCTTGAGGGTTTTTACGCGGCGCGGTCTTACCGCCCTTACTGGATTTTAAAAGGGGCCCCTCGCTCGGAGGCTCTCTGGTTTTTAGAATATATAAAATCGTCATGGAAACAGGGCCTTAATCCGAACTCTTATTACTTAACACGAATTGAGGGAAGCCTTGATTCCGGACATATGGCTATGGCTGAGTTGCTGTTGAGTGAGGCGTATTTGCGTCTGGGGCGGGATCTGGGCGGTATCCGGATTGATCCGAAGCCTTTGGAAACTCAGAAAAGCTATTGGAAGCAGCCCCCTTCTGCCGAAACGCTTCTGACCCATATGGCGGAAACGGAAAGAGACATAAAAGCCGGTGTGGAAGCCCTGGCGCCGCAGGGGCAGACCTATAAACGGCTTCAGGAGGAGCTGACGCGCTTGCTTACCGGCCCCGCGCCGGATTATGACGCGGTTTTGCCGTTAAAGTTTCGGGGCATATTAAACCCTTATGAACGCGATGGTGCCGTTCCCGCCTTGCGTGTTCGTCTGGGGCTTGCGGCGCCGGAGGCGGCTGACCCCTTAGTGTATGATGATGCGCTGGCGGCGGCGGTTATTCGTTTTCAGCGTGAATCCGGTTTGAAGGCCGATGGCATTATCGGCGGACAGACTCTGGGGATTTTAAACCTGACGAGGCGGCATAAAATAGAGCAGATTATAGCCAATCTTGAGCGCTTGCGCTGGGTGGATGAGCATAGGCCATCGAAAATAGTGGTGGTGAATATCCCCTCGGCAACGCTGTGGGCGATTGAAGATAATAAAGTGGCTTTTGAAATGCCGGTGATTGTGGGGCGAAAAAAGCGTCTGACCAATATGTTTACGGCGAAAATTACGGGTGTGCGCTTGAATCCCGACTGGACGGTCCCACCGACCATTAAGAAGGAAGATATTCTACCCAAATTACAGGAAAATCCGGATTATCTTTCTCAAAAAGGTATGGAGCTTGTGACGCTTGCCGGTGAGCGCCCAAGAACGCTGGACCCGCTGGCCGTGAACTGGAACGATATTTCGCCTTCGGAGCTGTCCAAGCTGCGCATGGTACAAATTCCCGGTGCTCATAATCCGCTGGGGCAGGTCAGGGTTCTGATGCCCAATATATATAATATTTATCTCCATGATACGAATCAGCCGGAATATTTTGATAAAGCGGGGCGGGCGCAGTCTTCGGGGTGTGTGCGGATGAGCGCACCGAAGAAAATGGCCGAGTTTATATTGAAGGAACGTCCGGGCTGGAAGCCTGAGGATACGGAGAGCCTTTTGCGTAAAGGGACGCGGGTTGATCTTTCTATTCCGGAGCCTATTCCTGTTTATATGCTTTATTACACGGTCTGGGTCGGTGAAAATGGACAGGTTGTCTTTGGAAACGATCTGTATGGCCATGATGCGGCGCTGATGAAAATGCTGCGCGCTATTGACGGAATCTTTTTACCAGTGAATAATGAAAGTCATGAGCGCGGTTAGTCTGGCTCTCCGGCGTTTTATTCTAAAGCGCTTGCAAAAATTTTATCTTTAGACTTTACTCATTCTCAGATTCTGCTAGGAGTCTGTCCCTTAGATAGTTCGCGTATATTAAAAAAATCAAGACGATGAAGAGGATCAAGAATGTCTATGAGGCTTGAAGCGCCTGCGTCCGGTTCAAAATTTGATAATATGGATCGCCGTAAAATTATAAAAATGGGGCTGGCCGGCATGCTGGCGAGTGTTGTTCCTTCTTTTTTATCTGCGGGATCGGCGAATGCGGCAACAGGGGGAGCTTGGCGCGTTGTTTTTCGTAACGCCCATACGGGGGAAAGCTTTAACGGCGTTTACCGGGTGGGTGATAAATATCTTCCGGAGTCCTTTGAAAAATTAAATTATGTCCTGCGCGATTTTCGTACGCGCGAGGTCTTTCCCATGGACCCCAGAGTGATTGATCTGGTCTCGGTTATTCAGAAGAAAACCGGACAAAAACAGCCTCTTGATGTGCTTTCCGGTTATAGAAGCCCCAAAACCAATGCGGGATTGCGGCATAATACATCGGGCGTGGCCAAAAACTCTTTTCATATGTATGGGCAGGCGATAGATATTCGTTTGGACGGTTACAGCACCCGTAATTTGCGCAATATTGCGCAAGGGCTGAAGGGCGGTGGGGTTGGTTATTACCCCAAGAGCGATTTTATTCATGTGGATACAGGTAGCGTACGTACCTGGTAGGATTTGTTGCACCTGTTTATGGGGTGTATGGGTGCGTATTCTCCATAAAAATGGAGGCGGCTTTGATTATAATCGGGCTGGGGGCGAATTTGCCCAGTCGTTTCGGCGGACCTGACGAGACGCTTGCAGCGGCTAAAGAGAAGATCGAAAATTTTGATATAAGGATTGTTAAGTCCTCACGCGTGTGGGTTACGGCGCCCGTTCCGGCATCGGATCAGCCGCTGTACAGGAATGCCGTGCTGGTCGTTGAAACGCCGCTGGCGCCAGAGGCACTGATAGAGGTTTTGCAAGGGATAGAGCGAGATTTTGGCCGTGTGCACGCAGAAAGAAATGCCGCCCGGTTGCTGGATCTGGATGTTTTGGCCTATAACGATTTTATAATGGAGGATGAGGCCCTTACCTTGCCTCATCCGCGCATGCACGAGCGGGGGTTTGTATTGCGCCCCTTGCATGAGATTGCACCGGGCTGGGTGCATCCGGTGCTGGGTGTTGGTCTTGAGGCGCTTATTGCCCGCTTGCCAGCTGAAGACTAGGTATACGCAATTTTTTTAGAGATCGGAACCTTTTATGACCCTTAAAAACGGTTCAAAGTCGCATGCTTTTTCGGGTGGGCCGTATGTTATGGGGGTGGTCAATGTGACCCCCGACAGCTTCTCTGATGGCGGGAATTTTTCAAACTATAACAAGGCAATAGAGCATGGCCTTCGTTTGGTTCAAGAAGGGGCTCACATTCTCGATATCGGCGGGGAGTCAACGCGGCCTGGTGCTCAAGCCATTGATGTTGAAGAGGAAATAGAAAGGATAAGGCCCGTTCTTGAAGGGCTAAAAGGGCGAGCACCCTGGATCAGCGTGGATACGCGTAATGCCAAAACCATGGAGGTGGCTTTAAAATACGGCGCGAATGCTATTAATGATATCAGTGGTTTGTCCTATGATTCTCGAAGTGTTTTTGTGGCTTCTGAGGCACAAGTTCCTGTATTTGTTATGCATATGCAAGGCGTGCCAGCGTCAATGCAGAAAAATCCAATTTATAACAATGTGATATCTGATATTTATGAATGGTTTTCTCAGCGCCTTAAATTTTTCGAAATGAACCGTATCGAAAGAAAATGGATCGTTATTGACCCCGGTATTGGCTTTGGGAAAACAGTAGAGCATAATCTTTTAATTATCAGAAATATAAAGAAATTTAATGATTTTGGGGTGCCAATTTTGCTGGGGGTGTCACGAAAGAGCTTTATTGGCGCGCTTTCTCAGGGTGAACCGCCTTCTGAACGTATTTCGGGTTCATTGAGCGCAGCCCTCTGGGGGCTGTCACAAGGTGTGCAGATTTTTCGTGTGCATGATGTTAAGGAAACTATTCAGGCCTTTAAAGTTTTTCAGGCAATTCAATCATCGCCGGAGAGCGGAATGTAGATTTTTGATTCTGCCCTTTGGGGTGTACGTGTCTCTTGATCGATCTTGTAGTCATAAACAAGCCATGGAAAATTTGTAGCTGTTGGTTGCGGTTGAAATTCGTATAAATGCGCATGTTCAAACCGCCCGGGGGTTCTGACGCCGTAGAGTTCCCCCATGGCACGCATGACGCCGCCATGGCAAACGATCAATACCGGTTCATCAAACTGCTTTAAAGCTCTGGTTTTTCCACGTTTGACCCGTTCAAAGAAGTCCGTTGGCACTTCTCCGCCCGGGGCCTGAACCCAATCTTCCAGAAAATGAAGGCAGGCATCATATTTTACGCCCTCCCATGTGCCGGCATAAATTTCCGCAAGGTCGGGGTCTTCATACATGGGCGCGCCCAGTTTTTCATTCACAATAGCGGCGGTATCCCGCGCTCGCGAGAGGGGGGAGTGAAAAATCGCAACCGGTTTTATCTGTAGCGCGGCAACAATCTCCCGGGCCTCGGCGGCTTGATCTCGCCCGAGTGCCGTGAGCGGTGAATCAAGGCTTCCGGCCATAATTTCTGTGGCATTTGCCTCGGTCTGGCCGTGGCGCATCATATAAAAGTGACGTTCTGGAAGGGGCATGTCTCTCTCTTTTTTTACTTTATATATGTAAGTTCACAAGGATGTAAGAAGATTGTTCATATTGCGCAGGCACGCGATGATGCTGCGTGCGGCCAGAACAGAGCTTTTCGGGTTTTCCGGGTCAGGTAAATTCTCAATACGCATTTCCAGTTGGCTATAGGCGGTCTGAACAAAAATTTCGTGCCTGTTGCCTTGTGCTGCCGGGTCGGCCCAGATTTCAACATGGGTGTTTTCAGGGCCGGTTCCTGCGGCTATGGAAAGGCTTGCGGCCACATTTATATTGGCCGGGAACCCCTTTATTGCCTCCAGAGCACTGCCTTCAAAGAGTTTTATTTTTGTGTCAATTTTATCCACATCCAGAGCGTTTTGAAGTATATACGGAGCTGTGGAAAAGCCTTGTGGTCTCTTTGTTGACACTATCTTGCACTTTTGGATTCCCATTTCACGCATGGCTCTTATGCCATCAAGCCCGGCAATGGCTCCCGATGGAGCGTAAATGCGGCTTGTGGATTGTTTGTGTATATCCTGTAGCTCCGGATAAAGGATCATTGCACCGCTTGAGATTAAAATGAGATCCTTTTGCGCCGCAAAGACGCATTTTGCCAATGCTGGCACGGCAGACATGGGCAAGCATTCTATGATGAGGTCGCAGCGTTCTGACAATTCACTAAAAGAGACGTACGGGGCCTCAAACTCCGCAGATGGCGCAAGGTCGCTTAACGCCGTGAGCGTGTAGCCCTCAATGCCCTTGATCAAGGCCCGCGCGACCGTGCGCCCGATTGCACCGGTTCCGGCGATGCCTGTTTTTTTTATTTTTCTAGAGTAGGCGTTCATGCTGTGGCTTTCCTGTCGATATGGCTTTATTCTCTTGGCATGGAAAAGTGGCAGGATCAAGGAATAGTGCTGGAGGTGCGGTCTCATGGAGAAAACGGCGCTATCGTTTCCTTGCTGACGGCCACGCGCGGACGCTATGCAGGTTACGTCCATGGCGCGCATAGCACGAAAATGCGCGGTACGCTGGAGGTGGGGAATCTGGTGGATGTGAACTGGTCTTCGCGGCTGGCGGAGTCTTTGGGGACATTTTCGCTGGAGCTTTCCAGAAACCATGCGGCCCGCCTCATGCATGATGCGTTGAGGCTGGGAGGCTTGCAATCGGCCTGCGCCTTGTGCGCCGCGGCGCTGCCGGAACGGGAGGGACATCCCGGTCTGTTTCAGGGGTTGTTGGCTTTGTTTGATGTGCTGGATGGTGATGTTTGGGGCGCGGCTTATGTTCTGTGGGAGATTGCACTGTTGAAGGAGTTGGGGTTCTCGCTGGATCTGACCCGGTGCGCGGGTGGCGGCGATGCCGAGGATCTGGCCTATGTCAGCCCCAAAACCGGACGCGCGGTGAGCCGTCTGGCGGGCGCGCCCTATAAGGAGAAGCTGCTGAATCTTCCTCCGTTTTTGCGGCCTCAGGGCGGAGCGGTTGATGATGAGGCGGTTTTGACGGGGTTGCTTATGACTTCTTATTTTCTTGAACATTGGGTTTTTATTCATCATACGCAAGGGATTCCAGAGGCCAGAAGCAGATTCCGGTTGCGTTTTGAGAGCCGATTTGTAAAACAGGAGGATCAGCGTAGGCTTGAGGCTCCATCCGGGGCTGAACAGGAAATGGACCGGAGTATATATGCCGCAGGATAATACGGCCTTTGAAAGCAATGTGATTGACCAGCCGTTCGGGACGCTTCTTTCTGAGCGCTATTTGTCTTACGCGCTTTCAACGATTATGAGCCGTTCTTTGCCCGATGTGCGCGACGGGTTGAAGCCCGTACACCGCCGTTTGCTTTATGCGATGATCCAACTCAAGCTTAACCCGACGACGCCGCCTAAAAAATCGGCACGTGTGGTCGGCGATGTGATCGGTAAGTTTCATCCGCATGGTGATACGGCAGTTTATGACGCTATGGTGCGTCTGGCGCAGGATTTTGCCCAGCGGTATCCCCTTGTCGACGGGCAGGGGAATTTTGGCAATATCGACGGCGATAACGCGGCAGCCATGCGTTATACGGAAGCGCGGCTGACGGATGTGGCGCTGTTGCTTCTGGACGGGATCGAGGAAGATGCCGTTGATTTCCGGCCCACATATGATGGCTCCGAGCTTGAACCGGTTGTGTTGCCCGGCGGGTTTCCGAATTTGCTGGCGAATGGTTCATCCGGGATTGCCGTTGGTATGGCGACATCCATACCGCCGCATAACGCCGCAGAGTTGTGTGAGGCTATGGAACTGATGCTGGAAAAAGATACCAGCGTGGCGGAGGTGGTAGAGATTGTGAGCGGGCCGGATTTTCCAACCGGCGGGATTTTGGTTGAGGACAGGAAAGATGTTCTCACGGCCTATGAAACCGGCAAGGGGTCATTTCGGGTGCGGGCCAGATGGCTCAAAGAGGAGCTGAAGCAGGGACAGTACCAGATTAGTGTGACTGAAATCCCATATCAGGTTCAAAAATCGAAACTGATTGAGCGGATCGCCGATTTGATCACCACGAAAAAAATTCCCATGCTGGACGATGTCCGTGATGAAAGTGCTGAGGATATCCGTCTTGTTCTGATCCCGAAGAACCGCAATGTTGAGCCGGAATTACTGATGGAGGCTTTGTTTAGAAACTCCGATCTTGAGAATCGTTTTTCGCTCAATATCAATGTTTTGGAAAATGGTCTGGTGCCGCGGGTCATGAACCTGAAAGAGGTGCTTCAGAACTGGCTCAACCATCAACAGGAAGTGTTGGTGCGCCGTTCCCGCTATCGGCTTGAGAAAGTTTTGCACCGTCTGGAGGTTCTGGACGGGTATTTGATTGTGTATCTCAATCTGGATGAAGTTATCAGAATTGTGCGTGAGGAAGATGAGCCTCGCCCGGTTTTGATGAAGACTTTCGGGCTTTCTGAAGTGCAGGCGGAGGCCGTGCTCAACATGCGGCTGCGTTCACTCCGTAAGCTTGAGGAAATAGAGATTCGTACCGAGCATGACAAGCTGGCTAAGGAGCGTGATGAGCTGACCAAGCTGATCGGTTCAGAGGCCCGGCAATGGACCCGTATTAAAAAACAGATTGCCGAGATTAAGAGAATGTTTGGGCCGGAAACGGCTCTGGGGCGTCGCCGTACATTCATCGGCAAGCCGCCCGCGCCGGTTGCGGTTAATCTGGAAGAGGCGATGATTGAAAAGGAGCCGATTACGATTATTTGCTCCGATAAGGGCTGGTTGCGCGCGATGAAGGGGCATGGACAAAATGCCGCTGATTTCAAATATAAAGACGGAGATAGCGAGCGTTTTGTTCTGGAGGCGCAGACCACGGATAAATTGCTTATTTTTGGTACAAATGGCCGGTTCTATACGATTGGCTGCGATAAGTTGCCGCCTGGGCGCGGGTTTGGAGAGCCGTTGCGCATTATGGTCGATCTGCCTAATGATGCGGATATTACCTCTATGATGCTTTATCGACCGGATCAGCGGATTCTCGTGGCTTCTAGCGCCGGATACGGATTTTTGGTCAAGTCGGATGATGTTCTGGCGCAGACGAAAAACGGCAAACAGATCTTGAATCTGGATGCCGGGAAAGAGGCGCAGCTCTGCCTGTTGCTGGATGAGGCGGATGACCATATCGCGGTGATGGGCAATAACCGTAAAATGCTGGTTTTCCCGCTTTGCGACCTCCCGGAGATGACCCGTGGCAAGGGGGTCATTTTACAAAAATACAAAGATGGTGGTTTGTCAGACGCCCGCACATTTTGTTGGGAGACGGGTTTGAGCTTCAAATATGGCGCGGGCGAGACGATTGTTTCCGATCTTAACCCCTGGCTGGGGAAGCGGGCTGGGGCTGGCTCCATGCCGCCGAATGGCTTTCCTAAAAATAACCGGTTTGGATAGCCTGCTCTGCATGGGCAAGCGATAAGGCGCACCTGACTACGGGAACTCGACTGCGCCCGGCGTGCGGCGGAAGGTACCGATTTTAGGAAAAGCGGGTGTATCTTGCGTTTCTCCTGTGTCTTCCTCGTCAGTATAGTCTTCCGGCGGTAATTCCTTTGCCTTTTCGGCGGCTTTTTTGGCGTAATCGGGGTCCGTGAGTTCTTCTTTCAGCAAGATGACGCTGATGCGTCGGTTTCGGGCCGCTTTAGGGTCATCGGGAACCAGATGCTCCGTATCTGACTTTCCTACCACGTCATGAATGCGTTTTGGAGGAAAGCCTCCCTCCAGCAATACGCGGCGGCTGGAATTGGCGCGGTCTGCGGAGAGTTCCCAGTTCGTATAGTCTGCCCGCGCGCCGTAGGGTACGCTGTCCGTATGGCCGCGAATTGAGATTTCGTTAGGCTGTTCGCGGATGATCTCTCCGACCTTATGGAGGAGGGTTTCCGTGTTTTTAAACATTTGCGCACTGCCGGAAGGGAACATGGGGCGCCCTTCCTGATCAATAACCTGTATGCGCAGGCCCTCAGGCGTCATGTCGATGAGGAGGTTATCCTTGAGCGCCTTAAGCTCCGGGTTTTCCTCTATCGCTTTTTTAAGCGCCTGCTCCGCCTTTTTCATGCGCGCCTCTTCGTTTTTACGGAGGATTTCTTTTGCCTTTTCCAGCGTTTTCTTTGCGCTCTCTTTAGCTTTTTCAGGAGAGATTTTCGGGTCCTGTTCGGATTTTTTTCGGTTGTTGAGCGCCGAGCCTGAAACCTGCGGCGTGGTGATGGGCTGAACATTGGAGACCATCGAGCCTTTCGGCGCAACGCTTAATCCCCCCAAGACACCGCCCGCGCCACTTTCGGCTTGTGAGACTTTGGGGTGTGTGGGATCAAAATAATTGGAGATGGCCTTTTTTTGTTCCTCTGTCGTGACGTTAAGGAGCCAGAGCAGCAGAAAAAAGGCCATCATCGCGGTTACAAAATCGGCATAGGCCACTTTCCATGCGCCGCCATGGTGGCCGCCACCCTTTTTGATGCGCTTGATGATGATGGGCTGCAGGGCTTTGCCGCCAGCCTTGCCGCCGCCTGCACCGTTTTCGTCAGGCGATTTGTCATCGTGCTTGTTTTTCCACTGCGGAGGAGGTAGGGGCATGCGTTTAGTTACCGCTTTCTTCGCTGTTTATCCGGGGCTTGGGAGTTCATTGAGTTTTTCTTCAAGCTCCTGAAAGGTGGGCTGGATGCTGTGCGGCAAGAACTTGCGGGCAAACTCTACGGCCACTTGTGGCGCAGAAGCGTTCAAAAACGCAATGACGGAGACTTTCATGCATTTATAGTACATCACTTCTGTTTCGGCTTTTGTGCTCATGGCGCCCGCGAGCGGTGCCACCATGCCGTAAGACAGCCACACGCCGAGAAACGTTCCCACCAGCGCGCCGCCGATCATGTGGCCGAGAACTTCAGGCGGTTCGGAAATGGAGGCCATGGTTTTAATAACGCCCAAAACGGCGGCAACGATTCCAAGCGCGGGAATACCATCCGCCATGGTCTGCACGGCGTGACCGGGATGGGCTTCGTGATGTTCGATCGTTTCAATTTCCATGTCCATGATGGCTTCGATCTCGTGAGGATTATCCTTGCCTAAGGAAATGATGCGCAAATAATCACAGATAAAAACCAGCGCGCTGTGATTGTGCTGGAATTTTGGAAACTGGCTGAAGATCGTGCTTTCATGCGGGTTTTCAATGTGAGCTTCCAGCGCGAGCCAGCCCTTTGTCCGGGCCAGTTTGAACAAGGTGAACATCAGGCTGAGAAGCTCGATATAATCGTCCTTTGAATAGGCAGCCGGCTTAACCAGCGCGCTCATGTATTTAAGGGTGCCTTTGATAACCTCGCCGGAATTGGCAACGAGAAAGGCTGCAACGGCGCAGCCGAAAATGATAACAAATTCCCCCGGCAGCGCGCCCAGAATAACCATCACGAGCGCCATGAATTTCGGGATGTCGAAATGCATGGCAATCAAAAGGCCGCCAAAGGTAAAGACAAAGATGAGTGCGAATCCGACCAGTTTCATAGAGTTTTGGAAATCCTTTCCATTAGATGCGCGCATTTTAAGCGCAGTGTGTAACTAAACCATACCCGATTTGCGGTTAAAAAGTCTCTAACGCTGTGTCGTCTTTTTGTGGTTATAAACGCGAAAACGTAGAAAAAAAGATTTATTTATGAGGCGGCTGGAATGTTGGTGCGGATTCGGGTTTTCCGAAAAAATAGCCTTGCCCCAGATCAATGCCGAGATCCCGGAGCATATTGGCCTGTGCCTGCTCCTCAACATATTCAGCGACAACGCCCATGCCGAGATCCTTGCACATTTGCGTCAGGTTCTTAACCATGGCGGCGTCCCGGTCGGAGGTGAGGAGTTTGCGGATGTATTTCCCATCGATCTTGACCATGTCAACCTTGAGTTTTTGGATATACTCAAAGGACGCCGAGCCTGCGCCGAAATCATCCAGTGCGATTTTATAGCCCGCAGCCTGAAGCTTTTCAACAAAGCGGTTCACTTTATCAAGGTCGCGAATATGGCTGGATTCAGTGATTTCGAACATTATCCGTTTGGACAGATCTTTGCCTTTTGCGAGTTGTTGCTGCAGCCTGTCATAAAACGTGTCGTTTTCAACTGACTGCCCGGAAAGATTGATGGCGAATTTGGTCCGCGCACCGCCGCCTTTAAAGGAGATATAGTTTATAGCCCGTTCACATACGGCGATATCGAAATCGGGCGCCATGCCCATATCTTCCCCGAACATGATCCATTCCAGAGTGTCACCCTTGGTGAACCGGGTCAGCATTTCATAGTGCGAAACTTCCAGCGTGTTAAGGTCGATTATGGGCTGGAAAAATAATGAGAAATCAAGTCTTTGAATGATGGATTGAAATTCCTTGATTTTTTGCACGTTGGCGCTGGCATAGCTGGCAATACTGGAATTGAGATTTTCAATAGTCAGGTCTGTGCCCTTGCGTTCAAATTCGTTGATTGTGTAGACGAGCGCGCGCGCGGTGTCGCGTTCGCTCATGGTGGCGAGGTCGGCGGAGAGGGTTTTGCTCTGTATTTCTATGCCAGTGCCCGTTGGATCATTTTCCTGCGCCAGAGCCTGGATTTGATTACGAAGAAAATCACCATCCACGTCTTTTTCATGAATAACCGTATAGCGGCCATCGGCAATGGCGGCGGCTGCGTTGCCGTCTATGGACTGAGATTGTAAAAAACTTTCGACAGATCCCAGCATTTTATTCCAGTTGCCTTCGCCCATGCGGCGCCGGTCTTCTTCTGTCGGTGCAAAATCAAACATGGTCATGTCTACGTTTTGTCCTAAAGATCTGGCCATTTGCAGTGTGTCTTGCGCCTGCTCCAGAAAGTCCGTTCGGTTCAAGATGTCATTTTGAACCGTTTTTGCGCCAAGTGCATCGGCCATTTTGCTCATGAAGAGGTTGCTTAGGCCGAGCGTGATATAGATGCTGCGACTGCCCGGCATTTTTATGCCGGTGAAGACGGCCTTTCTTTTTGCGGGGTCATTAAGTTCAACCAGCAAAGGGCCGCAGCGCTTTCCGGGTTTCGATGTTTCGTAGAGGTGTAAAAGTTGAGCTTGGTCGTAAACGGAGAAAAGGCCCAGCCATTTTTTGCCGATAATTTCCGTATCATCGAATCCGGTTATGCCCTTTGAGGCGCCAAGTGCATAGAGAACGGTGCCCTCTTGAGATATTTCTAAAAACAAATCGGCAGAGGCGAAAGCGAAGGCCAAAAAGCGGTCCCGTTGTTTTTTATGTTCGTCTGTATCGGCCATTTATTTTTCTGAACTGGTCAATTAAAAGTTAAAAAGTAAATTTGAGCAGGTTTTATCGCAAATTGTTGCGTTTAATCCGCTTTGTAAATAATACCCTATAAGTCTCTATTTTTTCTTAATAATTGTTACGCAGAAGGCGTGCAGCGTGGTGCGCACCATAGGTGAGAATACCATCGCAACCGGCCCGTTTAAAGCTCATGAGCGTTTCAAGCAGGCAGGAATCGTAATCAAGCCAGCCTTGAGCGGCGGCGGCCTTTATCATCGCATATTCGCCGCTGACCTGATAGGCAAAAGTGGGAATATTCAAGGTGGTTTTGATCCGCGTGATGATATCCAGATAGGGCAGGCCGGGTTTGACCATGACCATATCTGCGCCCTCGGCTATGTCCTGTACGACTTCGCGCAGGGCCTCTGCGCCGTTGGCGGGGTTCATCTGATAGGTTTTTTTATCGCCCTTGAGGAAGGGGGCAGAATTAACAGCGTCTCTAAACGGTCCATAAAAGCCGGAGGCGTATTTCGCGGCGTAAGACAGGAGCAGGAGCTCTTGGAAACCTGCGCTATCAAGTGTTTTACGAATTGCGCCTATGCGCCCGTCCATCATGTCAGAGGGGGCGATGACGTCCGCGCCCGCACGGGCCTGAATTAACGCCTGCTGGCAGAGGATGGCAACGGTTTCGTCATTGATGATTTTCCCATCGCGCAGAAGGCCGTCATGGCCGTGATCGGTATAGGGGTCCAGCGCCACATCAGCGATGATTCCCATATCCGGCGTTGATTTTTTAAGCGCCGTTATGGCGCGGCAGATCAGGTTATTAGGGTTGAGGGCCTCGGCCCCTTGCGGTGTTTTTTTCTCTGCGGGTACGACCGGGAAAAGCGCGATTGCGCGTATTCCGAGCGCGGCGGCCTCTTTGACTTCTTCGCTCAGCAGATCGATGCTGAGCCGCTCAACGTCCGGCATGGAGGTTACGGGCTGACGTATATTGGTGCCCTCCGTAACGAAAACGGGCCAGATGAGGTCTGTGACCCGAATATGCGTCTCTTGCACCATGTCACGAATCCAGGGCGCGGCGCGGAGGCGTCGCAGCCGCAATTGTGGATAGGCCGCAGGTTTCTCCGGCGTTTCTTGTTTTGGTGTGTGTGTTGCCGTATCGTTCACTGGCGTTGTTTCTCTTGATTCAAGGCTCATAACTTAAACGGTATTTTAGCGCATGAAGCAAGGCTTTCCCACAGATGAAATTTTGACGGAGGTGCAAGGCGGGCTTGGTGTAATAAGTCTGAACCGCCCTGCGGCGCTGAACGCGCTTTCTTTAGGGATGATTCGAAAAATTTCTGAATTTTTGCAAAATTGGGAAAAGCTGGACAATGTGAAGGCCGTTTTGTTTCAGGCTGCGCCGTGGGTGCGTGCCTTTTGCAGTGGCGGTGATATGAAGGCGTTTTATCGTGCCGGGATGGCGTATCGGCGGGCGGAGTTGGAACTGGACGCGCTGATGGTGTTTTTTGCCGAAGAATACGCGCTGAACCGATTTATTTTTAATTATAAAAAGCCGACCATTGCCTTTATGGACGGCTTGACGATGGGCGGCGGTTACGGGATTGGCGGGAACTGCCGCTATCGCGTAGTCACTCAAAATACGGTGTTTGCCATGCCGGAGGTTCGAATTGGATTTTTTCCGGATGTCGGCAGCGTGTATCACCTGACGCGGGCCAAAGGCCATCTGGGGCGATATCTGGCGCTGACGGGTAATAGTATTAAGGGCGCGGATATGGTGCAGACCGGATTGGCGGAGTATTTTGTGGATTCAGCGTTTTTAGGGGCGTTGCGCGTAATGTTGAGCACGGTGATGGATGAAATGGCCCTAAAAGCGGCGCTCGTGCGGTGCGCTCGGGAGATGCAGACAGAGGATTTCGGGATTTTGCATTCGCATGGCGCGGAGATTGAGACGCTGTTTTCGGATATGGACCCTTTGATGATTGTTAAAAAGGGGCGCGCCGGATCGGAGGGTGGAAAGCCGAGTGCTTTTGCCGTGGAAACGGCGCGGGATATTCTGGTGCGCTCTCCGGTAAGTGTCCTTGTGGCTTGTGCGTATATGAAGAGGGCCGATTCTCTGTGTTTTGATGAGGTTATGGCTATGGATTTTATCTTGGCGCGTAATTTTGCGCAGGGCGAGGATCTGTATGAGGGGCTGCGAGCGGTTTTGATTGATAAGGATAAGAAGCCGCAATGGTCTGCGCCCGGACTCGAGAATGTGAGAGCAGAGATTGTTAATGCTTATTTCACATAGGAGGATTATGATCTTAAGGATGTACAGACTTTTGAAAAATGATAGTATGCCGCTCTTGAGCATCAATTTTAAGGTCAAGAATTTGGAGCAATACCCGTGACACCTACACCTTATTACGAAGCTATTCAGCTGATTGAACGCCTTCACCGTCATTTTCTGGATGTGTTGAAAGTGGAGCTTGATAAAAAAGGCATTCAGGATATTAATAACGTCCAGTCAATGATTTTGTATAATATCGGCGATGATGAAATGACCGTCGGGGAGCTTACGATTCGGGGTTATTATCTTGGGTCTAACGTCTCTTACAACGTAAAGAAGATGGTTGAGAATGGCTATTTGATCCAAGAACGCTCCGTCCATGATAAACGCTCGATTCGCGTCAGGCTTTCCGAAAAGGGGCTGGAGCTTAAAAATATTATCTCAACGATGTTTGACCGTCATGAGACGGAAATTTCCGGCACAGAAGTGACGGATGCAAAGCTTACAGAGCTTAACAACACGCTGAAGCTTCTCGAGCGTTTCTGGGCCAAGCAGACGAATTTTTCCGGCGGATTCTAGCATTATCAGCCAAAGGCCTGAAGTCCTGTCATAGCCCGCCCGAGAATGAGCGCGTGTATGTCGTGCGTGCCTTCGTAGGTGTTTACAGCCTCCAGATTACACATATGGCGCATGACGTGGTATTCGTCGGAAATACCGTTTCCGCCGAGCATGTCGCGGGCCAAGCGCGCGATTTCAAGTGCTTTTCCACAATTATTGCGTTTGAGCAAAGAGATGGCTTCGGGCGCGGCGCGGTCTTCATCTCTGAGGCGGCCCAGCCGATGGCAGGCGCTGAGCCCTAAGGTTATTTCCGTTTGCATGTCGGCCAGTTTTTTCTGGATGAGCTGCTGCCCGGCCAGTGCTTTTCCAAAAATCTTACGCTCCAGCGTGTATTCCCGCGCGATGTGCCAGCAATCCTCCGCCGCGCCCATCACGCCCCAGGCTATGCCAAAGCGTGCGGAGTTCAGGCACAGCATGGGCGCCTTGAGGGAGAAGGCTTCGGGCAGGCGATTCTCTTCGCCTACAAAAACATCGTTCATGGCTATGCCACCGGTGGGCGCAGCGCGGAGAGAGAGCTTGCCGGATATTTTGGGGGCGCTCAGGCCTTTCATACCTTTTTCGAGAATGAATCCTGCGGTTTTCCCTTCATCGTCTTTAGCCCAGATGATGAATATATCGGCGATCGGGGCGTTGGAGATCCATTGTTTTGCGCCGGACAGCAGGTAACCGTTTTTTGATTTCCGCGCTCTGGTCTTCATATCGCCGGGATCGGAGCCGCCATCGGGCTCGGTCAGGCCGAAGCAGCCAATATGCTCTCCGGTTGCCAGTTTTGGCAGGAAGCGGTTTTTCTGGTCTTCGGTCCCGAAGAGGAAAATCGGCAGCATGACCAATGAGGATTGCACCGAATAGCAGGAACGATAGGCGCTGTCCACGCGCTCAAGCTCCCGGGCAATCAGGCCGCCGGCCGTGTAGCTGGCGCCGGCGCAGCCGTAGCCCTCTATGGTTGGGCCGAGTAGCCCGAGTGCGCCCATCTCGCGCATGATTGCCGGGTCAAAGTTCTCTGAGCGATAGGCCTCTAAAATTCTGGGGGCGAGTTTGTCCTGCGCGTAATCCCGCGCTGTTTGCATGATTATACGCTCTTCGTCGCTGAGCATCTCATCGAGCAACAAGGGGTCCTCCCAGTTAAATTCGGCTCTTTGCATTTTTTATATTCCTTATCGTTTGTTGGATGCCCGGGATCGCTCTGGACGAAGCTGATAATCTTTTATACCCTTTTTCAGATAAAAATTCTTCATTGCTTTTCAAAAGAGATGACATCAGGAGCGCGTTTATGAGTAAAGAGATTCTTCAAGGGCGTGAGGTCATACTTGAGTTTTTCCCTGTGGGGGCGCTGGTCAAGGTGACGGCCATGGATACGGCCTCTTTGACGGAAATATCCGTTCAGGGGCCAGCCAATGCCGGGCAGGAAATTCTCAAGCGCAATGCCTTGCTGCGTCTGGAATATGTTTTAAAAAAGAACGGCTTGATTTCCTGAAGGGAAGTTCCCTATATATGAAGGCATGAAGCGTAAACTCGTCATCGCAGCCGACCATGCCGGTTTTGATCTGAAAACCGCAATTATTGACCATTTTTCGGATATTGAATGGCTCGATCTTGGGACGCATGGTCTTCAATCTGTGGATTATCCTGATTTCGGTGCGGCTCTGGCCCGCTCTATTGAGGCGGGTGAAGCGGCGCAGGGCGTTTTGGTTTGTGGCTCCGGTATAGGCATTTCGATAGCCGCCAATCGTAACAGGGCTGTCCGGTGCGCAGTTTGCAGTGATTCAACGACAGTGCGACTCGCGCGGCAGCATAATGATGCGAATGTAGTGGCGCTGGGCGCACGTTTGGTGGGCACAGAGCTGGCCTTTGATATTGTTAATGTCTTTTTGAATACGGATTTTGAAGGCGGGCGTCATGAGGGCCGCGTCAAAAAACTGGCCTGTTAATTTTCTTGAGAGGATATTTTAAAAAATGAGCAATGCAGCAGCAAAGGAACTGGCAATGGATGGATTTTTTACAGCCGCGCTGGCTGAGGCGGATAAAGACATCAGTGATGCGATTGCGCAGGAGCTGGACCGTCAGCAAAATCAAATTGAGTTGATCGCATCGGAGAATATCGTCTCTCGTGCGGTGCTGGAGGCTCAGGGCTCTGTTTTGACGAATAAATATGCGGAAGGGTATCCGGGGCGTCGTTATTACGGCGGTTGTGAGTTTGTTGATATTGTTGAAAATTTGGCCAAGGAACGTGCGAAACAACTTTTTGGTTCAAAATATGTGAATGTGCAGCCCAATTCAGGGTCACAGGCGAACCAAGGGGTCATGATGGCCTTGCTTCAGCCCGGTGATACGATTTTGGGGATGGCTTTGGCCTCCGGGGGGCATTTGACGCATGGTGCGGCCCCTAACCAGTCCGGAAAATGGTTCAATGCGGTTCAATATGGGGTCAGGGAGTCTGATGCGCTTCTTGATTATGATGAGATCGAGCGTCTTGCAAAAGAGCATAAGCCCAAGATGATTATTGCGGGGGCCTCGGCCTATCCCCGTCATATTGATTTTAAGCGTTTTCGTGAGATTGCCGATATGGTGGATGCCTATCTGTTTGTGGATATGGCCCATTATGCCGGTTTGATTGCGGGGGGCGTTTACCCCTCTCCGGTTGGTCATGCGCATGTGATTACGACGACCACTCATAAAACTATGCGCGGGCCACGCGGCGGCATGATTTTAACGGATGATCTGGAAATTTTTAAAAAGGTGAATTCAGCAATTTTTCCGGGAATTCAAGGTGGACCGTTGATGCATGTAATTGCCGCTAAAGCAGTGTGTTATGGTGAGGCTTTAAAGCCAGAGTTTAAATCTTATGCGAAAAATATAGTGACCAATGCCCAGATATTGGCGGCAACGCTTAAAGCTGGTGGATTTAACATCGTATCCGGCGGCACGGATAGTCATATTGTGCTGTTGGATCTGCGCCCTAAAAAGCTGACGGGTGATGTGACGGAAAAGGCGCTGGAGCGTGCCGGAATTACCTGTAATAAAAATGCGGTGCCTTTTGACCCTGCGCCGCCTATGGTGGCGTCGGGCGTGCGTCTTGGTACGCCTGCGGCTACGAGCCGGGGCTTTGGCCCGGCGGAATGGGCGCTGGTCGGTGAGTATATTGTAGAAGTTTTGGACGGTCTGGCTGAAAACGGGCCTGAGGCGAATGATGCCGTAGAGGATGCCGTAAAAACCAAAGTAGAAGCTCTGTGTAAGCGATTCCCGATTTATTCGGCGTTGTAAAACCAGAAAGAGGGTCATATATGGGGAACCAGACCCGGCAGGAGCCGTAACGCAGATGCGCTGTCCTTTTTGCAGCAATGAAGAAACAGCCGTCAAGGATTCGCGGCCTACGGAGGATAATTCCGCCATTCGCCGCCGTCGGCACTGTTTGCAATGCGACAATCGTTTTACGACGTTTGAGCGCGTGCAGCTGCGTGAGATGACTGTGGTCAAGGCCGGAGGGCGTCGTCAGCCCTTTGACCGGGATAAAATCATCAAGTCGATGCAGGTGGCTCTTCAGAAAAGACCCGTGGATCTTGAGCTTATTGAAAAGGCCGCTAACGGTATTGTCCGCCAGCTAGAGACGCAAGGTGAGCATGAGATACTCTCCGGTAAAATCGGGGAAGCGGTCATGAAGGCTTTGCTGGACCTTGATACCGTTGGCTATATTCGTTACGCCAGCGTTTACAAAGATTTTCGTGAGCCGGATGATTTTAATGATTTTCTGGAAGACATTAAATCGCATCAGGTCAAGCGCCGGAAGAAATAACACCGTTTATGAATATTGTTCATCTTCGGGAGGAGGGCGTATCCATGTTTTCTGCTGAAGATGAATATTACATGCGCGTTGCTCTGGGGCAGGCGCGCCGTGGGCTGGGGCATGTTGCGCCCAATCCGGCTGTGGGGTGTGTTCTTGTAAAGGATGGTTGTATTCTGGCCGTGGCCCACACCGCCGATGGCGGGCGGCCGCATGCCGAAGCACTTGCGTTGCAACAGGCTGATGGCGCGAGTAAGGGCGCAACGGCTTATGTGAGTCTGGAGCCTTGCGCGCATCAGGGAAAAACCGGCCCATGCGCTCTGGCCCTTATTGATGCAGGTGTCAAGCGGGTGGTTATCGCCTGTATTGACCCCGACCCGCGCGTAAGTGGCCGGGGTGTGCAGATGCTTGAAAATGCCGGTATTGAGGTGCTTTGCGGGGTTTTAGAAGAAGAGGCCCTGAATTTGAATAAGGGGTTTATTTTTAAGGTGACCCGTAACAGGCCCTTTGTGACCCTGAAGCTGGCACTCTCCGCCGATAAGAAAATAGCAGTTCGAGAAGGATCTCGCACTCAGATTTCAGGTGCGCTGGCCGGGCGCTATACGCAATTTCTACGATCTCAGCACGATGCTATACTTATTGGTATTGGGACCGCTCTTGTGGATAACCCCGTTCTGATAAGTCGAGTGAAAGGGCATCTTCATGTCATGCCCCGTGTCATTTTGGATGCAGCCCTTGAAATCCCTATGGGAAGCAATCTGGTTCAGAGCATCGCAGATGCGCCTGTTTTTATTATTCATGATGTCGATGATGTGGATAAAACTGTGGATTTAAAAGCGGCAGGCTGCACGCTGATCCGGGAGAATCCGCGAAATCTGGAAAAAGTTTTGGCTTTGCTGACGGAAAGGGGCGTGACGCGTCTTTTGGTCGAGGGTGGTGCGCGCGTGGCGCAGTCCTTTTTAGAAGCCGGGCTGGTGGATGAGTGCCAGTTGATTTATGCGCCGGTTAAATTGGGGCCGGGCGGTGTTGCGGCCTTTCCGGACACGGATATTGAGGTCTATGGGATGAAACTGAAAAAAACAAGGGTTCTGGGTGAGGATTTACTGGAAATCTATGGCGCGGCAGACTAGATTGCCCCTCATGTTTACAGGGATTGTTCAGGATATAGGCATTGTGCGCAGCGTTGAGAAAAACGCAGATTTGCGCGTTCGTATAGAAACTGCTCTGGATCTTAGCAAAACGGCGATTGGGGCTTCGATCTGTTGCTCCGGATGTTGTTTAAGTATTGTGGAGAAGGGGGCGCATGATTTTGCCGTCGATATTTCTGCTGAAACGCTTTCTAAAACACAGATCGGGCAATGGTCCGCCGGCACGAAAATCAATCTGGAGCCGTCCTTGAAGCTGGGCGATGAGATGGGCGGCCATATTGTGTCGGGGCATGTTGATGGTCTGGCTGAAATTCTGGAAATTGTGCCGGATGGTGCAAGTCACCGCTTTAGGTTCGCGCCGCCTTCTGTACTTATGCGCTATATTGCGGCTAAGGGGTCGGTTTGTCTTGATGGCGTTTCTTTGACTGTGAATGCGGTGGGGCGGGATTATTTTGAGGTTAATATTATTCCGCATACAGCTGAGAATACGGTTTTTGGCCTGAAGAAACCGGGTGATTTTTTGCATATGGAAGTGGATATGCTGGCCAGATATGTGGCGCGCATGATGGAGGCCGGGTAATGGATGCTTTACCGAAGCGGTATAATAGCGATTTTCAGAAGGCTTTGAGCGATGTTGAGGAGCTTATTCTTGATATAAAATCCGGAAAGCCAGTGATCCTGATTGATGATGAGGACCGCGAAAATGAAGGCGATTTGATTATCGCAGCGGAAATGGCCACGGCGGAGAATATAAACTTTATGGCCAAAGAAGGGCGTGGGCTTATTTGCCTGCCGATGGAGCGGGGCATGGTGGAGCGTCTCGGTCTTTCGCTTATGGGGCGCGGCGATAACACGCATCACCGGACAGCCTTTACGGTTTCTATCGAGGCGCGAGAAGGTGTGACCACAGGGATTTCTGCGGCGGATCGTGCGCATACCATACGCACCGCGATTGACCCGAAAATGACCCGTGATGACATAGCGACGCCGGGTCATGTTTTTCCGCTTCTCGCGCGCGATGGCGGTGTTCTGGTGCGGGCGGGGCACACGGAGGCCGCAGTGGACCTTGCTAAAATGGCCGGATTTTCGGGCGCAGGCGTGATTTGTGAAATCATGAATGATGATGGTACGATGGCGCGCTTGCCAGATCTTGTCGGGTTTTCGCAGTATCACGGGTTGAAAATCGGCACGATTGAAAATTTGATAAACCATAGACGCCGTAAGGAAACGCTGGTCCGGCGTATTTATGAGGATGGCTTTTCAAGCCGTTTCGGTGGTGATTTCAAGCTGTATGTTTATGCCAATACGCTGGAATATGCCGAGCATGTGGCGCTGGTTAAGGGGGATGTGGCTGGGGCGGCGCATCCGGTTTTGGTGCGGATGCATGCTGTTGATTTTATTACTGATATCTTGGGCGGGCGCGCCGATTCCGCGCTTCACAAAGCAATGGAGATTATCGGGCAGGCCGGTTGTGGCGCAATTGTGATTTTGCGCGACAGTATGCCAAATTCGCTTTCCGCGCGTTTGCAGGGGCAAGAGGCAAAACCGGCGGCTACGCTTAAAAACTATGGGATAGGCGCGCAAATTTTGCTGGATCTTGGTATTAAGAATATGATTCTTTTATCCGATCACCCCAAGAATGTGGTTGGCCTTGAGGGCTATGGCCTGTATATAGACGGACACAGACCTTTGAGCGCCTGAAGTGTGTAATCTCCGAAGCTTTTCCCGGAAAAATTGAAAAATGACTGTAGCCTTGCCCCATATCCTGATTGTTGAAGCTCGTTTTTACGATCATATTGCCGATCATCTCAAGGCGGGCGCCGTGGCGGCTCTGGAAGCTGCCGGAGTGTCATATGACGTGCTGGATGTGCCGGGCGCGCTGGAAATTCCCGCCGCGATTCGTTTTTCCGCAGGATGTGGACGTTATGATGCCTTTGTGGCTCTGGGGTGCGTTATTCGCGGAGAAACCTCGCATTACGATATTGTGGCCGGAGAAAGCGCCCGCGCGCTGATGGATCTGGGGCTGCGGGACAGGTTGTGTATCGGCAATGGGATTATTACCTGTGAGAATGAGGCGCAGGCGTTGCACCGTGCCGATCCGGCCCGTAAAAACAAGGGGCGGGATGCGGCTCTGGCGGCACTTCGCCTTTATGAAATTCAGAGACAGGCGGCGCTTCATGAGTAATGATGAAAACAAGCAGGAGACCCCTGTGCGGCAATCTTCGCGTAAGGTCAGTGCACTATCGGCGCGGCTTTGCGCGGTGCAGGCCCTTTATCAGGTCTGGCAGAATAAACAGCCTATTCGCGCTGTTTACGATGAGTATCTGCATTATCGCAGTGACATGGTTGTTGATGGTGAGGCTTTGGTTCCACCCGATGGTGCCTTGTTAAAGAAAATTCTTTATGGCGTTGATGAACGCGCGCAGGAGCTTGAGGCTATTGTTGATGCCAATTTGCGGCGCGACGCCGCCGATCGGGGGGTTGAGCCGTTATTGAAGGCGATGCTGACTTGCGGCGCTTTTGAACTGCTGATTGGGGAGGTTGATAGCCCCATAATAATTAATGACTATTTGAATGTTGCGCATGCCTTTTACGAGCGGGGTGAAGTTGCCCTTGTTAACGGTGTGCTGGATAGTATCGCCAAGGTCTTTCATCAGGCGTAAGCGCCTTTTTACGCGTGTTTTTCTGCGTTTTTAATACGAAAAATATTGCTCCGCAGTAACGATCCCTTAAAGGTTCATGTGTTACCATAAATTCTGGGTTCTGAAACAACTAAAAATCAAGAGCGAAAGCCATATGAAAAAAATTATGATAGCCGCAGGGGCTTTGCTGGTGCTGGGGGGGGGCGGTGCCGGAGGATATTTTTATTTTCAAAAACCGGCGGAAGCCGCGACGGATGCTACGGCTGCGGCGCAGGCGGGACATGAGAAAGATGATCATGGGAAAAAGGAAAAGCATGCCAAGAAGGGCGGTCATGGAGAAAAGATCGAATTTGTGAAGCTTGACCCTTTGGTGCTCCCGATTGTTGATGGTGATGGGATCAGCCAGATCATAAGCCTTGTGATTGCGCTTGAGGTTCCCGATGCCGCTTCAAAATCAGAGGTTGAGGCTTTGATCCCGCGCCTTAAGGACGCCTATATTCAGGAAATGTACGGTTTATTGAACAAGCATGCTGCCGTTAAGGGGGGCGTGTTGCAGGTGGGGTATATTAAGGGCAAGCTGAGCCGTGTCAGTGCTACGGTGCTGGGCGAGGAGAATTTTAGTGATGTGCTGCTGCAGGTGGTGGAACAACGCCCCATATAATTTTGTACGATATTTGATTTAACGCCTGATGTGGATCCCTCTTGATGCATCAGGAAAACTTCCCCGGCTTTTTGGCCGGGTTTTTTTTATGCTGTTTTTTAAGTCTTTATGCGGGCTGTCTGCTTGTTTGCCGGTATGGAATGTTTTAGGGCGATATAAAGCGTTTGACGCACTCTCTTGAAAGTTTATTATTGCTTTTGCCTGAGATGGAATATTTTCAGTAATGTTCCCGGCGAAATTAAGAAATATTATAACAATATAAAGATTGAGGCAGGAAACATGACATCAACCTTTCTGATCATAATGGGCTGCGGCCTCTTGGCGCTGGTTTACAGCGCGGTGGCGGCTTATCAAATTATGGCCTGTGGTACGGGCTCGGCGAAGATGCAGGAAATTGCAGCCGCCATTCAAGAGGGCGCGGGTGCGTATCTGAAGCGTCAATATACGACCATTGCTTTTGTGGGCGTTGTGGTTGCCGTTATTCTGTTCGCGCTTTTAGGGGCGCATGTGGCGATTGGTTTTGTGATTGGTGCGGTGCTTTCCGGTCTGGCCGGGTATAACGGCATGAATGTCTCTGTGCGGGCGAATGTGCGCACGGCGCAGGCCGCCACGGTGGGGCTGGAGAAGGCTCTGGGGGTTGCCTTCAAGTCGGGCGCGGTGACCGGGATGCTGGTTGTCGGGCTTGGGCTTTTGGGGGTTGCCGGGTATTACATCGCCTTGCAATATCATTTTAATTTGCAAGGGGCCATTGGGGAGGAGCGCATCCCCGTGTTGCGGAAAATTCTGGAGGGTTTGATCGCTCTTGGTTTTGGGGCCTCTCTGATTTCTATTTTTGCACGTCTTGGCGGCGGCATATTTACCAAGGGCGCCGATGTGGGCGCGGATCTGGTTGGTAAGGTCGAGGCTGGAATCCCGGAGGATGACCCACGCAATGCCGCTGTGATTGCTGATAATGTCGGTGACAATGTCGGAGATTGTGCCGGTATGGCCGCCGATCTGTTTGAAACGTATGCCGTGACGGTGGTGGCGACCATGTTGATCGCCTTTAGTACTTTTGCGCCCGCAGCGGTCGAGCAGATGATGATTCTGCCGCTGTTGATTGGGGGGCTGTGTATAATTGCCTCCATCATAGGAACGTTTTTTGTGCGTCTTGGAAAAACCGGCAACATCATGAACGCTCTTTATAAGGGTTTCCTTGCGAGTGCGATTCTATCTGCTGTTTTTGTGGGTATAGCCATGTTCAATATGGATATGGAGCAGGTGATACCACTGGCAGGCGGGCGTGGATCGGTGTCGATGAGTGATCTGTTCCTTTGTATTTTGACGGGGCTTGGTGTCACGGGGCTGATCATCTGGATCACTGAATATTATACGTCTACGTCATACCGCCCGGTTAAGTCGATTGCCAAGGCCTCGGAGACCGGGCATGGCACGAATGTCATTCAGGGGTTGGCGATTTCTCTGGAATCGACGGCTGTGCCAGTGCTGGTGATTTGCGGAGGGATTTATCTCTCTTATGATCTGGCCGGGCTCTACGGTATTGCCATGGCGGCGACCGCGATGCTTTCGCTGGCCGGAATGGTTGTGGCGCTGGATGCTTATGGGCCGGTTACTGACAACGCCGGGGGGATTGCCGAGATGGCGGGGCTGCCCGATGATGTCCGCGTGACGACCGATGCGCTGGATGCCGTTGGGAACACCACAAAGGCTGTGACAAAGGGCTATGCCATTGGCTCGGCGGGGCTTGCCGCGCTGGTGCTTTTTGCGGGCTATACCGAGGAGATCAAGCATTATCTGCCGCAATTTGCAGATATTACTTTTCCGTTGCAGGACCCGTTTGTTGTGATCGGGCTGTTTATCGGGGGGCTGCTGCCTTATCTGTTCAGCGCGATGTCGATGACGGCGGTAGGGCGTGCAGCCGCTTCCGTTGTGGTTGAGGTGCGCAGACAGTTCCGGGAGATTCCGGGGATTATGGATGGCTCCTCCAAGCCGGAATACGGCAAGGCGGTGGATATTCTGACCAAGGCGGCGATCAGTGAGATGATTTTGCCCTCGCTGCTTCCGGTTTTGGCGCCTGTAGTGCTGTTCTTCGTGGTCTATGCCGTTACTGGCGATATGGTCCCGGCATTTCAATGTCTTGGCGCTATGTTGCTGGGGACGATTGTGACGGGGCTGTTTGTCGCGATCTCCATGACTTCCGGCGGCGGGGCGTGGGATAATGCCAAGAAGCTGATTGAAGAAGGGCATCACGGTGGTAAAGGTTCTGAGGCGCATAAGGCTGCCGTTACGGGTGACACCGTAGGGGACCCGTATAAGGATACTGCCGGCCCGGCGGTTAACCCCTTGATCAAGATTGCCAATATCGTTGCGATTTTGCTGGTGGCGATTGTGGCCAAGTTCATGGTTGGTGCATAGCCAGGCGTTTTGTATCGCTTATAATAAAAAGCCCCGTAGATTTTACGGGGTTTTTTTTATGGGCGCGCAATGGTTGCGGCGTTATTTTTCCGTCTGCGGGTTGAACTTGCCGAGATTTCCAAGGAATTGCTGCATGATTGTGGTTTCATTGCCATGTGTTGGTGTTTTTGTCCGGACATAGGGAACGTTGATCCGGTCGCGGTCAATTTCCTGAATGGATTCTAAAATGCCGTCTTCGGAAAAGGCGACCTGAAAAATGCGCTCCTTCGTGACTTTAGGGTCAAGGATGCCGCGTTTTTCAGTTTCCTGGCCGATGTAGTACCAGACCCCTTTGTCGAAGGTGCTTTGTGTGGTGGGAGAGCCGAGCGCGCGCAGCACGTCCGAGCGGCCACTTTCTCCGGGTTTAACCTCTGCGAGCTGATAATTTTCCAGCATGTTGCCGCGCTGGGCGATTGTGGGGCTGCAGGCTGCGCTCATAAGCGTGGCGGTGCAGCCGGCAATCAGAATAAGTTTATTTGAAAAAAGCGTTCTGTTTCGAGCAGTCATGGATTTGTGCCTGTAATTGCTGTATCAAGTTTTTTCTACTCTACCGTGTTTACTTCGAGATAAAAGAGAAAAGCAATGCTTGGGCTTCTGAAATCAAAAAATCCCTATGGGCGCGCGGCGAAAAACATCTATGCCGATGTTTTGAAGCATATCCGTAATCCTGTTTTTTACACGCAGTACGGGGTTCCGGATAGTTTTGACGGGCGATTCGATTTGCTGCTCGTACATGTTTTTCTGGTGATTGACCGGTTGGTTATTGAGGGCGGAGATGCGGCTTCGCTTTTTAATCAGGCGCTTTTTGACGTGATCTTCGCCGATATGGATCAGACATTGCGCGAGATGGGGATCGGGGATATGGGCGTTCCCAAGCATATGCGCCGTATGATGAAAGCCTTTAATGGGCGTATGCATGCGTATGAAGGGGCATCGGAAGCGGGCGTGCCTGAAGATAGTTTGCCTCAGGCGTTGAGAAAAAATCTTTATGGGACGCTGGAGGAGGTGCCCGCGAAGGGGCTTGAAAAAATGGCCGCTTATATGCAAAACTCTGCGGCGGGGCTGCGTGAGCAGGCGTTGGCTCTTATTACGGGCGGGCAGGTTGTTTTTATTGATCCTGCTATGCAGATGAAGGGCTAAACAGGAATGAGCAACGTGATTTCAGAGACGGACTGGTCATATTTTTTTGAAATCGAATCGTTCGAGGGAAACCGGCAGGCTTTGAGCATTTCCCCGGATGAAGTGGCGCGGCGTAATATGGCGCAGCGTTTAGGGCTGGTTTCGATTGAAAATTTAAAGGCTGATGTCGTTATAGCCAAGCGTTCCGGCGAGATTGCCTATCATGTGAAAGGCCATTTTGAAGCGGATGTAATTCAAAGCTGCGTTGTGACGCTGGAGCCTGTGCCCTGCCATATTACCGAAAATTTTGAGGCGTGGTACGCCGACCCGGATGCTGCGGTTTCTATCGCCCGCTTGCGTCAGGAGCGTTTAAGCCAGAAAAATCAGGGCGAGGTGCCGATTCTCAGCGAAAAAGAAGATCCGGAGCCGATAATTGCCGGTAAAATAGATCTCGGCGAGTTGGTGACACACTATTTATCGCTTGCGCTGGATCCTTATCCCCATGTTGAGGGCGCGGTTTTTGAGGCTAAGGATAAGCCGGTTGCCCAAGAGGTGCCCGATACGCTCCGTAATCCGTTTGCTGCGCTGAAAGATTGGAAGAGCAGGTTGTCCGGCGATGATAGTTAGAGCTTAAAGGCGCGCGCGGTGTGCCAGGCATCACGAAATTTGTTCTTTTTCCTTGCGCTTGGGTTTTAAATTGAGTATCAAGCTGGTTCCTGTAGGGTTTACAACAAGATATAAAGGATTTCAGCCATGGCTGTTCCCAAGAGAAAAACAAGCAAATCAAAACGTAATATGCGCCGTTCCCACGATGCTTTGACACCTGAGAACTGGGTGGAAGATGCGAGTTCCGGTGAGCCAAAGCGTCGTCATCACATTGATTTGAAATCTGGTACATATAAAGGCAGGCAGGTTATTGAGGGGCGCGGCTAGATTTTTTAGCTGTGACTTTTTACACTGCGTTTGCTATCTTCAAAATGCCCTCTGACGGGCATTTTGTGTTTTCTGTAATCTGTCACTCGTAAGAGGAATCTCATTTGTCTTCGCCTGTAAGGATAGCTTTGGATGCCATGGGCGGCGATCACGGTCCGGAGAGTACGATTCCGGGGGCTGCGCTGGCCCTTCAGGAAAACCCGCAAGTGGGTTTTTTGATTTTCGGGGATGAGATCATTCTAAAGCCGCTTTTGGACAAATACCCGGCCTTGAAGGCCGCCAGTGTCTTGTATCACACGGATAAAACGGTGCGTGGTGATGAAAAACCCTCGATTGCCCTGCGCTCCAGCAAGGGCAGCTCGATGCGCATGGCTGTGGAGGCGGTGCAGGACGGACGCGCTTCGGCGGTTGTCTCTGCCGGTAATACGGGCGCATTGATGGCGCTGGCCAAGCTGGTCTTAAAGCCGTTGCCCGGTGTTCATCGCCCCGCGCTGGCGAGCGTTCTTCCCTCGTTTGAAGGGGAAACGGTTATGCTTGATCTGGGTGCGAATGTTCTGGTTGATGCTGAAAATCTTGTGCAGTTTGCTGTGCTCGGCGCAACTTTTGCCCGTATTTATAAAAATATTGAAATGCCAAGCGTCGGGCTTTTGAATGTGGGCTCCGAAGATATGAAGGGGCCGGACCATGTTCGGCAGGCGGCAAAAATTCTGTCTCGCATTGACTTTTCGGGGCGGTATTACGGTTTTGTCGAGGGCAATGATATCACCAACGGCACTGTGGACGTGGTGGTGAGCGATGGATATGCCGGAAATATTGCCCTGAAGACGGCGGAGGGCGTGGGTAAGCTGACGCGGCATTATTTCAAGAAGTTTATCAAGAGCGACCCTTTCGCGCTGGTTGGCGGGTTGCTGGCCTTTTTTGCCCTGCGGCGCTTCCGGGACAGGCTCGATCCGCGCCGTTATAACGGCGGTGTTTTTCTGGGGTTGAACGGTGTGTGTATTAAAAGTCACGGCGGCTGCGATGCGCTTGCGTTTTCGAGCGCGGTCAAGCTGGCGGTGGGGCTGGCGGAACAGGACTATATCGGAACGGTTGCGCATGATATAAACCATCTCATGACGCAGGAATCCTTCCACTCTCAAGATAGTCTCTAACATAAAGAAAAATAAATGATCCGCTCTGTAATCAAGGCCACTGGTGCGTATTTGCCGAAAAAAATCCTGACGAATCAGGATCTCGAAAAAATGGTCGAGACGAGCGATGATTGGATTTTTCAGCGCAGCGGTATTAAGGCGCGCCATATTGCCGCCGATGATGAAACGACGGCGGATCTGGCTATTCACGCCGGGCGCATGGCTCTAAAAAACTCCGGATTGGCCCCGGAGGATATTGATGGCGTGATTGTGGCGACGACAACGCCGGATCAGACTTTTCCAGCCGTGGCGGTCAAGGTGCAGGCGGCGCTTGGTATATCGCCGGGGCTGGCCTTTGATGTGCAAGCCGTTTGCACAGGATTTGTTTACGCCTTGAGCGTGGCGGATAATTTCATTGTGCGTGGGCAGGCGGCGCGGATTTTGGTTATTGGCGCAGAAAAAATGTCTTCCATTATTGATTGGAGTGACCGTACGACTTGCGTTTTGTTTGCTGATGGCGCGGGCGCCGTGATTTTGGAGGCCGATAAAGGGCAGGGGGGCAATGCGGATCGTGGTATTTTGTCCACGCATCTTTATGCGAACGGTAATCAGGCCGGGTTACTTCATACAGATGGCGGACCGTCCAGCACAGGTCGGAGCGGCCATATTGTCATGCAAGGACGCGAAGTTTTTAAATACGCAGTGCAGTATATGGCCGATGTGGTGAATGAGGCGCTTGCCAGCGCCGGCATTGATGCGGCGGCGCTGGACTGGCTGGTTCCGCATCAGGCCAATATCCGAATCATTGAGGCAACTGCCAAGAAGCTGGGCATGGGTATGGATAAGGTGATTGTTACGGTGGAACGTCACGGGAATACATCGGCGGCCTCTATTCCTTTGGCGCTGCATGAGGCGGTGTCGGACGGGCGGATTAAAAAAGGCGACCTGATCTTGTTGGAAGCTATGGGCGGCGGGTTGACCTGGGGCGCGGCGCTACTCAGGTTCTAGTGGAGGAGGGTGTCTCCGCGGTTTTTTCTTTAAGATGGCCCTCTTAATCTTTGATGTGGAATCATTTTTTGGGGATGGGCGCTTTCTTTGCATTGACGAATATTCGCCTTCCCGCTAGTTTATATTATACGTTTGAATTTTGGAGAAAATGATGGATAACCGTACAGTTACACGCGCGGATCTGGCTGAATCTGTTTATGAGCAGGTCGGGCTTTCGCGCAACGAATCTTCGGATCTGGTGGAAGCGGTGCTTGAGGAAATATCAGCGGCGCTTGTCGGCGGGGATACGGTGAAAATCTCTTCGTTCGGCAGCTTTTCCGTTCGGGAGAAGGGGGAGCGCATTGGTCGCAACCCGAAGACCGGTATAGAAGTTCCCATTTTGCCGCGTAAGGTTCTGGTTTTTAGAGCCTCTCACGTTCTTAAGGACCGTATCAACGGTGAGCAGGGTTAGGCATTTGGCGTTTTGCACGCAATTGTGCAAAATTTAAGGAGATATATGAGATGAGTACGAAGCCCTCGGCGGATGCAAACCATAAAAAAATCACAGGCAGCATTGCGGGTATGGTGCGCCCCGTGAACAAAACGCCGTTGACCGGGCGCGTAATTGAAGAAAAATCTTCTCCACCGCGGCCTTTGGCCTCTTCCCCGGCCCCGCAGCAGGCGGCAGCGCCGGCAAAGAAAGCGCCGGGCGCTTTTAAAACCATCAGCGAAGTGGCCGATGCTCTGGACGTGCAGCAGCATGTTCTCAGGTTTTGGGAAACCAAATTCTCCCAGATTCGTCCGCTTAAGCGTGGCGGCGGCCGGCGGTATTACCGGCCTGAGGATCTGGAATTACTCCGGCGGATTCATCATTTGCTCTATACCGAAGGCTACACCATTAAAGGCGTGCAAAAGCTTTTGAAGGAAAAGGGGCGTGCCGGGCTTTTGCAGGAAGGCGCAGCAGCGCAGGCACATAACGGCAATGAACAGTCCGGGGCTCAGAAAGTGCAGGCCTCTGTCCGCGGGAGTGTGGCCATGAACACGGCGCAGCGTTCCTTGCTCCAGACCGTGCTGGTTGAGTTGAAGGAGATTCGCGGCCTTATCAAAGCGGATTGATTTTTTAATTTGCGCGGGCCTTAAAAACCCTATAAGACAGGCCTTAACTTCTGGCGGAACGTGGCGCAGCCTGGTAGCGCACTTGCATGGGGTGCAAGGGGTCGGAGGTTCAAATCCTCTCGTTCCGACCATTTACATTTTTACAGCCTGACGATGATGTGCAAAGCTTTGCTTATGCTGTGTGGACGGGCCTGTGTCGTGAATGCCAAGAATTTTAGTCGGGGCGTAGCTCAGTCTGGTAGAGCGCTACGTTCGGGACGTAGAGGCCGGAGGTTCGAATCCTCTCGCCCCGACCATTGTTGTACAGTTCTTCTAAAATATCATTGAATGCCGTTTGAACGCGAAATACGGGCGATTGTTCATGCAGGAAATTGTGATGATTTATGTGACTTATCCATCGGCGCAAGAGGCTGAGGATGTTTCGCGTGCCTTGCTGGCGGCACGATTGGTTGCGTGCGCCAATATCATGGCCGGGCACCGTGCATTGTTTCACTGGCAGGGGGAAATAAGTGACGCGCAGGAAGTCGTTGTCATTTACAAAACGCGCAGCGATTTATTTGCAGCGGCCGAGGCGGCTATTCTTGAGCGGCATAGCTATGATTGTCCGTGCGTTGTTTGTGTTCCCATTCATGCCGCGCCAGAGCTGTTTTTGCGGTGGGTTATTCAGGAGACTGTGGCGAGATAGGTATCTCAATACCTTATTTTTAGGGCCCTGTTTTTATTCATTTTTGTTGACACTGCCGGTGTATTGGGGCATAAACGCCTCACTTTCGAGAATAAGGAACGAAAAACATGACAAAAACATATTCTGCCAAACCGGCGGACGTTGAGAAGAAATGGATTTTGGTCGATGCCGAGGACGTTGTTCTGGGCCGCCTTGCCAGTATTGTCGCAACGCGTCTGCGCGGCAAGCATAAGCCGACCTTTACGCCCCATGTTGATGGTGGTGACAATGTGATTGTGATTAACGCGCGTAAGGTCAAGCTGACCGGGAACAAGCGTGAGAACGACATTTTTTACTGGCACACGGGTTATCCCGGCGGGATCAAGCAGCGCACGAAGGCGCAGATTCTGGATGGTAAATTTCCTGAGCGCGTGGTTGAAAAGGCTGTAGAGCGCATGTTGCCCAGAGGACCGTTGGGGAGCCGTGTTTTCGGTAATCTGCGCGTTTATCCGGATGCCACGCACCCACACGAAGCACAGCAGCCGGAAGTGCTGGACGTTGCTTCAATGAACCCGAAGAACAAAAGGTAAGAGGGCAGATCAATGGCCGATAAAAAAGAACAAACAGCAGTAAAAGACCTTAAGGATTTAGGAAGCGTGGCGAATGCCACACCGGAGAATGCCGCAAAGGTTCCAGAGTCTTCGCAAACGGAAGATGGCCCGAAACAGCCTAAAATTGACAAGCTGGGCCGTGCTTATGCGACCGGGCGCCGTAAGGATGCCGTGGCGCGGGTCTGGGTTAAAAGAGGTAGTGGCAAGGTTACGGTCAATGGCCGTGATCAGGCGGTTTATTTTGCCCGCCAGACGCAGCGTCTGGTTTTGAACCAGCCCTTCCTGATTGTGGATTCCGTCGGAAGTTTTGATGTGGTTTGCACCGTTAAAGGCGGCGGTTTATCCGGGCAGGCTGGCGCAGTGCGTCATGGGATTTCCCGCGCTTTGGAAAACTATAGCCCCGAGATGCGGGCAGCCCTTAAGAAGGCTGGTATGCTGACGCGTGACAGCCGCGTTGTTGAGCGTAAGAAAGTCGGCAAGCACAAAGCGCGCCGGACGAAACAATGGGCTAAACGCTAAAATTATTTCTGGTTGCTTTGTTGTTTTCTCCTCTACCAAGATGCTCAAGGGTGAACACGAAGTGATAAAAAAGCGCCTCTTTCGGGGCGCTTTTTGCTTGTGAGCTTATGGTCTTGGCCTAGGTTCTGTTGACATTCATTTCAGCCAAAGGACAGTGGAGGCGATATAAAGAAGTCCCAGGAAGTTTCTGGCGCGTTTGCAGTATCTTGTGGCCAGCCCCCTATAATGTTTGAGTTTGTTAAACAGGCGCTCAACCAGATTGCGCTCCGCATACAGCGCATAATAGCATTCTCTTTGGACGATGCGGTTTGTCCGTGGTGGAATGACGGCCTGCGCATTCATGGCGGTTACGGCCTCCACAATGGCGTCGCTGTCATAACCCCGGTCAGCCAGAACGGCTTTTGTTTTTATGCCGTCGATCAGCGGCAGGGCCGGTGTGTAATCCGATGTCTGGCCGGGCGTCAGTATGAACCGCAAGGGGTTGCCGAGGGCATCGCAGGCGGCGTGGATTTTCGTACTCAGGCCGCCTCTTGAACGGCCAATGGCTTCCGTATTCTGAGTCCCCCTTTTGCTCCCGCGCTGTGCTGGTGGGCCTTAACGATAGAACTGTCGATCATTATATATTCAAAGTCAGGGTCAGCCGACAGCGCCGTAAACAGGCGTTCCCAGACACCAGACGCGCACCAGCGGTTATAACGGATGAACACGCTGTTCCACTTGCCAAGCTCAGGCGGAAGCTCTCGCCAATGCGCCCCCGTGCGGGCAATCCACAATACCGCATCTATAAACAGCCGCGTATCCGCTGCCGTCCGGCCGGGATCAGAACGCTTGCCCGGTATAATGTCTTTGATCTTCTGCCACTGGTCGTTCCGCAGTTCCCGTCTTGCCATACATACCGGCCTCCTTGCCCCGGCATGTATCAGTGAATCATATTTCGATTCTCAAAGGAATCATAAATGTCAACACGACCTAGGGGTTTTTAACCTTAACATAGCGCCCCGGCGCAGGTTCTATCGACTTTTTTATGTCGCGTGCTGGGATTTTCTCTCTGGTGTAGGCATTCGTCCATTTCTGCCAGTGCGGCCACCAGGAGCCGTGCGTTTCCTTTGCGCTTTCAAGCCAGTCTTCCGGTTTTTCCGGTGTGTCTTGCGCGCTCCAGTAGCAGTATTTGTTTTTCCCCGGTGGATTAACAACACCGGCGATATGACCGGATGCCGCCAAGGTGAAGGTTTTAGGGCCGCTGACCATTTGTGTGGTTTTATAGGTCGCTTTCCATGGTGCGATGTGATCTTCCTTTGTTGAGAGGAAATAGCATGGCGTTTTGATCTTATGGACATCAATAGGGACGCCATTCATTTTCAGCCCCCCCGGGACAGCCAACAGATTGTCGCGGTACATGTTTTTGAGGTAGTAGGTGTGCATGGCGGCCGGCATGTTGGTGGAATCATCATTCCAGTAGAGCAGGTCGAATGGGAAAGGCTCCTTTCCCATGAGGTAGTTGTTTATCACAAAGGCCCAGATCATATCATTGGCGCGGAGCAGGCTGAATGTACGTTGAAGCTCTTTTGCATCCAGAACACCCTTGACGCTCATTGATTTTTCAAGGGCTTCTATCTGTCCCTCATCCATGAAAAGCTTCATTTCTCCGGCTTCTTCAAAGTCGATGAGCGTGGTGAAGAAGGTTGCGGAGGCAATGCGGCTGGATTGTTTCTTCTCGGCCAGCGCGGCCATGGTTGCAGTTAAAAGCGTTCCACCGAGGCAATAGCCGATGGCGTTGCAATCGGGCTCCCCCGTGATGTCCTCTATCGTATCCATGGCGGCGATGACGCCTTGGGCCATGTAATCCTCGAACTGTTTTTGCGCCAGTTTTGCGTCAGGGTTGACCCAGGATATGCAAAACACGGTATGCCCCTGCTCCACAGCCCATTCGATGAATGAGCCTTTGGGTTTAAGGTCCAGAATGTAATATTTGTTGATCCATGGCGGGATGATGAGGAGCGGGCGGCGGAATACTTTTTGCGTTGCGGGTTTGTATTGGATGAGCTGCATCAGCTCGTTTTCGTAGACGACGCTGCCCGGGGTGGCGGCGATATTTTCCCCGAAGCGGAAGGATTCGTAATCTGTTGTGCTGATTTTTAGCTCGCCATGGCCGCGGGCAAGATCTTCGTTGAAGTTTTGCAGGCCTTTGACGAGATTTTCTCCGCCCGTTTTAATGGTTTCATGCAGCACTTCGGGGTTTGTCATGATAAAGTTTGAAGGGGAAAGCGCCTCCATGAATAATTTAGCGGCAAAGGATAGTTTTGCTTTGCTCTGTGGCGAGATGCCTTCGGTTGTTTCAATGGATTCGTTTACGAAATCGCAGGCGAGGAGATAGTATTGCTTGATGAAATCAAACAGGACGGATTCGTCCCAGTCCTTGCCCTTGAAGCGCCGATCACCCTTTTCAGGTTTTATGACCGGTTCTACCTCTTCTCCACGAAATTTCTTCAAACTGCTTTGCCAGAGGGCGGCCTGCTTGCTGACATGCTCTATTTGAATGGCCCAGTATTTAACAGGGTTGGCCGCCATAGCACCCATAAGGTCGGCTGAGGCCTCCCGCAGGTTCATGGGATCCAGCTCCAGCGTTTGGCCGCTGGTCGCCGCGTTGAGAGTTTTGTAACGCTCCATAATTTCCATTAAGGTCGGTTGCGAACGCTGGTATGCGCTGCTGAGGGCCTGGGAAAGTGCCAGCGGGTCCGGCATTTTTTCCATCTGTTCCCGCGCCGCTTTGCGGTTGTCATTCAGAGGCGACTTCTTGGTGGTTGTATCGTCTGCCATGTCATGAATTACCTGAACCATTTTGAGTGACCGTTTATCTGTAAAAAACTGGGCGGAAAGTGCCATCGCGCAGGAGAATCCTGTCTCCACGCAATATAGAGATGATATGCCCGATTGTAACCCCGCGTGGCTAAAAAATCGATATTTTTTTATTTGTTCTGATGAAATAGGCGCTTGCCAGCCTATAATACGTTTCAGAGACTTGCAACGCTTTGAAAATTGGGCGATGATGCCCGCTTCCTAACCCCTATTTGGTCTGTGTTGAACGCATGAAACACTTGAAAAATTACGCTCTTCTTCTTTTTGCCGGTCTTGCGCTTTCCAATTGCGCTTATTTTGATGCGCCGCATGTGGAGGAAGACGCTCTGCAGGTTCATTCCCAGACGATTGACCTGATGGGGCAATCCGAAAATGCAGGATTTGATATTGATCCGGCTGCGGCGATTGCCCGAAATACCGATGGGCGCGTTCAGATTTTTAGCCTTGATGAAGTGGAATCGTCAACCATGCGGAGTTTGGGCGGTTCACGAGGCTGGTCATCAGGCGGTTCACCCGGGCCCGTTTCGGATGGTGACGGTGCAATGAATATTGCGCCGCTTCGGGCCGTATCGCCACCGGGGCAGCTATCTGCTCCTGAGGGTGGTAAGTCTTCCTCGGTTTTTTCTGCCGATCCGAGTGTGAAGGTTTTTTCTCTTGATGATAACCTCGCCGGGATGGCTCCGCTGGGTGTGGGCGCGTTGACCCCTGAAAACTTTGAGCCTGCGCCAATGTATGCCGGTGGGCCGAATATCAGTGTGATTTATTTTGATCATGATTCCCATACGTTAAATGCAGAGGCTCTGGGCATTCTCAGTCAGTTATCAGAAGCTTTTAATCCTGCATATGGTCAGGGGATCAGTGTGGAAGGGCATGCCAGCGTTACCGCCAATTATGCCGATGATAAGCAGCGTGAGATTGTGAATTTGAAGATTTCCATGGACCGGGCTCTGGCCGTATCCCGCGCGTTGATTGAGCGCGGTGTTCCTGCCGAGGCTATTCGCGTTTTGGCCTGGGGTGCGACCAGACCGCCGCGTGAGCTGAACGGCAGGACGCCTGAAGAGGCCGCCCGTCGCGTTGAGATTTCCGGTTGAAATTTACAAAGATGATTTGTTCATAATATGTCAGTTTGTTTAATAGAGGGGGGCCGTCATGCCTGAGCCATTTCGTCTGGGTATTGCCGGGCTGGGCACTGTCGGTACCGGCGTTGTCAAAATCATTCAGGAGCATGGGGCGCTTCTGGCGGCGCGCGCCGGGCGTGCGATTGAAATTGTGGCTGTATCTGCGCGAAACCCATTGAAGGAACGTGGTATAGATCTTTCGCGCTATGAATGGGTTGATGATGCGCAGGCCTTGGCGGGGCGCACGGATATTGATGCCGTGGTTGAGCTTATTGGTGGTTCTGAAGGGTTGGCACGCGCTCTTGTTGAAGGCTCTCTTCAGGCTGGAAAGCATGTGATAACGGCGAACAAGGCTTTGCTGGCGCATCATGGGTACGCGCTGGCGCAATGTGCGGAAGAAAACAGTGTCTGTCTTTCCTATGAAGCGGCGGCGGCGGGTGGAATCCCGATTATCAAGGCGTTGCGCGAGGGGTTTGCCGGTAATAATATTCAGGCCGTTTACGGCATTTTGAACGGGACCTGTAATTATATCCTTACCGCGATGCGCGAGAGCGGGCGTAATTTTTCGGAGGTGCTTTTGGAGGCGCAGGAGCGCGGTTATGCCGAATCCGACCCCAGTTTTGATGTTGACGGGGTTGATGCGGCCCATAAGCTGTGCCTGCTCACCTCTTTATCTTTTGGTGTAAAGCCGGATTTTAATTCATTGAAAGTGAAGGGTATTCGGCGTATAGATGCGATGGATATTACTTTCGCGCAAGAGCTTGGTTATCGTATCAAGCTTCTGGGGATTGCAAGGCGATTGAACGGAAAGATCATGCAGGTTCTGGAGCCGTGCCTTGTGCCCGTCGATAGCCCGCTGGGCGTGATCGAAGATGTTTATAATGCCGTGTATGTAGAGGGTGATTTTGTAAGCACGCAATTGCTTACGGGGCGGGGCGCCGGCGAGGGACCGACAGGCTCAGCGGTCATATCCGATATTGTTGATCTGGCGCGCGGACAAAGAATTCCGGCTTTTGGTGTTGTCACGACCGCGCTTAAGGATGCACAATGGAAGCCGTTGGGCGAAACGGTGGCTCGTTTTTATATTCGGCTTTCCGTTTTTGATCGCGCAGGCGTGATTGCGGATATATCCGCGATTTTACGGGATATGAATATCTCTATAGAAAGTCTTATTCAGCGCGGGCGTGACCCGGGTCAGCCAGTGCCTATCGTCTTGACGACCCATGAAAGCCCGCAAGGCGCGGTGATGGAAGCGTGTGACTTGTTTTCGCGTCTGGAGGCGGTGGTGGATGAACCCTGCCTGATCCGCATTGAAGATTTTAAGTAGGAAGAGATAAGAGAGAATATTATGACTCAAGCACAGAAAGCTCAAAAAATGGAAGACTCCAAGACAATTACCATGGATCGTAACCTTGCTCTAGAGGTTGTTCGTGTGACCGAAGCCGCGGCTTTGGCAGCATCAAACCTGGTTGGGCGCGGTGATAAGGATGGTGCGGATCAGGCCGCCGTGGACGCTATGCGCGATGCGTTGAATTCGCTCCAGATTCAGGGGCGCGTTGTTATCGGTGAAGGCGAGCGTGATGAGGCGCCGATGCTTTATATTGGTGAAGAAGTGGGGCAAGGCGGCGGCCCGCGCATTGATATCGCGCTTGACCCGCTTGAGGGAACGGATATCACGGCCAGTGGCGGGCCCAATGCGCTCGCCGTTATTGCTATGACTGATGAGGGCGGGTTTTTGAATGCGCCGGATGTTTATATGCAAAAAATGGCGGTGGGACCGGGAATTGATTCTAATATTCTTGATCTGGACGCGCCGATTGGTGATGTTCTCAAGCGGTTAGCCAAGATCAAGGGTGCGAGCGTTAACGAGCTTACGGTTTGTATTTTGGAGCGTCCCCGGCACGAGGATTTGATCCGTGAAGTGCGTGCGGCCGGCGCGCGGATTAATCTGATCGGTGATGGTGATGTCAGTGCGGTTATCGCGACGACGGACCCGGAGGCCGGTATTGATCTGTATGTCGGCCCCGGCGGCGCGCCTGAGGGCGTTTTGGCGGCGGCGGCCTTGCAGTGCGTGGGGGGCAGCATTCTCAGCCGTCTTATTTTCCGCAACAAAGATGAAATTGCCCGAGCCGAGCGTTGGGGCATTACGGATTTGAACAGGCTCTACACCACGAATGATCTGGCTAAGGGCGATAATGTCATGTTTGCCGCAACGGGGGTTACGGATGGTTCAATGCTCCGCGGTGTACGGCGTTACGCGGGCGGCGCAAAAACATCCTCTTTGGTTATGCGCTCTAAATCCGGCACTGTACGCCGGATTGAGGCGGTGCATAATCTTAAACGTAAAGATTGGATCAAGTCGATCTAGGACGTTGACCGGGCGAAAAGGGGCATGAGCGGCTTTATCGTTGAAAAATCGCTGAACGGTGCCTGCTGGGTCTTGCCCGATGCTGATCTTTTCGCGGTGGAGCACGTGGCGCGGCGCTACGATCTGCCGGAGGTGGTGGCACGGTTGCTGGTGCAGCGCGGCGTGAGCCTCGAAGACATTCCTCATTTTTTGAAGCCGACATTGCGTGCAGATCTGCCGGACCCCTTTACTTTGGTGGATATGGAGGATCTGGCTGTTTACGTCGCAGAAGCGATCACTGAAAAACGGCCTATGGCGATTTTCGGCGATTTTGATGTGGATGGCGCAACGTCTTCTGCGGTTCTTTATCGTTTTTTGAAGCATTGCGGTGTGGAGGCTCCTATCTATATCCCGGGACGCCTGACGGAGGGGTATGGCCCTAATGAGGCAGCTTTGGCTCATCTAAAGGCTCAAGGGGCGGAGATTGTCTTTTTGCTCGATTGCGGAACCACAGCGTTTGAAACGATCGCAGCGGGGCGCGCCATGGGGCTGGACATTGTTGTTCTGGACCATCATGAAGCGGAAATGACCCTGCCGGATGCCCGCTTTATCGTTAATCCAAAGCGCAGTGATGATGCATCGGGCTTGACGATGCTTGCTGCTGTCGGGGTTGTGTTTATGACCTGCGTTGCTGTGAACGCCAAGCTGCGCGATTTGGGTTTTTATAAGGAAAGGAATCTGGGGGAAGCGCCGCTTACGAGTTTTCTTGATCTTGTTGCTCTGGGAACAGTGTGCGATATGGTGCCGCTTGTTGGTGTGAACCGGCTTTTGGTGCGGCAGGGATTTGTGCGGATGCAAGATTCTCACAATACAGGTCTGCGTATGTTGATTGAGGTCTCAAAAATTACGGGGGAGATAGACCCGTATCATGCCGGTTTTGTTCTTGGGCCGCGGATTAATGCCGGGTCACGCGTGGATCGCTCTGATCTGGGGGCACGGTTGCTTTCAACGGATGACCCGGAAGAGGCCGGCTCTATTGCGTGGTTGCTTGAGGAATGTAACGAGAAACGCAAATCTATTCAGGCTGAAATGGAATCGGAGGCCATTGATCAGGTGGAGGCTGCGGATCTCGCCGATGCGCCGGTTTTGTTTTTGAGCGCACGGCACTGGCACTCGGGGCTAAGTGGGTTGGTCGCCGGGCGTTTGAAAGAAAAATATGCCCGGCCCGTGTGCATCGCAACATTCGTGGAGACGGCAGATGGGCGCTTTGAGGTTCGCGGATCCGGCCGCTCTGTTCCCGGGGTTCATATAGCCAAAGCCTTTATTGATGCGCGTAATGAGGGGCTTATCACGAAGGGCGGTGGCCATGCGATGGCCGGCGGTTTTACTCTTCTTCCAGAAAATCTGAAATCCTTTTCAGATTTTATGAGTGCACATGTCGCGGCGCAATCTGGTTCAAATAAGGTTCATGTCGAAACGGATGTTGATGCCGTGGTGACGGTGCGGGGGGCAAATCCGGCGTTTGTGAAGCTGATCCGTGAGCAGATCGGCCCGTTCGGTCAGGAATACCCTGAGCCATTATTTCTGTTCCAAAATATTCGGGTCCATGGGGCGGATGTTGTTGGTAAAACGCATATTCGGGCCATGATTTCCGATTGGGAAGGGGGGGCACGGATGAAGGCTGTGGCGTTCAGGGCTGTCGGGACACCGCTGGGTGAGGCGCTTTTGAAGGGGGGAATGACAAGTTTCCATGTTTTGGGAACATTAAAGATTGATAATTGGGGCGGCGCAGAAAAGGTAGAGATGCATATACGGGATGCGGCTCCGGCCAGTGCTGAGACCGTTCAGTAAGAACGCTCTTTAAGCGGGGTTGATTTTTCTTTGAAATGGACCGGGGTTACGTTATATCACGTTGAGGTTTTTCTTCGCTTTTGTTGATGTCGTGGGGCTGATTTTGCAAAAAAGCATACATAAACATCAAAAACGCATTGTCTGGGCGATTATTGCCTCAGAGCTCAGTCATATATTTTGTTGCGGCTTGCCAACGCTTTTTAGTGTGCTGAGTTTGCTGTCGGGTTTTGGCTTGATGGTCACGATGCCGGGTTGGCTGACCGGGCTGCATGAGATGATGCATGATCAGGAAGTGACGATGATTCTTATTTCCGCCAGTGTGATCCTGCTGGGCTGGGGGCTGTATTTTTATACGCGCCGCTCCGGGTGTGTTGATCATGAATGCGGCGATAGGGCCTGCCAGACGCATCAACGTTTTTCCATTAGAATGCTTGTGATTGCAAGTGTTTTGGTCGTTTTTAACATATTTGTATATTTTGTCTTTCATGCCCATCAACAGGATATGGAGACGTATCTACATGGGCATGCTGCGGCGGTGCAAGATAGCTCCGCAGCCCATGATCATGGGTTACAAAGTCATGGTCATGAACCGTAAACGCATTCCGGGTCAAAAATAATCTCATCATCGATGCGTTGCATTTTAACGGTTTTGGGGTCTTGCCCTATGTTTATTTTTCGATAAAAACAGCTTTCCCGCCCGGTGTGGCAGCTGGCCTCCCGGCCTTGAACGTGATCCGGCGTGCCGGTTTCCACGCTAATCCACAGGCAGTCCTGGTCGCAGTCTGTACGCATCTCTATAATTTTTTGCGTGAGGCCGCTTGACGCGCCCTTGTGCCAGAGCTGGTTGCGGCTGCGCGACCAGTAATAGGCCTCTCCCGTTTCAATGCTTTTTTGAAGGGATTGTGCGTTCATATAGGCAAACATCAGGGGTTTTCCTGTTTTAACGCTGGTTGTTATGCAGGGAATCAGCCCATTTTCATCAAATTTTGGTAAAAAATCTAAGGTTTCTTCTATTTTTTGGTTATTTTCCATGTGAATCTATCCTTTTTTATAAAAACCCGTGACGAAAACGGAATTTCATCTTGTTTTCCCAGCTTCGTGTCTGGTAGTCGTAGTAATATGTTGCTGAGGCGCTACGCGGGTCGGAGAAAACACAAAAAATGTCACTGCGATCTTTTGCGGCGATGTTTTCTACACCGGTTTTAAAGAACATAACTTTTGGGTATTTGACGTATTTTAACTCTGCCGGGCTATTGTTGACTTTGACACCGCGAAGATCACCGTGATCCATTTTCAGCAGATCCATGTCATTCGCAATCATCTCTTCAGAATTTTCGCAGATGCGTTTGGCCAATTCGATTTCAGCGATAACGGCCTGATGGTATTCCTTTCCGTAGTATTTGCGGCTGTAGACAATGTAAGACACAGTGCAGATGAGCGCAAAGGTGAAGATCAGTTTGAGTTTTGACTGCGCCCTGAACCATTTCCGCAGGCTGTGAATGCAGTCTTCTATAAGTTCTATATTCATACAAATTTACCTTTTGCGCGCGAGGGATAGTCTTTGCTCAAAAGCGTCCCAAAGCTGGCTTTCCAGAGCTGTGTTGTCAAGCCGGTTGATCTCTTGAATCCCTGTGGGGGACGTGACGTTAATTTCTGTCAGGTAATCGCCGATGACATCGATGCCGGCAAAAACCAAGGTCCGTTTGCGCAGCTCCGGGCCGAGCGCTTCACATATTTCATGCTCCCGCCGGGTAAGCGTGGTTTTTTCTGCTCTTCCGCCCACGTGCAGATTGGCTCTGGCCTCGCCCTGGGCGGGGATGCGCATCATTGCGCCAGCCGGATGACCGTCTATGAGTATAATTCGTTTATCCCCCTGCCGGATGGCAGGGAGGTAGCGCTGTATCATGAAAGGTTCTTTGTAGGTGGTGGAGAACATTTCCAGCAATGCGTTATAATTCTCGTCTTTTTCGGCGATATGAAAAATTTGTGCTCCTCCATTGCCGTGCAGGGGCTTTAAAACTATATCTTTAAATTCGCTTCTGAAACTGCTGATATCATTTATATTTCTGCTAATTATTGTTTCCGGCATGAATTCATGAAAGTGGGTCACGAGAAGCTTTTCTGGTGCATCTCTGACTTCTTTTGGGTCATTCAGGACCAGTGTTTTGCCTGAAAGATGTTCCAGTAAATGTGTGGCTGTGATGTATGCCATATCAAAGGGCGGGTCCTGACGCATCAAGATCAGGTCAAATGATTCCAGATCAAGAATTTCAGTTTCACCATAGGTGTAATGATTCCCAGCTTCGTGCCTCACCCCAAGCGTTCGTCCGTGTGCGGTCAGGCGTCCCTGACGCAAGGTCAAATCCTGCGGCAGATAGTGGTAGAGCGCATATCCTCGGCTTTGAGCCTCCAGCGCCAGCATGAAGCTGCTGTCGCCGTGAATATTTATGTTTTCCACGGGATCCATTTGTATTGCGATTTTTAATTGTGGCGTAGAGATCATGCCAAAAGGCCTCTTCAATGTTGCTTTTCAATGAAAAGTATAATAGCTAGTGGGTCTACAATTAAAAAGTAATAAAAAAATATGGCATTTGAAGCACTCGGTTTAAGCGAAAATATTCTCAAGGCGATCCGTGGTTGTGGTTATACGACCCCCACGCCGATTCAGGAACAGGCGATACCTGTTGTCCTGATGGGGCGTGATGTCGTCGGACTCGCGCAGACGGGGACTGGGAAAACCGCGAGCTTTACCTTGCCGATGATTGAAATTCTAAGCGGTGGCCGGGCCAAGGCGCGCATGCCGCGCTCTTTGATTTTAACGCCAACGCGTGAACTTGCCGCACAGATTGCCGATAATTTTGACACTTACGGTCAGTATTCAAAGCTTACAAAGGCTTTGCTGGTGGGCGGCGTATCCATGGAAGAGCAGATTCGTTTGCTGGACCGGGGTGTGGATGTCTTGATCGCAACACCGGGGCGGATGCTTGATTTGTTTGAGCGTGGCCGAATCCTGCTTAATGATATAAAAATCCTCGTTATCGATGAGGCTGATCGCATGCTGGATATGGGATTCGTTCCGGATATTGAAAAAATCGTAAGTTTGCTCTCTCCGATGCGCCAGACTTTGTTGTTTTCTGCGACCATGCCGCCGGAAATTCGGAAACTAACCCAAAAATTCCAAAGCAACCCCAAGGAAATATCTGTATCGCCGCCGGCTTCAACATCGGTGAATGTGGAGCAGTTTGTGGTGCATACGACGGCGCGGCAGAAACGCGAAGTGCTTGAGAGATTGATTCGCGAAGAAAAGGTGCAGAACGCCTTCGTTTTTTGTAACCGTAAACGTGATATTGATGATCTGGTCCGCTGGCTTTCCGCCAAGGGGTTTTCATCCAAAGGTATGCACGGTGATCTGGTGCAGAAAGTACGAACAGAGACGCTGGAAGCCTTTAAGGCTGGGGAAATCCGGCTTTTGATCTGTAGCGATGTCGCGGCGCGCGGCTTGGATGTTCAGGGGCTTTCTCATGTTTTTAACTATGACGTGCCGTATAATGCGGAGGATTACGTTCACCGGATCGGGCGCACGGGCCGGGCGGGAATGACGGGGCGAGCCTGGATGCTGGCAACCTCGGATGATGAGAAAAACCTTAAAGCGATTGAAAAGCTTATTGGTAATTCGATTAATGCCCAAGGCATGCCGGCTTCCAGTGGCGATTCTCGGATGAATGCCGAGCCGGAAGCCCCCAAGCGCGCGCCGCGGGCACGTAAAGAGGCGGCGAAACAAGCGCCGGTAAAACGCCCGGAGCAGGCTGAGCGTCAGGAAAACCCTGCGCGCCGAAGCAAGTCGGTGCATGACTCTCAGGAACAAGTTGATGAGGGTGATGTCAGAGGGTTCGGCGAGGATTTGCCAGGATTTTTTGGCATAACCAAACGATAGAGCCTTGACCGTGCGCGCTTTAGAACGCAGACTGCGCTCTAGGGTAGTCTTATTTTAAGGCTATGCGTGTTGCCTTACCGGATTTATACACCCGATGCGTTTTTTTCTTTTTATTTGCGGCGTTATTATTTTCATTCTGCCCAATGTGGCCGGGGCGCAATTGCTGACGGGATTTGATGATCCTGTGCTTTCAAATGATTCTTACAATGCTCCTCCTTTTCCACAAAATGCCGTGCTGGCAGCGCTGCCTTTAACGGCAATTGATCCTGTGGACGGGGACTTTTTTGTATCTGCGCCGGCGCCGGACCCAAAAGATGCGGTGGATTTGCAGGCTGACACCATGAGCCATGATGAGCAATCCGGACTGATTACGGCCTCCGGTGATGTTATGGTGGTGCAGGATGGGCGCATTTTGCGTGCAGATACGATGGATTATAATCTGGGTACGGATACCGTCCATGCGGAAGGGTATGTGGTTTTGAATGAAGAGAGTGGAGATATTCATCTTTCTGATGAGGTTACGTATAACGATAAATTAAAGAACGGAACTGTTCGGAATTTGAGCAGTGTCTTAAATGATGGTTCACGTTTCACGGCAAAGAGCGGCGAGCGTGAAAAAGGCGTAAAAACCACAATGCACACGGCAAGCTATACGCCGTGTGAGCCGTGTCAAAATGATCCGGAAGCCCCGCCGATCTGGGGGTTGCGTGCTGCAGAAGTGGTGCATGATCAGGAAGAACACCGCATATCTTATAAGCATGCGCGCTTAGAGGTTAAAGGTGTGCCTGTGGCTTATACGCCGTATTTTTCTCATCCTGATGGTACTGTGAAGCAAAAGAGCGGGTTTTTATCCCCGTCTGCCGGCTATAAAAGTGAGCTTGGTGCTTTTGTGGAGGGGCGCTATTACTGGGCTATTGCGCCTGATCAGGATACAACATTCGGGCTTCGTACGATGACGGAGCAAGCGCCTTTGGGAACGATGGAATATAGAAAGAGATGGGAGAATGCCGGGGTTAAAATAGCTGGCGGTTTGACATCATCGGATCATACGGACTCATCGGCGGGTCAGTCTGTGAAGAAAGGGGAAGAGGTCAGGGGGCATGTTTTTGTCGAGGGGCTTTGGGATATGAACGATAAATGGCGCTCCGGTCTGGAGGCGAAATGGAGCTCTGATGACCAGTATATGCGTCAGTATGACTTTGCCAGTGAAGATGTTCTGGTGAGTAGGCTCTATACGGAGCGTTTTTCTGGCCGTGATTATGCTACGGCGGCTTTGGTATCTTTTCAAGACACGCGGATCAGGGATGCCGCGCTTGACCAGCCGGATATCCTGCCGGAAATATATGCAAACTTTAAGGGGGAGCCCGGTGCAATTCCGGTGATTAAGGGGCAGTGGGATATCAAAACATCAGCATTGGGGCTGCAGCGGGAGGGGGACGAGCAGGATATGCGCCGTTTCTCTTTGGGTGGAGGCTGGAAACGCAGACTGGTTTCTGATTATGGCCTGGTTACGACGGCGGAAGCGCGGGTTCGGGGGGATGTTTATAATTCTACGGATCGCTTGGTCGCGACACCGGGGTCCGGGCGCAGTAAAAGCGTATCGGCTGCTCGCGCGTTTCCACAGGCTGAGATTAAAACATCCTATCCTATGGCGCGCGCCTATGAAAATATGCAGGCCAGAATTGAGCCGATTATCTCTCTCACGGCTGCGCCGAATATTTCAAATAATGATAAAATTCCCAATGAGGACAGCAATGATGTCCAGATCGATGCCAGTAATCTGTTCGAGGCGAACCGTTTTCCGGGCTATGACCGGGTGGAGGATCAAAGCCGGGTCACTTATGGGGTCAGAAGTGGCCTTTTTGGCTATGGTGGGAGCTATGGTGAGGCCTTTATCGGTCAAAGTTATCGCTTTAGTGAGGATGATAACCCGTTTCCGCGCGGTTCCGGACTGAATTTGCAGCATTCTGATGTGGTTGGGCAGCTTTCCGGGCGTTATAAAAACCTTTACACGCTGGATTATCGTTTTCAGCTGGCAGGTGATGATTTGACGTCAGCGCGGCACGAAATTGACGCGGGGCTCGATTTTAACCGTTTTCGTCTGAATACGCGCTATCTTTTTGCCAAGGCGTTGTCCGGCACGGATATCGATGAAAGCCGTGAGCAGTTGCAGGGTGCGGCGCAATTCTATGTGAATAAAGAGTGGCGTTTGCGTTCTGGCGCAACGCAGGATCTGGGTGCGGATCCGGGTTTGCGCAAATTTTACGGCGGCATAGACTATCTGGGGCAATGTCTGTTTCTTTCCCTGACCGGGGAGAAAAACTTTACGAGTGATGTTTCCGGTGATAGCGGAACGGAAATTCTTTTTCGAATTGGGCTGAAGAACCTCGGTGAATTTGAGGAGAGCTCTCTTCGTCCCGCTATCGATGCCGGTCGATAAAATTGGCTTTTGCCTTAGTCAGTCATTGCTTATGCCCATGTATTTTGCGTAGGTCCGGTTCATTTGGGGCAAATACATTTCATCGGCAGAGAGATAGGCATGCTTTAAAACGCGATTAAAATTTTCCGGCGCAAGATTTATTTTATATTGCTTGAGGTCTCTGTGCAGTGCGTTGCGCGTATAGTTCTCTTCGGGGGGCGGAGACTGGCGGTTTGAAAGAAGCCCGAATAGACTTTTTAGATATTGTGGTTGAGGAGGATTTCTCCGCTCATCCAGAATTTTATCTCGCGCTCTGGCGATGGCAAGTTCCAGAGCCAGCTGTTCTATAGGTTTGTCTGTTTCAGGTACGGGATTGTCCAGTGCCTCAAAAGTGCCTATTTCACCCTGACCATATTTTTCAAGCGTTGTAATTGTAATGGCGCTTTCAGAAAACGCGATTCTCGTTTTGTCTGTATTGTCGCTATTGATGTGAATTTCTCTCTGCTTTTTTATTTCTGCCCGGCAGACCTGCTCAGCCAAATTATTGGCGGATTCTATGACGGGGGTTTTCAGGGCTTCTTCTAGGTGCTGTGCAAATGATGACATAATTATACTCTCCTGTGTTGCGGAGCATATGCGCAAAAATATCGGTATATGTCAATAAAAACTCAGTGGGGCTGTAAAAGAGATTCTGAGATAACGTCCGGGGTGTCGGAGAAGAACCCATCCACGCCCCATTGCTGTAGAATTTGAGCCTGTTCCGGTTCGTTAATGGTGTAGGCCAGTATGGGTTTTTCAAAGCGGAGCAGGGTTTTTATGTGCTCTGGCGTGCAATGATGGCCATTTACATGAAAAGCGGATATTTCGAGGTAACGGGCTATATCTTCCCAGTTTTCCGGCCATTCTTCGGGGAGGAGAAAGCCTCTGTGCCAGTCATGCGCCATATCGAGTGCTGTTTCCATGGCTATGTGGGAAAAACTGGATATCAGCAGTCGGTCGTGGTCATCCCAAATCTGGGAGAGGATATCCAGTGCGACCTCGGCGGTTTCTTTTTCTCTGCCAAGGCAGGGTTTTATTTCCAGATTAAGCCCCAGATTGCATTCGAGGATGGCATCAATGGCTTCCTCAAGCGTGGGGATTTGTATTCCGGCAAAGCTGTCTGAAAACCAGCTTCCGGCCTCGAGCTGACGAATATCCTCGAATGTCATATCCGCAACGTTGCCGGAGCCGTTGGTTGTGCGCTCCAGCGTGTCATCGTGGAAAATGATGGGAATCTGGTCTTTTGTAAGTTTTACGTCCAGCTCTATCCAGCTTGTTTCCATGTCCGCGGCGGTGTATATGCCTTCGAGCGTATTTTCCGGTGCGTAGCCAGCTGCGCCTCTATGGCCGATGATGCGGGGAATTTTTAGGGGCATTTTTGCCTCTGCGCGGTTCATTTAAGGTTCATGAACCGCCCGGCGGCTCTGAGGCGCAACCGGGCGGTATATGATAGATGGTTTCTAGCCGTTGGCTTCTTTTTTGTGATCTTCGATTTCCACGATCTCGCCTGTGTCCTGATTAACACGTTTCATGGAGAGTTTGACTTTGCCGCGGTCATCAACACCGATGAGGAGGACTTTTACATTTTGCCCTTCCTGAACCACGTCGGTGGTGTTGGCGGTGCGCCCGGCTTGAAGCTCGGAAATATGCACGAGGCCGTCCTTGCCACCCATGAAGTTTACGAATGCACCAAAATCAACGCATTTTACGACCTTACCATCATAAACGCGGCCAACTTCCGGGTCATCTGTGATCCCCTTGATCCATTTTACAGCGGCATCAATAGCATCCTGATTAACGGCGGAGACGCGGATGGTGCCGTCATCTTCGATATCAATTTTCGAGCCCGTGGTTTCCGTGATTTCACGAATAACCTTACCACCTGTGCCGATGACCTCACGAATTTTATCGGTCGGGATTTTAAAGCTGACGATTTGCGGGGCGTTTTTGTTAAGCTCGGAACGTGCTTCTGTCAGGGCTTTGGTCATTTCGCCCAGAATGTGCATCCGGCCATCTTTTGCCTGTGCCAGCGCTACGGTCATGATCTCTTCCGTGATGGAGGTGATCTTGATGTCCATTTGCAAGGCGGTGATGCCGTTGGCTGTTCCTGCAACTTTAAAGTCCATGTCGCCCAGATGATCTTCATCACCTAATATGTCAGAAAGAACGGCAAAGTCGTTGTTTTCTTTTATTAATCCCATGGCGATACCCGCGACAGGCTGCTTTAGCGGTACGCCTGCATCCATCAGGGCCAATGAGGTTCCGCAAACGGTAGCCATTGAGGATGAGCCGTTGGATTCTGTGATTTCGGAGACGACACGCATGGTGTAAGGGAAATCTTCAGCGGAAGGCAGCAGGGGGCGAATGGCGCGCCATGCCAGTTTACCATGACCGATTTCGCGGCGTCCAGGGGGGCCGAATCTTCCAGCCTCACCAACGGAGTATGGAGGGAAGTTATAGTGAAGCATGAAGCGCTCTTTGTACTCGCCATCCAGTGCGTCAATGATCTGTTCATCCTGACCCGTTCCCAGAGTTGTGATGACCAGTGCCTGCGTTTCCCCACGTGTGAAAAGCGCGGAGCCGTGTGTGCGCGGCAATACGCCGGCTTCGGCAATGATGGGGCGTACGGTTTTCGTGTCGCGCTCATCAATACGTTTTCCGGTTTTGAGGATTTGTGTGCGAACGACATCGGCTTCCAGCGATTTGAATTTTGCCGTGATTATGCTTTCATCTATGCCGTTTTCTGCATCAAGAAAAGCCTCGATGGCTTCCTTGCGCACAGCGCCAACAGCGGTGTAGCGGGATTGTTTATCCGTAATGCCGTAAGCTTTGGCAACGTCGCCAGCGAATTTAGCTTTGATATTGCTTTCGAGCTTTTTGAGGGTTTCGGAAGTTTCCGGCACGTCCCATGGCTCTTTCGCGCACATTTCGGCAAGGGCGATGATGCCGTTGATCACCGGCTGGAAGGCTTCAAACCCGGCTTTAACCGCGCCAAGCATGATTTCTTCGCTAAGTTCCTGTGCTTCGGATTCAACCATCAGGACCCCTTCGTTGGTTCCGGCAACGACAAGATCCAGTTCTGTTTCGCCAACTTCGGACATTGCCGGGTTGATGATGTACTGGCCGTCTTTGTAGGAAACGCGCGCACCGGCAATCGGGCCCATAAAGGGAATGCCTGAAATGGTGAGGGCTGCGGAGCAGCCGATCAGCGCGACCATATCCGGGTCATTCTCAAGGTCATGAGAAACCACGGTGGCGATGATCTGCACCTCATTCAGGAAGCCTTTGGGAAACAGCGGACGGATAGGGCGGTCGATCAGGCGTGAAGTCAATGTTTCCTTCTCGGATGGGCGCCCTTCGCGTTTGAAGAATCCTCCGGGGATTTTACCCGCCGCATAGGTTTTTTCCTGATAATGGACGGAGAGGGGAAAGAAATCCTGCCCCGGTTTGATAGATTTTGCGCCAACAACGGCACAAAGAACGGAGGTTTCACCAATGGTTGCCAGTACGGCGCCATCGGCTTGACGGGCGATTTTTCCAGTTTCGAGAGTCAGGGTTTTTCCTGCAAATTCAATCTCTTTTTTATATACGTTAAACATATGGTTTAAGCCTTTCATAGTGCTGTAAGCCCCGCCGCGATCAGACACGGCGCACGGCTTTTTGCGATTTTAAAAATTCCAGAGAATCAAGCCGATTTCGGCGGACAGTGAAAAACATAAACAGCGGCGGGGTACCGGATTTGATATATTTTTGACAGTCAACCGCAACCGGCGCTCTTGATCCCGGATACTGGACAAGGAATGCCATTATTGACCTTGAGAGTCAAAGTTTATTTCAGGAATGCTGTTTTGAGCCTTTGTTTTGCATATAAAAATATTGCTTTTCGTAATTAATTCGAATAAAGAATGTTCTGTGTTTACGAAAAATGAAAGGCGTGCATTTCCATGAGTACAGAAGTCCAGACAGAAATTGATTTGAGTGAGCAATTCCATTACGCGGTTTTTCTCCGTCACGGTGAAAGCGTGATGAATAAGCAAAATCGTTTTACGGGATGGATGAATCCTGATCTTACCGAGCAGGGCGTGGAAGAGGCTGTTCTTGCCGGAAAGTTACTGAAAAAGCTGGATATTCAGTTTGATGAAGTGCATAGCTCGGTTTTGACTCGTGCAAACTTGACGGCGCTGCTTGCGCTAACGGAAGCCGGGCAGGAGGAAGTTCTAAAAACCATGGCGCGCACCAAGGCGCTAAATGAGCGTCATTATGGCGCGCTGCAGGGACTGAATAAGGCGGAAACGGCGGAGAAACATGGAGACGAGCAAGTTGCCATCTGGCGCCGTTCTTATGATATCGCGCCGCCGGCGGATGATGAGGGGATGACGGAATCTCTGAAAGATGTTGTTGAGAAGCGCACTGGTCCATATATTAAAGACAGTGTAATTCCTCAGATAAGACAGGGGAAAAATGTTGCTGTTATCGCTCATGGAAACTCCAACAGGGCTGCTTTGATTGCGCTGGGCCTTCGTGATGATAATACAATTTTTCAAACGGAGTTGGAGACGGGGGTTCCTTTGGTGTTTAAGTTTAATCAGGCGAATGAACTCGTTGATGCGTTCTTCCTGAAAGAAGAGGGGCCTGAGCCATTCGAGTTGCCGCACAAACCTTTTATCATTCCGGGGATGCATGCCGGGCAGTAGCAGGAATTTCTAAAACACGAAAAGCGGCTATAGGGCCGCTTTTTTTATGTTTTGGGAATTCTTCATTGACATTTTACACGGCTTGCCAGATTTTTGGGGCTGAAGTCAAAAAGCAATGGGTGTTTTATATGTCTAATTTTCTTGTTCTTCTTCGCCACGGGCAGAGCCAGTGGAATCTCGAGAACCGGTTCACGGGTTTTTACGATGTTGATCTGACCCCGAAAGGTGAAAGCGAAGCTGTGGCCGCCGGGGAGATGATTGCAAAGGCCGGTTTTGAATTTGATAAGGTTTTTAGCTCGACCCAGATTCGGGCCAACCGTACGGCGCAAATTGCTCTTGAAGCCGCCGGGCAGGGCGAACTGTTTGAGGGCATAACCCGTCATGAGCATCTGCGAGAGCGCGATTACGGCGATTTAACGGGGCTGGACAAGGATGAAACCCGGACGAAATATGGTGAGGATCAGGTGCATCTCTGGCGGCGTTCCTATGATATTGCGCCGCCCGGTGGTGAATGTCTGGGGGATGTCGTGGAGAACCGCGTCCGTCCGTATTTTAATGAGCACATCAAGCCGCTTTTGGACAGTGGTAAGAATGTTCTGGTTGTGGCGCATGGAAATTCTTTGCGCGCAATTCTCATTACATTGGGCGTTGAAACGCCCGCCACCATTAATGACGCGGAGTTTCCAACGGGCGTACCACTGGCGTTCGAGCTGGATGGCGGTAAAATCGTCCGGCGTTATTTTCTTGAAGATAAGTAGATCGGGCGGCAGGGTTTGCGCTCTTCTCCCACGCGCCGGAAAACAATATCCCGGCCTTGGGGGCCGGGATTTGTATCTCTGGTGTCTGAAATTTTCAGGCCGTTTATTAGCGGCGAATATTCAGGCGCGCAATCAGGTCCTGATAACGTTTTTCATCTTTGCGCTTGAGGTAATCCAGAAGTTTGCGGCGCTTGGCCACCATGGCCAGAAGGCCGTGGCGGGAGTGCACGTCCTTTTTGTGGGTCTGCATGTGACCCGAAAGATCATTGATTCTGGCGGTTAAAATGGCAACTTGAACTTCCGGTGATCCGGTATCGCCTTTTTTGGTTGCGTATTCGGCAATCATTTTTGCCTTGTGTTCAGTGGTATTCGACATCGTTTTCTCCTTATCGTTTTTTAAAGGTTGAACACGCGGACAGGTTTAATCTGTGGGCCTTCGGCCTGAACCAGAGCCACCGGTCTGGACTGAAAAAGAGCCAGTGCGGTGCCGTATGGTTCTATCCCGGTTTTTTGCAAACGCTCGAAATCGGGACGTGAAACGAAGGACAGAGCCTGTCCGTTACGGAGCCTTGCTGTTTCTTCCTCTTTAATGGCCAGCGCCGGGATGTCGTCCAGCGCGGTCTCAAGAGGCAGCAAAACCCCCTCCAGTACATCTGTAATGGAGGCGACACTCTGCACAATCTCCTCCAGCCTGTCCAGAGAAATCGTGTTTTCCAGGGTGAATGGGCCGACTTCTGTGCGCCGGAGGGCTGAAATATATCCAACTGTGCCAAGACGCTCGGCCAGATCGACGGCCAGCGCCCGGACATAGGTGCCCTTGCCGCAATTCATGACAAAAGTTGCGTTGTCTGGGGTGTGGTTGGTGAGCGCGAGAGAGTCGATATAAATTTCGCGCGGGGCAAGCTCGGGCGTTTCCCCTTCCCGCGCGAGATCGTAGGAACGTCTGCCATCAACCTTGATGGCTGAATAGATCGGCGGGGTTTGAGAAATATAGCCAATAAACTCAGGCAGAGCGGCTTCTATTGCCTGCGGGGATGGACGGATGGCTGAGGTTTCGATGACTTCGCCTTCGCTGTCGCCTGTGCTGCGGCGCTCCCCCCATGTGATGGTGAAACGATAGGTTTTATGTCGGTCTTGCGCGAAGGAAATGGTTTTTGTGGCCTCCCCCAGAGCGATGGGCAGAACG
>JADLAT010000021.1 GCA_020848095.1 Alphaproteobacteria bacterium | reverse complement strand
ACGCTGCCATAAGGTTTATGGGACTTTATCCTATTATACTGGGGATCTCCCGTCTTCCTTTACAAGAGGAAGCGGGCGGTTCTCGAAAGGCGGGCGGCGGGGCTGGTTCATCCAGTGCCGCCGTTTCTGCGGGCGCTCGTATTGCTCCGGAATTGAAACAAAAAATATTCGAGCGCGATGCCTATACCTGCCAATGCTGCGGATTCAAGTCCAAAAAATATCAGGACATTTTGCACAAAAATCAAAAACATTCGGATATTTCAGAAAGTAATTTACTGACGGTCTGCATATTTTGTCATCAATGTTTTAACCTTGAAAATGTAAGCCAGATGCGCTCCGGGGTTTTAATCTGGCTGCCGGAAATTGATCAGGCTACGCTGCATAACATCGCCCGCGCAATTTATGTTGCGCGCATTTCTCAGGGGCCGATAGCCGAGGCGGCGCGTAAGGCGCTGGATATTATTATGGCGCGGCGCGAGATCGTGAAGAAAAGAATTCATACGGATGACCCCTACATTCTCTCGAGTGTGCTGCGGGATTATCTTGGAGAAAAACATTATCAGGCGCGTGTAGAGAAGCTGAAGGGCGTGAGGCTTTTCCCTCTGGACCGGCGGATCATAAAGGAAGCCGATCTCGAATTTAATCAATTTCCGCAGATTTTGGCGTATTGGCGCTCCAAGGAAGGCCCTTTTGGCGGTAAAACGCCGCCGCAATGGGTCTCCATTTATCAACAGATCAGCAAGGCTGCATAGGATAGATTTTATCTATGCCCTGAAAAAACAGGTTTTTGGATTCAATTCCCTATGACACCGCCTCGATATTCGTTATATTCTTGGTTGGCCTTGTCTTAACGCCTTTTAAAAGTAGAAAATATACGAATTCCCGCGCATGAACACATTTCAAAAAATTCTGGTCCCTTTTCAAAAAGCGCTGCGTCAGTCTATTTCGTCCTTCATTCATCTGGAGACAAAGGATAGCGATACAACGCTTGTTTCCACAGATGGCTCTTTAATTTCTTACATAAAGATAGAGGGCAGCCGCCAGATTATCGGGCAGGAAGAGTATAACCACATCGTTGAATCGGCAACAATCAAGGTGGGGTCGCGCTTTGACCGGCTGGGCCATTCCCTTCAGGTGTTTTTCTCTCGTGATCCTGCGCGCATAAAAGAGGAGCTGGAGGCGCTTATCCGCCCCAGCCGTATCGCCGCCGAAGCAATTGGTCTTGAGGTTGAAGATCTTCTGGATGAGCGCGTGCGTCACCTTCAAAGATTTTTAAGTCATGAGGAAGCCTTCTTTGTTTTATGGACCCGGCCAGTGGTTTTGTCCAAAACCGAAGCGGAACGGGCTAAAAAAGACCGGCAGGAAAAAACCAAAGACTGGGTAAATGCCCCTTATTCGCAATATCCTTACGCGGCGCTGGAGCCGTTGAGAACACGGCATAAAAGCTACGTATCAGCCATGGTCAGCGCTCTGGACGAACTGGGTGTACGCGGTACGCTTTTGGAGGTCCATCAGGCTCTGAAATATGTACGCGCGAATCTTCATCCTGATCGCGCTAACGACAAATGGCGCGCCTGCCTGCCGGGGGATCCGATACCACCGCGCATTCCCACCAGCAAGGTCGATCTGTCTGATATTCTCTGGCCCAATCTTGCCGATCAATTGGTTGCCGGTGATGCAACGGTTTTGGGCAAAAGCCTCTGCCGGATCGGGAATATGTATTGGGCCGGCGGCGATATGACCTTGGGGCCGATGGACGCCATGGGGTTTCCCTATCTGCTGGACAGGCTGGTTGAAGCCGATATTCCATTTCGGATATCATTTTTAATTGAAGGCGGCGGGGCTTATGCAACGCAGTTCAGAACTTTTATTTCTACGATTTTGGGACCGACAAGCGCCTCTAACAAACAAATCAAATACTCGCTTGAGGGGTTGCAGACACTTGCGCGAAGCGAGCCGGTTGTGCGCATGCGTATATCTTTTGCGACATGGTGCCGTGTTGATGAGAAAGATGAAATTCAAGATCGCTTGTCTATTTTACTGCAATCCGTGGAAAGTTGGGGATATTGCCAGGTTAGCGAATTTTCGGGCGATCCGCTCGTTTGCGTCATGTCCTCCGCCATGGGTGTTCACTGCGCCGGAACGGCGCCGACCGGCATAGCGCCACTTCAGGAGATGATGAGGCTGCTGCCCTGGCAACGGCCATCCAGCCCGTTTTTAAAGGGCGGGGCGATGTTGTTCAGAACCCCCGATGGGAAGGTCTGGCCGTATCAAACCGGAACAAATCTGACCACCACATGGTTTGATCTGATCTTCGCGCAGCCCGGCGCCGGTAAGTCTGTTTTGCTCAATACGCTGAATCTGGGGACGTGTCTTTCTCCGGGTTTAAATAAATTACCCTTTGTGGCGGTGATTGATATTGGCCCGTCTTCATCGGGCCTGATCTCTCTGGTTCGCGAAGCCTTGCCGCTAAACCGCCAGCATGAAGCGGCGTATTACCGCCTGCAGATGTCGCATCAATATGCCATTAATCCATTTGATACGCAGCTTGGCTGCCGCATGCCCTTGCCCGATGAGCGCAGCTATCTTGTGGAGCTGGTGACCTTGCTTTGTACGCCGCCGGGCTTTGAAAAACCTTATGACGGGATGCAGCAACTGGCCGGGCTGGTGGTGGATGAGATGTATCGCTGGCGTGATGACCGCGGCGCAAATGCGGAGCCGCGCCCTTACCTGCCGCGCCTTGAGGCCGAGGTTGATGAAGCCTTGCATAAATTTAACGTCCATTTGCCGACCGATCCCTATTGGTGGGATGTCGTTGATAAAATGTTTGATCTGGGACAATACCACATCGCCAATCTGGCCCAGCGCCATGCCGTGCCGACTTTGAGCGATTCCATCACCGCCTCGCGCCGCCCGCAGATCAGATCCCTTCTGGAGGAAACCTCCGTGGGGTTCAGTCCGGAAACGGTTATCAGCGCCTTTGAGCGGATGATCACCTCGTCTATTCGGGAATTTCCGATTTTATCCTCCGTTACGCAATTTGACATTGCCGATGCCCGTATATGCTCGCTGGATTTGATGGATGTTTGCCCGCAAGGGGATGAAACGGCCGATCGGCAGACGGGCATTATGTACATGCTGGCCCGCCATGCGCTGGTCCGCAGCTGGTGGATGGGTAAGGAATCTGTGCAATTTACGCCGGAGCGTTATCAGGAATATCACGAGATGCGCTTACAGGAAGTCTCGGAAAGCCCCAAACGTTTGTGCTATGATGAGTTTCACCGGACCAGCAAATCGCATTCGGTGCGGGCGCAGGTGATTAGAGACGTGCGCGAAGGCCGGAAACGCGGCGTGCAGATTGTTCTATCCTCACAGCTCATCGACGATTTTTCCAAAGACATGGTGGATCTGGCTACGGGGGTCTGGGTATTGGGAACGGCGATTTCTGACAAGGCCGTGGATGATGTGCAAGAGCGTTTTGGCCTCTCCCAGACAGCCCGGCATGTCATTCGTCACAAATTGACCGGCCCGAAATCCACCGGCGCACCTTGCCTTTTCGTTCTGGGCTCGACGGAGGGCCGCTACGAGCAGCATCTTTATAACACCATGGGCCCGATTGAGCTTTGGGCGCTGTCCACTTCGGCAGAGGATGTGGCTATTCGTAACCGTCTTTATAATCTGCTGGGGGCGGGGCGGGCGCGTAAAATGCTGGCGGCGGCCTATCCGGGAGGCAGCGCGCGCGATGAAATTCGCCGCCGGGTGCTCTCCCGCAGTGATGAGGGCGAAGGTCGCACGACAATGATCAGTGCGATTATTGAGGAAATTGTCGCAGAGCTGATCGAGGAAAGCAGGATCGCCCAAAAGCAAAATACGGAAGGCCGTGTGAAAGTGCTGGGAAAATAATGCCCTGGATTGTTAAAAAATGAGTGACGAAGAACCAGATATTTTGATAACCACGGAAGTGGTGGACAGGGTCGCACGCAGGGCACTGAAGCAAAAACTGCGGCAGGAAGCCAAAGAGAAATCAGCCCATAATTACGGCGAAATTGACGAAGCGATCCAAAAAGGAAAATTTGGAACCACCCGCAAGGCACAGAAAAAACTGAAAATGAAGATTGGCGCAGGCGTTCTTGGCGTGGCGCTTCTGGGCTGGGCGATTTATACGGTGACGATTCCGGCAGAAGCCGGGATGAGCTTTGGTATCTGCCGGGTTTTCCTGGAAAATACCGTACGTTTCCCGCAGGAGTTACGTTTAAGCACTGTCGAGGATTTGCGCCCGCGCAGCAGCGCAGAAAACTCCATGGGCGGTGTGCGTTTGTGGTACACGCAGGTGGATTCCTTTGGCCAGTACCGTATGGAAAATATCGAGTGTTATTTTAAAAATGATGAAACTCTGGGCGCAATCGTGGATAAGATCTTTATCAATCGGCGTGAGGTCGATGGCAATGTCGTTGCTGATTTCAACAAAATTCTGCCGGTTGTTCTGGCCTATCCACCGGATTTGAAGTATCCGCCGGCGCTTTCAGACAGTCTTCAGGGTTTGCAAATCCAGACCGATATGTATAGAAAAACCCAGTTTTAATTTTAGATTTTCAAACGCGGACTGTGAAGGCCACGCGCAGGATTTTATCGGCGCAGTCCAAAAGCTTATACACCCTGACTTCTGGCTAATGGAAAAAATCATGGATATGAAATATCGCAAACTGGGACGAACCGGCATTGATGTCAGCCTGATTTGTCTGGGCACGATGACATGGGGCAAACAAAACACGGAAGAAGAAGGCCATACGCAGATGGATTATGCGCTGGAGCGCGGTATAAACTTTTTCGACACCGCCGAAATGTACGCCGTTCCGCCTTCCGCCGAAACATACGGTAAAACGGAAGAAATAATCGGGACATGGCTGGCGGCGCGCAAAAGCCGCAGCCGCGTTATTCTGGCGTCTAAAATTGTGGGGCCGGGCACGCCGTGGATCAGGGGCGGACAGGCCCGCATTGACCGCAGGAATATTCTGGCCGCGCTGGAGCAGAGCTTAAAACGGCTGCAGACCGATTATATTGATCTTTACCAGCTCCATTGGCCCAACCGGGGTTCTTATCATTTTCAGCAACAATGGGCTTATGCGCCCGCTTTTGATGCCCGCGCGGAGGAAGAAAATTTTCTTGAAGTGCTGGAGGTTCTGCAAGGTTTTATCAAGGCTGGCAAAATACGCCATATCGGCCTGTCGAACGAAACCGCATGGGGAACGATGAAATGGCTGGCGCTGGCGGAGAAACATAATCTGCCGCGCATGGCCAGCATACAAAATGAGTATTCACTGCTCTGCCGTTTATTTGAGCCGGATTTACACGAAATCGCCATGGCGGAGGATGTTGGCTTGCTGGCGTGGTCGCCGCTGACGCGCGGAATGTTGAGCGGGAAATATCTGGATGGCGCGCGGCCCCCCGGTGCCCGTCTGACCATTACCCCCACGCCGGAGCGCCGCGACACCCCGCAATGCAACGCCGCGATAAAGGCGTATATGGCCGTGGCAGACAAACACGGGCTTGATATGTGCCAGATGGCGCTGGCTTTTGTGAATGAGCGCCCCTTTACAACGGCGACCATAATCGGCGCAACAACGATGGAACAATTGCGCAGCAATATAGATTCGGTGGCCTTAAGCCTGCCCCCGGCGGTTTTGGAGGATATTCAGGCCGTACGCCGGAATTACCCGGTCCCCTATTGAGCGGCTTTTTCGTAAATGAGGCCATAGAAAACACATGAAAACAGGCAGTATCGGACTCCAGACCTATATCTGGAATAATAATCTTAAATCGCTTCTGTTATTGGGGCTTTATCCTTTTGTCATTATGGGGCTGTTTTGGGCCTGCGCCTATGTGGTGGCGGTGATGGCGATGGGCAACGGCGGGACGATGGGCGCCCCGCAACCTCAAAATATGGCCAGCGCAATGGTCGCGGCATACTGGCCCATGGTTCTGGCCGTTGTTGTTATCTGGTTCATTGTGGCGTGGTTTTTCAATACGAAGATGGTGCGGGCGCTTTCTCACGCCCATCCGGTGACGCGCAAGGAAGAGCCGGAACTTTATAATCTGCTGGAAAATCTTTGCATCGCCCAGGGCATGAAAACGCCCCGGCTGGAGATTATCGAGACGCATGCCAGAAATGCTTTTGCCAGCGGCGTGGATGAGCGGAGCTATAGCGTTACGGTCACGCGCGGATTGATGAATGCGCTTACGAAGGAGGAACTGGAGGGGGTTTTGGCCCATGAGCTGACCCATATTATCAACCGCGATGTACGGCTTTTGATCGTCACGATCATTTTTACCGGCATGATCGGTTTTGCCGCGCAATTGGTCTGGAGCCAGCTGCGCTATGGTTTTATTTTCTCAGGCAGGAGACGCCAGCAGGGCGGCGGGGTTTTGCTATTGCTGGCGATTGCCGCGATTTTATGGATCGGCTACATGGCGACCTTGTTTACGCGCTTTGCCCTCTCGCGGCGGCGCGAATATATGGCCGATGCGGGCGCTATAAAAATGACAAAAAACCCGGAAGCCATGATGAGCGCGCTTCAACGGATCGCCGGACGCGACCAGATCCCGCAGGCCCCGGACGATATCGCCATGATGTGTATTGAAAACGCGCATCCCTTTATGGGTCTGTTCGCTACGCATCCGCCAATCGGAAACAGAATCAAGGCTCTGGCGGCAATTACAGGCGCAGAAATTCCCGTTTTAAGCACGCCGCCGGTTGAAGAATCCCGGCGCTTTAATCAAAACGGTCCGCGCCCCAATCCATGGCTGGTCCGGGAACGCCGCCGCTGAAACATAAATAAAGACGATTTTTTCAAGGTAACCTTTGAAATCTGCTATAATTAGCATTATATAAGAAAGAGCCTGACCGTGTGGGCGGGCGCTTATTAGAGGAGTATGAAGACAATGCAACCTGATCGTTTTTCCCAAGTTTCAGAACGCGCTGGCGTAACCTATGATGCCGGGCTGCGCGCGCATTTCAGCCGCGTATATAACGCAATGGCTATCGGTCTGGCTTTGACCGGAGGGATTTCCTACGGCGTGGCTTCTGTGCCTGAGCTGTTTAAAATGTTCAATGGTTCGATTTTGGGCATCGTTGTTATGCTGGCGCCGCTGGGCATTATCTTCTTTGGTCTGACGCCTGCAAAAATGCACCGTATGTCAACGGGCGCGGTTGCCGGGCTTTACTACCTTCTGACCGCTCTGTTCGGGATTTCCCTGTCCTATATTTTCATGGTGTATTCCAGTGAGAGCATTGCCCGCGTATTTTTCATCACCGCCGGGATGTTCGCCGCGACCTCGATTTACGGGTACACCACGAAGAAAGATCTTTCCGGCATGGGCTCCTTGATGTTTATGGGCCTGATCGGGATTATCATCGCCAGCCTTGTGAACATCTTCCTGCAATCCACAATGGTGCAGTTTGTAACCTCTGTGATTGGCGTGATTGTGTTTACCGGCCTGACCGCCTGGGATACGCAGCGGATCAAGGAAACCTATCGTGAAGCCAATGGCGCGGAAGGCAATGCCAAACTGGCCATTATGGGCGCGTTGAGCCTGTACCTGAACTTCATCAACCTGTTTATGATGATGCTTCGCCTGATGGGCAGCCAGAGACAATAGGCATTTTTTAAACACCAAGTAAGGTTTTTTTACAATGTTCAAGGAATTTAAGGACTTTATCGCCCGCGGCAATGTCATGGACATGGCGGTCGGGATTATCATGGGCGCGGCCTTTACCGCGATTGTCGGCTCCATGGTGGGTGATCTGATTATGCCCGTAATCGGCGTTGCCACCAGCGGCGTTGACTTTGCCGATAAATTTGTCGCTCTGGACGGAGAAATTTACGCCAATCTTAAGGCCGCTCAGGATGCCGGCGCGCCGGTTTTGACTTATGGTGTGTTTATCAACGCGGTGATTAACTTCCTGATTATCTCTTTCGTGGTCTTTATGCTGGTTAAGGGCGTAAACAAGCTCAAGAAACAAGCTGAAAGCGAAGCAGCGGCTCCGGCCGCTATTCCGGCGGATGTGGCTCTCTTGAGAGAGATTCGCGATCTTCTGGCCGCCAAAAAGTAAGGGCCGATTTTTTGCTTGAAATACGGGCAATAAGGCATTACTGATAACCCGTTCCGTGAAAGCGGGCCCTTAGCTCAGCTGGGAGAGCGCTTGCATGGCATGCAAGAGGTCGTCGGTTCGATCCCGATAGGGTCCACCATTTCTTCAAATCATTATAAGTTAGCCGTTATGATTTAAGAATTCAGCAACGAACCCATTGTTTTCTAATGTTTTTATGACAGAGCGCAATAAATAGTTATTTACAAATTTAATAGTATAGGTACGACCGCCCTTGGTTGTGGATTCTACCATCCTTTTATCACGAAGTTTTTTCATGACGTAGGATTTTTGCGCCGAAGTCTTGATACCAAATTGTCCTAAATCCATAGATCTGACGGTCATTTCTTTGCTTTTAACAAGCAAAGAAAGAATATCAAACTCCTGACTGGTGATGTGTTGGCGCTCTAAGGCATATTTCAAAGCTGGTAACAATATTATGTCCCTTGTATATTCCCTGTTCATGAGATGATTAATTTTTTCAATTTGGTTTTTTAAACCATTCAGAAAATATTCTGACCATGCTAGCAGATCGCTATTTTCAAGACTATCGGCCTGACTTAGCATTTCATAATATTTATGCCGATCTGTATAAAAAACGGATGAAGGGTTAAAGAGGCGCCCGGTATTCACGTTAAAGCCAAGCTTTATTAAAAGAGCATAGTTTAAAAGTCTTCCGGTACGTCCGTTCCCGTTATCAAACGGGTGTATATACATGAAACGATGATGAGCAATGGCAACCATCAAAAGCTGATTTTGTTCCTGTAGTTCCGTATTTATGAAAGAGATAAAATTTTCATAATATTCTGGTAGTGTTTCAACGGAAGGCGGTGTATGCTCTGATTGTTTTATTTCAACATTGTGAGGCCTTAGAATTCCGGAATGCCGAGATCCTTCGCCTTTAGGTGAGGGAGCTAATTTACGGGTGACTATTTTATGAAGCTCTGATAAGTAGGCGCGATCTATTCGCGTGGTAGAGTCAGTATGTCTTTCTATAAAATGTATGCTCTCTTCAATGTTTTCTAATTCTTGTCTTTTTTCATCTATTGTCGCATTTTTATCTATAATTTTTTCAACATATTCGGATAGGGTCGTATTGTTACCTTCAATTCTTGCCGATCCTAACGTTTCAAGAATTTGAAAAATATCTTTAAGCTGGAAAAATATATGTGGCGGGACCTCAGAATATAACTGCTGTTGCCTGAGTTTTTCAAGATCTAGAATAGTTCGTGCAAGTTCGCTATTCCATTCTGGTGCAGGTATTTCAATTTTTGCTGTCATCTACTATGATTCTTTGAAATTCTTAGTTAGAAAATTAAGATAAAAACTATTATATTTTAATGGCTTATAAGCGTCAAGAAAAATACCTACTTTAAAACATCTTGGGGGCTTACTTTGAAACTTATCGAAATATAGTGGAGTTCAATTCATGGGGAGGGCGCTATGCCTGCGTGTTGTAACATACTGTTCTATTGCTCCAGAGCCTCAAAAATCCGTCATGATTTTTCCGAAATTCCGTGTTATTCTGAACGCTTGTCCAGTTTTTCCGGCACAACACCCAACAAAGCAGCCCTTCGCGATGAGTGAATTCTACGCCCTTACCGATCAGATAAAAAGCTACAACCCTGATCTCGATCCCAAGGTGATTGAGGAGGCGATTGAATACGCTAAAACCATGCATGAGGGGCAGACACGCTCCTCCGGGGAGCCGTATTACACCCACCCCGTCGAGGTGGCTGGCATTCTGGCGGAGATGAAGATGGATCTGGGCACCATCATCACCGCGATTTTGCATGATACCATAGAAGACACCGCCGCCACGTATGAGGACGTTAAAAAGAAATTCGGCGTTGAAGTTGCCGATCTGGTGGATGGGGTTTCCAAGCTGACGCGGATCGAGAGCAAGACGCTGGAGGGCAAACAGGCGGAGAATTTCCGCAAGCTGTTGCTGGCGATGAGCGAGGATATCCGCGTTTTGATTGTCAAGCTGGCGGACCGGCTGCATAATATGCGCACGATTTCCGGTATCCAAAAACCGGAAAAACGCCGCCGGATCGCTCTGGAAACGCTGGAAATCTATGTGCCGCTGGCCGAGCGGATCGGCGTGCATAAGCTCAAGACCGAGCTTGAGGATCTGGCCTTTGCCGAGCTAAACCCCGAAGCCCGCCTGAGCATTGCCAACCGCCTGTCCTTTCTGCGCAGTGAGGGCACGGATATGGTGGAGAAGATCATCACCGAGCTTAAAAAAATGCTCGCCGATTCCAATATTCATCCCGATATTTCAGGGCGGGAAAAAACGCGCTATTCCATCTGGAAGAAGATGCAGCGGAAAAATGTGGCCTTTGAGCAGCTTTCCGACATTATGGCGTTCCGTATTGTTGTGGATACGGTTGAGCAATGTTATGTGACGCTGGGCCTTATCCACAGCCGGTACCCATCTGTTCCGGGGCGCTTTAAGGATTATATTTCCACGCCCAAGCCCAACGGTTATCGCTCCATCCATACGACCGTTATGGGCCCCATGCGCCAGCGCATCGAGATTCAGATCCGCACACAGGAAATGCATTATCAGGCCGATATGGGTGTGGCGACCCATTGGGCGTATAAGGGCGGAATTTTGCCTACGCATAAGGATGTTAAAAAATATCGCTGGCTGCGCGAGTTGCTGGAGATTTTGGAGCAGGAGCAACAGCCCGAAGATTTTTGGGAAAACACCAAGATGGAGCTGTTTCAGGATCAGGTCTATGCCTTCAGCCCCAAAGGCGATTTGATAGAGCTGCCCTCCGGCGCGACGCCGATTGATTTTGCCTATGCCATTCACTCGGATATCGGCGATAAATGCGTGGGGGCAAAGATCAACGGGCGCATCGCGCCATTGAACACCAAAATGGCCAATGGCGATCAGGTCGAGATCATCACCGCCAAGACGCAAAACCCCTCCCCCACATGGGAACGTTTTGTGGTTACAGGCAAGGCGCGTTCGCATATCCGCAAATTTATTCGCAACCAGCAGCGTGATGAATACGTGACCCTTGGCCGGGCCATGCTGCAGAAAATCTTCCGGCAGGAAGGCTATGATTTCACGGAAAAAGCCGTGACCGGTATTTTAAAACCCCTCAAAGCCGAGGTGAATGAGGATATTTACGCACGGATCGGCTCCGGCCTTCTGGTCGCGCGGGAGGTTTTCAAAACGATCTTCCCGGCGCATAAAACCGCCGTGGTCAAGCGCCCCTCTGCGGATATGGATACTGCGGTGATGGTGCGCCCGTTAAGCGGCAGCAATGCGCCCATGCCGATCAAGGGGCTTATCCCCGGCATGGCGGTGCATTTTGCGCGGTGTTGCCACCCTGTGCCCGGCGACCGGATTGTGGGGATTGTCACCACCGGCAAGGGCGTGACGGTTCATACAATTGATTGTGAAACACTGGAAACCTTTGCCGATACGCCGGAGCGCTGGCTGGATGTTTCCTGGGGCGAGGGGCCGGACAGCCCCGAAGCGCATGTCGGGCGTATTGGCATCACCTTCCAGAACGAGCCGGGCGCGCTGGGGTCCTTGTCCACCGTTGTGGCGGCCAATGGCGGTAACATCACGAATTTAAAAATCACCAATCGTTCACATGATTTTTGGGATATTTTGCTCGATATTTATGTCAGTGATACCAAGCATCTCAATAACATTATCGCGGCGCTTCGGGCCACGCGCTGCTGCGCCAATGTGGAACGCGCCAAGGGGCGGTAAAAACAGTATTTAAAGTATAAAAAAACATACGATAGAATACAGTTGTTATTTCTTGTTTTAAATACATACGTATGACTTTGTATATAAATATACAATTTAGTGATGACTCAGGCTTATAATGAAATACATGCAGGTTTTGCATTTATTAAATTTATGGCAGGGGCCTCAAATGATACGCAGAATAAAAAAGCTTTCCAGCAAGAACCTTGAAGCAAAATGTGAAGCGATTGAGCGTTCACAGGCCGTTGTTGAGTTTAACATGGACGGCACGATTCTTACGGCCAATGAGAATTTTCTGAAAACGGTGGGCTATGATCTTGAAGATATTCGGGGGCAGCATCACAGTATATTTGTCGATGAAGAATACGCCAGAAGCCATGAATACAAGGAGTTTTGGGATAAACTCAATCACGGCGAATTTGAGTCCCGTGAATATAAACGCCTTGGCAAGGGCGGGAAGGAAATCTGGATTCAGGCTTCTTATAACCCGATTTTCGATATGAATGACAGGCCGTTCAAGGTTGTTAAATATGCAATCGAGGTAACGGGGCAAAAATTATTTCATGCTGATGTCAACGGCCAGATAGAGGCCATCGGCAAATCCCAGGCTGTCATTGAGTTTAACATGGATGGTACGATTCTGACTGCCAATGAAAACTTTCTAAAGGCGGTTGGCTATAGTCTGGAAGACATTCGCGGTCAGCATCATAAAATATTTGTCGAGGAAGAATATGCCCGAAGCGAGGAATACAAGGATTTTTGGGAAAAGCTCAATCGCGGTGAATTTGAATCCCGCGAATATAAACGTATCGGTAAGGACGGTCGGGAAATCTGGATTCAGGCCTCTTATAACCCGATTTTTGATATGAACGACAGGCCGTTCAAGGTTGTTAAGTATGCAACGGATGTTACGGAACCAAAATTTAAGAATGCCGATACTGAAGGGCAAATCAATGCAATAAAACGCGTGCAGGCCGTCATTGAATTTAATCTCGATGGCACGATTCTGACGGCCAATGAGAATTTTTTAAATGCCGTTGGCTATGAGCTTGATGAGGTGCAGGGACAACACCATAGCATGTTTGTCGAGCCGGCCTATGGCCAGAGCGAGGAATACCGTCAGTTCTGGCAAAAGCTTAATCGCGGTGAATTTGAATCCCGTGTTTACAAGCGTATTGGCAAGGGCGGGCGGGAAATTTTCATTCAGGCCTCTTATAATCCGATTTTTGATATGAACGACAAACCGTTCAAAGTTGTTAAATATGCAACCGACGTGACCGAGTTGATGAAAACTGTTGATTTGACGGATGAGACGTCTTCCAAAATGCAAAGCATTGCGGCAGCCATTGAGGAAATGTCGGCCTCAGTCGGGGATATCAGCAAGAATATGTCCATGTCCAGGCAGGCTACGGATGATATTTCCTATAAGATTACCACCTCCAGCGAGGCCAGTAATAAGCTGATCGTCACAATGGAATCGATGGAGAGCGTTGTCAGATTCATTCGTGACATCGCCGATCAGGTTAATCTTCTGGCGTTGAATGCGACAATTGAGGCAGCCAGAGCCGGGGAGGCTGGAAAAGGATTTGCGGTGGTGGCCTCCGAGGTTAAAAACCTTGCCAATCAAACCTCACAGGCCACAGATGATATCGCAGAGAAAATCGCGCGCGTACAGGCCCTGTCCGCTGAAGTGGCAGGAAGTATCAAGGAGATTGTGGAAGCGGCCAGCTCGGCAGGAAGCTATGTTAATAACGCGGCGGCAGCAGCGGAGCAACAAAGCGCAGTGACGCGGGAGATTTCTTCCAACACGCAGCAGGCCTCCAGCGCGGTTAAGGAAATAAGCGAACGGATCAGGCAACTTTCCGTTGCGTGAGATCTGTAAAGTTTATTACGCAGGGAACACATGCTCTCGGCAGATTTTCTCGGTATCCTGAGCGGAAAGCGATTCTTTGAGCAAGGCGCAGTAAAACACGCCCTCGCCGGGGTTTTGATTGTATTTGCAGCTGCGGCACTGGCCGAAACTTTTTATGCCGTTTTCTCTCTGCCACGTGCCCAGAGCGTTTTTCAAAGCGTGATTTAAAGCCGGATCATCCGGGAGCGCAGGCACCAGCCCCGCCGCCGCCATTTGCGTAAAGGTTTCTTGGCCCTTATCGGTAAGGAAAAGCCGCACATAGCGCCGGTCGCGCGTATCAGGCTGGCGGATTATATAGGCCTGATCCTCCAGAAATTTCAGACTTTGGGAAATACTGCCCTTTGTCTGGCCGAGATACTCACTCAGGGCCTGCGCTGTATTTGAATAGCGGTTGCAAAGAGAAAGGTAATGCAGAATTTCAAAATGGACGAGCTGCAGCCCTTGCGTTCCTGCCGCCTTACGCATAAGGCTGTGTTGCAGGGAGGACAGGCGTTCGATCCATAGTTTTGTTTCTGTGTTCATCTTTATATAGTATCGTATCTAAACCCTATTGACAAGTTTATGCGCAGCCCTATATGATGAATATAGTTTAGAGATCAAACTATATAGGTTTTGTTCTCGAAGCTTGAAAATCGCAATCATTTTGAAAGGAACCTACATCATGCCTTACCTTCCTCCCGCAAACGTCGAATCGGCCAGCGGCCAGCAAAAAGAGCTGTTTAATCAGATTCAGGGCGCTTTCGGCGGCGTTCCCAACATGTTTAAAACCATCGGTAATTCTCCGGCGGCGCTGGAAGCCATGTTTGGCTTTTTCGGCGCACTCGGCAAGGGCCGTTTGGGCGCAAAACTGGGCGAGCAGATTGCCGTTCTGGTAGCCGATATTAACCGTTGTGAATATTGTCTGGCGGCCCATACGGTCCTGGGACAAAAAGCCGGTGTAAGCGCCGAGACGATGGCACAGGCCCAGTCTGGAAAATCTGCCGATCCTAAAATACAGGCCGCGCTGGATTTCGCAGCGAAACTGGTTAAGAACCGCGCACAGATTTCAGCGCAAGACGTTCAGGCCGTGCGCGATGCCGGGTATAATGACGAGGAAATTTCAGAAATCCTCGCGCATGTTGCTCTGAATATTTTCACAAATTACACCAATGTGGCGTTTGATGTGGAAATAGACTTCCCGAAAGTCGAATTGAAAAAAGCGGCTTAAAATATTAAGGAGGAAGGGGGCTTTTTAAGGTCCCTTCCTTTTTTATTTTTACCCATACAGGAGATAAATAATGAGAAATTTTATTTTAAAATTGGCACTGGTTTTTCTGGCTCTGCCTGCGGGGTTGGCCGCCGCGCATGGCGTAACGGCGACAGAAGGCAACGCCAAAGTTGCAGATTTTGATATTGTGTATGCTGAGATCAAAGCTGCGCCGAATTGGCTGGAATTCAAGATGGATCTTTCCGGCAAGGCGGGTGAAAGCAAGCCAACGCCTTCCGGCAAACTGGCCGGGAGCGATGTTTTTTCCTATGTCTGGCCCACAAAGCTGGATAGTGAAACCGTAGGGTTTGAAAAAGAACAGGGCATCTTGGCACTGGCCGTGACGGCACACCCTGATTTTGATGATACCCCGCTTTTTGATGAAAATGGTGACGGCGATCTGGAAAATGACGGGAATGTCTGGCATGCGCACTGGGTTGTTTTGGTCGGAGATGAGCAATGCGGTAAGGGCGCCTTGAAAGTCAAGGATATCCCTGAAGGCGAGACGCCTAAGCTGCCCGCCACGTGGCCCGGTCTGCCTTTATTGCTGGATAGCCCCGGCTACACACCGGTTTTCAGCGGTAAATCTGTCAAAGTTCGTGTGCCTTTCCGCAATGCGGAAGAGCTGCGCGGTGTTGCTTTCGACGGCGTGACCGCCGGTCTGCGCGTTAATGAGAGCGCCCATGCGCCCTTGCTGTGCGTTGTGGATGTAAAGGACGTGGCCTCTGGCGATTTATCCTTGCCCGGTACGGTGGAATAAAAACCGATTATGAATTGGCGGGGCCGAATAAAAAGCCCCGCCTTTTTTCACTTTTTACAGATTTGTTTCAAGATAAAGAGGAATAAAACCCCATGGCCCCGGCTTTGCGCGCAGCGCCCGAATTTGAAATTCAAAAATGGTTAAACACCGATCAACCCTGCACGCTTGAGGCTTTGCGCGGCAAAGTGGTGGTGGTTTATGCCTTTCAGATGCTCTGCCCCGGTTGTGTTGAGCATTCCGTACCCCAGGCGCGTAAGGTGCGGGCGTTATTTCCGGCGGAAGACGTCGCGGTTTTAGGCCTGCATACGGTTTTTGAGCATCACGAGGCCATGGGCGAGATAGCGTTAAAGGCCTTTCTCCATGAATACCGGCTGGATTTTCCAGTGGGCATTGACGAGCCATCGGGCGATTCGCTTGACCCCGTGCCCAAAACCATGCGGCGCTATAATTTACAAGGAACGCCGACCACATTAATGATTGACCGGCAGGGACGGCTGCGCAAACAAAAATTCGGCCATGAGCAGGATATGGTTTTAGGGGCGGAGATTATGGCCCTCATGCGCGAAGCACCGGAAGAATCCTTGGGACAACAAGCCCCGCCGGAGGAAAAAACGCCTGCGGATACGCATCATTGCAGCGATGAATCCTGCCCGCTGTAATAACAGCCCTTAACACGGCATGGACATGCCAAGCGCCGTGTTAAAACACGTCTCTGCGCCACTGGCAAGATCGGGTAGAAATTCCTGCGCTCGGGCATATTCTGAAAAGCCGAAGAAGCTGACCAGCCCGTCATAAAAGCCAAGCAGAGGTTCGTTCACCGCCTCGATAATGGCCTTGCCGGCCGGGTGGTTGTGAAAAAAGGTAAAATCGATGATTCCGCCTACGATGATCCCGATCATGATGGTCTCAAAAATGAAATTCAGCACGCCGGAATGATGGTTAAAACTATCGCTGATCGATTTTTCGGCAGCCATGAAAATATATTCCCCTTGAAAAAAGCGCCGAAAAAATGAGTTTTTAGTCGCCTCATAATTAAGAATGATTATCATTCACATTTTTTGCGGTCAATCAGTTTTTTGCGAATAATTATCATTTACAAATAAAAAAACATTCGTTAAGTCTGTCAATGAGAATCGTTATCATTTAAAAATCCAAGAGAGTAAAACGGATGAGTTCACATTCCACAAAAATCGCCGGCACGCTCAGCTTGCTGTTTACGATGGGCCCCCCGGCCATTTCGGTTGCCGCCCCGCCAGCCTCCGGCCTGAGCCAGAGCTTTAAAATGCAGGTGCAGCACAGACCCGTGACACATCCAAAAGATCCCGCCCACCGGATTGTAGAAGTTGATTGCAGGCAATTGATGAGGGCACAAAACGGCAGTCCGGTCATGACGGGCGGCTTTGCGGATCAGTTCGACGTTCCCCCCTTAAGGGTAAAGCCGGCCGGGATCGTTGATAAAACACCGCAAGAAGCCCAGATGGACGGCGTGGCCGCCATTTCACATCTCGGCAGCAGGCTTGATGAAAAGCATCAGCTTTGCGTGGCGCAAGCCGAGCTTTATACCAATAAAGCCATCAGACAACAGACGCCGCACCAGACCATAATTAATGGCAAATCGTATTTCACAACCGTTCCCCCGGGAGAGGATCGTTATTGCCCGCCGGTTGCGGCCCTGAAATTCTGTACAGGTGACCCGGCGCTTACCAGCACGATTTCCCCCGTTTATCGATTTAATGAAGGAACGAACACATTGGAGATCGTGCCCGGAAATCTTTAAGCAGCTTTAAGGGCAAAGAGCGTCATGTTCACAGAACACTCCATAGAAAAATCCCCGGAATTCCCAGCGCAACGCCAGCAGGCTTTGCAGGCCCTGGCACGGCAAATTGTGGCGCAAGCCCTGGAAAACCCGGAGATGGAGGCGCTTTGGGCGCTGCATTATCGCTCCCGCAGGGCTGAGTGCCCGCTGGCCCGTATCGCGGGAGAGATCAAGGGCGGTGAGCAGGCTCCGGAGGCCTGCCCTGATGCTGATTTTTTCATTGCTGAAATTCTGGAGGCTAATCTTAAGGCACTAAAAACTGCGCCGGGCCATAAGAGCGATCCGGCGCTTGTTGCACTGGGTGAGACGCTGGCGATGATAAAAAACGCCTTGCCGGTACAGGAAGGAGTCGGCACATATGCAAGGCGCCGGGCCTTGCCGGAGGATTATAAGCGCGTTTTGGATATGATCGACCGGCAGATGCTGCAAAAACCCCTTGCGCATACGGTGCGGGATATTGGCCGGGAATACACAGACCATATCAAGGAGGGCGCGCAGGCGCATCCTTATGCCTTTACCGGGTTATTGGCCGGTTGCGGCGCGGCTTTAAGCTTTATGAATGCCAATCTGGGTACGCAGCGCAACTATATCAATCCGGAAATGGTCGGCATAGATTTCTCCCGGATGGATGAAAATGGAAATTTTCTGATGCTGGAGGATGTGAAGGCGCAGGAATTTTCCAATGTATCTTTTGGCTGTCATAACCATCTGGCCCCTTATATTGGAGAGGAGGCCGCCGATTTCATCCAAACCACGCTGGGCAGTTTTGGCATAGAGCATTGCAGCGCGCTTATGGATCTCGATATCCGGGCGCAAAATGCACTACAGGCCGGCTATGATTTTATAAAAATACCCTATGACGCGGTGATGGATTTATTTGTTAAAAACCCGCTGGCCGATTACGGCACGCAGGATTTTCAAAGCTCCAGTTTTGCGCAAGGCTATAACGCCGCCGCACAAAGCGTTTCCGAAACCGTCTATATGCTCAATACGGTAGAGAATATCACCCTGCATTCTATAATTTTAGCCGCAGCTGCCGTTGAGGGGTATAGGCAAAGCGCGCCGGGCGGCCACGAAGCGCGGGAAACAGCGGGCGCTTTGCAGGATTTTTTCCACCGCAGCGTTCATAACCGCCCCTTGAACTATGTCCTGCCCGTTCTGGCAACTGGTCTAACGGCGGCGCACCAAGGCGGGATGAGCAGCGAGGCCCTTTTGATTGGCGCGGCGGCAGGCGCGGCGGGACACGGCGTTCATTCCCTTAAGCGCATATGGGACCGCAAGGCGCACGTGAAAGTGATATTTGAAAACGCGCGAGAATCCCTGCATGAATTTGCGGTACTGGCCAGAGAGGGCGGCATTTCCGATAAAATCATCGCCCCGGTCCAGAAACAATGGTTGAGCGCGAAGGAGAAAATGGCGCTGGCCGGAGCTTCGCTTTCGGCATCTGCCACCATTGTTTTTGCCGATGTCAGCGGGTATGCCCAGACGCTGGAGAGTGATCTGGCGCAGGAAGCGGCGCTGCGCAGCAGTGAAATGTTGGGCGCGGCTACGGCCACGACCCTGATCGCCGGATTGTTTGTACCCTTTAATGTGGTGGAGGACGCGGCGCAGCATCTCGTTTTTGGCGTAGCAGGCTGGGGGATAGGCTATAGCGCAGGCGGCGTAGCGCGGGGCGCGGAGCGAATCAAAACGCCGGGCCTTTAAGTGAATAAAGATCCGGCGCTTCGATGGCAAAAAACAACGTGAAACCCTAGGCGGCTTTCATATAGTTTTTCAGAGATTTCATATGATCGTGGCTATTTTGCAGCAAAGCCAGTTCCTGCATGAGCAAGGTTTTGGCCCCCGGTGTAACGCGATCATCATTAATGGCATCCTTCATGGATTTAAGGCAGCGGTCCTCGGCTTCCTCAAGATGGGAAACCAGCGTTTCATCCACGTCATTGCTGATGGAGGCCATAAGCCCGCCCCAGAATTTCTGTGTCTGCCCCACGAAAGTTTCATCAGCTTTCGAATCGCCACCATGGGCGCGGACGTGACGCTGCAGATCGGCAGCCACTTTTTTGTGCAGATCTTCCAGATCACGAAAAGTTTTTTTCAACTGTGCGCTTTCGGCTTTTTCACAGGCAGATTCGTAGAATTCACAAGCGTCCTTATTAATATTGATGAGCTTGCCAAATTCTTTATTTTCTTGCTCTACGCTGGGCTGTGTCATGAGATTTCTCCTTTTTCAGACATTTGATTGAACATATGTCCTTTGTAAATGGGCCTTGCACACGATTGGTTCCTGAGAAAATGAACGGGCCGCCCGTTGTTACAAACCGGATACAAATTTTTTCAAAAGAGAAACACAACTGCCATTTTGAGGTTACATTGACCGCTTAGCATTGAACTTGTCATTACGAACAAACAAGGAGTTTTTGACATGTATAATATGCCACACAAAATAGAAGGTATTACCCACGCACTGGTAAGTGAGATGTACCTCAAAAGAGAATTTAGAGACGACAACACCCAGCAAGATGTTCTGGTGATTGACGCCCGCCCCTGCGAAAACAACAAAAACGGACATGGCGATTTTGACAGCTACCTCCTTGACCTTCTGGTGGATCTGGATGATTTGAAATCACAGGTAGAGCGCAAGGCCGGTTCGTTTGACCGGGTTGATATTCGCACCCATTAATTTCCCCTGCTTCCTGCACGGAGAAGCCCGCCCCCGGGTATCTCCCAAGTCCCTGCACCTTGGGACCGGCCCTTAAAAGCCGGTCCCTTTTTTTGCCCAAACGCTCAGGTAAAAAATCAGATGTATTTAATCAGGGAACGATTCCCCGCCCCACCCGTTAGCGGGCATGAAACACCGATAGAGGATGTTTTATTTTGATAAATAATTAAGGAGATTAATCATGACCAGAACCTTGCTTAGTGCCGCTTCCATCATCGCTTTGATGAGCGCTTCCCCTGCATTTGCAGATACAAGTGTCAGCGGTAAAACAGCCGCCGATGTGAAAGTGGAACGCACCCAAAATCAGGACGACATGCCCACTGTCACAAAGGAAGACATGAAACGCGGCTGGAACAAAACCAAGGACGCCGTTTCCGATACCGCTGAGGATGTTTCCGACGCCACCAAGGAGGCCTATGAATCTTTCAAGGCCACCTATATCGATAAAGACGATAAGACCGAAAGTTCGACCATCAGCATCGACATGCGTAACACTGCGACGGGCATGATCGGTAAAAGCATTTACAACCGCGAAGGCGAAGCCATTGGCAAGGTGCATGATATTGTGCTGGATTCCAGCGGCAATGCCAAAATGGTTGTTGTGGCCGATGGCGCGTTTTTTGGCCTCGGCAAGAAAGCGGCCTTTGACTACAACGTCATAACGGCACGCAGCGCCGATGGTGACATTATCTCCCCCCTGACGGAGGAAATGATCGATCAGGCCATGCAGTTCTCTTACGAGAAATCCGGCGCGGGTGATGACGTTCACGTTATGCCGACCGATGGCTATAGCGTAAATACGCTGCTGGATGGCCAGCTGGTCGACACCGCAGGAAAAAATCTGGCGGAGATCGACAACATCACCTTCCAGAACGGCAAGGCGACGCGTCTGGTCGTTGGCTTTAACAAAATCATGAGCATGGGCGGCGATAGAGCGGCTCTGGCCTTTGATACAGCCGACCTCGTGAAAGATGGCGATGGCTATGACTTCAGATTAACCGCCAATCAGGCCGCACAGTTTGAAGCCTATAAGAAAGCGGCTGACGACAAGAGCTAAGCGCTAAAAACTTTGTAAAAACACTTAAAAAAGGAGCATTAAAATGAATAACGACATAATCGAAGGCAATTGGAAACAACTGACCGGCGAAGTGCAAAAACAATGGGGCAAATTGACAAATGATCAGCTCGATCAGGTCAATGGCAACCGCACGAAGCTTATCGGTAAAGTGCAGGAAAGCTATGGCATAGCCCGTGACGAAGCTGAAAAGCAGGTCAAGGAATGGGAAAAATCCAGAGCCGCTTAAAGACTTTGCCGATATCACAAAATAAGGGTGGTCCCGACGGGCCGCCCTTATTTTTTTGCGGGGCGGGCTTGCCGCGCCGTTTTATATTGATTGTTTTCATATTAAATGGTAAGAGGAGAAAATCCGAAACATATACAAGGCATCTACGAAGCCCGTAGAATATTTATAAGGAGATATCCACCGTGACACAGCGCAAAATAAACCCTCTGGCAAAAATGGGCATAGCGGCGGCCATAACGCTTTCTACGCTTTTCACCCCCGCCGCCAATGAGGTGCAGGCCCAAGAGCCGCAGCAGGGTGCGCAGGCCTCTCCCACTCCGTCTTCATCTTATAAGGAGCCTTATGATATTAAGAGTGTATTGAAAGACGCATCAAAATATTCATCAGAAACGGGCGGTATTGGTATTGTTATACATTATGGTCCCGGAAATGAGGTATCAGCTGATACGATAGGGCAGAATTTTGTTAGAGGAATTCAGAAGAGAGGAGAAAACGCCGAATATTTTGTGACTCACACGGCGGCACCCGGTGCCTCTCTTACCTTTACTACGGGGCAGAGTTTTAGCAATCGGTATAATGTAGAAGAGGCCGTAAAAAATATAGACAATATAGTTAGCAAAAACGTTACAGATAGACGGATGAGACATTTTATTGAGCATGGTTATTACAAATAAAATCATCAGGCCCTTAACTCTTAAGGAATGAAAATCGGCGGGTTTGCCGCCTTTATTTTTAAAAGCCGTTGGCTCTTCCCATCCCCCCCATTCCACATAAACGAAACGTATTATAAAGCGATTTTTGCGCCGTTTCCCGCGGGTTATGCGTGGGGGTGGTGATTCAAAAATGCATCATTTATGCACATTACGCCATTACAATTGACACGCATGATTATTTGCCACGAATCAGGGTAAAAGCATGATTATTTCTCAAAAAAACCTCTTTACGACTCAATATTTCAAGGATAAGAACAAAGCCACCGCCCAATCTTGACTTTTTTTGCGTTTAATGATACGTATCGTAGCAATAATAAATTTTATGAGGAGATTTCATCATGAGCGCATCAAGCCCAATGAAAGCGTTAAGCGCGCAGAGCAGCTTCCGCAAGGCCGCCATCGGCGCGACCGCTGGTCTGGCCATGTTGACCATGCCCTTCGCCGCCGCCAATGATGTGCAGGCCCAACCACCGCAGCAGGTCGCATATGCCTCTTCTGCAGGATCGCACTATGACAGTGTTGCCGATCTGGCAAAAGATGCCTCCAACTATTCATTAAGAACGGGCGGTATTGGTGTCATCGTACATTACGGTCCCGGAAACGCGATATCGGCTGATCAGATCGGCCAAGGATTTGTCACAGGGCTTAAAAAAAGGGGCGAAGATGCAGAGTATTTTGTTCTTAGCACTCCTCATGCCCCCGGGGCCTCTCTATCTTTTGCTGTAGGAGATGACTATACCCCTCGTTTTAGCGTAGAGGATGCGGTAAAAAATATAGACAATATAGTTAGCAAAAACGTTACAGATAAACGGATGAAAAATCTTCTCGGCTTGAATCAGAACTAAATTACAAACCGTTCATAGAGCCTAGACCAGCTATGTTGTTGTGCACATGGTCATTCTGTTCATGTCGGTTTGATAAGAGTTCTTTTGCCTCTATATTGTCGACTTTATTAATACTGTGTAATATATCAAAAGATTCTAGGGTACTTATTTTGGACTCAAAGTCCTTTTGTTCATCAGCGGTAAGATAATTTTTGCCGTTATATTCTTCTATAATCGGTTTGATCGTTTCTTTTTCCATCTGCCGTATCAACCACTGCGCATCTTCCGAATTCTCAAATCCAGCTTTAATCTTCAGCTTGCCATCGATGCCCGTCTCCAACAGTTTGTCTGTCAGGCGTTTTAATTGATCTTCTTCGGTTCTGGCTTCGGCCAGTTCCGCTTCCGATAAATGCGCCGCCGCCATACCGCCGATGAAATCATCGCCGTATTTGGCGCGTAATTTAACCGCCAGATCCGCCATTTCTTTTTCCAGAACGCGCATACGCTCATTCAGGGCGTGGATCAACCGGGCAAAGCGCATGGATTCCTCGCTCTGTTTACGTTTTTTATCCTCGGCGGTGGCGTGCAGGGTGGCGCTCTCCGCGCCGCAGGTTTGCACACTGACCTGAGATTCCCCCAGATTGCCGGAGCGCAGCGCCATGGCAAATTCATTGCGCAAATTATGCCCGGCCTTATCCGCCAGATCATAAACCGCCGAATCGGAAACCGGCGCTTCCTTTGTCTCCGCGGCCAGATCGATACGCTCTTCCATATCCGCAAAAAGGGTGTCCTGCCCCCAGTGGTAACGCAAGGTCCCTTTTTTCGATAAATCCATATCTTTTACACTCGGCCCAAAAGCCATAATTTCGTCCCCTTGATAATTTTTTCAGGGCCGCGGAAGTCTCCGTTTTCCTGAAAATCTCTATTTAAAACCAATCCCCATTGGCCCCGGATTGAATTTTTTTAAAGCCCGCTTTTATTTTATTTTTGGGCCTCAATCCTGATTTAAGTTGAGTGTAGAGCAGGAATATGAAGATTTCCTTAATATGGAAATGGTTAAAAATTTATGAAGATTTCACGAAAATACAAAGCCTTTCAACAACTTATTTTTAAATATTTGTTAAGGATATGGACGGGCGGCGCATTATCTAAATACACGCGCTGGGCGACAACGCATTTATGCGCCTCTGCGTAAGGGGGAGGGCCTTCTGCCGTCCGTATGGTTTAAATATTGACACGCCGCGCCGCGCCCCTATTTATAGAAGGCAGTACAAAAAGCGCATCAAAGGAAAATTTATGACCACCCCCGCCATTGCCGTTCGCGGCGTCAGCAAGATTTACGATAACGGCTTTCAGGCGCTGGATAACATTATGCTGGACGTGCCCAAGGGGGAGATTTTGGCCCTGCTCGGCCCCAATGGCGCGGGGAAGACGACCCTGATCGGGATTATCTGCGGCATTGTGCAGGCCACTCAGGGCCATGTCGCGGTCTTTGGGCAGGATAATATCAAGGATTATCGCAAGGCGCGGGCCTCTATCGGGCTGGTGCCGCAGGAACTGACCACCGATGCGTTCGAGACGGTCTGGAACACTGTTTCCTTTAGCCGGGGCCTGTTCGGCAAGCCGCGCAACCCGGCCCATATAGAGCAGGTTTTAAAAAATCTATCCCTGTGGGATAAAAAGGATTCGCAGATTCGCATGCTCTCCGGCGGGATGAAGCGCCGGGTTATGATCGCCAAGGCGCTTTCGCATGAGCCGGATATTTTATTTCTGGACGAGCCGACCGCCGGTGTGGATGTTGAGCTGCGTAAATCCATGTGGGAGCAGGTGCGCAAGCTGCGCGAGACGGGCGTGACCATTATCCTGACAACGCATTATCTGGAGGAGGCCGAGGAAATGGCCGACCGCATCGGGATTATCAGCAAGGGGCGGCTTATCCTGACCGAGGATAAGAAAACCCTTATGCGCAAGCTGGGCAAGAAGGAGCTGGTGCTGGACCTTTATAAGCCGCTTGCAGCCCTGCCGGAGGGGCTGGAGACGTTTAGCCTGCGCTTAGGCCCGGACAACATGCAGATCATCTTTACATACGACCCGGCGAAGGAAGATAACGGCGTGGTGACCCTGCTGGACCGTTTGCGGGCGCATGGCATCAAATGCAAAGATTTTAATACGCGGCAAAGCTCGCTTGAGGAAATATTTGTACAATTGGTGGAGACGGCATGAATTATCGGGGTATAGCATCTATCTATAAATTTGAAATGTCGCGCACGTTTCGGACGATCGGCCAGAGCGTGGCTTCGCCGGTGATTTCCACGGTTTTGTATTTTATCGTTTTTGGCTCGGCGATTGGCTCGCAGATCACCGATATTGACGGGGTGAGCTATGGGGCCTTTATCGTGCCGGGCCTGATCATGCTGACGGTTTTGAGCCAGAGCATTTCAAACGCGTCTTTCGGGATTTATTTTCCGCGCTTCACCGGGACGATCTATGAAATTCTCTCCGCGCCTTTGTCTTTCGCCGAAGTGGCGGTGGGCTATGTCGGCGCGGCGGCGAGTAAATCCGTGATGATCGGGATTATTGTGCTGTGTACAGCCGGATTTTTTGTGCCTCTGGAGATTCATCATCCGTTCTGGATGGCGTTTTTTCTGGTGATGACGTGTCTTACATTTGCGCTTTTGGGCTTTATTATAGGGATATGGGCGGACGGGTTTGAGAAATTACAGCTCATCCCCTTATTGATTATTACGCCTTTGACGTTTCTGGGCGGAAGCTTTTATTCCATTAATATGCTGCCCGAATTCTGGCAAAAGATATCGCTGCTCAACCCCGTTGTTTATCTGGTGAGCGGTTTCCGCTGGAGCTTTTATGAAAGCGCGGATGTGAGTTTGCACGTAAGCGTGATTATGATTTTGGTCTTTTTAGGCATCTGTATCGGGATTATCGCCTGGATCTTTAAAACGGGCTACAGGCTGCGCAACTGATCCCGCCCACCATCACTCAAACAAGAGTTTAAAGACGATTAATGGATGTTGGTGCGGCTTTGTGTTTCGCCCTGCGCGCCCTCATCCGTGCCGATGGTGTTTTGCGCCAGCTTGGTGTTTTGTACCAAAGAAACATATTGTTGCCGGATGCTATTAACTCTGGCTTTGAGACGATCAAGATCACCGCCGCGCAATTGCTCACCCGTAGGCAGGGTAACGCTTGTGGGATTCACAGCGGCGTTATTGACCATGACTTCGTAATGAAGATGCGGCCCGGTGGAGCGGCCTGTTGTGCCGACATAACCGATGATCTGCCCCTGCTTGACCCGGCTGCCGACGGTAACACCGGAGCGAATTTTGTGAAGATGGGCGTAAGCGGTCTTAAGCTTGGAATTGTGCCGTATGCGAATGTAATTGCCGTAGCTGCTGAAACGGCTGGCATATTCTACGGTGCCATCCCCCGCCGCATAGATAGGCGTGCCTGTGGGCGCGGCAAAATCCATGCCCTTATGCATTTTGCTGTAGCCTAGAACCGGATGCTTGCGCATGCCAAAGCCTGAGGATATCCGCGCGCCGTCAATCGGTGTTTTCATGAGGGTTTTACGGATGCTGCTGCCGTCCGGCCCGAAGTAATCGGTGCGCCCATCCTGCATTTCATAACGGTAGATCGGTATTTTTTTACCGCCAACGCTAAGGCTTGCGTATAAAATATTGCCGTTGCGGGCGTAATCGCCATCTTCCGTCTCCAGTGTTTCATACAGCACCTCCAGCGTATCGCCGGGCTGTATATCCCGCTGGAAGTCGATATTCCATGAATAAACGCGGATCAATTCTTCCACAATGGTGGATGGGATGGAGGCTCTGGCTGCGGAGCCGTATAAAGAGCTCTGGATTTTAGCCTTGCGGGCATGCGTGCGCGGCACAAGGGCTTTTTCCTCGATCTCCGCTTCAAAAGCCTCCGGCCCCTTGCGCACGATGCGTACTTCCCGGACGGGATCAAGCTTCATGTCCATACGGGCCAGCTGTAACTCCCCCGCATCACCGGGACGGAAATGCAGATCTATTTTCTGGCCGGACTTAACCTTGCGGACATCGAGATATTTCCCCAAAGCCCGCACCGCATGATAGGTGTCTGAACCGCTCAAACCGGCATTTTGCAAAAGACCGGCAACCGTATCGCCCTTGCCAAGTTCAACTTCACGAAAACGGGGCTTCTCCGATTTTTGAATGGCGGCTGAGGCCTTGCGCATACCGCTTGAAATACCGCTTTGTAAAAAGCCGGCCAGCCGGGGATCGGGAGCGTTAAAGGAGGAATCATTTGCATCGGCAATCTTCTCGGCCCCGCCCTGATCAAAGGGCGTATTATAAGAGGCAAGCTGAAGATCGTTTACAGAGAGGTCCTTGAGGGAAATCATGGCGCCCAGGGAAACGGTAAAGGCCAGAATCGCTATAGAAGCACAGCCCACAACGTAACGGGCACGAAGTTTGTTACTTTTGGTATAGATATAACGGCGGCGCAGTTTTATAAAACGGTGTAGCGCCAGCTTGTCTTTGAACGATGCCATGTGCTGCATCAGGGATTTCTCCAGTCTGCTCATTATAACCAAAAGCGCAATAACAGCTTTTAAAACGACCACGGTCAAAAGCGTTATCCTATAATTCCGGTATCCGATTAGCATACTCTTCTCATAAATCCAACTACTGAGCGTAATCTCATTAAAAAAATTTCAGGATAAAAAATCAGAAAGAAAAGCCGGAGGTGGAGACGTCCAGCCTAGCGACATTCCTGTGAAATCCGTTCATAGGCCTTGCCCGAGCCTTTAAGGCTCAGCGTATCTGTGGTCGTCGTCCCCCGGCTGGATGTGCCGACAATTTTCATACCGCTGCCCTTTTTGATGGCCTCGACAATCTGGTTATCGTTTTGCGCATCGGGCGCCCAGGCCGTGTTGCCCTTTGTGAAAAGCATAAATTTTTGATCGTCAATAAATACGGTGACCGCGCTGCCGGGTTTATAATCATATCCGGTGATATAGCTGAAAACATTCCGGCTGTTCTCCGCCGGTCTATGGGTGATGAGTGCAAAAGGGTCCCCCCTTTTGGTGTAATCCCCTTCTTTATTGCCGGGCTGGGTGGCCATATAGCAGACTTTTTGACCGTTTTCCGTGAAGCTGTAAGCTTCCCAGGCGTCATAGGCCCCCATGAGGCGCGGCTGGGTATTGGCCTGCGATCCGGCAATAAAAGTAAATTGAATCAAGGCTATGGCAAGGAATAGACGCTTCTTTTGCATGTTTTCTCTATCGGTCGAAATTGGATGGGCACGAGGGTTATGATCTGAACTCATTTTGGAGCTGAGAGTCTACGCCTGAACCCCAATGTGAACGATCATATAACGCCCGGCCCGAATTGCAAAACGAAGATCGCAAAAAATTTAAAATTAACCGGATTATAATAATTACGGAAATAAAAGGATTTTGTTGCGTAAATTAAAGATCTGAGGCATATTCCGGCTCACTCTGGAAAATAATCGTAAGGCTTTGTTAACCATTTTCGCTTATTTTAAGTAGTACAGAGTTTTGCCGATGGGACAGGTTTAAAAAGTGGCATGAGCGTTAAAGAGATTAATCATATATCTTTTACCAGCGAAGATCGCACACCGCTTGCAGCGGTCTTCTCCTGGGCCGCCAAAGGCCAGGAACAGGCCCCCAGTGTGATGACCCAGCTTCTGGGCAAAAATTATTTAAATGAAGGCGTTATGAAGACCAATGTCGGGGCCTTAACCTCCGGCGCAAATGCCGCCGTTAATCTTCAGGCCGGGCAGGCCACGCAAAATGTCAAGGCCGAGCTGTCCGATGTTAAGGCCGATTTCCAGCAGAATGTAGAACAACTTCAGACCGCCTTGACAGGCGCGATGGATCAAGCCTCACAGGCTTTGAATATTGATCCCGATCTGGCGCGCAATACATTTATGCCGATGCCGCAAAGCTCTGATGTAGATGCGATAGGCAACAAGCTCACTTCCGGCGTTACGGCGGCCTATGACGTGGTGAGCACCTTGCCCAAGCTTAACCCGGAACAGCAAAGCAAAGTGGTCGCCAAGATGGTGGCGCTCATGACTCCCAAAAGAGATGAGATGACCGGGGAAATGGTTGAGCGCCCTGTAATTGATACCAAATATGCCGCTGCCATCGAAAAACTGGCTGAGCAGAATAAATTTACACCGGAGTTTTTAAAAGAAGCCATGAAACCTGCGGAAGAGCAGCCGGAATGGACGGCCATGATGGCGCTGGAATCAAAAATCAACGCAATCACCCCTGTTCACGAAAGAGATGAAGCCAAGAACGAGGCTCTGGCGATGATTGAGAAAGAAACGGGGATCGAGATAGACGCCACGCAGGACCTCAGTGTTGATCCGGAAATTATTATCCCCGCCATTGCGCTCGCCGGTCAAGTGTTGAATGACCCCGATTTTTCAGGTGTAAAAGCGAAGGAAGCTCCGAATGTGACGGATATAACGGAATTACTGAAGCGCAACACGGCACCGGATCCGGCGTATGTAATCGCTCCGCCAACTGTGCGCGTCTCTGGAATGGACGGCATGATGGGCTAAAAACTCCAATCTTCGCCCCGTTGGCATACTCTGAAATCTGCTATAGCCTTTCCGCGTCTTTCATAAACGAGGCTGTATAAAAAATGCCGAACATTAAATCTTTATGCGTATTTTGTGCCTCTTCCGCGTTTGTGGAGGAAAAATATCGCAATCTGGGCGTGGAAATGGGTGAAATCTGCGCAAAAAACGGCTGGCGGTTGATTTATGGCGGCGCCAGAGGCGGTATAATGGGCGCTATGGCTGATGCCGCGCTGGCTTCCGGCGGGGAGGTTGAGGGCATCATTCCGGAAATTCTGGGGCCGCAGGAGCGCGCTCATGCGGGTCTCACCCGTTTGCATATTGTCCCGGATATGCATACGCGCCAGAAAAAAATGGCCGATCTGGCGGATGGGTTTGTGGTTCTGCCCGGTGGAATCGGCACATTGGCGGAGTTTTTTGAGATTATTACGTGGAAATCCATCGGTCTGCATCAAAAGCCGGTGGTTATTATCAATACTTACGGGTTTTGGGATGATTTGTTGCAGATGATCGAAAAATGTGGCCGTGAGCGCTTTATGCACAAGGAATCCGCTCAGATGTATGATGTTTTGCCTACGCCGGAGGCGGCTCAAAATTTTTTTAAGAGTAAAACTTAATAATTAGGCTTTTTCAAAAACGTCGGACCTGATAGAATTTTTTTCAGTAATTTTAATCTCTCAGATGTATTGGCTGTCGTGCAATATTCACATACAAAAGAAAAAGCGGGAGAATTCGCCGCACAGGCTCTGGAGCGTATCCATCTTGAGGAGCTTGCGCCCGTCCCCCAGAATTTTGAGCTGTGGTACGTTTATTTCTCTGGTGCAAATCCGGAGGTTGTCCGGGCCATAGACGTACTGGTCGCCAATAAACAAAAAATCACGGATGAGCGGTGTGAGGAAATCCACCAGCGCTTCCTGAGCGAAAGCCGGGAAACTGATCATGTTCGGCAGGTGGGCGACCGCATTCAATCGACGATTCAGGATGTAACAAGCAAGGTTCATGATGTGCGCTCGGCGTCTCATCGTTATAAGGAAGCCATGGACGGTGCGGCGGGACGCCTTAAGGAAGACACAAGCACGGCGGAAATTCGCGCAACGCTGGTGAATTTGCTCGAAAGCGGTTCCGATATGATGGAGAAAAACCAGCTTTTGGAAGACGAACTGGCGCGTTCCACGCAGATTATGCAGGAATTGCAGCGGGATCTGGAGCTGGTGCGTAAACAGGCGCTGACCGACGGTTTGACGAATCTGGCCAATCGTAAGGCCTTCGATGCAGAAATTCTGCGGATTTCAGAAGACGCCTATAAAAGCGCAGAGCCGTTTTGCATGCTTTTGATGGATATTGATCATTTCAAGAGCTTTAACGACAATTTCGGGCATCAGGTGGGCGATCAGGTTTTGCGCCTCGTTGCACGAACCTTGATTGACGGCGTAAAGGGCCGTGATCTTGCTGCCCGCTATGGCGGTGAAGAATTTGCGATCTTGCTGCCGCAGACATCGCTGGCCGGCGGAATGAAAGTGGCCGATTCCATTCGCGGCATCGTGCAGGGTAAAGAGCTGGTGAACCGTAATACCGGGGATAAGCTGGGCCGGGTGACCATCTCGGCGGGTGTGGCGGAATATGTAAGCGGCGAATCGGTTGAGAGTATTATTGAGCGCTCGGACGCCGCGCTATATGCCGCCAAGCATAATGGCCGTAATCAGGTTGTGGCCGCGCCCAAGCCGGGACCAAAGAAAAAGCCCACTTAAAGGCCGGGTTTCGTTAAAAAACCGGTTTTTACGGATAAAAGGCTTCTCAAAGCGCCTTGAAACCTGCAAAACATAAGCATGCAGACTGAAACACTATATTCGCAATCTCCCCCCTATCTTGAAACGCTCAACGACCCGCAGCGACAGGCCGTAGAAACGCTGGATGGCCCGGTTTTGGTGCTGGCCGGTGCTGGAACGGGCAAAACACGGGTTCTGACAGCCCGTCTGGCGCATTTACTGCACACAGGCCGGGCTTTTCCCTCCCAGATTCTGGCTGTGACCTTCACCAATAAAGCGGCGCAGGAAATGAAAGAGCGCGTCTCCGGGCTTATGGGCGGCGCGCCGGTTGAGGGCTGGTGGCTGGGAACCTTTCATGCGCTCTCCGCCAGAATGTTGCGGCGCCATGCCGATCTTGTCGGTTTGTCCTCAAACTTTTCCATCATTGATACCGATGACCAGCTGCGCTTGCTCAAGCAGATAATGGAGGTCGAAGGCATAGACACCAAAAAATGGGTGCCCAAGGCGATGCTCCATTTCATAGAGCGCTGGAAGGATCGCGGCCTGCTACCCGCGCAGGTGGGCAGCGAGGATACGGGCGATCTGGCCGATGGGAAGCTCAAGGGGCTCTATGGGCGGTATCAGGCCCGGCTCCGGGAAATAAATGCGTGCGATTTCGGGGATTTGTCCTTGCATATGATCACCATTTTGAAAGATCCGGCCAACGCCACCGTTCTGGCCGATTATCACCGGCGTTTTCGCTATGTCCTTGTTGATGAGTATCAAGATACGAATGTGGCGCAGTATTTATGGCTGCGCTTGTTGGCGCAAGGCACGGGCAATATATGCTGCGTGGGGGATGACGACCAGTCAATCTATGGCTGGCGCGGCGCGGAAGTGGGGAATATCCTGCGCTTTGGACAGGATTTCCCCGGCGCAAAAATTATTCGGCTTGAGCAAAATTACCGCTCCACCAATAACATCCTCAAAGCCGCCCATGCGGTGATTTCAAACAATGAAGGCCGTCTGGGCAAGGAATTGTGGTCCGATTCGGGTGATGGCGAGAAAATTTTCGTACGCGGCCTGTGGGACGGGGAGGCCGAAGCCCGCTGGATCGGGGAGGAAGTAGAAACCCTCCAGCATAAGAAATGGGCGCTGAACGATATGGCGATTTTGGTACGCGCCGGGTTTCAAACACGTGAATTTGAAGAGCGTTTTATCAAGCTGGGCGTGCCGTATAAGGTTATTGGCGGCCCCCGCTTCTATGAACGGCTGGAGATAAGGGACGCGCTGGCTTATTTGCGTGTGGTGATGCAGCGCGCCGATGATCTGGCGCTTGAGCGAATCATCAACACGCCCAAGCGCGGGCTTGGTGATTCTACGGTGCAAACGCTCTATGCCTATGGCCGCGCCAAGGGGATTGCCCTTTATGATGCGATTATGGACCTCACCCAGACCGATGAATTGCGCCCCAAGGTCAAAACAACGCTGATGAAGCTTTTGGATGATTTTGCACGCTGGCGCTCGCTGGTGGATAATATGCACCATGCGGAGCTGGCGGCGCTGATTTTAGAAGAATCGGGCTATATGCAGATGTGGAAGACGGATAAAACCCCCGAAGCGCCGGGGCGGCTCGAAAACCTCAAAGAGCTGGTCTCCGGGATGAGCCAGTTTGAATCGCTGGCTGAATTTTTGGAGCATATTGCACTGGTGCTGGAAAATCAAAATACCAGCAACGGAGAATTTATCACCATCATGACGCTGCACGGTGCGAAGGGTCTGGAGTTCAAGGCGGTTTTCCTGCCCGGCTGGGAGGAGGGGCTGTTCCCGTCCCAGCGCAGCATGGATGAAAACGGTCTTAAGGGGCTGGAGGAAGAACGCAGGCTGGCCTATGTCGGTATCACGCGGGCGCGGGCGCGGGCTTATATTTCTTACGCAGCCAATCGCCGTATGTATGGTAACTGGATCAGCGCCATTCCCTCCCGTTTTGTTGATGAATTGCCGCCTGCCTATGTGGAGGTGAGCGCCGATTCCGGGGTTTATCAGGCCGGACGCTCCAGCCATTGGGATTCCTCAGGGTTTAAGCCTCAGGCCACCGCCCCGCGCGTTGTGGCCGAGCGCAAGGTGATGAGTGAGGATGGCGTGATCTTGGCGCGCGGAGACCGCGTTTTCCACGACAAATTCGGCTATGGCAAGATCATCAATATTGACGGACATAAGCTGGATATTGCCTTTGATAAATCCGGGACCAAGCGCGTGATGGATAGTTTTGTAACCAAGGCCTGAGGGCTTTATGATTTATGCGCTGGAATTTATGCGCGTGCAGGTCCATATTGAGGGCGTGAGAGCCGTTGAAGAGGGAGTTTTCATTCATGGTTTTGAATAATAAAGTGGCCACGATTTTCGGCGGCACAGGGTTTCTCGGACGCCAGATCGTGCGCAAGCTTGCGCGCAAGGGCTATACGATCAAGGTGGCTACGCGCGTGCCGGAAAGTGCTTATTTCCTCAGACCCGCCGGGGTGGTGGGGCAGATTGTTCCGTTTGCCTGCGACTACGATAACCCGGAAAGCATTGCGCAGGCAGTGCGTGGCGCGGATATTGTTGTAAATTGCATCGGCATTTTGTTCCAGCGCGGAAAGCGGAATACTTTTTCGCGTGTTCATGTCGAAATCCCGGCAAGAATCGCCGCCGCTGCCGAGCGGGAATCGGTAGGCGCTCTGGTTCATATTTCCGCATTGGGCACGCAAAGCGGGCATTCGAAATACGCCCAAAGCAAACGGGAGGGGGAAAAGGCTATTCTGGCCAATTATCCAAAGGCTGTGATTTTGCGGCCAAGCGTTGTTTTTGGCGAAGATGATTCTTTTTTCAATAAATTTGCTGAAATGGCCCGTTTTGCACCGGTTTTCCCCTTAATCGGCGGTGGAAAAACAAAGTTTCAGCCCGTGTATGTCGGGGATGTGGCGGAAGCGGTGATGGTGGCGCTGGCCTCCAAAGAGGCCGCCGGACATATTTTTGAGCTGGGCGGCCCGGAAATTGTTAATTTTAAAGGTATTTACGCGCGTCTTTTTGAATATACGGGCCGGGCGCGGGCTTTGATACGCTGTCCGTTTTTTCTGGCCAAAATAAAGGCGTTTTTCTTAAATTTTCTGCCAAACCCGCCCCTTACGCCCGATCAGGTCGAGTTATTGAAGACCGATAGCGTGGTGGAAGCAGGTGCGCCGGGCTTCGCCGCGCTGGGTCTGGAGCCGGTGAGCATGAATTTGATTTTACCGAAATATCTTAAAACCTATCAACCCGGCGGACGGTTTGCCACAATCGGTGAAGCCTGATTCGGTTACAATCATCGCTGAAAGTTGATTTGCGCCGCGCCGGAAATATGATTATACCCAAAGCTGCCCTAAGGACTATATTTTCCAGGGGTACATAGATGATGAGGTTCTTAAATGTATAAAATAGCGCTGTTTCTGGCTTTGATGGTTTTCTCCGCCTTGCCCGCGCCCGCATCTGCCGCTGAAAAGGCGATGTCCATCGCTGTGGTGGTCAATGAAGACGCCATCACGCTCAGCGATGTAAATGACCGGCTGAAGCTGATTGTGGCCTCTTCCGGCCTGCCCGCGACGCAGGAAATCCGGGACCGTCTCCTGCCACAGGTTATAGGGGCGCTGGTCGAGGAACAGATCAAGTTGCAAGAGGCGCACCGCCTTGAGCTGGGCGTAAGCAAAGCGGAAATTGATGAGGGGTTTGCCCAGATTGCGGCGCAGAATAAATTCACACCCGAACAGTTTCGCGCCATGATCAAGCAAGGCGGTTTGAACATCGCCACCATGGAATCACAAATCAAATCGCAAATTGCCTGGGCCAAGGTTGTGCAGGCAAAAGTCCGCCCCAAGATTATTGTCTCCGATAGCGATATTGACACCTATATTGATCGTTTAAATGCGGCCTCCGGCAAGAATGAGTATCTCGTCTCCGAAATTTTCCTGCCCGTGGAAAATCAAAAAGAACAGATGCAGGTTCAGGAACTTGCTAACCGGCTGGTGCAGGAAACGCGAAGCGGTAAGGCGCCGTTTTTTAAAGTCGCGCAGCAATTCTCCCAATCTGCGGGCGCCAATGGCGGCGGCGATCTGGGCTGGGTCCGGGAGGGGCAACTCGCGCCCGAGCTTGATGAGGCTCTGCCACAGATTGGCAGCGGCAAGATCAGTACGCCTATCCGCACATTATCCGGGTATCATATTTTACTCGTGCGGGAACAGCGGATCATCTCCAAGGACACCATACCGGACCGCGAAGGCGCTTTGTCCGTGATCGGTACGGAACGGCTGGAACGTCAGGCAAGGCGCTATCTGATGGATCTGAAATCCTCGGCCTTTATTGAAAATCGTCTTGAGTCCTGATGAACAGGATTTAGCGTTTGAGGCCCTTCCGCCCCTGCGGGAGGTTATAGCCGCGCACGGGCTTTGGGCAGAAAAAGCGCTGGGCCAGAATTTTCTCCTTGATCAGAACATCACCGATAAAATCGCCCGCCAGATTCCCGGCATTGGAGATAAAAACGTCATTGAAATCGGGCCGGGGCCGGGCGGTTTGACGCGGTCCTTGTTAAGGGCGGGAGCAAAAAAAGTCTGGGTGGTGGAATTTGATTCCCGCGCCATTGCCGCGCTTGAGGACTTAAAGGCGGTGGCCCCCGGAAGGCTTGAGATTGTACAGGCCGATGCGTTGCAGATTGATCTGCGCGCCCTGGCCCCGGAACCGCGTGTGGTGGCGGCAAACCTGCCTTATAATATTGCCACGCCGCTTTTGATCGGCTGGTTAAGGCATCTTCGCGAAAACCCCGGCACTTATGACGAAATGGTGCTGATGTTCCAAAAGGAAGTGGCCCAGCGGATTAGCGCAACAGGCGGCACCAAGGCCTATGGTCGTTTGAGCGTGATATGCCAGTGGCTCTGCGATGTCAAAAAGCTCTTCGATTTACCGCCATCGGCCTTTACGCCGCCGCCAAAAGTGGTTTCCAGCGTTGTAAGATTTGTGCCCAAAGCGGCGCAAGCGGACGCGCCCGCTTTTGAGGTGGTTGAGAAAATCACGGCCTCCGCCTTCGGTCAGCGCCGGAAAATGATCCGCAGCAGCTTGAGGGATCACATGGCGTTGATCGAAAAATTAGGGATAAATTCTCAAAAAAGAGCAGAAGAACTGAGCGTTCCCGAGTTTTTGGCGCTGGCGCGCGGCGCAAATGTAAGCCTATAACCCGCCCATGAGGCCCCGGACGAAATCGGAAAGTCCGATCATGCGGCGGCGTTTCAGGCGCTCGGCATTTAAAATCAATTGCGCATGAGCGATGGCCTCATCGACATTATTATTGATGATGACGTAATCATATTCGCTGTAATGCGAGATTTCATCCCCTGCCTTGTTCATCCGGCCACGGATTTCCTCATCCGTTTCATGTGTATCGCGGGAACGGTTGCGCAGACGCTTCTCCAGACTCTGGCGCGAAGGGGGGAGGATAAAAACCCGTACCAGATCCTCTGCCGCGAGCTGGAATAATTGCTGCGTTCCCTGCCAGTCTATATCGAAGATAATATCCCGCCCGGCGCCCAAAGCCTCCTCAACCGGCGCTCTGGGCGTGCCGTAATAATGCTCGAACACTTTGGCATGCTCCAGCATCTGGTTACTCTCTACCATTTCGCGGAACTCTTCCTTGGTCACGAAGAAATAATCCTGTCCCTGAACCTCTCCGGCCCTTCGGGGGCGCGTGGTGGCGGAAACCGACATGGAAACATCGGCATTATTTTTCAAAAGCGCCCGCGTGATTGTCGTTTTCCCCGCGCCAGAGGGGGAAGACATGACATACATCAGGCCCCGGCGCTTTAACGATTCCAAAGATGCACTCATGGACAAATCCTGATATGTTGATGACAGCTATTTACACAGAAAATAACCGGAGCACGCCGAGACTGCAATGTTAAAAGTCTCGGAAAGACAGGGAATTTTTATGAAGACCCTTTTGAAACATATAATTATCACGGGCGCATCGGGTGGAATCGGACGGGCGCTGGCGGAATATTACGCCGCGCCGGAGGTTATGCTATCTCTATGCGCCCGAAATGCGGACAAACTTGAAACGGTGGCGGCGTTCTGCCGCGCAAGACAGGCCACGGTGCACGCAAAAATTCTGGATGTAACAGATCGCGAAGCCATGCGTTTGTGGCTTTTGGAGCGCGATGAGGAATGCCCCGTGGATCTGGTGATTGCCAATGCCGGCATATCGGGCGGCACCGGCGGCATGTTCAACGGGGAGACCGAGGCGCAGATCCGTAATATCTTCAGCATCAATCTGGACGGTGTTTTAAACACGGTGCAGCCCCTGCAGCCGCGTATGATCGAGCGCGGTCACGGCCAGATTGCCCTTATGAGCTCGCTGGCCGGTTATAGGGGCTGGCCGGGCGCGCCGGCCTATTGTGGCTCAAAGGCGGCAGTCCGGGTTTACGGGGAGTCTCTGCGCGGGGCTCTGGCGAAAACCGGGGTGAAGGTGAATGTGATCTGCCCGGGTTTTGTCCGCTCCTCCATGACGGAGGCTAATAACTTCCCCATGCCGTTTTTGATGGATACAAAGAAGGCCGCGGCGCTTATCAGCCGTAAATTGGCCTGTAACAAAGGCAGAATCGCTTTTCCATGGCCAGCAGCGTTCTTTGTATGGCTTTTTATGGCTCTGCCGGACGCGTTTATGCAAAAAGTTTTAGGATTTATGCCGGAAAAACCACATTTACAGCCTTAAAAGAACGTATTTTTAACAGGGTGGTTGAATAAAGAACCAATTTTATTCATGTTGGACGGGAGAAACCCTTTCGATTATGATACAGAGGTTTTCAGGGTAGTTTTTATGGATATAAAAAAGATCGAGCATAATATAGAGGAGGCCGCCTGTCTCCTGAAGGCCTTGTCCAATGAGAAAAGGCTGTTGATTGCCTGCGCCCTGCATGAGAAGGAAAGATGTGTTGGGGAGCTGGAGGCGCTTGTCGGCCTGAGCCAGTCGGCGCTTTCTCAGCATCTGGCCCGGTTGCGGCGCGATGGACTGGTTCAGACCCGGCGGGAAGCGCAAACGATCTATTACACGTTGAAGGACGAAACAGTTAAATGCGTTCTTGAGTGCCTTCACGGCGTTTTTGAAGGAAAATAGATGGCGGCGCAGAAAAACCCCGGTGATGATTCTGCGGTGAATCCTCTGTATGACGCGCTGATTGTGGGCGGCGGGCTTGCCGGATTGTCGCTGGCCTGTCTTTTGGGCGCGCGCGGGATGAAGATCGGCTGCATCGACCGCATGGCACCGGACAATACCGCCCCGCAGGATTTGCGGACAACGGCCATTTCTTATGGTTCCCGTAAAATTCTGGAGCGTGCCGGGATATGGGCGGAGATTACGCAATCCTGCCCGATTGAAGATATTCGCATTTTAGATGGAGCCTCTCCGGTCCTTCTCCAGTTTTTACATACGGAGGTTGAGGGGCAGGCCTTTGGCTGGATCGTGAACAACAGCGATCTTAAACGCGCGATGATGAAGCGCCTTGGCACTCTTCCCGGCGTTCAGCATATTGCCCCGGCCAGAGTTGCCGATTTTGAAATTCAATCCGGAGAAGGCCCGAAGAGCGCCTTTGTTATTTTAGATGATGGGCGGCGGTTCGGTGCAGATCTTATTATCGGTGCGGATGGCCGGGAATCGTTCACCCGCAAATGGATGGATGTGCCGGTGCGGCGCTGGCGGTATGATCAGCAGGCGGTGATCTGCACTGTGGCGCATGAAAATGCGCATCAAAATACCGCGATCGAGCATTTCTGGCCGCAGGGGCCTTTTGCGGTGTTACCCATGGCGGATGGGCCGGAGGGGCAGCACCGCTCCTCTGTTGTCTTCACCGAACATAAACACGGGCAGAAATCATGGATGACGCTTTCAGATTCAGATTTTGAGATCGCGCTGGCGGCCAGATTTCCGGCATATTACGGCGATGTGCGGATGATCGGGCCCAGAGCCGCCTTTCCGCTCAGTCTTGTCCATGCGGCGGAATATATTCGCCCGCGCATGGTGCTGGTGGCCGATGCCGCGCATGGTATTCACCCCATCGCCGGTCAGGGGCTTAATCTGGGTTTTCGTGATCTGGATACGCTTGACAGATTGGTGGGCGAGGCTTTTTCCGCCGGGGAAGATATTGGAAGCCTTGCGCTTTTGGAAACATATCAACGGCGGCGGCGGCCTGATAACATGGCCATGGTGGCGGTCACAGATGGGCTGGTGCGGCTTTTCTCTACAGCATTTCCGCCAGCGGCCTTGCTGCGCCGGGTGGGCTTGCGGGTTGTTGCAAAACTCGGCCCGGCAAGGCGTTTTTTTATGAAACAGGCTATGGGTGATCGTTAAGAGAGGCTGCAAAGATTCTTTTGCGCAGGATCTGATTGACACGGGCGCCGCATTGAGGTTATAACCCACGAACCTTGGATAGCTAAGAAGATAGAGCGCCCTTGAAATAATGGAGCGTGGAGACGAAAATGAAACGTACATACCAACCTAGCCGTATTGTAAGAGCCCGTCGTCATGGGTTTCGTGCCCGTATGGCTGATCGTGCCGGTCGTCAGGTCTTGGCGCGTCGCCGTGCCAAAGGGCGCAAGCGCCTGAGCGCCTGATATTCCCGAAGCATGTTGCTTCCGGTTTTTTGAACGGGCGCTTTGTAAGAAGCGCCTTTTCCTGTTTTTAAAAACCAGATTTTGAAGATTCTCCCCATGAAAGCTTCCAGAGCCGTTTGCCGCTCTCTCGAAACACTTTGCAAGCGCAGGGAGTTTCTGGCCGTGCAGGGCGCGGGGCGAAAATGGGTCTCTCACGGGCTTATTCTCCAGACCCGGCCCAATGAAACCGGTGCAAAACGTATCGGCTTTACGGTGAGCAAAAAAGTCCATAAATCCGCCGTCAAGCGTAACCGGATCAAGCGCCGCTTGCGGGCGGCTGCCGCTGATGTTCTGGGGCTTTGCGGGCAGGCAGGCCATGATTACGTTCTGGTGGGGCGGCCCCAGACAGCCACGCGTGCCTATGAAACGCTTTGCGAGGATTTACGCTGGTGCCTGCGCCGGCTTGATTTATATGATGGGGAAACCCGTCCGCCGGAAGACAAAACCCCATCATGAAACGTGTTTTACAGTTCCTGATTAAAATTTATGCAGGAGCGGTTTCGCCGTTTCTGCCGCGCAGTTGCCGTTTCCGGCCCACATGTTCCGCCTATGCGCATAAGGCGCTGGAAGATCATGGCGTGCTTAAGGGTTCATGGCTCGCGCTCAGGCGTATTTGCCGTTGTCATCCTCTTTATAAAGGTCCGCATGACGACCCTGTTCCGCACAAAGAGCCTTAACGCATTGATTGCTGGAAATCTATCGGCTATAAACGCGAAACATTCAGGGTGAACACCTGAAGTCTGTGAAATTTGATTAAACGGGAAAAAGGTTTTTTCCCCTTACACGGAAACCGGAAAATTTAAGGATATCTATGTTTAATTTAAACGGCCCGCAGACCCCCGGCGATAAAAACCAGATGCACCCCGGTGATCTGCGCAATATGTTTATCTTTTTTATCGTGGCGGTTGTTTTATATTTTTCCTACGATTTCTTTATCCTCAAGCCGCAGGCTGAAGCGTTGCGCAAGCATCGGGAAACCCAGAGCGCGGCCAGGGTGATAGATGGCGAACAAAACGCGCAGGCAGGCCTCCAATCCGCCGCGCCGGAGGTGCCTGTAACCCGAAATGAGGCGCTTTCCCTCTCGGCGCAGCGGTTGCCCTTTGAAAATGATGATGTGATCGGGACGATCAATCTCAAAGGCGCCCGAATCGATGATTTATCGTTGCGGCACTATTTAAAGAAACTGGATGGAAAAGAGCTGGTTTCGGTTTTGGAGCCGCGCGGGCAAAAGTTTTTCCGCACCGTGGATTATGGCTGGACCAGCAGTGATAAAACCCTTGTCCTGCCGGGTGTAGATACGCTCTGGCAGGTCCGCGGGAATGAAAGACTCACCGCAGACTCCCCCGTTACGCTGTTTTGGGATAACGGGCAGGGGCTGACTTTTGAGCGGGTTATCACGCTTGATGAGCATTTCATGTTCACCATCAAGGATTCCGTAACCAACGCCACTCAAAAATCCATCACGCTCTATCCCTATGGGTTGATCGCGCAAAAGGGTATCCCTTCCGATTATCAAAGCACATGGGTTTCTCATGAAGGTCCGATTGGCTATGTCGGGGAAGCGTTGATGCAGACCGGCTATAGCAAGCTGCGAAAAGAGAAAAGGCAAGAAGCCACCGCAGAGCGCGGCTGGATCGGCATTACGGATAAATACTGGCTGACCACTTTGATTCCGCCGCAAGGGGAGAGCGTGAAATATAATTACACCTTTGCCGGTGCGGATGTAAAAGATAAGGAAAATAAGGGGCTGTACCAGGCCGATTTCAGAGGGCGTGCCCATGAGGTTTCCCCCGGCGGCAAAATTGAAACGACCAGCCATCTTTTCTCCGGCGCGAAACGTGTTTTCATGCTTGAGGACTATGAGAAGGCGCTGAACATCCCGAAATTCGATCTGGCTGTCGATTTTGGCTGGTTCTGGTTTATGACCAAGCCGTTTTTCTTTGTGTTGCACTATCTCTCGGCCTGGTTGGGGAATCTGGGCGCGGCGATTATTATTCTGACCATTGCCTTGCGCGGGGCCGTATTCCCCTTGACCAATATTTCCTATCGCTCTTTTGCGAAAATGAAAAAGGTCACGCCGCAGGTTGCGGATCTGCGGAAAAAATACCCTGACGATAAAGCGCAGTTGCAAAAAGAGCTGATCGCTCTTTATGAACGTGAGGGTGTAAACCCGGTTGCGGGCTGTTTGCCGATGGTGTTGCAGATTCCGATATTTTTTGCGCTGTATAAGACATTCTATGTGACGATTGAACTACGCCACGCGCCGTTTTTCGGCTGGATACAGGACTTATCCGCGCCCGATCCCACCAGCGTCTTTAACCTGTTCGGCCTTATCCCTTGGGACCCGCCGGCCATGCTGATGATCGGTGTCTGGCCGTGTCTGATGCTGGTGGCCATGTTGCTGCAGAAGAACCTCAATCCGCCGCCACAGGACCCTATCCAGAAGGATATGGCGATGTATATGCCGTTTTTGTTTGCTTATATGATGTCGCATTTCGCATCGGGGCTGGTTGTGTACTGGACGTTCAGTGCCTTTATCGGTGTGATTCAGCAAATCATCATCATGAAAAGCCTGAATGTGCCTATCCACATGTTCGGGGAAACCAAGGAAGAAAAAGCTTTGGATAAGGCGATTGATAAAGGCCCCGCCGTTCATCCGCTTGCGGAAATGATCGAGGATGACGTTGAGGAAGCGTTGTTTGGCGCGGAGGGAGATAGCAAAGCCGTATCTCCCGCAAAGCCGATGTCAAAGCCCAAACCGAAGAAAAGTAAAAAGAAAAAATGACAGACCGCGAATTTTCGCAGCAGGATCTGGAAGATGCCCGCAAATTATTTGCCGGGCCGTGTGATTTTATGCGCGGTATTTCCACGCTGGATCACTTGCCTGAGGCCGCCTTGCCGGAGATTGCCTTTGCGGGGCGCTCTAATGTCGGGAAATCCTCTCTTGTCAACGCTCTGACCGGGCGCAAGACATTGGCCAGAACGTCTAATACGCCGGGGCGAACGCAGCAGCTCAATTTCTTCGATCTGGGCGGGCGTTTATGTCTGGTAGATATGCCCGGTTACGGCTATGCGAAGGTTTCAAAAACCGAACGTGCGGCCTGGACGAAGTTGATCCATGGATTTTTACGCGGGCGCGCACCTTTGCGCTGTGTTTTTATTCTGGTTGATTCGCGCCACGGTTTGAAGGAATCCGATCTGGAACTGATGAAAATGCTGGACAGCACCGCCGTTTCCTACCGCATTATCCTGACCAAGGCGGACAAATCCACGCCGGAGGAGATTGAAAAAATCTCGGCAGTGATTTTAGAGCAGTTGAAGAAACAGGCCGCCGCCTATCCCGGCGTGCACGCGACCAGTTCGGAAAGCGGTGCAGGGATTGCGGAACTCCGCGCGATACTGGCCGATTTTAACCCGGCGCGCGCCTAGGGCAAAAGCGTAAGGGGCCGTTATTGATCGGCGATGATCGTATAAAACGCATATAAGCCACCTTCCTGAACGCATAAAGACGCCTGATTCCGGCATTCGGGGCAAATTTCTCCCGTATCAGTGGTCAGCGGCGTATTGGCCCCGCCATGCGCAGGCACGGCATCATCGATCAAGGTCAGCTTTATCGCGCTGCTCATGGTCGGGATGGTGGTACTGCCCGTAATTTTAAGATTGATCCGCGCACAGATTTCGGGACGAATTTGATAGGCCAGCAAGATGACATCTTCCGCCGCGCTTTTGGTCCAATCCACAGTGTTAAACCGCCCCAGATACCAGCCGGGCGGCGGTGTGGCTGAAGACCCGCCAATGGATTCCGCCGGTAGAGTGGCCGGGGTTAATCCCCCGCCAACAGGGTGATAGACCTTGAGATAATTGGCCGGTGGTTCGGTTTCAAAAGCCGCATCGGTTGGCGCAGTAAAATCCAGATCATCAATAGCCGTGCCGCCGAACAGCATCTGGTCGATGGCGGATTTGGTTTGCGCGGCGTAGGAGATCATCCGCGTGGCTGCCAGCTCCGCTTTTTCCCCGCTTAGCGTTCCGGCCTCCGACGTGTCGGTTTGGCGGCCCAGTGTCATGCTGAGCGCGGCGAAAAGCGCAACGGCAATCAGAACATAAATCAGGGCATTGCCAGATTCTCTTTGGCTTTTGTGTTTCATGGCTTTAGGCTAGCTATAGATCATGACAAGTGCAATTGTTTATAGCATCGCGAGTTTTGTTTTTGGCCTCCTCCTTGCCGGAGCGCCTGCTTTACTGCGCATATTAAAGCTGGAGCGTGAAAACGCGCAGATGGCCGCCCGCATGGGGGATGATGAACAATTCAGCATGAAATTCGATGCCGCCGCACAAAGGGCCGTGCGGGATGCGCATGAGACTTTTTTACAACTGGCGCAGGAACGCCTCGGCGCGGCGCATAAAGATGGTGCGCATGATCTTGAGAAGCGCCAAAAAGCCATAGAAATGCTGATCTCTCCGGTGCAGGAACACTTAAAGGCGCTGGGCGGCGCGCTGGAGCAATCCAGAGGTGTGCAAGATGCCCTGCGGCAGGATATTAAAAATCTGAACATGGAAACGGCAAGGCTGGTCGGGGCGCTGCGTGACCCGGCGGCACAGGGCGCATGGGGGGAGTTTATTCTGGAAGGTCTGCTTGAAAATTCGGGGCTGATCAAGGGCGTGCACTATGATACGCAAGTGTCCATGGCCGCGAATGAAGGGCGGCAAAGACCCGATGCCGTTATTCATATGCAAGACGGCTTTAACATTATTATTGATGCCAAAGCCCCGTTAAATGAATTTGCTCAGCGCCTTTCCGAGGATATTTCCGAATCTGAATACAAGCAGCTCATGCAAAATCTGGCGCGGCAGATACGGCTGCATGTACAGGCTCTGGGGAAAAAAGGCTATTGGGAAAATCTGGAAAGTCCGGATTTTACCGTGATGTTTTTACCTTCTGAGCAGATGTATTCTCTCGCGCTGCGCGCTGACCCGACTTTGGTTGAGTTCGCGGCCCAGAAAAATGTCATTATAGCCTCCCCCACTTTGTTGATGTCCCTTTTGCGCGTGGTGGGCATGAGCTGGCGGCAGATGGAGCTGGCGAAAAACGCCGCAGAAATTTCCGAACGCGGGGCAGATTTATACAAGCGTCTGCTTAAATTCTCCGATCATATGGGCAAAATAGGCTCTTATCTGCAAAATGCGGTTAAGGGCTATAACGAGGCGGTTGGCTCGCTTGAGCGCAGCGTGCTGCCCGCCGGACGGAAATTCCGGGATTTACAGGCGCTGACCGGGGAAAAGGACCTGCCGGAGCAGCTGGCCGTGAGCGAGGAGCCTCCCCGGCTTGTTACGCTCTCTGCGGAGGATGAAGCGGAAAAAAAGCGCGCTTAGGTTTTTGTGTGTGATCGCCCCCCTTGGAAAGCATAAACAGCAACGGTCCTTGATTTTCTCGTTAAAACCCGCTACCTGAATTGCCATGAAAACATACGACATCGTAATAATCCCCAGCGCGGTTCTAAAACAGACCGCGCAGCCCGTTGCCAAAGTGGACGATGTCATCCGTGCGCAGATGGATGCTATGCTCCAGACCATGTATGACGCGCCGGGTATCGGGCTGGCCGCCAATCAGGTTAATTTGCTTAACCGCGTTCTGGTGATGGATCTGGCGGTGCGGGAGGAAGAGGAGGCCGAAAAGCCGAACCCGATTTTCATGGCCAATCCGCAGGTTCTTTGGGAATCGGAAGAAAGAAGCATCATGCAGGAGGGCTGCCTGTCCATTCCGCAGCAATATGCAGAGGTCGAGCGTCCGGCGAAAGTGCGCGTTAAATATCTGGATTACAATAATCAGGAAGCCGAACTGGAGGCCGAAGGCCTGCTGTCCCATTGTGTGCAGCACGAGATTGATCATCTGAACGGTGTTTTGTTTATTGATTACCTCTCCAGCCTCAAGCGCAACATGATTATGCGCAAGGTGGATAAGCTCCGTAAGCAAAACATTCTTTAAAGGCTGATGCGGCGTACCGGCCTTTAGTTTCTAAGCGGTTTGCCCTTATCCAGCATGTGTTCGATCCGCGCCAGCGTGCCTTCATGGTGCAGCAATTTCATAAATTCAGACAATTCAAGGGCGAGCAGGTCGTCCTCGCTCAGTCTGTCCAGATAATCGGCATTGCCGCCGGTAAGAACATTGGCCAGATGCCCGGACACCACGCCGTCATAAGGGGTGGCTTTTCCCGATTTTTGCAGATCCGACACGGCCAGATCCAGCGCGGTTTTTCCGCCCGCGCCCGGCAGACGAATATCGGTAATTTTCGTCTTGGGAACATAGTTTTCCGCCAGCGCCAGCGCGCGGGTCTTGGCATCGAACAACAGGCGGTTGCGATTCATGGTGATGCCATCGCTATAGCGGAGATAGCCGATATCCTGCGCCTCGAAAGCCGAAGTGGCGACCTTGGCCGTGGCGATGGTCTCAAAAGCTTGTCTGGCCGCGCCCATAGGCGTTGTATCGGGCGACATCCAAAGGGTTTTGGCATTAATTTTTTCAAGGTTTTCAGCGAATTTTTCACGCTCACGCTCCTGAAAACGCAGGATCATTTCCTTGCACCCGCCCCAGCCGGGCAAAAGCCCGACACCGACCTCAACCAGCCCGCAATAGGTCTCTGCATGGGCCTGCACCGCATCGGCGGCCAGCAAAATCTCGCACCCGCCTCCCAGCGCCATTCCCGAAGGAGCGGAGACAACCGGGAAATTCGCGTATTTAAGGTTCATAAAGACGCGCTGGCCCGTGGCAACAAAGTCTTCGACCTGCGGCCACATGGCGATGTTAATCATAAACAAAGCCAGCCCCAGATTAGCCCCGGCGGAGAAATTGGAGCCTTCATTGTAGATGACGAGCGCTTTATAGTCTTCCGAGCCTTCGATGAGCTTTGTTGTTTTGACCAGAAGCTCAAAAATCGCCTCATCGAATGTGTTCATTTTGGAAGTATGCTCAAAGCATAAAACGCCATCGCCGATATCCCATACGGCGGCAGAGCCGTTTTTCAAAACCGGTTTGGCTTCGCGTTTAATATCGGAAAGCAGTAAGACGCCTTGAGGGCGGATGATATCGTGATAGACCCCATCCAGACCGAAATATTTCAAAGCGCCGTCCTGCGTTTTGTAGAAAGATCCCGCGCCCACGGCCTTTAAAATGGCGGGCACCGTGCGGCCTTCCTCTTGCAGCCGGGCGGCAAACCATGCGGGCCCCAGATCGTCCAGCATTTCAAAGGGGCCTTTTTTCCAGTTATAGCCGAGCTTCATGGCCTCATCTATATCGTGGATATTGGCGGCGACTTCCCCGGCGAGGCCAGCGGCATAGGCCAGCGTTTGCTTCAGAACGGCCCAAGCGTAGCGCCCGCCTTCATCATCGCTCTCCACCACCGCGCGCAGACCTTTTTTACCGGCCTCTAATGAGGCGAGGCGCGGTTTTTCCGCCTTGCGGTAATGGGATTCAACAAAGGACTCCGCGTGAATTTCGAGCGCCTGTTTCTCTTTGGTTTTGGAGGCGGGGTCCAGCCGGTAAAAGCCGCCCTTACCCTTGCGGCCCGTATAACCCGCCGCGATCAGGTCGTGAACGAAGGGGTGATCTATAAAAATATCGCGGTATTCATCATCATCTGAAAGCGTGGATAAAAGCGAATCGGCCAGTTTGGGCATAAGATCGATACCGACCAGATCAATCAGGCCAAATACACCGGTTTTGGGAATGCCGACCGGTTTGCTCATCACCGCATCGGCAGTCTCTACGGAAACGCCTTGTTTTATGGCTTCGTTTACCCCGGCCGTCAGCCAGAAAACGCCGAGCCGATTGGCGATAAAGCCGGGCGTATCAAAGCATTCCACCACGCCCTTGCCCAGTTTTTCATCACATATTTTCCGGATAACATCAACGGCTTTGGCCTGTGTTTTTTCCCCTATCACCAGCTCCAAAAGGCGCATATAGCGCGGCGGATTGAAAAAATGCGTAATCATGAAATCTTTGGCAAAATCCTCCGGCTGCCCCTCAATCAGTTTGTGCAAGGGAATGGTGGAGGTATTGGAGGTGACGATCGAGCCTTTCTTACGGTGTTTTTGGATTTTATCATAAGTGGCGTGTTTGACCTTGAGATCTTCCAGCACCACTTCGACGATCCAGTCAATATCACCAAGTTTGTCCAGATCATCCTCAAGATTGCCGCAGGTAATAAGCGCCGCATTGTCTTTTTTCATCAACGGCGCCGGGCTCATTTTAAGCATTTTCTCAACCGCCCCTTCGGAAAAGGCGTTGCGGTTGCCGTTAAATTTGGCGAGATCCGGCGGCACAATGTCCAAAAGCAAAACCGGAAATCCCGCATTGGCGGCCTGCGCGGCGATGCCCGAGCCCATAACCCCCGATCCGATGACGGCAATTTTTTTGATCTGCATGCGGTGTTCCTTATTTGACTGCGCGCTTTTTAAATTCTTCTCAAGGGTAGCGCGATTTTAAGGCCGGAGCAATGCGGCTCTTTCAAGCCAGAGAGGACCGTTTTATAAGGCCGGACGATCTTGCAAAAACCCGTATTTTCAAGTAAATGTGGCGTTCAGTCTTTTTAAGAAAATATACGTATGAGCGCGAAGTCAAATATATGGCCGTTTTTCAGCTTTTGGCTGCCCGTTGCTTTTTTAGCGATGCAGGCGGGTCTGGAGCTGTTTTTGCCGCAAGACGCGCTCTCTTCCATGCTTTCGGAGCAAGGCCCGCATGAGGCTTTGCAGTTTTTACTGGCCTTTCTGGCGGCGCTTGTGGCGCTGCGTTGCCTCTGGCTTGTAAAAAGCGGGGGTGATTTTTTTCTGCTGTTCTGGGTTTTGTGTTTTGTTTTGAGCTGTATTTATATTGCGGGCGAGGAAATAAGCTGGGGACAGCATATTGCCGAATGGGGCACGCCCGATTTTTGGGGCCAGCTCAACGATCAAAATGAGACCAATCTGCACAACACATCTTCATGGCTGGATCAAAAACCGCGCCTGATTTTGCTGACTGGTGTTTTTACGGGCGGTTTGATTATCCCGGCGCTGGCCCGTTTTCGGCCCGGCGCATTGCCGGCGCGGTTTAAGATAGTGTACCCGCCGGCCTCCCTGAGCTTTGTCGCTTTGTGTGTTCTGGGTCTGGTTTTAATCGACAAGATCGATGAAGCCCTGAAAGATACCGTGATTATGGTGCGCGCCAGCGAAATTGAAGAGCTTTATATGTTCTATTTTGTTTTATTATATCTTGTGGTGCTGCACCGTCGTATTTTGCAGCGTCAGAGTTGACCATTCCCCGATCTCAATCCGGTTTTTAAGAACCATATCTTGCAGGGCATAGCATTCTATAACGCTTTGGGCTTGCGTGTTTAAAATCCCGGATAGAACAACATAGCCGTTTTCATCGCTGACGGCTTTTAACGCGGGCGCCATTTCCCGCAAGGTCACGGCCAGAATATTGGCGATGATCAGATCATAGGGTTTACGGGCCTGCGTTAATTCTTCTGCAAAACCATCTCCGCAGACGCAGCTCATCTGCATGGCGCCATCCGGCACGCCGTTTATGCTTTGGTGATGGGCTGCCATGCGCACCGCTTCGGGGTCATCATCCACCGCCAGAACGGGCGTTTTCCAGAGTTTCCACGCAGCCAGCGCCAAAATACCCGATCCGGTCCCCATATCCAGCACATTCCACGGGCAGGCCCCCCGGCCTTTCAGATCCAAAAGGGCCTCAAGACAGCCCCGCGTTGTGCCATGTTCGCCGGAACCAAAGGCGGTGGCCGCATCAATTTGCAGCGCCATCTGGCTTTGTGGGATAGCGCCGTCGTAATGGGAGCCGTGAATAAAAAACGGCCCCACGGAAAATGGCGGGAACTGGCGGTAAGAATGGGCGAGCCAGTCAATATCCTCAAGCTCATGGACTTGCCAGCGCGCCTCTTCAGAGAAGTTTGGCGGCAGATCGCTCAGAGAAGGCCCCAGCCCCTCCTGAAGCGTTTCAAGCGTTTCATGGAGTATGGTCTGCAGCGCGCGGATATCGGGCCGATCTTCGGACAGGAATTGCATATCCCAATCGGCATCACCGCTTTGTCTGGAAACGCTGCATTGTATCTCCAGAGCGCCAAACGCATCCACAATCTTGCGAATACCGTGTTCGCCTATGGCGGCTGGCAGCGTTATGCAGGTGTTAAACACAGGCAAAGCATTCCGGTTGGACGTGCAAACTAGTCTTTATCGTCTTCGTCATCTTCCAGATCGGCATCGGGCTCGATGGAATCCAGATCATCTTCCAGATCATCATCCAGAACCTCGATGTCATCATCGTCATCCAGCGCCAGATCCGTGTCGGCCACATCATCATCGTCATCATCAGCGCCTTCGTTAAGATCATCAAGGCTGATGACTTGTGCGTCATCGGCGATGTCATCCGTATCATCATCCATATCGGCAATGGTGTTTTTTGTTTTGGAAGTCGTAGCGACCTCATCCACCGGAAGGCGTGACCGGCGGGCTTTAACCTTTATTTCGCCGGTAAATTCCGTCGCGCAGCCGGGGCAGGTGATCGGGCGTTTATTCAGGTCGTAAAAACGAATCCCACAGGAGGAACAGACTCTTTTCAACCCTTTAGGGTCGGAAGCTTTGGCAACGGCGCTCACAAATACACTCCTTAAGAAAATTTCAATCACGAATACGAAACTTTCAACTACCCCTTATGACCGGGCTGTGTCAAATGGAATATGCACCGGGCGGCGGTACGGTGGCTCCGGCGTGCCTTGAATTTACGGCGAAGGGCACAAAACTCATGGACCGGAAAGCCCGATCGCGTTAAAGTACGCAGGAATTTTGATCTTCCAGCAGGAGCCTTTCATGCATAAATCCGTTGTAATTTGCGATTTTAAACGCTCGCCCATGCATTTCGCCGGTAAGGGCGCACTGGCTGGTGTAAGGCCTGACGATATGGCCGCAGCGGTCGTGAAGGCTTTGGTGGCCTCCTCCGGGGTGAAGCCGGAAGATATTGAGGATTTGCTTATGGGATGCGCCTTCCCCGAAGCCGAACAGGGCTTTAACATCGCGCGTCTGGTGGTAAATCACGCAGATTTGCCGGTTTCCATCGGCGGGGTGACGGTGAACCGTTTTTGCGGCTCCTCCATGACGGCCATTCATATTGCTGCGGGCGCAATCCAGATGGACGCGGGCGCGGCCTTCATCTGCGCCGGGGTGGAAAGCATGAGCCGTATTCCGATGGGCGGTTTTAACCCGATGCCCAATCCGGCATTATTTGATAAATATCCGCAGGCCTATATCTCCATGGGGGAGACGGCGGAAAATCTGGCAAAAAAATATGACGTGCCGAGAGGGGATCAGGATGCTTTTGCCGTTTCTTCCCACAAAAAAGCGGCGCAGGCCGCAGAATCGGGTAAATTCGATGCGGAGATCGTGCCTATTGGCGATGTGAAGACCGATGGCACCATTCGCGCCGATTCGACGATAGAAAAGCTGGCAACGCTGAAACCCGCTTTTTTATCGGACGGCACGGTGACGGCGGCGACGTCTTCGCCCCTGACTGATGGCGCTTCGGCAGTTCTGGTCTGCTCTGAGGATTATGCCGATAAGCATGGCTTGCCGAAACTGGCGCGGATAAAGGCGGTTTCGGTCGCGGGATGCGCCTCTGAAATTATGGGTATCGGCCCCGTTCCGGCGGTAAAAAAGGCACTTTCCAGAGCCGGTTTGGCCATTGGCGATATTGATATCTGGGAGCTGAATGAGGCTTTCGCCGCGCAGTCTCTCTCTGTTCTGAAAGAGCTGGGCATTGATCTGGCAAAGGTGAATCTGGATGGCGGCGCGATTGCTCTGGGCCATCCGCTGGGCGCTTCGGGCGCGCGGATCACCGGTAAAGCGGCCTCCCTTCTGGCGCGTGAGGGCGCGAAATATGCGCTGGCCACGATGTGTATCGGCGGCGGGCAGGGCGTGGCCACGGTGCTGGAGCGGATCTAGGAAAGCGGCAAAAGCCCGGTTTAAGTCCTGACCCTAGCGGCTGACCAGCGTTTGATAGAAGAAATATGACCCTCCGGCGGAGGTCTCCGTGCAACCGGCGGCAAAACCGCGCAATTGATCTGTGCCGGCCTGATCGGTGATGGTGGCGCTATAGGTCTGTGTTCCGGTATATTTGGGGAAGCTCACCACGCCGTCTTGCGCGGGCGGTGCGTCTGCCGTCATGACAATGCCCGTTTTTCGATTGATCTCCCGGCATACATTCAGATTAACCCCCTCCAGAATGGCCAGAAGCTCGGTACAGCTCTCCCCGCTGGCGCAATCGGTGCCGACGCCCAGTACATTTAACTGCCCCGTGAAAATCCAGTCCGAACCGCTGCCGAATTCAGCAACAGGTTTGTTATAGCCAAGCCCTGCGCCATCTTGATGGAACACGCTGCAGCGTGTGGAGGCCACGGGATTATGCGCGTATCCGGCAAGGCCGGTGGCTTCGAAACTGATTTGCGCATCCTGACAGCCATTGGAGATTTTCAGGCTCTGCACCCCCTGCCGAAGTTGCTGGCCATAGGTTAAAATCTCATCGGCCAGCAGGCCGGGTTTTTGTGTGCCGCTTTGCTCACTGCCACCGCTGCGCATCATACCGGCCACTGTATAGCTGAGCGCCGCAAACAACACCACGGCAATCAGGATAAGAAACAGCGCGCTGCCCTGGCTGGAAGAGGGCTTACCAGAAGAAAAACAAGAAGAAAAATCAAAACTCATAAAGCCGATTATATCAGTTTTAAAAATTTTTTCTGCGCATTCTTTTCCAAATTTATGATTTAATGAAACTTATGAGTACAAACCCGCCAGCCTCTATTCTTATAGCTGAAGATAACGAAGTCAGCCGCAATATGATGTCCGGCATATTGCGCGCGCAGGATTATGAAGTGCATGGCGCTATCGATGGAGAAAGCGCCATTCGGGTCATCAAAAGCACGCATATCGATCTGGCGCTTGTGGACATTAACATGGCCCCCAAAGGGGGGTTTGAATTTGTACGCTATCTTGTTGCGGAGGGCCGGAAGTTGCCCGTTATTATCATTACGGGCGATGATTCCACGGATATGCTGATGGAGGCCACAGCATTGGGCGTTCAGCGCGTATTGCAAAAACCGGTTACGCCGGAGCGTCTTTTGGAGAGTGTGAACCGGATTTTAAAGCGTCAGGGGCAAAACGCTCCTTCTATAGCTGTGGAGAGCCATGAAACCAGCTTCACCCCGGCGCAGCTGATGGAAAAAGTTCTGGATCTGGCCGCCGAGAACGTCCGCACAAAAAAAGGCGGCCCTTATGGCGCTTTGGTAGCCGATGCACAGGGGCAGATTGTGGCTCTGGGCGCTGGCGGGAAATCCGGGCGCGTTGACCCGGCGGCGCACGCCGAAATTGCGGCCATTTGCAAGGCGGCGGAAAAGCTGGGAACCGCTGATCTCTCAGGGTATATTCTCTATAGCTCCAGCCAGCCGACGAAAGTTGGGCAGGCGGTGATCGCCAGCGTCGGTATCACAAAGGTTTTTTATGGCCTCTCGCATGAGGATATAGGCGCGTTACAGGAGATCAGAAAATCCGCCGAACCGGTTTATGAACAAATCGAGCAAAAGCAGGCGCTGGCCATGTTTCTTGCGGCAAGAACGCCGGATTAAAGATCCGCATCAACACGGATATCGGAATTAATTATGATAAAAGCAATATCGGCCTTTGTCTCATTTTTTGGTCGATCTTTTCGCGCATCGTGGTAAAAGAGGCCATGAGCAATATGGTTTCTCCTTTGGTATATGGAACTCAATCCGCAGCGGACTCGCGGGTTTCGGATTATTTTGCCCTGCTGAAACCGCGGGTCATGAGCCTTGTGGTTTTTACCGGGCTGGCCGGGATGCTGGTCGCGCCGGGCTTTCACGATCTGCATCCATTTCTGGCGGTGGTGGCGATATTCTGTCTGGCGGTGAATGCGGGTGCAGCGGGCGCCATAAATATGTGGTACGACCGCGATATTGATGCGGTGATGAACCGCACGAAAGACCGGCCTTTACCCGCAGGACGCGTGGAACCCGAAGAAGCGCTGGCCTTTGGGATTTTGCTCAGTCTGGCTTCTGTGGCGATTATGGGGCTGGCGCTGAACTGGATGGCCGCTGGAATTTTAGCATTTGCGAATTTATTTTACGTGGTGATCTATACGATCTGGCTGAAACGCTCGACCCCTTGGAATATCGTGATTGGCGGCGCGGCGGGGGCTTTCCCGCCGATGATTGGTTGGGCGGCGGTAACGGCGGATGTGACGCTTTACCCGGTGATTCTGTTCGCCATTATCTTTTTCTGGACGCCGCCGCATTTCTGGGCGCTTTCGCTTTTTGCCAATGCCGATTATAAACGCGCAGGGATTCCCATGCTGCCTGTGGTTAAAGGCGTACGGCGCACAAAAATTGAGATGCTGGCCTATACGCTGTTTCTGGCGCCGCTCAGTATAAGTCCGGCCTTTCTTGGTATGGCGGATGCGCTCTATGGTCTGGTCGCCGCCGTTTTGAGCGGGCTATTCATCCTTTCTTGCGTTCGGGTTTTTATGAATGAGGATTTGAAACACGCGAAAATCATGTTCGGGTATTCGGTTTTTTATCTGTTTGCGCTGTTTTTAGCCGTGATATTCACTTAAAAGGAGGCCGGGAGATAAAACCATGAAATCTTTTCACAGAAGCGAAGTTCACCGTAGAAAATTAAAGAAAAACCTTGCCGTATTGGCCATTATCGCCGGTCTGGTTGTCCTGATCTGGACGGTGACCATGATTAAAGTCGGCGGCGGTTGAGCTTTGCCGTTATGGGGTTACTGGCCAGCTGTTTTAGGCAGGAGAACCCAGTATTGGCCTTTGGCTTTCATGGGTCCGGCCAGCGCTTCGGCCTTTTCTCCAAACCCCCAGAATACATCGCCGCGCACCGGGCCGCGAATCGCACCGCCTGTATCCTGCGCCACCATCAGGCGCTGTATCTTTGGCGTATCGGTTGTGAGCCACAGCGGTAATCCGTAAGCCATGAGCGAGCGATCTATGGCCAGAGAACGCCCCGGTGTAAGGGCGACATTCTCCCCGCCCAGCGGCCCTGCGCCCTCTACCGTCGTGAAAAATACGTAGGACTGGTTGACGTTCATAAGCGCATCGGCCTCTTGCGGATGCGCCGCCAGCCAGGCCCGGATGGAGGCCATGGAGACATTCTCTTTACTAAGCGCCCCCCGCGCGATCAGCTCCCGCCCGATTGCGGTATAGATATGCCCGTTCTGCCCGGCATAACCGATTCGCATCGTGCCGCCCTCTGCCAGCTCGACCACGCCGGAGCCCTGGATCTGCACAAAAAACGCATCAACGGCATTATCAACCCAGACCAGAACCTTATCATTATGCGGCCAGTCTCCGGCCACGATTTGCGCCCGGGTTTCATAGGGCTTTAAATTGCCCTCCTGCACCCGCCCGGCGATCCGCTGGCCTTTAAGCTCGTCGCGAAACTGTCCCAGATCGACCATCACCAGATCATCCGGACGCGTATAAAGCGGGATATTGTAACGCGCCGATTTCACCCGCGAGCCGCGCAGGGAAGCTTCGTAATACCCGGTGAACAACCCTTCCGGGTTGTCATTGTTACGAACGCTATAGGGGATAAAACTGCGCTCCATGAAAGCCTGGAGCGCGGCGTTATTACCCGTATCCAGCGTTTGCATGTTTTGGCAAATCACCTGCCAGTTCGCATAGGTTCCGGCCTCCGCCAGCGCGCCGAAAGTTTTATCCGGCGCGGCCTTTACGATGCGGGCACAGGATTTTTGATAGGCAGTGGCAAAATCGCGCAAATCATCACCGCCCCAGCCGGGAAGGTCGGCAAAGGCGGCAGGTTTTAAGGAAAGCTTATAGGTCTCCGCCGGTTGTTTATCCGCAGAGGGCGTCGTGCCGACGCAAGCGGAAAGCAGAAGAATCGCCCCCAGAAAAAGAAAAGAGTTAGTGCGTATTGGGAAGAGTTTCATTATCATCCTCGACATCGCCGCGTGTCTCATAAACCAGCCAGGAAGGGTCTTTGGAGCGAAGCGCTCTGCCGAAGGTCCAGAGGTCTTTCATCTGCGTTATCTTATCAGGATGGCCGTGGAGAATGTTGCCCTGCGCATCCCGTGTCAGGCTGGTTTCATCCGCCGTAAAGCGCACGGTAATCATGGCCCGGCGGTCTTCGATCCGCGCCGCTGTAATTTCTACCTTGCGCAGGGCATGAATGTCGGTGATTTGCGTTTCTCCGCGCGCGGCTCTGTCCCGCAGAGCGCCATCGAAGGCCTGATAGACGGGCTCGGCCAGCAAAGCCTCCAGCGTTTCCCGGTCGCCCTCGGCAAAGCTTTCTACAACCATGATAAAGGCATCCTGCGCCCCTTGTAAGAAGAAATCGATATCAAAGCTGTTATCCATCCGGGCGATCTCGATCAAGCCCATTTCCGCCGTTTTATTATCGATAGTGCCCTTTTCACGGGGATTTTCCACCAGATCAGCAATTTTTTGCTCCATCGTCATGGCGGTTTTGGCTTCGGAAATCACAGCCGCGCCCGGAATGGGTTTTTTCTCAGCCGCTGCCATGAGCGGATTGGGGCGATCGCGCTCCTCCCCATGCCGGGTGCCCAGAACACTCCGCAACCAAAAAATAAGTCCGGCGGCTACGAGCGCATAAACAATCAGATCGGCTGGCACGTTTTTTAGATTCCCTAAATTATAATTTCACTTCGTTTAAGCATAACAGGCACCATGATAGCATAGCGCCAGCAAACAAACGACAGGGCATTCATATTTGTCTGCGCCGCATTCGTTAGATACAGTATGATCGTAAATCTATCAAGGACAAGGGTTCAGAGCAAAACAATGCCGGTTTTTATCATTTTTATAATCCTGCCACTGCTCGAAATTATGGTTTTTTCCGCGGTGAGCGAGGAAATCGGATTCGGCAATGCCGCGGGCCTGATTATTCTGGCGATGCTGGCGGGTGTAATTTTGATTCGCTATCAGGGAATACAGGCGATGCTGGCCCTGCGCGCCGGTGTTGCGCTGGAACGGCTTTTTGAGGGTTTTTATATAATGATGGCCGGGTTTCTTTTGATTATCCCGGGTTTTATAACGGATTTTCTGGCCGTGGCGCTCTTGTTGCCCTTTACGCGCGCTTTGTTGAAGACGGGCCTGAAAAGAGGCGGATATTGGGCCGAAAACCCTTATCCGGGAGCGCCGGCCGGAGAAAATTTTGGTGATGTGATCGAAGGGGAATACGTGGATCTTGGCGAAAATGATGAAGAAAGAGCCTCAAAGGCTAAAAACCATGAAGAGAAAACGCTCCTGGAGGGCGGTGACAAACATAAAGGATCATGATAGGCCTTGGCAGAATAAAAATGATCTAATAAAGTTCACTAGAAATTAAAAAAGGTTTTCTCCATGAGCGACACGCCCACAGACAAAAAACAGCCTAAAGCCGCCGAAGTACAGCGTAAAGAGCAGCTTCAGGCCCCGATCAATATTTTAGCGCAATATGTGCGTGATTTGTCTTTTGAAAACCCGAACGCGCCGGAATCCCTGCGGGGGACGGCTAATAACGGCGCAGCGCCGCAAATGGACATCAATATCGGTATGGATGCCCGCAAGATCCCCAGCGAGGATATTGAACATTTATATGAGGTTGTTTTAAATCTGCGCGCTATCGCGCTTCAGGGGGAAGATGCCTTATTCGTGGCCGAACTTCAATATGGCGTGGCGGTTTCCCTGAACAATATACCGGAGGAAAATCATCACCCTGTTCTTTTGGTTGAGGTGCCGAGGCTGGCCTTCCCTTTCGCGCGCCAGATTATCAGCGATTTAACCGTGCAGGGCGGATTTCCGCCGCTCATGCTTAATCCTGTAGATTTTCAGGCCTTGTATATGGAACGCTTCAAGGACGAAATAGAAGAAGCCCGTAAGCAGGAACAGGCCGCTAAAGGCGAAAAAAGCACGGTGCAGTAGCTTTGGTTTATTTAAAAAACGAAAAAAGGTGAAAAATGAAAAAACTCTTTATTTTTGCGTTGCTTGTTCTCTTTACAATTCCTCTGGGCGCGTGCAATACGGCTGATGGCTTTGGCCGGGACCTTGAAAACGCTGGTAAGAACATCCAAAAAAGCGTTTAAAAGCCCGGATTGCTGGCCGCATATGGTCGAAAGCAGATTTGCCCTCATTGTTTAGAAGGCGGCATTTTCTTTTTGCTGTTTTCAAACGTGCCTTTTTTTAAAAGCTTGTGATACAATGGAAAAAGCGGACGCCTTTTCAAAGGATCATGGAAATGAGATTTTGAGAAAGCAACCGGAGGGGTTTTAGAGCAATTCGTACGGGATAAATGCACAGAAAAGCTTTCAGGAAGGCTCGCAGGGGTCTGTTATTATATCCTTTCGCCCTGACGGCGATGGTCGTGTTGCTCTGCGGGCTTTTTGTACCGCCGGCTTCGGCCTGTGGGGGATGTTCTCCCGGAGACGTACCCGGGGCTGAGGCAATAATAAGCGCAAATCACGCCAAGGGACGCACAGACATTAACACGCACACATCCAAAGAGTTCACCCGGCTTCGTAATTGGTGGACCACGGTGTTTCTGCGGGAGCAGGTGGTTCCGGCGCTTCAGCGGTTCACCGAGCAGATGAGCGCGGTGGCGATGCACCAGACCATGATTATCGGCACATTTCTGGATGCCAAAAATCAGTTGGAGACTCAGCGGCTTTTTCAGGAACTTCAGGTTCAGGCGCATAAGGATTATCAACCCAGCACCAGTTTTTGTGCCTTTGGAACCAATGTGCGCAGTCTTGCGCATTCCGAGGCGGTAGGTCGGTATAATGCATTGGCGCTCAGCCGCCGGCAGATGGCCCGGCATTTAGGGCAGGTCAGTATGGCCGGCGCCAGAGACGCATCGGATGATAAAAGAGCGCGCTGGCAACAATTCGTAGAACATTATTGCGACCCATGGGACAATTTCCGCGAGGTGGGCAAAGCCAATACCGGTTTGTCTTCGATTTGCCGCGCCCCGGCGGAGCCAGACCGCGTTAATCTGGACATAGATTATACGCGTCTGATTGAAAATCGCCGGACTCTTGAAATGAGTTTCCCGAATTTCAATGGTGCGCCGGACGAGCTTGACGTCATGTCGTTGGGCAATAATCTTTATGGTCATGACATTTTGTTCCGGGAAATTAATGAGGACAACATTAAAGATCCGGATATGAGCCATTTATATCTTTCCCTGCGCGCTGTGGCGGCCAAACGCAGTGTGGCTGAGAATTCCTTTAATGCGATTGTGGGCATGAAAACGCTGGGCAGCGCGGGTGGTGCGCTCGACGTAGTAACGGGACCAACCAATACCTCTGAGTTTTTAGGAGCCATCTTGCGCGAATTGGGCATTCCCGAGGCGGAAATTGCCGAGTATTTTGGGCTCAAAAGATATGCGCCTGGAGATATAGTGGACCCAAGCTATTACGCGCAATTGGAAATCCTAGCCAAGAAGATTTATCAAAATCCTGATTTTTATGCCAATTTATATGACACCCCCGCCAATGTTGAGCGGAAAAGCGCAGCGCTAAAGGCGATAGATCTGATGCTGGATCGTGCGATTTACGAAAGCCAGATCCGGCAGGAAATGTCTTTGTCGGTGCTGTTGTCCTCTAAGCTGAATGCCAGCTTTGAAGATATTAACAAAAATCTGGGGACGGAGTGACATGACACAAAATCATACTTCGTTGAAAAGAAAGGTGGTCAGAGCGCGTAAGGCGGTTCTGGTAATGTTCTTAACGGCTTTTCTGGTTTTTTCGGTTAACCCGCCTGCGGGGGCTTGTGGAAATTGTACTGCGGGTGCGGGCGGAACATCCACTGCTGAATGGGTTGTGACGACGAAAGTTGTGAATGATCACACGACATCGGAAGTTACCGCACATCAGGTTTGGTTGGTCAGTATCCTGTGGGAGGATAACCTCCTGCCTGCCCTGATGATGATGGCTAACCAGCTGACGGCGGTGGCCATGCAGCAAACAATGATCATTGGCTCTTTTCTGGATGCAAAACATCAGATGGAAACCCAGCGTCTGCTCCAGACCATCCGCGCAAAAGCGCATAAGGATTACCACCCCAGCGCCGGGGTTTGTGAATTTGGCTCTTCGGTGCGCAGTCTTGCCGCCTCGGAAAGAAAAGCCGAGCTGACCTCTCACGTTTTAAGCCAGCGGTCTCAGGATCGTCATCTGGGGAATGTGAATACCGCGGCTGCTGCGGGCGCATCGGCGGATAAGGAGGGACGTTTAAAACAATATCGGGAAAAATTCTGTGACCCCGCCGATAATAATAATGGTCTGCTTGGTCTTTGCGAGCATGATCAGGACGATAATCCGGGGAACAGCACGCGCGGTGCCGCCGCGCCCGGCGGGATTGGCGCCAGTAATCGGGAGCGCATGAATAAGGATATCGATTATGTGCGCACAATTGATTATCCCTGGACCCTGAACGTAGATTTTTCAGATACGACATTGACCGATCATGAGGAAGAGCTTCTGGCGCTCAGTAATAATCTTTACGGCTCGGAAGTGTTCAAAAGAATGCCGGCCATCAATACAGAAAATAAGCCGGGCACAAAATTAACAGCAGCGCAGGCCAATTATATGGATGCCAGAGCGTTACTGGCCAAGCGCAGCGTTGCAGAAAATTCCTTTAACGCCATCACTTCGATGAAAAGCGCAGGTACAGCCAGTTCGAGAGAGTTTCTGGAATCTATTCTTAAGGAGCTGGGTGTAACCACTAACCCGACCACCACGGGCAATATTGATGAGATCAGACGTCTTTTGGGATATAATTCCAACGACCCGGCCGGAGCAAAAATAGGCCCAAGCTACAACGCGCAAATGGAAATTTTGACGCGCAAAATATATCAAAATCCAGACTTCTATACGAATTTATACGATAAACCGGCCAATATCGCTCGTAAGGAAGTGGCGATGCAGGCTATTGCCCTGATGCAGAAATTCGATCTTTTCAAGAGCTATCTGCGCGCGGAGGCGAATATGTCCGTTCTGCTGGAGCTAGCAGTTCAGGACACGCAAAACGATGTTGAGAATCTCATGCATAAGCAGAAGAATTAGCAGCATGCTGAAAAATCGGCAAAAAATGGATTTTTCTTTTAGAAAGTTCCGGTTTATTTATGCCGGTTTTGCCGCTGTCTTTGTGCTGGCGGCTATGACTTTTTCAGCCGGCACATGGTTTCTCCCCTCAGATTCTTCTCTGGGCGGCGGCATGTTTAAAAATGCCCGGCCCGGTGTGCAGGCTAATTTTTCCGGATTTAAAGCCGGAACCGATGTATCTTACAGAATTGTGCCCCCGGAAGGGACGCCAGTTAAAGGAGACGCCAGCACGGATGAAACCGGCTCCTTGAATATACCAGCCACGCCCTTGTTACAGAGCAAAGATAAAACGCTTGCCTATAATGTGACAGTGGATGACGGGCGAAGAATTTTAGATGTGCTTTTAAACTTTGATGATAAGGGCGGTGTTTCTATCCATGGGCGCGGCGCTGAGCCTTTTGAGAAAATAAAAATTTCCAGTAAAGCCGGTCAATTGGATATTTACAGCGATTGGGCTGGAATTTTCGAAGGAACGGATTTGGAGGCGCTTCGCGGCGTGCACGGGCAGGAGCAGGCTCTGCAGCTGGCTTTTAACAATGTGAACAGCGCAAATGATGCATGGCCCGGCAAGGGAGAGTCGGTCATTTCTGTGATTTATGCACCGGGCGGAGGAATGTTGAACGGTGCAGGTTTGAACGTTTTTGATCCCTTTCCTTATTGTGGGTCTCCTCCGTTGAGTATTTGTGACATCCCGGCCATGCAGTCACAAATTGCCAATTTAATCGAGAATTTAATTTACCCCATGCTGCACATGAGCGAGCAGCTCTCAACCGCCATTGCGCAGCAAACACCGTTGATTGGAAAGCTTATTGATGCCAAAGATCAACTGGAGGCACAAAGGAAGGAGCAAGAGCTAAAAGCTGTTGCTGTTAAGGATTACCATCCTAGCGAGCAGATGTGTAAATTTGGCTCTTTCATTCGCAGTCTTCCCTCCGCCAAGGCAAAAGCGGAATCCGATACACTTTCTGTTAGTGACGCCCTGATGGAGAGATATACCAACGCTCTGTCCACCAGTACGGCACAAAACGTGGATAATGATATCAAGAATCGCCTGAAGCAGTTCCGGGAAATTTATTGTGATCCGGCGGATAATAATAATGGTTTGCTTGGTCTATGCGAGCATGATCAGGATGATAATCCGGGGAACAGTACCCGCGGCGCTGCAGCGCCCAGCGGTATTGGTGCCAGCAATCGGGCGCGCATTAACAAGGATATAGATTTTCTACGAACCGTAGAATCGTCCTATACGCTGGATGTTGATTTTGCCGATAATGTGCTCACCGCCGATGAGCAAGATGTTATGGCGCTCGCCCGTAATTTGTACTGGCCTGACCCTTATAAAATTATTCTGCAGGAAGGGATGAAGGACAAGCAGGCCACGTATTTAAAGGCGCGGCGCATTATGGCGCTTAAAAATGTGGCACATAATTCATTTGCCACGCTGGTGGGGTTAAAGGCCAAGGCGCCGATTCCCGCCTCGCCTACGGTTCAACCGGGTTGGTCATACATGAAAACGATGATGCGCGATTTCGGTATGACAGATGTGGATATCGAAACTATGGTGGGCGATCGCCCCAGCTATTTCGCGCAGATGGATATGCTGAGCAAGCGGATTTTTCAAAACCCGGATTTCTATACTAATCTCTATGATAAGCCCGCGAATATTTCACGGATAAAAACCTCCATGGACGCCATCAAGATCATGCAGATGCGCGATCATTATGAGGCGGCCCTGCGCCGGGAAATGCTCCTTTCTGCCCTGATCGAGGAAAGATTGGTTGCGGATGCTGAGAAAATTCAAGGTCAGATGAACGAATAGGCCTGTTTTATTCCCGATTTTTAAAGAACTTTCCCGCCTTTTTCAACAATTGGCATTCGCCTTGCATGGGTCTTGTCTAAGATCCGGTTATCAGAAACGGTAAGGGCCTTTAAATGGCCTTCATCGCTCAAGACCGGATGGTATAAAACAAGGATAAAACCATGGGTCTAGCCAGTCTTGATGCGGCACTTGCCGGATTGCGTACATCGCAACAACAAATCAATGTTATATCCAATAACGTCGCCAATGTGGGCACGCCGGGGTATTCACGGAAAATTTTGCCGCAATCCTCGCAGGCATTGAATGGGGTGACGGTTGGGGTTTTAACCAATACGATTATCCGCAATGTTGATATAAAGCTGGAGCGGGATTTATGGACTCAAGTCAGCGCGGTCGGCACTTTTGATGTTCAGCAAACCTATTTAAACCGAATTGAACAATTTCACGGCGACCCGGCCAAGGAGCTTTCAATCGCTTCGGAAATATCCAGACTGCACGATAGTTTTGCGGCGCTGGCGGATAGTCCGGAAGATAGTTTTTTGCTTAAAAATACCGTTGATAAGGCCGTGAACACGGCCAGCAAAATCAATAAATTTTCTAATCTGATTACCACCTTGCGCAACGATGCCCAAACGGAAATGCGGGAAACGGTTGACCGGGTCAATGACATTTTAATCCAGGTTTCCGAGTTGAATAAACAGATCAAGACCAATGTTAATCTGGGCCGGACAACCGCTCTGCTTGAGGATAAACGCGGAGATGCCATCAAGGAGCTTTCCGGCTTTATAGAGGTGAGTTTTTTCACGCGCGGTGACGGTGTTTTGGTGGTGCAGACTAATCAGGGACAGGAACTGGCCTCGGAAAAACCTTCCGTGCTGACTTTTCGGCCTTTGCCATTATCCGCCAGCACGTCTTATCCGACCTCCGCAGCGGGGGTTTATGTCGGGGACCCTGTACTGAACCCGGTTTCCGCAGTTGATATTGCCAGCCTTTCACCCGGTGGCAAGCTGGGCGGGCTGCTGGAATTGCGGGATGTAATTTTCCCGAAACAAATGGCGCAGCTTGATGAACTGGCGCATAAAATGGCGCTGCGTATGGACGCGCAGGGTTTGCGGCTTTTCACGGAGGCCTCCGGCAGTATTCCGGCCGATACGGCGCCTGACCCGACCACATTGCCCTTGCCGACCAGCGTTGAATATGTCGGGTTTTCCAGCCGCATTCGCGTGAATCAAAATATCCTGGACGATAACACGCTCCTGCAAAGCGGCACCTATGGCGGCACGATCAGTACCGGATCGAATGAGCTGATAAACCGGGTGCTGGAGCATAGCTTTGGTTCGGTAAGTTATCAGGAGGCCTTTAACACCAATGCCGCCACACAGGTTGATTTGCTTAATACCGGCGGGGATGACCTGCAGAACTGGCTCGGCCTTTTTTCGAACAGCACTCTGAGCGGCGCGCGGGATCTATCCAGCTTTGCCAGCCCGGCGGCGCTTATCGCCTCAGCCGATGGTGCTCTGGACCCCGGCAACGATACATTCCGCCTTACCTTTGAGGAGTCTCGCATTGGTGCGGGGCCGGTCAATATTGATATAAGCCTGAGCGCGATTGCCGATGGCGGCGGAAACTTTCTGCAGGATTTAATTGCGCATGTGACAACCGTTGTCATTCCCGGACTACCCGCCCCGGATCAGGCCGCTTTGACGGCGATGGATGTGCAGTTTTCTCAAGGCACAAACGGGCAGCTTCTGGTGCGCTCTCACGGGTCTTATATCGTGGATGCGACCAATCCGGCAGCGCCGATGCAGCAAAGAGGTCTGGTTTTTCTGGGGCTGTCCGAGAATGTGGGCAACCCGGTTGCCCCCGTGGATCCCTATTTCGACATTCAGCTTGGAAACACACAAGCGGTGCGCATTACGCTGGAGCCCGGCGACACCGATGTTGATCTGATTGCCAAGTTACAGGCGGTGCCGGGTCTGGCGGTGGACACCACCAATTTTGCACTGGACGGAATTTTGAGGCTGCGTCCCGGTAACAGCTATACCAGCCCCGATTTTGGAGGTCCCCTTAAGATAACAGGCGGCCCGTTTCAGACCAGCGGCGCGACCTATGGCGCTCCGCCGGCGGCAACCGCGCGGCTGGCAATTGATAACGGCGCTAATATTGCCTCGGCTTTGTTCGGGACTTATAGCGTAAGCGGCGGGATTGTCCAAAACAGCTCCCCGGTGATTGACCGCAACTACGGCTCGGAAACCAATGGTTCTTTGGCAATCCCCAGACCAACGCTGTCTTTCCGTGAGACATTGCTGGGGCCGGGCGCCGATATCCAAAGTGGAATTTCCGGAGCAAATTCCCTGATCGATTTTGCACAAAAAATGATTAATGAGCATTCGCAGCAAATCATTCTGAATCAGGCCAGAGCGGGTGATGAAAAGGCGCTGCGCGATCTGATCGACACGCAGCTCTTGGATCAATCCGGCGTTAATCTGGATGAGGAGCTGGGGCATCTGATTACGGTACAAACGGCTTATAGCGCCTCGGCGCGGGTATTAACGGCGGTGGATGATTTGTTTAAGGAATTGCTGAACGCCATTCGCTAGAGAACAAAAAACACTATCAGGAGAAAAAACATGACGGGCATTTCATCGCTGGGGCAGGCCTTAAACCAGATTGAACGGATCAAGGAGCAAAATCAGCTTTTGACCTCTTTGAGCGTTCAACTCACTACAGGTAAAAAGACACAGAAATTTTCCGGGCTGGATACGAATATTCTGGTTTCCAAACGGGCGCGTGCAGATTTCAAATCTCTGGAAACCTATGTGAATAATATTGATCATGCCGAGCGGCGGATCAAGCTGATGCTTAATGCCGTTGAGGAATTTAAAAAACAGGCGGAAAATTTTTCAAATGCCTTGATTGGATTCTCGCAGCAAGGGCCGCACAGTAAGGGCGATATTATCAGCTATGATGATCCCTTAACCGCCGAGATTGAAACAACGAAAGTGGGTGTAACTTCGGCGGAGAGTGATGTCGATTTTTCAACGCTGCAGGATCTGGCAAAAAACATCTATCCCTTTCTGGCTGACTTGTTGAATGCGCAGGAAACGGATCGTTATTTGCTGGGCGGGTCAGATACGTTAACCAAGCCGTTTCAGGATAATGGCACGCTTGATGCCGCTATGAATGGCCTGATCTCAAACTGGAAAAACGAGCTTTCGCCTTCGAATATTTCCAGCACGCAACTGGTCAGTGCCTTGACCTCCCGAACCACACAGGCCAGCCCGAATGCCTTGACCGATAGCGTTGTGGGGTATTCTGCCGCGCTCAGTGCCGGTAATGTTGGCGATGTTTTTATCCGGGTGAACGAAGTCACGGAAGTTAAATATACCGCGTTGGCCAATGATGGCGCGTTTCGGGATGTTATGGTTGCGCTCTCTTATTTCAAAAATGAAAATCTGGGGCCGATCGGCGATGTGTTCGCAGAACCCTATACACCCGGAGACCCGGTATTAACCGAAGGGGCGCCCGGCGCAACCTTGCAGGAAATGCAGGACAATTTTTATCAGGTCTTCAATGCCATGTCGACGATGATCAATCGGGCGATTGATGACATTGACAGCGTTAGATTCTCTTTGGAGGCGGCGCGGGCACGGATTTCCGAGGTCAAAACCAACCATATTCAGCAAAAAAACGTTCTTCTGGATACTATTGCCGGCGCCGAGGACGTGGATGTCAACGAAGTTGCGGTCAAAATCACAGCTTTGCAGTTACAGCTGGAATCATCCTACCGTGTTACCGCATTGACCCAGGAACTGAGTTTAACGAATTTCCTGCGTTAGGCGCGGGCCTGGCCCATACGGTTTTTGATTGTATCGAAAGGTTCCAGCGATTTTACCGGACCCAGAGCCGCCAGCGTGGGTTCGGAAGAAAAAACGCGCTTGGAAACACGCGCGATACCGGCCAGATCGACCGCATCAATACGGGCGATTTGGTCCTCAAGATTAAAAACCTTGTCACGATAGAGCATGTGCTTGGCATGTTGATCGGCGCGGGTCATCATGGATTCCCGGCCCATCAGGGCGCTGGCTTTAAGTTGCGCTTTAGCACGCGCCAGCTCCTCTTCGCGCACATCATCCCCGCTTTTTAAAAGCTCATCGCAAATCACGGGCATGATTTCGGTCAGCTTATCCGGCCCCGTACCGGCATAGACGCCAAACAGGCCATCGTCCTGATGCCCGGCATGAAAGGAGAAAATGGAATAGACCAGTCCGCGCTTTTCCCGAATTTCATGAAACAGACGGGATGACATGCCGCCACCCAGAATGGTCGAAAGGGCCTGCACGGTGTAATAATCAGGATCAAAACGATCAAGCCCCTGAAACCCCAGAATAACATGCGCCTGCTCCAGAGCCCGTTCCGTGCGGATCTCCCCGCCCTTGTAGGAGGCCGGTACAGGCGCGGAAAGGTTATCCTGCGGCAAAGTGTTCATCAGCGCCGCAACACTATCAACAAATTCATCGTGGTCGATGGCCCCCGCCGCCGAAAGTACAGTGCGCGCGGGTGTATAGAATTTGTTGATATGGCCGGCCAGCATGGCATGGGTCATATTCTCGACATTGGCTTCGCGCCCTAAAATCGGTGCGCCCATGGATTGCCCCGGATAGGCGGTCTCAAAATAATGATCAAACACCAGATCATCCGGCGTGTCATTGCTCATTCCAATTTCCTGAAGGATAACTTCGCGCTCGCGCTCGATCTCGTGTTGCGGCAAGGTGGCGTTGAGATACATATCGCACAGCACTTCCGTCCCCAGATTGATATCATCTTTTAAAAGATGAACGTGATAGCTGGTGATCTCCCGGCTGGTATAGGCGTTCATGGAGCCGCCAACGGCTTCTATTTCCTCAGCAATTTGCAGCGGACCGCGCTTTTCCGTGCCTTTAAAAAGCATATGCTCAACCATATGCGCCACGCCGTTTTCAGCCGGGTCTTCATGGCGGGTGCCCACGCCGGTCCATATGCCCAGCGCGGCAGAATACATGCTCTCTACGCTGTCAGTGACGATGCGCAGGCCATTTTTCAAGGTTGTGGTACGAATTCCAGACATGGAAAGCAGCATTATTGCATTTGGCGTGGAAATACAACCCTTTGAAAAGAGAACAAGGATTGTATTGGCCTAAATTTTAAAAATACGCAAATTTTAGGGGCTTGATAGCCCCATAATCAAGCCCGCGCACTCCTTAAGGGAAACGCAATGACGTTGCCGCCCGCAAAAACCGTGCCGGGAATATTCTCCATGGCCGGTATTTCGATCTCTTCGCGCTCCTCTATGATTTCAACGAAAGTCTCGGCAATCAGAGCTTGCGCCTGACCTTGAATCGCCAGAATTTCGCACAAGGTTTCGATATCTCCGCTTTGCGCGTAATCCTGCAGTGCCGCCGCATTGGTTTCCAGCAATTCCACCAGAGATTCCAGATCTTCGGGAATTTGGGCCAGTGTATCCATCAAAAGAGTATCATCAACGGGGCTTTGCCGGGCATGCGCCAGCCACAATTCGGCATAATCCTCAATCAGGCGATCACATTCCATTTTCATGACGGCCATGCTGACCAGCTTTGCGCCACCGGGCTGCTTAAGGCAGAAAGAGGCAATTTTACGGGCCGAGAGCGCCATACATAAAAGGGCGGCATCGGGCTGGTAATTGCTAAGAACCTCGTGCAGACCGTATTCAATTTCTGGATTTAAGAGTAACTCACCTCCTAAAATATCCTGAACGATCATTGGGACTTCCAGTGTATTGGTCAAACGGGCCAGATCTTTATCGTTCAACATAACTCTATCCTCTTCTTACGTTTTTTATGGCAGCGCCAATGCGCGAATTACTTGCCTTGTTCCTCCTTCTTAAGGGGTAAAGGTAAAGGAAGTCTTAATGCGCATTCTTTTTTTGTGCAGCTATGGTATAAAACGCAAGATATCGGGGGGTTTCGCAATTTTATAAATGTTGTGGGGAATTTTTTATGGTCGCGCGAGTTAATACCGTTACGTTTCAGGGCATAGATGTGCAGCCTGTCGATGTACAGGTGCAAATATCCAATGGCCTGCCCGCTTTTACGATTGTAGGGCTTCCTGATAAAGCGGTTGGCGAAAGCCGTGAGCGGGTGCGGGCTGCGCTGCATGCTTTGGGCCTGTCCTTGCCGCCTAAGCGCCTGACGGTCAATCTGGCGCCCGCAGATGTGGCCAAGGAAGGCTCCCATTACGATCTGCCGATTGCTTTGGGGCTTTTGGCCGCGATGGAGGTCATACCCAAGGCCGAACTTGAAGAATACGTCGTTCTGGGGGAGTTATCGCTTGATTCGTCTATCCGCGCGGTGGCGGGCGTTCTTCCGGCGGCGATTTTTGCCGGGGCGAATGAAAACCGTCTGATCTGCCCCGCAGATTGCGGCGGAGAGGCCGCCTGGGCAGGGGATCTTGATATTCTGGCACCGCGTAATCTGCTCCAGCTTGTTAATCATATAAAGGGCACACAGATCATGACCCGGCCACAGGCCCGGCTGCGGGAAGAGGACGCCAGCCACCGGCCCACCGATCTGGCCAGCGTCAAAGGGCAGGAAACCGCCAAACGCGCTTTGGAAATTGCGGCGGCGGGCGGGCATAATCTGCTCATGAGCGGACCGCCGGGCTCCGGCAAATCCATGCTGGCTTCGTGCCTGCCCGGTATTTTGCCGCCGCTTTCCCCGCAGGAAGCCCTTGAGGTGTCCATGATCCACTCTCTGGCCGGAACCTTGCCGGAAGGGGGATTGCTGCGCCACCGGCCTTTCCGGGATCCGCATCATTCTGCGTCTTTGCCGGCTTTGGTGGGTGGGGGGCATCGCGCCCGCCCCGGAGAGATCAGCCTCGCGCATAACGGGGTTTTATTTCTGGATGAATTGCCGGAATTTGCAAGAAGTACGCTGGAGGCCTTGCGCCAGCCTCTGGAGACCGGGGAGACATTAATTGCCCGCGCCAATCACCACGCCCGTTACCCGGCACGTTTTCAGCTGATTGCCGCGATGAACCCCTGTCGCTGCGGTCATTTGGGGGACGAATCGCTTGAATGCACGAAGGCGCCGCGTTGCGCCGCCGATTATCAATCTAAAATTTCCGGCCCGATGCTTGACCGGATTGATATACAGGTTGATGTACTGGCTGTTAGTCTTGCCGATCTAAATGCGCCGCCCTCGGGCGAAAGCTCCGCAGTTGTTTCTGCCCGCGTGATGGCTGCGCAGGAAATTCAGGCCCGGCGTTTTGCCGCCTTGAGCGCCCCGGAACATATACGCCTGAACGCCCATGCGGATGGGGTGGTGCTGGAGGCGGCGAGTATAATGGAAGACCCGGCGCGGGAGCTGTTGAACCGCGCGATGGAAACGGCACGATCCTCTGCGCGCGGTTATTACCGTATTTTGCGGGTGGCGCGGACCATTGCCGATCTAGCGGGCGGGCCGGAGAAAATAGGGCGGACACATATAGCCGAAGCATTGGCATATAGGCGGATGGCTTTATCCTGAGTGAATAAATGAAAGCTCGCGATTATTGAGCGCTGGCGACCCGCGTGCCTTCCGGTGCGCTGTGCAGCCACCATGCCTGGCGGTTGATAGAATAAATCGGTCGGTAGCGACTTCCGTTTTCGGCACTGACCAGATTTTGATTTTGGTTATCGAGAATATAAGCCCCGGCCTCGGTGTAAACAACAAGAACGGCATGGGGAATATTCTTTTGCGTGTCCTGAACAATGGCGATTCGCATCCGGTCTTCCGGCACACCTAAAGAGCGCAGGGCCACATATTTGGTGATGGCAAAGTCTTCGCAATCGCCGCCGCGTGCCGCAAATTCAATGGGCGTAGCCCAATAATCGCTTTGTTTCCAGTTTTTAGCATCACTGACATAGGGTGTTTTGTTGACGAAGGTATTGACGTTTTCCGCCATGGCTTTGATCGAAGAACTGCGGTAGCTCGCCAGATTTCTTTCCCATTTCTTGATGGTTCCGGCTGAGGATTCATTTTGAAGCTGGCTTTCAAACCGGGAGAGCATTTCCGTCCATTTTGTAAAAGGTTTAAGATTGGAGGAGCGTTTTTCATCCATCCCGTAGAGCGCCGGATAGGCACTCATTTTTGTAAATTCAGAAGTGATGCTGACTTGCGTGATTTGTGCCGGGGCATAGCCCATATTGTCGGCTCGGGCCTTCTTGGTGAACCCGCCGCTTAAGGAGACCACGAACAGCAAGACGGTCGCGCAAACTCTAAGCGCGGTTTGTTGCCACAATACGAAGGCGAGCTGGCCTTTTGAAATGTGTGAAATTTCGAGCAGAATCTGCCCAAGCGGTTGTCCGGTCTGTTTTTGAAGGCTTAGAGCTGTGCGTAGATCGCCGGGCGAAACAAGCCCCTTGGAAAGCAAAAGCTCCCCGATACGCCGTTTTTCCAGATAGGCTTGAAATCCGCGCAAAACGCCCCCTTTACTCATAATCTTTATCCCCTGTTTCAGTCCTGCTTTTTTGATTTTCAATCGTCCTACCCAAAAGACGTTAAAAACCTGTTTTTTATTTTTTTGATGGCCCTGTGAATTCAGGGGCCTTACTTCTATTAAACCCTACAAAGATTGACGAATTCCTAACAAGCGGGCATAAAGACGATAATTTTAAGGAATTTTTTTAAAAAATGACGAAAAAAGAACAATCCGCCTTTAAATCAGGAAAAAAATGATGGCCGAAGCCCGTTTGCAAGATCTTGTAGAAAAGATGGGTAAAGCCCGCGTTCTGGTGATTGGTGATGTCATGCTGGACCGTTTTATTTACGGTCATGTGGAGCGCATCTCTCCGGAAAGCCCTGTGCCGGTGCTTTCGGTGAAAAGAGAGGAATATATGCTGGGCGGGGCAGGAAATGCGCTGGCCAATCTTGTGGGACTGGGCGTATCCCCGGCAATATTAAGCGTTGTAGGCCAGGATGAGGAAGGCCGAAAAGTGGCAACCCAGCTTGAGGCCCTTACGGGCGGGGAGCAAGCGGGGCTTATGGCCGATCCGTTGCGCCCTACGACCATCAAAACCCGCTTTTTAGCCGGGCATCAGCAGCTTTTGCGCACCGATTTTGAACGGCGGGCGCCGATAGATAGGGCGTTAATCACGGCGGCACTGGAAAAACTGGTCGTTTTGATTAAACAAACCGATGCCATTCTTATTTCCGATTACGGCAAGGGGTTTTTACAGCCTGATTTTCTGGCCGGTATCATCGCGCAGGCGCGCGCCGCCGGGCTTCCTGTGGTCGTTGACCCCAAGGGGCGGGATTTTTCCATTTATCGCGGCGCGGATGTTATCACGCCCAATAAGAAAGAACTCTCGGAAGCCGCCGGGGATTTGCCTGTTAACAGTGATGAGGAAGTCTGTATTGCTTCTGCAGGGTTAATAGAAAGCTGCGGCCTTGGGGCGGTGGTGGCCACGCGCTCCGGCGATGGGATGAGTGTTGTGCGCAAGAATAAACCCCCGGTGCATTTACGAACGACCGATATAGAGGTTTTTGACGTATCCGGCGCAGGCGATAGCGTGATTGCCACCATCGCCGCGGCTCTGGCGGCGGGCGGCACTCTGGATGATGCGGCGGCTTTGGCCAATATCGCCGGGAGTATTGTAGTCACCAAAGTCGGTACCGCCCCTATCCGGCGGGAGGAGTTGCTACAGATGTTGCGCAGCGATCAGGGCGATGTGCTGGTTCGGCTGGGCACGGAACGGCATAAAGCCGACCGCGCGCGCCGTGGGGATATTTTAAGCTGGGAGGAAGCCGCTGAGCAGGTGCGGCGATGGAAGGCCCGTGGTTTGAAGGTCGGCTTTACCAATGGATGCTTTGATGTGCTGCATGTTGGTCATGTCTCTTATTTAAACGCTGCGCGCGATCATTGTGACCGTTTGATTGTCGGTTTGAATACGGATGTTTCCGTTAAAATCCTCAAAGGGCCGGAGCGCCCCGTTCACGAAGAATCGGCGCGTTGCGGCGTTTTAGCGGCTCTGGGCGCAGTGGATAGTGTTGTGCTGTTCGGCGCGGCGGAAGCCGGAGGCGATAACACGGCGCGGGCTTTGCTGGAGATTTTAAAGCCTGATATTTACTTCAAGGGTGGTGATTACACCGAAGATCAGATCCCCGAAGCGCCTGTTGTCAGGGCTTTCGGCGGCGTTGTGCAGATCATGCCGGTGTCCGAAGGCCACAGCAGCACCGCCTCTATTCAGAAGATCAAGGGTGGAAAGGCGGCGTAAAGCCGGTCTTGCTCAAAAGCCTGTACGTTCGTAAAGAGAATTGATACACTTGGTGCGGTCATTTCCGCGGCGATTTTGGCGCACGCGTTTATGTCTTTTCGTTTTTTCTTATTTCAGGATTCATATTTATGCGCGTTTTTATGCTCTCCCTTCTCAGCGTGCTTGCCCTTTCCGGCTGTCGTTCGCTATGGGACCCGACTTTCATGCCTGCCGGTTACAGCTATCATCAGAATAACTATAAATCGCCACCGGGGCCGGAGGCTTCCGATATCGGCTATGAATATACCGCAGCAGAAAATGAAGCGGTTATGGAGCAATGGCGCCATGCTGTGCGTGACCTTCTGCTCAAGGCTCGAACGAATGATCTGCAAATTCCGCAAGAAGCGTTCTTGCAAACAGACCTTAAGAAAAATGCTTTTCAGGGCACATTCGATTCCACCTTGCGGGAAGAGCTGCGTATTTACGGGCACAGATTGGTTGATTCTGCGGATGGTGTACCGTCCGTGTTTTATTCCGCTTACGACCCTGCGCAGACTGGCCCGCTCCAGCGTAGCCCGGATAAACGCTATAATGGTGATCAGGAACCTGATTTCCAAGACTCCCGCTTCGTCCCGGCGGCGGGGAATATCCAGCTTGTGATCGGCATTATTCAAGACGGCCAATGGCTGCAAAAAGTCAGCGGTGTTTATGAATTGCCGCTTTATGGTTATAAACCCGGCGCGTATGTTGCAGGTTATGAAAGCCCGATAAAAGAGCAACCCTCCGCGCGGCAGAAAATGAATACAGGAATGGATGAGCGGTGAGAACCTCCCTGTTTTACACGTTGAGCATTTTTACGGCTTTGGTCGTGGCGGGGTGCACCCCTGTGATTATGGATACAATGACCCATGGTATTTTCCGCCGGGGGGATATTAATTTTATTGATAAAAACAACGCTGCCGCCGATTATTTGATCGGGCAGGCCCGCACCTATATTGACCGCCATGCAATGATACGGGCCGAGCCTTTGGCCGACAGACAGCATCCCGGCATGGTATCGTCCTTAAGCAAATCTATCCCGGAGCAGATTGGAACAAGACTGGCCCAGCTGGGTTATCGGGTCGGGCTTGACGCTGTGGCATCCACGCCGGACCCTAATTACCGGCGTCCGGCGGGTGACGTAAACGCCCGCCCGGCCTTTATTCTCTCCGGCACTTTGTCCCATGAGCGAACGGAGGTAAAAGTCGCCAGCCGAATCACGGACGCCAGCAGTGGTCAGATCGTTGCTGCCTTTGACTATACGCTGCCCTTGACCTCTCAAGTGGATGATCTCGCGCAGCCGCAGCCGCAGATTATCCGCATGACGCCCTAAGCATTTTTTTTAAGAGGCATCCCTCCGGAGTGCTTTAATCTCGGAAAGATCAGGCATGCCCGCTATTTGCTGAAAGCATGGAAGGATCAAAACCCAGCCCGGAAACGGCCATCTGCCATTTCGAGGTAGCATCTTTATGAAAGATAACATCCTGGTCAGGGTCGGCAACAAGCCAGGCATTTTGAAGGATTTCCTGTTCCAGCTGTCCGGATTCCCAGCCGGCATATCCCAGTAAAAATAAAGCCTTGTCCGGCCCCTTGCCTAAGGCCACGGCTTTTAAGGCCTCAACCGTTCCGGTGACGCTGAATTGTTTATCGACGTTTATCGTTTCCTCGCGCGCGAAATCGGGGGAATGAAGTAAAAAGCCGCGCGCTGCCTCAACCGGGCCGCCCCGCATAACGGGCAAAGAGCGCATATTCGCATTGATTTTGATGTCCGAAGCGATGTTCAATTGTGTCAGAAGATCAAAAAACACCATGTCATTGCGCTCTTGATTGACGACCAGACCCATGGCCCCTTTTTGATCATGGGCACAGATAAAGATAACGGCGCGATTAAAGCGCGGATCGCCGATTCCGGGCATGGCCAGTAACAACCGCCCCGCCAGAAATCCTTTATTGTCGATTGCTTCAGACTGTCCCACGCTCATCCTCCGGAAAAATGATCTTCACCATACGAAGCCGGGGTGACATTGTAAACGCGCAAAGTGTCTTTAACGATCAAACGCACATCGAAATGCGTTTCCGCCCGCTTGCGCCCCGCCTGGCCCATTTGTGCGCGCAAGCCTTTATCCGCCAGCAGGGTTTCCAGTGCGTCCGCCGTTGCCCTTGCATCACGCGGGGGGACCAGTAAGCCGTTTTCACCGTCCTTGACGGCCTCCCGGCAGCCTGGATGATCGGTGGTGACAATGGCAAGACCACTGGCGGCGGCCTCCAGAAGCACTTTGGGAATGCCCTCTCCATAGTATGAGGGATAGCATATGATAGAGGCCCGCGCCAAAAGACCGGGCATATCCTCAACCCGGCCCAGCCATTCAACCGGGGTATTTTCAAGCATTTTTTCCATTTGCTCTTTTGAAATCGCCAAAGGGTTATTGCGCGTAAGCCCGCCTGCGAGCTGAAAACGCGCCTCAACGCCTCGAGCTTGCAGGAGACAGGCGGCCTGAATAAAAACCGCAATCCCTTTATCATGCACCAGCCGCGTCGGCATCAAAACGATCGGTGGGTCTTCTTTTTGCGCATCCATCACAGAGAAAATATCCAGATCAACCCCGGATCCCCGGATAAGATGGCATTGCTCCCGGTGAACAAAGCCCCGATGGATCATTAAATCCTGATCATCCGGGTTTTGAAATATGATCTGCGCCCGCGGGTGTTTCAATGCCAGTTTCAAAAACGGCCCCACCAGCGTGCGCAGCATTTTGGGCTTAAAACCCTCTCCGGAAAACAGATAGCCCAGCCCGGCCAGCGTATGCACGACTCGCACATTTTTATCAAATCGTGCAGCCAGCCCGGCGATAAAGGCGTATTTTAAAGTAATGGCATGAACGACATCCGGTTTTTCTTTTTGGAGCAGATTATAAACCGCATACACAATTTTCAGAATGGTGAAAGGCGCAAAGCCTTTATCCGCAGGCGGAAGCTCAAAAGCGCCAAACCCTTTTTCCCCCAGCCGCTCATCCTTGCCAGCGCCAGTTACCGCTACGCCGACAACCCAGCCTTCCTGCTGCGCGCCTTCCGCCAGCGCAAGGCGGTGGCTCCAGAACCAGTCAATGTGATTGATAACGTATAGCAGCTTTTTTTCAGGCATCTCAGGCCGCCTTTCGAGCGGAAGAAAACTCATTCAGGATCATTTCCTGCAAACCCTGCCGCAGGGAAAAAGGGGCGGTAAAACCGGTTTCAGAGAGTTTATCCGCATTGACCACCGTATTGGCGCAGAATTTTTTAACGCGAATGGCGCTGATCGGGAAAGGCCGTCCTGTTATTTTTGCGGCAACATCAAAGGCTGTTCCGCCCACCAGCCCGGCGGCATAGGGCATTTGCGGCCCCAGCCCCTTTCGCCCCAGAGCGCGGCGGATGTCCAAAACCATATTGCGCATATCAAGATCGGGCTTATCGGCATAATTATAAAGATGCGTGCCGGAATTAAAGCCCAGCATATGCTGCAAAAATGCGGCAACATTGCCGACATAGGCGATGGATTTACAATTTTGCCCTCTGCCGATCATCACGAATTTTCCGGCGGCAATCTGGCTCATTAACGTATAGATATTCCCACGGTTTCCGGGCCCGAAAGTGGCCACCAGACGAAGAATGCCAAGACTCCGGCTTGCGTCTTCCGCAGCCCATTGCATGAAAGTTTTTTCACTCTCCAATTTCGAGCGGCCATAATCATTAAACGGATCCGGCGTATCGCTCTCCCGCGAATCCCCGGCATTCAGGCCGTAAACGGCGACAGAGCTTGTGAAGATAATGCGTTTTATGCCATGGTTTTTAGCAGAATTTATGACGTTTTCGCCGCCCTTGACGTTCACATCGTAATATTTTTGCACCGGGGAAACATCATCACGATGCTCCGCCGCCAGATGATAGATCACATCAACACCTGCAAGAGCCTTATCCAGGGCCGAGGCATCTGTAATATCGGCAATGTGCGAGTTTTCAGGAAAAGCCTCCGATTTTTTCAAATCGATCAGCCGCAGCGTATGGCCGTCATTCTTTAAAAGCCCCGCCAGCATGGTGCCGATGAATCCTGCGCCGCCCGTGATTGCTATTTTCATGATAAATCCTTATCCGTTTGCTGTTATTTTTTTACGCAAAGCCAGCGCGCATGCCAAGCTTGAAACATTAAAACATTCCAAAGCGCGGTTTCATGGCTCCCTTGTCCGTTAAGATGGGCAAGCCACACGCGCCGTATCGCCTGCACGTCCAGTAATCCGGTCTCCTGAAGCGATGATTCCTGAAGCAGATTTTCGGCCCACTCACGAAGCGGACCGCGCAGCCAAGCGCCCAGAGGAATGGAAAAGCCCTGTTTCGGACGCTCGAACATTTCGCGGGGCACATGCCGGGCCAGCACCTCGCGCAGCAGCCACTTGCCTTGCGGGCTTGAGAGGCCGTTAGCGCCGCGTGGCCTGATTTTAAAGGATTCCGGCAAGCTCCAGACATATTCAAATATACGCCTGTCCAGTAGAGGCGCCCGCACCTCCAGCGACACGGCCATGCTGGCGCGGTCAACTTTGGTTAGAATATCACCCGGCAGATATGAAATTGTGTCCCAGAGCATCATTTTTTCGGCAAAGCTCAAACCCGGCGGTAGCGCCGCGTCGGCGTTTAGAAAGCCGCTGGCTCCATGAGCGCCGGAAACGGGCGGCACGTCCCATGCAGAGATTAAACGGTCATAGATTTCTTCCTGTGAACCCAGCGCAAAAATCCCGGCTGCCTTGTGCAGTTTTGTGCCAAATTGCGGGCTGTTCCGGCGCAGCTTGCCCAGATAATGCGCAGGGATACGGCGCAAGATTTCTTCCATTGCCCGTCGCACAGGGGCGGGAATAACCTGCATTGTTTTCCAGATTTGCGGCGCGCGCAAATGGCGCTCATACCCGCCCAGCATTTCATCGCCGCCATCACCGGACAGGGCAACGGTCACACTTTTGCGGGCAAATGTGCTGACCAGATAGGTGGGGATCGAAGAAATATCAGCAAAAGGCTCGTCATAAATTTCCGGTAAAGCCGCGATAGTATTTCTGGCATCCGCGCCGGTGAGATAAAGCTCATGATGATCCGTCCCCAGATGCGCGGCAATCGCGCGGGCGTGCTGCGCCTCATCAAACCCTTTATCCTCAAAACCAATTGTATAGGTTTTCACAGGGCGGCTGGCATTGGCCTGCATCAAGGCGGTCACCGCAGAGCTGTCAATGCCGCCGGATAAAAATGCCCCCAGAGGTACATCGGAGACCATGCGCTCAGAAACGCAACGCTCCAGAATTTCGCTAAAGCCATCAATGGCCGCGTTTGCCGATAAAGTATCCTGCCGCGCGGCTAGGGCGTTTTGAGCAACGTCCAACGGCTGCCAGTAAGGCTCCATCAAGGGGGTGAGCGCCGCACCAATCTGGAAAGATTCCGTATCAATGCTCATCCTGTGTCCGGGAAGCAGCGCCTGCACATTCTTATAGATACAAAACGGAGCGTTTAGCCATCCATGCTGAAGGTACAGGGACAGCGCCTGAGGGTCCAGTTCGGGTTTGAAATCCGGATGCGCACGCAGGGCCTTAAGCTCTGAGCCGAAAACCAGCGTGTTTCCCGCCCAGCCGATATAAAGCGGCTTTTTTCCAAGGCGGTCGCGGACCAGATGAATTTGTCGGGTTTTTCGGTCCCATAATACGAAAGCGAACATCCCGTTGATTTTTTGTAAGCTCTGGTTCAAGCCCCAATGATCTATCCCGGCCAGAAAAACTTCCGTATCGCTGCGGCCCTTGAATTTTACGCCTGCCGCTTCAAGTTCTTTTTGCAGGCTTTGGTAATTGTATAATTCACCGTTATAGGCGATCACATACCGCCCGGAGGGCGAGAGCATCGGCTGCGCCCCCTCGGCGGAAAGATCAAGAATGGAAAGGCGGCGATGCGCCAGAACCACATGAGAATCGGGGTCTTGCCAGAGCCCTTGAGCATCCGGCCCGCGGTGCTGGAGGGTGCGCGCCATAGCACCGGCAACCGCATGCAGATCCGTCCGCGTTCGATTATTTGAATTTGTATAAAAACCGGTAAGGCCGCACATTCAGGGTCAAGACTTCTTAATTGCAGGAATTCTGATAGAATACTATATACGCATAACGATGGGTAAAAGTCTTACATGAATATTGATCTTCTTTTTACCGCTAAAGGTGAAGCCGGGCTATTGTCCAGCGAAAATTTTGTCAAGAAAGCCGCGGGCGCAGTCTTTGACCCGCAAAGCGGCAGCGTGACGGTAGAATTTACGGATATGGATTATATGGAGCTGAATATTCCGGTTGATTCGGCTTTTTTCGAAGTGCTGGATTCGGCGCCCCGGATTCACATCGGCGCTATCAAGGATGGCCATATTGCTCAGGCCTACCAAATTCCCCTCCTGTTTCTGGACGATCCCTACCGCAGCGAAATGCGGACGCAGGAAATAAGAGGCGATAATCCGCTGGTGGCGTTTGATCATTTTGTCCGCAAATGTATTAACGGCCAGCCCGTCCACCGGGAAGATCTGGGCGATGAAGAAGCCATGGGCTGTATTTTAGGCGATGCCGTTCCCTCAAGCCTGCAGTTTGCGCCGCATCTGGCGCGCCGCCATGCGATGGAAGCCTCGCCCAAGGCTGTGCCGCGTGGTCCTGCCGGTCCCGGCGGCCCGGGTCTGGGTTCTGGCGGCGGTGGTGGCGTCCAGCAGCAAACCGGATATTCTGGACAAAAACGGGGGTCCGAAGATTCGGAATAAGCCTATTCCTGCATTTTTCTGATTTTGCGCCATTGCGCGACGTTCTTGTTATGCTCGGCCAGCGTTTTTGCAAAAATATGCCCGCCTTGCCCATCGGCAACAAAATAGATGAAATCATGTTTTTCAGGATGAAGCGCCGCTTCGATAGAGGCCACCCCTGGATTGGCAATCGGTCCCGGCGGTAACCCCGGATTTTTATAAGTATTATAAGGCGAATCCGCTTTAAGGTCTTTTGAAAGTAAACGCCGCCCGATCGGGCCTTTGCCTTCATTTTGGTGACGACCCTTGGTAATGCCGTAAATAACGGTGGGGTCACTCTGGAGCGGGATACCGCGCCGCAGACGATTGATAAACACGCCAGCCACACGTTTACGCTCATCCGCCGCGCCGGTCTCTTTTTCAATGATGGACGCCAGCGTTATAGCCTCCTCCGGTGTGGTAAAGGGCAGGTCACTATCGCGGTTTGGCCATAAAGCCGCAAGCGTATCGGTCATGGCCTGTTGCATGCGGCCCAGCGCCCGCTCCCGCGTTTCGTCCCGTTGATAATCATAGGTATTGGGTAATAAAGAACCCTCGGGCGGGATGGTGGCGATTTCGCCGGTGAGCCCTTCGGTTGCTTTTAAAATCTCTATTGTTTCAAAACTGGTGCGGCCTTCGGGGATGGTGAAGCGCCGTGCAAATGTTTTCCCCTCTTGCAGGAGCGTAAGAATATCATGCTGGCTCATCGCAGCTTGAATTTCATATTCCCCGGCTTTTAGAGAATTATGAGCTCCGCTCACCATCGCGCTTAATGTAAAAATATAGGGTGCATTAATGAGGCCCTGCGTATGAAGATTTTTGCTGATGGTCCGGAGCCCCTCGCCCCGCTCAACCATAAAAAGCCGCGTTTCGGTCAAGGGGCCGGCCTCGTGGAATTTATGGGCGCTCCACCAGAATGTCCCCGCCAGCGCCACCACGCATAGGGTAAGCCCATAGGCCAGAAAGCTCAGAAAAAAGCGTGCGCGCCTGTTTCCGGTGGATGATTTTTCAGATCGCTTTTTAAACACGGCGCATAATCAGGGAAGCGTTAGTGCCGCCAAACCCGAAGGAATTGGACAGGGCCGTTTGAATTTTCTTTTCCTTGGCCACCTTGGGAACCAGATCAATACCCTGACACCGCTCGGAAACAGTCTCAAGATTAAGCGTTGGCGGTAAAATGCCGGTTTGAAGAGCCATAAGCGTATATATGGCCTCCACCGCGCCTGCCGCGCCCAGCAAATGACCAATAGCCGATTTGGTGGAAGACATGGAAATTTTGTCCAAAGCAGGTGCAAAAAGACGTTTGACCGCGCCGCATTCAATACCATCCCCCACGGGCGTGGAGGTGCCGTGAGCGTTGATGTAATCTATATCTTCCGGTGCCAGCTTTGCCCGTTTAAGCGCGGCCTGCATGGCGCGGAAACCGCCATTGCCGTCTTCTGCGGGGCTGGTGATGTGATAGGCATCTCCGGACATGCCATAACCGATGATTTCACCGTATATTTTCGCTCCGCGCTTTTTCGCGTGTTCGTATTCTTCCAACACCACGATCCCGGCGCCCTCGGCAATGACAAAGCCATCGCGACCTTCATCAAAGGGGCGGGAAGCTTCGGTTGGCCGGTCGTTATAGCCCGTTGAAAGTGCGCGGGCGGCAGCAAAGCTGGAAACGCCGAGACGGTTTACGGCAGCCTCAGCCCCGCCTGCGACCATGACGTCCGCATCTTCCAGCGCGATCATGCGCGCCGCATCTCCGATAGCATGTGTACCGGTAGCGCAGGCCGTAACCACGGCGTGATTGGGGCCACGAAACCCGTATTCTATAGACACAAGACCGGAGGCCAGATTGATAAGCTGTGCCGGAACGGTAAAGGGCGAAAGGCGGCGCGGGCCGCGCTCATTTAAAATGGTTGAAGCCTCATAAGTCGTGCGCAGCCCGCCAATTCCTGAGCCAATAAGAACGCCGGTTTTATTGAGGTCTTCTTCACCCTCCGGCTTCCAGCCCGAATCCTCGATCGCCTCTTTCGCGGCGGCCATGGCGTAAACGATGAAAATATCGGTTTTGCGCTGGTCTTTTGGCGCCATAAACAGATCGGGGTTGAAGGCACCGTTTTGTGGGTTTTCATCCTCACTGCGCGGGACAACGCCCGCCACATGTGATGATATATCGGTCAGGTCAAAATGTTCAATTTTGCGAAGGCCGCTTTTTCCCGCTGTCAGGGCCTGCCAGTTGTGGTTAACGCCCACACCTAGCGGAGAAACAATACCCATACCGGTTACAACTACGCGTCTCATGCTCATAAAATCCTGACAGTTATTACCTTAAAACAAGATTCTCCAGATACCAAGACAGCCGCACAGAGGCGGCTGAACTTTGCATTTATCGGCGAAATAACCGCCGTAAGAAAACCCCTTGAGAGCGCCGGAAGGCTACTCGGCGGAATTTTCCTTGATGAAGTTCACAGCATCGCCAACGGTCTGAATTTTTTCAGCCGCTTCGTCCGGTATTTCTACACTGAATTCTTCTTCAAACGCCATGACCAACTCAACTGTATCGAGGGAATCCGCACCAAGATCGTCAATAAAGCTGGCGCTTTCTGTGACTTTATCTTCGTCGACGCCGAGATGCTCAACAACAATTTTTTTCACGCGGGTTGCAATGTCACTCATCAGTTTGTCCTTATCTTGTAGAATTGAATGGGTACTGAGCTGGCATCGCCCAGATCCTAATTAGATCAAGGGCGAACTTACCCAGCCCCTTTTGCGATTGCAAGCACTTTGTTCTGTGTTAACACACACACAGCGCGCTCGGCAAAGATTTTCCAGCCCTTAAACAAAAATCCCGATGTGGATAACCCGGCGCCGTCAAAAAATTAAAGGCAAAGTCTTTAGCAAAAATTTACGAAATTTTAACGAAATCTGACTAGTCTGAAGGGAGCCAAGAGAAGGGATATAGCCAGATTATGCAATCAGATCCGCAAAAGACAAGCGCGCATTCCATCCATATCTTAACCGCAGAAATGGGCGGCCCCGGTGGCCCGGCGCATCATTATATAATGTTTCGTGACCATACCGGCGCAGATAAAGTGGTGATGCATGGTCTTGCCATCGCCCGCAGAAACAGCCCCGTTCGCGCATTGCGCGGTGTTATGGGCCAGCCCGAAAGCAATACTTTGCCAAATGAGCATTTTACCGGCATCGCCGAGTTTGAGATTTTCAGGGGCGATGTGAAAACCTATCTCCAAAAAATGGCGATGGCGGTTGAGGCGCTGCATTTTATTAATGCGCAGAACCTGAATTACCGCCCGGAAGACCTTAACGGTGATTCTCCAAATTCAATTGCCCATACATTGGTCACAGCCATGCAGCTCGAATTTCCCGAAGAAGCCACGCATTTTTGGGCACCGGGTTATGAACGTATCATCCTTCCTCGTAATTGGAGATCAGCCTATGCTTAATACTCAAGATCCAGATATACAGGGCTACGCAAATTGCCTAAACACAGCGCCGACCGTTTCGGGGGTTGTGCTGGAGGCGAGCAGTTCCCCTGAGAACACGGCTGGAAATTTTAACCGCGATCAATATATCATGCCGGACGCATCGGAAAACAAGGTAACGTTGACGCCGCAGCCTTTAGGGATGACGATGGGTTAGAGGCTACATAAAGAGGATCTATTTACGCTTATAGTTCATTTTGGTGCCGGCTTGACCGGCCCGGAAGGATTTTTCGCCTTTTTTCTTTTTATCTGATCCATAGACGCGCCGCTCTTCTCCCGCAAAGGGGCCTTTCCCGAAGAGGGCCAGCACCGTAAACAGGGCCACAAACACGCCTGCAAAGGCCAGAGCGGCATAAAACGCTTTAAAGGTGAGCAGATAATCAATCGTCAGCCACGTATCCGGGTCAACGCTGCCAACAGCGGTTTTGTAGCTTTCCTCATCATAATTCGTCCAGATAAACCCGAAAGCACTTAATTTGAATTCTTTCTGGAGAAGAGCGATCGAAAACCCCTGCGCCTCTGCATAATTCACGTAAAACAAATACAGATCATGCCCCAAGGCGATCATCGCCGGAATAAGAAGAAGAAAAATAATAGAAAAGCCGCGCATAAGCTCAAAACCTTTATGAATTTAAAAAATAGTAATTCCTGCCGTATCCTAGCAGTGATTGCCGCTCTTCGGAAGGGGTTTTCAAGCGCGCCGTCGCTGCCGGAGCTAATCGGCCAGATTTTCAGTTTCGATATCAGGCTGGAGTGGCGCTGCGCTTTGCGGCAATTCACCCTCATCCGTCTTCTGTCCGGCTAGATCAGCCGCCGGGACCTGGCCTTTGGCTTCCAGACAATCCAGAACCCAGACATCATAAATCGGGTGATCCATGGCCGAAAGAGCCGGGGAGGAGGCAAACATCCACCCGCTGAAGATCCATTCGGATTGGGTTTTTTCACTTTTTTCCGGCGGCGCTTCCCAGATTTGTAGAAATGCCGCAGATTCCGGTTGCTCCAGCTCCGGGGTCTTGCGGCAGGCTTGCACCTTGATATACACCTTGCCGAATTTTAAAGTGGAGCCAACCTCGGCTTCAAAAACCGCTGTGCGCGCGGAAATTTTATCAAGAGAGCGGAGCTTTACAATAGGGTAATCCACGCTGGGTGCGGCCAAGGCCGGGAAAACCGGCCCGGCTAAAAAGGCAAGCAGCGCAATAAATCCCGCAAAAACCGGCGATTTATTCTTGAGCGGCGTCAACACTGTCCTCGTTTTCCGGTGCATCAGAATTTTTTGAGTCTTCCTCGGCGGGTGTGTTTGGCACTAATTCCATCGTGCCCGGCCCGGAGAAAGATGGGCGTGGTGAGGGTAATTCCGGAGTCTTCGCATTTTCATCGCCCGCTTTCGGTGAGAGGGCTGCAGATTCATCTTCTTTCTTTTTCTCGCTATCTTGCATGCTAAAGATAAACTGCCCCAGCAATTGCTCCAGATTTTGAGGGGCCTGCGTGTACTCGATCACGCCGCCCGCGCTGATGTATTCCTCATCCGCACCGGGCTCCAGCGCCAGATATTTTCCGCCCAGAAGGCTCTCGCTACTGATGAGCGCCGCCGTATCGGAGGGCAATTTAATGCCGGAACTGACATTCATCCTGACCCGCGCCAGATAGGTGCTATCGTCAAGCTCAACCGCCGTGACATAGCCGACTTTGACGCCGCTGATCTGTACATCATCTCCGGGTTTTAATCCGCCAATCCCCGAGAAATTGGCTGTAATTTCATAGCCAGACCCACCACCGGCGGACAGGTCAGATTTATCGTAACTCAGCGTCAAAAAGAGCACAGCCGCAAGGATAACGACGGCACCCAAAACCGTTTCGACAACACTACGTTTCATATTTTTTGTTCCTTCTTAAAATTATATCTGAGTTTTTTGTGGCCGGATCACTCCGGCGGTGTCCAGGGTTTGTAATCTCCGGTGGCCTTGTCCCGCGTGCCGCCTTCCAGAATATGCCCCGGTGGGCGATAGGCTTCGCTCGTCCCGGTTAAATTTGCAATCGGCGGCTTTTGCCATTCGCGGCGAAAGGCGTTTTGTGCATCATCGGGCACCCGGTCGGTCTGGTGGTGGAGCCAGCCATGCCATTCCGGCGGCACGCTGGAGGCTTCCGGCGCACCTTTATACATGACCCAGCGGCGATCATGCTTATAGCCGGGGCGGGGGGCGGTGCTGTAATATATATTGCCCAGACCATCAACGCCGACACGCTTGCCGCGTTTGGTCAGCGTAAAAAAGTTGATGTGAGCTGGTGAAAGCGCCCCTAAAAATTTTAGAAATCCCATGCGGATACCCTATCTTAAAACACTAAAAACCAGTGCCGGCGATTATGGCAGAAGCTTTTTGCTTTACAAAGCCCTATTGTTTCTTAAAATTACCCCGGAAAACTATAAGGATTTATCATGGATATCAAGGCCAGACTCGCAACGCTCGGATACGAGCTCCCCCAAGCCGCCGCCCCGGCTGCTAATTACGTACCTTATGTCATTGCTGATGGGGATTTTCTGTTCGTCGCCGGACAAATTCCGTTTCTGAATGGTAAAACCATGCATTTGGGCCGTCTGGGCGCGGATCTGGGTATAGAAGAGGGGGTTGAGGCCGCGCGGGCTTGCGCCTTGAACATTCTGGCCCAGGCTAATGAAGCGGTGGGCGGTGATTTCTCGAAAATAAAACGCCTCGTGAAACTGGGCGCTTTTGTGAATTGTACGCCGGAATTTACCGATCACCCGCAAGTGGTGAATGGCGCGTCCGATCTTATGGTGGCCGTTATGGGCGATGCCGGAAAACATGCGCGTTTTGCTGTGGGCGCCCCTAGCCTGCCGCGCGGCGTGGCTGTGGAGATTGATGCCATTTTTGAGATCGAATAGATCAGGACCAAAAATCAGGCCGGGCACAGCAGCAGCGATTCAAAAGGTGCGCTGAGCCTGCTTCGGCCATTTAAGCCCTCAAGCTCGACAACGCATAAATTGCCGACAACGCTGGCCCCGGTCTGCGCGATGAGCTTCTCCGCCGCTGCCATAGTACCGCCGGTCGCCAGAAGATCATCCACCACCAGTATTTTCGCGCCCTTTGTAATCAGGTCGGGCTGAATTTCAATTTCATCCGTGCCATATTCCAGTTCGTATTTGTATCCGATCGTCCGCCCCGGCAGTTTGCCTTTCTTGCGAACCATGCCAAAACCGCAACCCAGCGCCATAGCCAGCGGGGCAGCCACTAAAAACCCCCGGCTTTCAATGCCCATGAGCATGTCGGGCCTATAGGCCTCCGCCATGGTATGAAGCTGCCCTATTGTCTCGCGCCACGCCGCCGGATGGGCAAGCAAGGTGGCGATATCATAAAAATTGATGCCCGGTTTCGGGAAATCCTGGATAATCCGGATATGGTCGCGGATATTCATGGTTGCTTGTATCCCTTCAAAATCTAAAAAATAAAAATGCATCGAAATACAAGATACAATTATTTTTTTCCGATTAAAAAATAATTCTTTCTTTCTCCAGACCTGTTATAACTGAGGACAGATATTCTTCCGGTAAACTGTTTTTTCATGTTTGTACGTAATCGTCCTCTTACACCGCTTCAGCAAATCAGGGAAACTTTATGGCCCTCGATGGGGTGGAGACGCGCGGCCAGATACGGCATGCTGCGAATTGTCCGCCTTTCCGATACGACCCATAAAATCGCGCTGGGGCTTGCTTTCGGGACGTTAATTTCCTGCACGCCCTTGGTGGGAACGCATTTCATACAGGCCGGATTTTTGGCCTATATTTTCCGGGCCAATATTTTCGCGGCATTAATGGCGACCTTTATCGGCAATCCCTGGACCTTTCCTTTTATGTGGTGGGCGGCGATATCCTTCGGGTCTTTCCTGTTCACCTCAATCGGGCTGGATGCCGCGCGTTCTGTCCCTAAGGATATAAATTTTCACATTGTGTGGGATATCATGATGCATGAACCCTTGCGGATTTTTCTGCCCTGGTTTGTGGGTAGCTATCTGTTCCTGATTATTTTAACGCCGGTTTTTTATTTTGGGTATTATCATCTGGTGCGCGGCGCAAAGCTGGCCCGGAAGAAGGCCCGCACTCGTAAATTGCACCGCGCCATCAAAGAAATCACCGGCCAGCGGTAAAAATCGGCATAGGGGCGGCTTAACAATGATTATAGGCATGGGCAGTGATTTAATCGATATTCGCCGGGTGGAAAAAGTCATGGCTCGTTTTGAGGGTCGCTTTATTACCCGGTGTTTCACGCCGGAGGAGCGCCAAAAGGCCGAGCGTCGCCGTCCGGGGGGAACTCATATTGCTACCTATGCCAAAAGATTTGCCGCGAAAGAAGCCGCCGCCAAGGCTTTGGGGAGCGGCTTTAATCAAGGCGTGTTTATGCGCGATATTGGCGTTATCAATAACGAAGCGGGCGCGCCCGCCTTACGTCTGACGGGCGGCGCATTAAGGCGTCTGGAGGCGCTCACCCCGCCCGGCCATGAGGCCATTATCCATCTGACCCTGACCGATGAGCCGCCTTTAGCGCAGGCGCATGTCTTGATAGAGGCGCGCGCAATAAATAAGGAACGCATAAAATTATAAAACATTTCTAGCCTTGCTCCGTGCAATGCTATAAAAACGCAAGATCATGACAAAAAACGCAGAAGAAATAATCGGTCCCGTTGCCGAAACTGATAAAAAAGCGCCACCGCTGAATGCCCGGGAGGAGCTGTCGGAGTTTTTCAAGACAGCCCTTATCGCGGTGCTTCTGGCGGTTTTGATCCGCACCTTTTTATATGAGCCGTTTAATATCCCCTCCGGCTCCATGAAGCCGACATTACAGATCGGCGATTATCTGTTCGTTAGTAAACCGGCCTATGGCTATAGCCGTTATTCCTTTCCTTTTGGCCTTGCCCCCGTGCGCGGGCGCGTCTGGGCCAAAGAGCCCCGGCGCGGGGATGTTCTCGTTTTTAAATTGCCCAGCAATACCCGGATTGATTATATCAAACGCGCTATTGGCTTGCCCGGTGATACGGTGCAGGTGCGCGGCGGGCGCCTTTACATTAACGGTGAAATGGTAAAGCGCGAGGCACTGGGTCTGAAGAAAAGTGCGGGCACGGATGAGGAAGATCGCGCCCTGACTGAATATATAGAAACGCTGCCCGGCGGGGCGGTGCACAGTATTTACGAGGCCAGCGATAGCGAACCTTTGGACAATACCCCGCTTTATACCGTTCCGGCGGGGCATTATTTCATGATGGGTGATAACCGCGATAATTCGCAGGACAGCCGGGTGCAGCAGATGGTTGGTTTTGTACCCTTTGAAAACATTGTTGGCCGCGCAGATTTCATCTTTTTCTCAACCGATGGATCGGCTCGCATTTATGAAATCTGGAAATGGCCATTTTCTTTGCGCTATAGCCGGTTTTTTACGAATATAGATCCGGTACGGATCGAAACTGACGGGCCGGAAAAAACCACCGCGCCCGCATCGTAAGGCGTAAATTATGGCGGCGCAGTCTCCCCAAAAACTGGAAGAGCGTATTGGTCATCTTTTTAAAGACCCCGCGCTTTTGAAAACGGCGCTCACGCATGCCAGCACCGGTGCAAAACTTAATTACGAACGTCTTGAGTTTCTAGGGGACCGTGTTTTGGGTCTGGTTGTTGCCGGGCTGTTATATGCGCGTTTTCCAAACGAAAACGAAGGGGATCTGGCCTTGCGGCTGGCCGCGCTGGTGCAGGGCCGTTTCCTTGCCGAGATTGCTCAGGTCATAGATCTGGGCTCCTATATCGAGCTTTCAGCTGCCGAAGCTCTGGCCGGCGGGGCAATGAATGAAAATATTCTGGCCGATGTTTTTGAGGCTTTGATCGGCGCGCTTTATCTTGATGGCGGATTTGAGAAATGCCAGAAACTTATTCACGCGCTTTGGGCGGACCGTCTGCATATTATGATTACCCCGCCGCAACACCCAAAAACCAGAATTCAGGAATGGGCGCAAGGCGCAGGGCTGCCTCTGCCGGTTTATAAAATCACAGGACAAAGCGGCCCGGATCATGCACCGGTTTTTGAGGTCGAGCTAAGCGTGCAGGGTCATGCGCCGCTTCTGGCGCAGGGGCGCTCGCGTCAAGTTGCGGAGCGCGAAGCGGCGGCCCTTTTCTTGAAATATCTTGAAGAAGAAAAATCCTCCAAATGAAGGAAGCCTGTAAATGAGTGCAGAAAATACGCAGGCGCGGTGTGGCTTTATCGCCGTAATCGGTTTACCCAATGCGGGGAAATCAACGCTGATAAATGCGCTGGTCGGCTCGAAAGTGTCCATTGTTTCGCCCAAGGCCCAGACAACGCGAAGCCGTGTCCTTGGAATTATTGTGCAAGAGGGTGCACAGCTTATTTTAGTTGATACGCCGGGGATTTTTGAAACCCCCCGAAAAGCAATGGAGCGCGCAATGGTCGGCGCGGCGTATGAGGCGCTGGAGGAGGCTGACGCTATATTACACATTGTCGATGTGTCTCTTGAAAAAGCCCCCGCACGGAATAAGGCCTTGATTGAAAAGCTGCCGAAGGGGAAAAAAGTTTTTCTGGCGCTCAATAAAATTGACAATGCCAGTGGACCGCATCTTCTGGAATGTGCAAAGGCAATGAACGCCGCTTTCCCGTATGAAGCCACGTTTATGATCTCGGCACTCAAAGGCAAGGGGACGAAAGATGTTCTGGCGCATCTTTGCAAGACATTGCCCGAAGGGCCATGGCTGTTTGATGAAGATGAAATCACCGATATGCCGATGCGGATTATGGCGGCGGAAATAACGCGCGAGAAAGTTTTTAACCAGCTGCATCAGGAATTGCCACAATCCACCATGGTCCTGACGGAGGAATGGGAAGACTTCGGCAATGGCCGGGTCAATATTCATCAGGTCATCACCGTACAGCGCGATAGTCAAAAAGCCATTGTTCTGGGTAAAGGCGGCGCACGCATAAAACAGATCGGGCAGGAAGCCCGCCTTGAGATGGAAAAACTTTTTGAAACCCGTATCCATTTGACGCTTTTTGTTAAAGTCGAAAAAGATTGGCAGGAACGCACAGAAAACCTCAGGCTTATGGGATTGATAGAATAAAAACCATCGACTGGTTTGTGGATAAAGATACTTTTTTGTGCGCGGGACTTGGCAATATTCGCCTCCGCCTGATAGAGTAAAAGTTCTTGCAGAGTTATATGAATATAGTGAAACCGCAGAGCCCTGTGTCAAAGGGTTCCTGACGTCAGGAGTAAAGGAATATCATGAGCTGGACAGATGAGCGTGTTGCGCTTTTAAAGAGACTGTGGTGCGAAGGTAAGACAGCGGCAGAAATTGCAAAAGAGCTGGGCGATGTCAGTCGCAACGCCGTTATCGGTAAGGCCCACCGTCTTAAGCTTTCCAATCGTGTTTCCCCGATACAGCAAAATAAAAAACCGGTAACGCCGGCCAATAAGCCGCAGGTTCAGGCGGCAGTGCCCAAGACACCAAAAACCCCGGCGCAGGATAACCGTCAAGGTATCCCCTTGATTGATCTTAAACCGCATGAATGCCGTTGGCCGATTGGTGATCCCAAGGAGGCCGGTTTCGGGTTTTGCAGCGGTGCGGCGCTGGTGGGCCTTCCCTATTGCAGTGAGCATGCAAAGCTGGCTTATCAGGCGGCCACACGTAACCGCATCCTTAAAAGTGAGGAAGCGGGCGCAGACGTAACCTCTGAAGAGCTTGCCGCCGCGCGTAAAGTGGTGAATGGCTGATTTCTATCAGGCTGGTTTTTAAAGAGTATCGATAAAAATAAAACGCCGGGGAAAATTCTCCGGCGTTTTTTATGATCTGTTTTTAAGATTTCTATACGTACAAAAACGTTAAATAGGCGGCGTAGCTCGCAATACAGGCGGCGCCTGTTACGCGGCTAAAACCTTTGAGGAAATAAACAATCAATGAAAAACCAATGGCGATAGCAAGCGTCAGTGGCACATCAAAATGAGAAAACTGGCTCGCAATGGGTACAGGCCGGATCATGGCGGTTATGCCCAGAATGCTCAAAATGTTAAAGAGGTTACTGCCCAGAATATTGCCGATAATTACATCGGAATGCTTTTTAAGGGCCGCGGAAATGGATGTCGCCAGCTCCGGCAGGGAGGTACCCACCGCAACAAGAGAAAGCCCGATGACGGCCTCCGAAACACCGGCGATTCTGGCCAGATTGCTCGCTCCCATAACCAGAAGATCCGCGCCGTAAACGAGCATGGCAATGCCCACGGCGCTCATCCCCAGAGCGGGCAAAAGCTTGAGACGTGGGCCTTCCATATCCTCAACTTCATGCTCGTGCAGCGTTTTACCATCCGCATTAAGGTGCAGACGCTGTTCACGGCGCTCCGCCTTATAGGAGTAGAAAATATAACCGATAATGGCCAGCAACATGAACAGCCCGGCAGCAAAGCTGATTACGCCAATATAGGCAAGACCCAGAAGGAAAACACTCGCCAGCAACACAGCCAGAGAGTCTCGCAACACGATAGGATCCTTGCACGAAACGGGATTAATAAGCGCCGCCAGCCCCAGAATAAGAAGGACATTGGCAATATTGCTGCCAACCACATTGCCGATGGCAATATCAGGTTGATCGTTGAGCGTTGCCTTTACAGAGACCAGAAGTTCAGGCGTAGAGGTCCCAAACCCGACAACGACAGCGCCGATAAGAATGGCGGAAAGTCCAAATCGCTTTGAAATACCGATACTGCCGCGCACCAGCGCCTCTCCGCCAAAAAAGAGCAGCGCAAGACCAATGGCCACATAAATAAAATCCATAAATTTCCCCTTTGGGCAGAATGCGCCCGGAACAGACCCCAGCCCTTAAGTGTACCGTCTTTTTGGTTTTTTTACAAATATTTTAGGGTCTTACGGAATTTTATAAAAACAGGGCGATATCTTACCGCAAATCATCCCCGCTATTCACAATCCCGGTTTTAGTTTCTCTGGCATCCCGCCGGGCGGTGGTGTTAGGATCGCCCTTATGGTTCACGACTTTGCCTTGAAGATTAATCAAAACACGCCGGAGCAGGAAAATGCGCCCGCTTACCGGATTTTGCCGCATAATCTGGATGCGGAGCAAGGGCTTCTGGGTGCCTTGCTGATCGATAACCGCACGATTGAAAAAATCAGTGATTATCTGCGCGCCAAGCATTTTTTTATGCCGGCCCATCAGCGTATTTATGAATCTATGCTGACCTTGATTGACCGCGGGCAAAGTGCTTCGCCCGTTACGCTTAAGCTTTATTTTGAAAAAGATGAGGATTTAAAAGATGTTGGCGGCGCGGCGTATCTGGCCGATCTGGCCGCCAGCGTGGTCAGCGTCATCAATGTCGAGGATTATGCCCGCACGGTTTATGAACTGCACATGCGCCGGGAGCTTATTGCACTGGGTGAGGAAATTGTAAATCAGTCCTTTAATCACTCTTTGGATTCTAATGCGCAAAACACGATAGAGGACGCAGAATCCCGCCTGTTTGGACTGGCGGAAAGCGGCGAGGTTAAAGGCGGCTTTGTGACCTTGCGGGATTCCGTCCTCACAGCGATCGAACTGGCGGAAAAAGCCTATAAAACCGAAGGGCACGTCACGGGTGTGACCTCGGGTCTTGTGGATATGGATAAAAAACTGGGCGGGTTTCAAAAATCGGACCTGCTTATACTGGCGGGCCGCCCCTCTATGGGTAAAACGGCGCTGGCCGTTAATCTGGCCTTTAATGCCGGCAAGGCTTTCGCAGGCAGCGGTGGCCGTGAGGGCGGACGCGTGGCTTTTTTCAGTCTTGAGATGTCGGCAGATCAGCTCGCCAGCCGGATTTTATCCGAACAATCGGGCATTTCCGGTGATTCCATCCGTAGGGGTGATATAAAACAAGAGGATTTCCGCGCCTTTGTCGAGGCCTCACAAAAAATGAGTCAGGTCCCACTCTATATAGATGATTCTCCGGCCTTGAGCATCGGCGCAGTACGGACACGGGCGCGGCGCTTAAAACGCCAGCACGGCCTTGATTTTTTGATCGTAGATTATCTTCAGCTTTTGCGCGGCAACGGCGGAAGGCAATCCTCGGAAAACCGGGTTTTGGAGGTTTCGGAGATTACGCGCGGCCTTAAGGCCATCGCCAAGGAGCTGGAAATTCCGGTTCTGGCGCTGTCTCAGCTTTCGCGGGCGGTCGAACAACGTGAAGATAAACGGCCCATGCTTTCCGATCTGCGGGAATCCGGCTCGATCGAACAGGACGCCGATGTGGTGATGTTCGTTTACCGGGAGGAATATTACCTCTCCCGCTCGGAACCTGAACCCGGAACCGAAAAACATATGAAATGGCAAGAATCCATGGAGCGTGCACATAATATTGGCGAATGCATCATCGCCAAGCAAAGGCATGGACCCATTGGCACCGTGAAAATGTACTTCGACCCCAATATAACGCGCTTTTCGGATCTCGATCCGCATCGTTACTGACCGGCCCGCTCTTTTTTGGCCGTATTTATCCGGGAGGCATTCTTGAGCGTTTTAACGATTGATCTGGCCGCCATTGAAGAAAATTATAGAATTTTAAAACAGCAAACCGCGCCTTCCTGCACGGTGGCGGCGGTCGTTAAGGCCGATGCCTATGGTCTGGGGATTGAGCCGGTGGCTGTTGCGCTTCAAAATGCTGGCGCGTCCAGCTTTTTTGTTGCCCTTCTGTGCGAGGCCGCCGCGCTCCGCCGGGTCATTGGCCCGCAAGCCGCTATCTTCGTATTGGAGGGTTTTGAGGAAGGCGAAGCCGCGCTTTATGAACAAGCTGATCTGATCCCCGTTTTGAACCATGTTGGCGCGGTGCAAAACTATGCGGCGCAGGCCCAAAAGAGAGGCAAAAGACTTCCCGCCATTATCCAGATTGAAACGGGTATGAACCGGATAGGCGCGCCGGAAAAGGATCTTTCCGCAATGGCTTCCGCCGCCGCTGCCCTGGATTTGCGTTATATTATGAGCCATTTTGCCTGTAGCGATGAAGCGGGTCATGAAATGAATACGCACCAATGGGAGAAATTCCGTACGCGGGCCTCTGCATATTTTGCAGGCATCCCGATGTCCCTGGCAAATTCGTCCGGGATTTTTCGCAGCAATGCGTACCATTTTGATATGGTGCGCCCCGGCATGGCGCTTTATGGCCTCAATCCGCTGCCGGAGCAGGAAAATCCCATGCGCCCGGTTATATGCCTTGATTTAAAGATATTGCAGGTCAAAACCGTGCAAAAGGGGGAAATATGTGGATACAACGGTACGTATCGTTTCGATAAAGAATCAATCATCGGCACGGTTTCGGCTGGCTATGCCGATGGCTTGCCGCGCAGTCTTTCAAACCGGGGAACTTTGTTCTGGAAAGGTTATCCTTGCCCCATACGCGGGCGTGTTTCTATGGACCTGATCAGCGTGGATTTTTCAGCCCTTCCCGGGGGAGAGCTTCCGGAGGCGGGGGATTATCTCGAAGCTGTGGGGGCAAATCAAAGCGCAGATGCGCTTGGCGCTGCGGCGGGCACAATTGGTTATGAGATTTTAACCAGCCTTGGCCGCCGCTATCGCCGTATCTACAAAAAGGGATAGAAAGCCCTTGCCTTAGGCCGCGTTGGCCTTCGCCTTTGCGCGCTCAATCCCGTCAAGGATCATTTGACAGGCTTCCGCTGCATTGCCCCAACGCTGGGTTTTAACCCATTTACCTTTTTCGAGGTCTTTATAATGCTCGAAAAAATGCTCGATCGTCTGGCGGTTAATCTCGCGCAGATCATCATAGTTTTTAACATCGGCATGATAGGGGTGCAGCTTATCACCCGGAACGGCGATAATTTTTTCATCCATACCGGCCTCATCCTCCATCAGCAAAACGCCGACCGGGCGAACGGACATAACCGCACCGGGCATGACCGGGGTGCGCCCCACGACCAGAACATCCACCGGATCACCATCGCCGGAAAGCGTGTGAGGGATAAACCCGTAATTACCGGGATAGAACATGGCCGTATGCAAAAAGCGATCTACAAACATCGCGCCGCTGGCCTTGTCGATTTCGTATTTAACCGGAATCCCGCCCATAGGGTTCTCAATAATAACATTCACCTCGTTGGGCACATTCACACCAATTGATATTTTAGATATATCCATTACACCGTTTCTCCTTGATAAAGATGCCGGAGTTTTAACGGTCAGGTCCTAAAAGTGCAAGATCTTATTTGCTCTTTAAATCAGAGCGCACGGCGTTCTGCCCCGTCTTGTGTGATGGGTGCGGTCGGCACAGTTTTTTTCCGTCGCCCGAACAGGGAAAAGCGGCGGGCGCTTTTTTCCGGCGTTGTCTTCACCGCGGAGACAATATCCACATAGGAGGTGGAATGGGCTTTACGCTCGATTTCGTCGGGTGCAAAAAAGACCGATCCATTGGCCATGGTGCACGCATTCATTGTTCTGCTCCTCCTGTACAATTACGAGTAGTGACAATCTACATCATTTTTAGAGAGCGCACAAAAAGTAGAAGTGCAATGCACAAATTACGGGCCGAAGAGGCTGCATGGCAGCACAGTTGACACCCTTTGAAAAACGCCATAAAACTTGGCGTTATGACGCGTTATATTTCCACTCGCGGCCATGGAACATCCAAAGAGTCCGGGCCGAAGAATTTTGAAGAAGTCTTGCTGGCCGGGCTTGCGCCCGATGGCGGACTTTTTGTGCCTGAAAGCTGGCCGGTTTTTGATACAAAAACACTGAACCGTATGGCGGGGGCCTCTTACGCGGAAATCGCGGCGCAGGTTATGCTGCCCTTTATTGGAACGTCCATTGATCACGGCGCGTTCAACAAAATTTTAAAAGAGGTCTATGCCGGCCATGTTTTTGATCACGCCAGCGTCGCCCCTTTGGCGCAGCTATCGCCGCAGATCTGGAATATGGAGTTGCACCGGGGCCCGACGCTTGCCTTTAAAGATGTCGCGCTCCAACTTTTGGGGCGTTTGTTCGATCACGTTTTAACCAAGAACAAACAGCGCGTAACCATCGTGGGCGCCACATCGGGTGATACCGGTTCGGCGGCAATCGAAGGGTGCAAATCCTGCAACAATGTCGATATTTTTATCCTGCATCCGCTGAACCGCGTTTCGGAAGTGCAGCGCCGCCAGATGACAACTGTGATGGCCGATAATGTGCACAATATTGCCATTGAGGGCACGTTTGACGATTGCCAGAGTCTCGTCAAGGCGATGTTTAATGATGCAAAATTCCGCGCAGATATGAATCTCTCGGCCATCAATTCGATCAACTGGGCGCGGATTATGGCGCAGGTCGTTTATTACTTCACGAGCGCCATAGCGCTGGGCGCGCCGGAGCGGGAAATATCCTACAGCGTTCCAACGGGAAATTTTGGCAATGTCTATGCCGCGCACGTTGCGCGTAAGATGGGTTTGCCGATTAAACGGCTGGTGGTCTCCACCAATCGTAACGATATCCTCACGCGTTTTTTTGAAACCGGAGAGATGAAAATCACCCATGTGGAAGCCTCGCTCAGCCCCTCGATGGATATTCAGATTTCCAGCAATTTCGAGCGTTATCTTTTTGAGCTCCTGGGGCGCGATACGCTCAAACTGACGGAGATTATGAATGAGTTCAAAAAGAATGGCCAATTCCGCCTGAATGATGAATTGATGGCCCAGGCCCGCCGCGAATTTACCGCGCATCGCTGTACGGATGAAGATACGTTGCGCATTATTCGCCAGTGCCATGAGGAAACGGCAGAAGTGATCGACCCGCATACCGCCGTTGCGCTTTCGGGCGCGCTCGCGCTTAAGGATGACCCATCAATTCCCATTGTATCTTTGGCCTGTGCCCATGCCGCAAAATTTCCCGATGCGGTGGAAAAGGCCATCGGCAGACGGCCTGAATTACCTGAGCGGTTGTCCGATCTCTTAAGTCGGCCTGAGCGCTTTACGCCCATGAAAAACAGCTTAAAAACGGTGCAGGAATATGTGCGTACGCATACGCGCGTAAAGGCTTAAAACGCTTTGAGCCTGTCAGAGGCTAGCCGAATTTAATAACCGCCGCCCACGGGCAAGTCCCATTCAAGGCCAATGCGAAACTCATGCGCATTATAATCGGTTTTGTAGTTTCCAAAATCCAGCCCGACAGAATCTACAAAGCGATACCCGGCGGTAAAGGCCATGTCTTCGCGTGGGCGATATTTAATGCCCCCGCCGAAATTCCACATAAGTCCCGCATCATCGCCCGAAGCATTACTGAGCATGCCGGAGGTATCGTTTACTTCGCCGGAATGCCAGCCATAACCGATACCGGCGCCAACGAAGGGCTGAACTTTCCATGGCACGTCAAAATCATAATAAAGATTGGCAAAAGCAATTTTTCTCGAAAATTCGCCGCCAATATCAAAATTCCCCAGACCGCCGATATCGATACTGGAAAGGTCTGACTTGCTATAGGAATACTCCCCCTCCAGCCGCAGGCCGCGGGTCAAACGAATACCAAGCGCCCCGGCAAAGGACGATCCGTTATCAAATTTTAAATCCCCATTACTGGCGGTGGTGCTCTCGGTAAAGCCGACATCGTTGAGCTTGTTAAGACCAAGATAGCCAGCGAAATAAAGGCGGCTCGTCTGCGCAAAGGCCTGCGGGGCGGAAAGGCCAAAGCCAAACGCTCCCAGAAAAGCGATAAAAAGAATCTGTTTTTTGATCATCAGCATTGTAACCATGTTTTTAAAACGGTGGGAGCAGCGAGTAACTTGGAAAAAACGCGAGAATGTTTTTAAGGGCGAACGCCTGTTGAACAATTAAAGGATAGCAAAAAGAGGGCGGCAAAGGAACCGGCTTTTACAAAAGCGTAAACACAAAATATCTTTCCACGCCGCAAAAAGTTGCAGGTAGGCACAAGGCGTTTCCGAAGAGAAGAAGAGTTTTATTAAGAAACCGGCGTTTCGACCCGTACCGATAAATCGGCGGCAATCGGCTCATCATCAAGCATTTCGATCATACCCGTGGGCTGTACCGCAAAATTGGCGATAAAAAGAGCGTTGGAATAAAATACGACCGCATCACAAAGATAATGCCCTTGATCGTTCATACCTTCAAAGGAGGCCGGGCGGATTGTCCCCTCGATAACCGAGCGGGTTGTATCATCCATCTCCGTAGGCATATTGGGGTCTTCCATGCTTTCGGCCACGTAAAACGGCCCTTCTTCGCCGCGCACGAAGAAGCAGAAGAAGCGCAGATAGTCTAAAATATTGGCCTCACTTATTTTTATAGGCGCTTTGGCATTCACCTCATGAATAGGCGGAGACGTGCCGTTTAAACGAAAAAGATTACCTTGATCCGTTAAATAATAAATGCAGAGTTTCCGGTTAGCCCAATTGGGGTCCCGCACGCGAACCAGCGCCACAGAATCATAAAAGGGCAGCATGCGCCAGTGCACCTGCGTACTTTCCGGAGAAACGCGATATTTGTCGTCCACCGGGTTGATTTGTTCGAGAAATCCGGTTAGCTCATCGCCCTGAACAGCATTCCAGTTATCATCGTGATACATCAAAAATCCTTAAGGTCCTTTTGTGACTGCACTATCTTGCCAGAAATTAACTTCTGCGCAAGACCCTTATTGATTTCTATGGCAAAAACACGACAAAACAGGGTCAAAACCATAAACAGACCCAGCCACCACCCTTGCCACAGGCCATAGCTGACAACGGCGGCGGCAATCGTTGCCATAAAAACGCACAAAGCCAGTTTTCGGCTTTCAGGATTTAGTCTGTATAAACGGCGTAAGAGAAACACTATAAACGCGCTCGCCATAAGTGCGCCTATGGCGCCAAACTCGATCCAGATCTGCAAAACCGCATTATGAGGGTGTAGGACATGATCAAGGGGCGTATAGAGATTTTTTGTATCGAAATGTTCGATCTGGCGCGTGGCCTCCAGCCCGAAACCATAGACCGGGCTTTCCAGAGCTTTTCGTGAAATAAAATCCCAGATCTCCATCCGGTCCGGTGCGTAGCCACGTGCCAGCCACGCGTTTTCTCCTGCATGCGCCGCCAGTGAGGAGAACATCCATTGTGACAACAAGGGTGCCAGTAAAACCAGTAAGGCAAGGGCAACCGCCAGTCCAAGCCAGAATATACGCCGCTTAAAGGGAAAAAATAAAAAGAACAGCAAACCTGTAGCAAAGCCCAGCTGCGCCGACTGGCTATCCGTTTTATAAAGAATTCCGGCCATGAGCAATGCCACGAGACCCATCAGGATAAAAGGCGGCTTTGCTACAGGCCCGCGCGGCCAAAGCATAAAAAAGACGGGAAAGCTCATGAGTGTGAGGGCGATAATCCCTCTGTTGAGCTGCGAAGGGTTGAACTCTTCGCCTTGCAAATCGTGAAACAGGGCGTAAATCCCGCCATTGCTGTATAAGTCCAGCAGGCATAGAGTCGCCGCGCCTGTAAAAGATAAAGGAAAAAATCTGAAGAGCTTTTCCTGCGGGATATAGGCGCCGAGCGCCAAAAGTCCGACCCCGCTCAGAAGCAAAACCCCTATGCCAAGCGTGCGTTTGGCGATCATTGCACTATCCAGTCCCCAAAGGGCGGATAACCCGCAGAGAACGGTAAAAGAGAGGAACCAGAAAAAAATGGGCTTGGAGAATAAAGGCCAGCTTTTAAATGCGGCGCGGTAAAGAAATAAGCCTGAAATTGTGATAATGCCGGGCATAAAGGCCAGAAACCGAGGAGCCAGAGCGGCAATGGCCGGAATCAGGCACAGGGAAATAACCAGAAACAGGCCCAGAGCTCTTTCATAAAATAAAGAAGCGGGAACGCGATCATGATGCATAGGGTTTATAGCCGCCTTTTGGGATAAAAACAGGCCCGATCATGCCGCATAAGCGCCATATTGGGAAGGGGGGCGGCATAATTTATAAAATCTGTGTGTTTTGTGGCTCTAGGGCTGCGCGTCAGTGACGGGGAGCGGTTCAGAAGTAAATTTCGGGGTAACATTCATATCCGCAGGCCATTCAGCGGGGAGTTTTTCAGAGCTATTTGGCGTATTTTGCGGCGTTTCAGGGGGCAAATCCGGCGTTTGATTACCGGCGGCGGGTTCAATATCCTGTAGCAGGTCTTGGCCTTCAGCCAGCAGGTCAAGGCCGGAATCTTCCAGGGCGCCGGGGGCTGTATTTGTAAAACGGGGACCAAACTCATCCGCAGCCAAAGCCTGTCCGGAGAGGGAGAAAATTACAAGAAGAGCAGCAATAAATTTTTTCATAGCGAAGGACCTCATTTTTAAATACATTTTACGTATATACATAAAAAAGGAAGGCGGCGCAACAAATTTCTGGGAACCGCGCCCTTACGCCCGCGCAGTCTCGTTCTTTAAAATGCACGGGGTCAGATAAGGTTTTAAGCGTCTTCCGGGTCGCCGCCGGCCAGATCGGCCAAAGAAGGATCGGAATCATCTTCCTCGTCATCACCGGCTTCTTCATCGCTATAGATACCTTCGCTTTCCGCTTGCTTGCGGGCGATGGCGCTCCATTCTTCTTCCCCGTCCATGAGGTCGATGGTTTCTTCTTCTTCTTCGAAGGCCACCATGCGCTGATGAGAGCGCACCAGCTCTTCTTTCAAATTGTCAATCTCGACGCTTTGTCCTGCAATTTCGCGCAGAGCCACAACGGGGTTTTTATCGTTATCGCGCGGTAACGTCAGCGCAGCGCCCGAGCCGATACGGCGTGCTCTTTGCGCGGCGAGCATCACAAGCTCAAAACGGTTTGGAATTTTGTCTACACAATCTTCTACGGTTACGCGTGCCATTTTTCTCTTCCTTGCTAACGATTAGAAGACATATAGGGGGTTTTATGCAGGAACGCAAGTCTGATCCTGCATGTTGCATGCGGGGTGTAAAATCGAATGACATATTTAAAAGATGTATTTCATATATATATTTAAAGTGATAGGCTTGTTTCAGGTTTTTTTCGCCCTACATTAAAAAAATCTAATCTAAAATGACATACAAGAGTATTAGGAAATGCACATGAAACATCAGAAACAAGAGGCAATAGTTGGTATCCCCTTTTACGCGGGCGAGAAAGTTGCAGCTTTTATTGACGGGGCCAATTTGCATGCCGCCGCCAGAGGGTTGGACTTTGATATAGACTATAAACTGCTTCTTGACTGGCTGGCTGGTCAAAGCCGTCTGGTTCGTGCTTTTTACTATACGGCCCTTGTCGAGGATCAGGAATATTCCCCCATCCGCCCGTTGGTCGACTGGCTGGATTACAACGGCTACACCATGGTTACCAAGCCGACACGGGAGTTCACCGATGCACAGGGCCGCCGCAAGGTCAAAGGCAATATGGATATAGAGCTGGCCATTGATATGATGGAAATGGCCGATCACGTGGACCACATCCTTCTGTTTTCAGGCGATGGCGATTTCCGGCGTTTGATTGAGGCCGTGCAGCGCAAGGGCAAGCGGGTAACGGTGGTCAGTACGATAAAAACCAACCCGGCGATGGTCGCCGATGATTTACGCCGTCAGGCTGATTATTTCCTCGATCTTCACCGGTTAGTGCCGTTCGTGATGCGGGAGAATGCGCGTGATACCGACTTGCCCTATGCAGTGTTGCATCCGGATACGCCCCGGCGTGAAGACTATCTGGACTCTGTATATGCCGATGGTCATCTAGCCGAAGGCGAGGTGTATTGATCGGCTCCCGCCTCTGGGGCTGTCCAGTTAGTAAATACCTTGCGTAGAAGGCGGCGGATTGGCCGGGGTGGGTTGCCGCGGATAAAAATCAGGCGGTGAGGGAATACCGCCACCCGGCGAAGACGGGCTATATCCGTTCTCTTCATTTGGGGTGTATGCACCGGGACCGGGCGCGTACTCATCATTCTGCCTGTAAGGGTCGCTATAGCTGTCGTAGGGGGCGGGCTGGCCGTTCATCAGGCGAATTCCACCTTCATCAAGAATATAGGTATCGCCCGTCGGCTCGGTTCCCGTTACGAAAGCCTCCCAGATTACTTTTGCATCCCCCGGTTGCGCGCGTGCGCCTGTGGTTGCATTGATTTGCACATTGCGAATGCCGGGCGGCATACGGAAGGGTAAAATCGGCTGATCTTTAAGCGCTTGCTCCATAAAAGTTTTGAAAATCGGCAAGGCGGCGGAAGAGCCTGTTTCACGCTTTCCCATGGAGCGCGGTTCATCAAAGCCGACAAAAACCCCGACAACCAGATCGGGGGAAAAGCCGATAAACCACGTATCTTTCGATTCGTTGGTCGTGCCGGTTTTTCCGGCCAGGGGCCGGCCCAGCTCTTTTAACTTTACGCCCGTTCCCCGCTGCACCACCCCTTCGAGGATGGAAACCATCTGATAGGCTGTGCGCGGGTCTGCAATCTGCTCGCGTATATCGGGCACATCCGGCGCATTTTGCCCGTCCCAGCGAATAAGCGCGCCGCAATTACCGCATTGGCGTTCATCGTGACGAAAAATGGTCGAGCCGCGCCGGTCCTGAATACGGTCGATAAAGGACGGTACGATTTTTTTACCGCCATTCACCAAAACCGCATAAGCCGCCGTAAGCTGTAAAAGCGTTGTCTCGCCCGCGCCCAGAGCATTCGACAAATTGGGCTGCATATGTTCATCAATGCCAAAACGCTTGGAGTATTCAACAATTTTGTCTATGCCCAGATGATGGGCAAGCCGCACAGTCATAAGATTTCTTGATTTCTCAACCCCGACCCGTATGGGCGTGGGGCCGTAATATTCATTGCTGTAATTGGTTGGGCTCCAGAAATGGCCGGGCCGATCCTCAATAACAAAGGGGGCATCCATCACCAGCGTTGCGGGCGTAAACCCGTTATCGAGCGCCGCCAGATAAACGAACGGCTTAAAGGCCGACCCCGGCTGGCGTTTGGCTTGTGTCGCGCGGTTAAATTCGGAAATGCCGTAGGTCCAGCCCCCTTGCATGGCCAGAACACGCCCCGTATGCGGATCCAGCGCGATGATCGCCCCCTGGACATCCGGCGGTTGGCGCAGGACGTATTGTCCTTTTTTCCCGACTTCTGGCTCCACCATCACGACATCGCCCTTTTGAAGAACATCGGTAACGGCTTTGATTTCCGGGCCTTGCTGATAACCCTGATTGATATATTTCCGGGCCCATTGAACACCAGCCAGAGTAAGCTCACCTTCCGCGCCGCTTTGAAAACCGATTTTGGCCTTTGCAGCGCCGGCCTCCAGCACGACCGCAAGGTCCCACCGCTCTAGCATGGCGGCGGGTCTTGGAACCGCAGAGAGTTTTGTTTCCCAGTCTAAAACAGTATCAAAGGTTTCGATCGGCCCGCGGTAACCATGACGCTGATCATAGGACATTAATCCGTCGCGCAGGGCATCAACGGCAATTTCCTGTAATGCAGGGTCAATGGTGGTTCTGACCGCCAGTCCGCCTTTGTAAAGGCTGTCCTGCCCGTATTTATCCCCCAGATCACGGCGGACTTCCTCGGAAAAATAAGGCGCCCGCACCACGCCGGAGCCATCGGAATCAATAACCTCAAGCGGAGATTCACGCGCTGTTTTGGCTTCTGCCGCCGTTATGTATTTATCTTCCAGCATCCGCCGGATAACCCAGTTCCGGCGCTCCAGCGCCGCGTCATAATGGCGCTGCGGGTTGTAATTGTTAGGAGCCTTCGGCAGGGCCGCCAGATAGGCCATTTCGGCGATATTGAGGTCTTCCAGAGATTTGTTGAAGTATTGCAAGGCCGCCGCCGCCACGCCGTAAGAGCGCGCACCCAGATAAATCTGATTCAGGTAAAGCTCTAAAATCCGGTCCTTACTCATCGCCTGTTCCATACGGTGAGCGAGGATGGCTTCTTTAATTTTGCGCTCGAAAGAGCGTTCATTGGTCAGCAGGAAATTTTTAACCACTTGCTGGGTGATGGTGGAGCCACCGATGACGGTCACATCCTGCCCCATTAAATGACGGGCGTACACACTGGCCGCGCGGACCAGAGCCATGGGATCAACGCCTTCATGCGTATAAAAGTTCTGATCTTCCGCCGCAATAAAGGCTTGTTTTACCAGAGCGGGCATATTTTCTATCGGGACAAAAACTCTTTTTTCCTGCGCAAACTCAGCCATAAGCCGTCCGTCCCCCGCGTAAATCCGGGTGACAATTGGCGGTTCATAATCTTTAAGCTGGGCATGGTCTGGCAAATCGCTCGCATAAAAGCTGAACGTATAAAAAACCACGCCCACAGCCGCCAGCATTCCCAGAAATCCAAGAGAAAACAGACCCAGAAATGCGTACCAAAGATATTTCATTTTTTCATTGTTCAAGCGGTGCGGCGCGTAATAGGCCCATCTGCGCGGCCATGAATAAACTGGTCCACAAAAGCATTGCCGGAGTGATCAAGATCTCCGACCGGGCCGTGCCACACGATGCGCCCTTCATGGATCATCGCAACAAAATCAGCAATTTTACGGGCGGAGGCCATGTCATGCGTGATGGAAAGTGCCGTGGCGCCCAAAGATTTTACCTGCTCAACGATCAGGTTGTTAATCACATCGGCCATGATCGGATCAAGCCCTGTTGTGGGCTCATCAAAGAATATAATCTCCGGGCTTGTGGCCACAGCCCGCGCCAGCCCTACGCGCTTTTGCATGCCGCCGGAAAGCTCGGCGGGGTAGAGATGGGCCACTTCCGGTTTTAGACCCACAGCCTTGATTTTTTCAATGGCAATCTCTTTAGCATCCTTGCGGTTCATTTTTCGCCCCTGAACAAGGCCAAAAGCAATATTCTCCCAGATATTCAGGGAATCAAACAGCGCACCGCCCTGAAACAGCATGCCGAATTTACGCATCATTTCATCGCGTTCTGAATGCCCGAGATTGACCGTTTCCCCTCCATTAACCAAAATAGAGCCGCTGTCTGGGCGCAAAATACCCAAGGCGCATTTGAGCATAACCGATTTTCCGGTCCCCGATCCGCCAATAATCACCAGCGATTTTCCCTCGGCAACGCTAAGGTCAATGCCGTTTAAGACATGTTTTGCACCGAACGATTTTTTAACCCCTGAAAATTTCAGCTTTTCGATTGCTTTTTCACTCATGAGAAGAAAACCTGCGTCAGGATATAATTGAAGATCAGGATAAAGATTGAAGAGGAGACAACCGCATTCGTTGTGGCCGCGCCCACGCCTTGTGCGCCCCGGCCTGAATTAAAGCCGTGATAGCACCCCATCAGGGCGACGATAAAACCAAATGCAGCAGCCTTATACAGGCCGGAGACAACATCCATCGTCTCTACAATATCCCAGGTCTGGCTGAGATAGCTGGAAGAGTTAAAACCCAGATTATAGATGGAAACGACATACCCGCCGAAAACCCCGATAATATCGCCGATCAACACCAAAAACGGCAGCATGAGCGTGGCGGCAATTACGCGCGGCGCGATCAGGTATTTAAACGGATTAACGGAAAGTGTGGTCAGGGCGTCTATCTGTTCCGTGACCCGCATAGTGCCGATTTCCGCCGCGATGGACGCGCCAATCCGGCCCGCCACCATCAAACCGGCCAGCACGGGAGAAAGCTCCCGCGTGACGGAAAGCACAACAACTCCGGCAATTGCGCTCTCGGCATTAAAACGGGCAAAGCCCGTGTAACTCTGGAGCGCCAGCACCATTCCGGTAAAAAGAGCAGTCATGCCAACAACAGGCAGGGAGTAATACCCGATATCAATAAGCTGGCGCAGCAATTGAGAGGGAAACCATGGCGGCGTAAAACAATGATAAAGCGCCCGCGCAATAAATTTAACCAGCCGGCCTGTGCGCTCGAAAAACACGAGAAGCCCATGGCCAATGGCCAGAAAGACATTAAAACGAGTGTTTAAAATGCTGTTTGTTTGTTCGTTCATGAAGCCCAACTTTACCGAATTTCTATTTTGCAAATCCGCAAATATTGTTACCCTGTGCACCAGAAATAGAAACTTATAGGAAACCGCCCAGCCCGTCCAGAGGCTTGGCGCGGCCCGATCAGTTAAATAGTAGCCAGCTAAATATTGAAGCATGATTTTTGAAAGCGGCATAGAGATGGGCGCGCCCGGTACAAAACTTTTACAGACCATCCTTCCCGAGGCATTGATCTGCATGGACGATCTTGCTGCGGATCATCCGGGCATGCGCACAGAATGTGCCTATGCGCGCGCGGATAATCTCTTATTCGGCGAGCGCATTTATAGGCCAGAGGCAAAAATATGGCTCCACGAAGATCTGGCCTCCATAGTGATGGGGGCGGCAGATTTGGCGGTAAAGGCGGGCTATCGGCTTGTTCTGTATGATGGCTTGCGTACCGTAGAAGCGCAGGAAAAAATGCTGCAGACCCGCCGCGTCCGGGAAAACCCGCAATGGCTGGAGGAGCCGCGCTTGCTTTCCCCGCCCGGTGCGGGCGCACACCCCAGAGCCATGGCCATTGATCTCAGCATGGAAACTGCGGAGGGTGTGTTGCTGGATATGGGAACGCCGTTTGATTTTCTGGCCGCCAATGCCGCGCCGGAAAGTAATCCGGCCCATCGGCTTTATGCGCATTCTGTTGATGTTATGCACAATCGTGCGTTTTTGGATGGTTTTATGAAGGAATCAGCACAGAAACGGCAGATACCGGTTTATCCCTTGCCTCAGGAGTGGTGGGATTACCGTCTTCCTCGCCATAGATACGAGAAATATGCCCCCTTATCTGATGCTGTGCTTTTGGCGATAATGAGGATGTGCGTAGAGGAGCGGCCATTTTCTCATGATGAAGATTGCTTGTAAGAATAATGGCGGCCAGATCTTTTCGGTCCTGTAAAACAACGTCAACGTAAGGGGGAACATTTCGGAGCGGCGGCTTTCCTTTTTCCTGCAGCAGAACCGTCATCATCCCAAGCTTTTTGGCATGCAGAAGATTCTCTGCGACATCCTCAACCATTGCAAAATGAACGCCGCGTACGGCTTTTTTCTGAAAGCGGGATACACCGGCCACATCCAGAACTTTTTCATATATTTCAGGGCCGCGATTTTTCCCGGGCTGTGTTGATATATCTCTGCAGATGTGCGTTTTCTGGTCTCTAAAAAGCGCCGAAAGGCCGCTTTTTTTTAAAGTATGTTGTGTCCAGTTCTCATTGCCGTGTGTGGCGATATAAAGATTTATATCGTGAAGTTGCAAGAGGGACAGGCTGTCATGCAGAGTTTCCTGCGAGTCAAAAAATCCTGTTTTCTCAGCCTCTGCTATCAAATGACGATAATGCTGTTCTCTTAATTCGGAAAGGCTGAGGCCGTATTCATGTGCAAATATATCCAAAGAGCCGCCATATTGATCTTGGCTCTTTTTAAATAGAGACTGAATTTCTTCGGGAGATTTCTCAAGGCCCTTCGTGGAAAAAAGCAGGGTCTGCACCGCTAGAACAGCGGCTTTCTTATGCGTTTTATCCGCATCCTCAGGCTCTTTGTACAAAGTACCGTCATTATCAACGATCACCCCCCAGATGCGCTTGTCGTGCACATAAGATGGCATCGTTGCCTTGGCTCTAAATTCTCTCAAAGATGCCATATGTTAGGTGCCTCTTTGCATGCCCAGCAGAATTCTACAACATAATTTTTATTATGTCAATAATAATGCAATTCTCTATACTCCGAGGCAAGACATAATCCTTTAAAAGGCGGCATGCCTGAAAATATCTAGGCCGCCGCACTTTCTTTTGATTTTGCACGCATCTGTTTGGCGGCCTCCACCATGTGCTTCAGCGCGGGCTCAACTTCTTTCCAGCCTCTGGTTTTCAGGCCGCAATCGGGGTTAACCCAGATCTGGCGCTCATTAAGAACCTTCTTAGCCTTTTCCAGCAGATTAACCATCTCCTCAACAGAGGGAACACGCGGTGAATGGATGTCATAAACGCCCGGCCCGATCTCGTTGGGGTATTTATAATTAACGAAGGCTTCCAAAAGCTCCATCTGCGAACGCGAAGTTTCGATGGAGATTACATCGGCATCCATCGCCCCGATGGAATCGATCACATCGTTAAACTCCGAATAGCACATATGCGTATGAATTTGGGTTGAATCCTCAACGCAACACGAAGTGATGCGGAAATTCTCAACCGCATTATCAAGATATTCCTTCCAATCCGCACGGCGCAACGGCAAACCTTCACGGAAGGCGGCCTCATCAATCTGGATCATCCGGATACCGGCTTTTTCAAGATCGGACACCTCGTCCCGGATCGCCAGCGCAATCTGGCGGGCGGTATCGTTACGGGGCTGATCGTCGCGCACAAAGGACCATTGCAAGATGGTGATCGGCCCTGTGAGCATGCCTTTCATGATCTTGTCTGTTTGTTCCTGCGCGTATTTTGACCATTCGACCGTCATCGGTTCCGGGCGGGCCACATCGCCGAAAATAATCGGCGGCTTGACGCAGCGTGAACCGTAAGACTGCACCCAGCCATATTGCGAAAAGGCAAATCCTGAGAGCTGTTCCCCGAAATACTCAACCATGTCGTTACGTTCCGGCTCTCCATGAACCAGAACATCGATATCGACTTTATGCTGATAATCCACAACCAGATTGATTTCATCCTTCATGGCCTTTTTGTAGGACGCCTCATCAAGGCGCCCGGCTTTATAATCAGCGCGCGCCTTGCGGATTTCCGGTGTTTGCGGGAAGGAGCCGATAGAGGTTGTCGGATAAAGCGGCAAATTCATCGCGGCATGCTGCACCTTTTGACGCTGTGCAAACGGTGATTTACGGGTTTTCATTTCCGGTGTGATGCTGCGCGCACGCTCTTCCACGGCTTTATTGTGAATCCGGGCGGAGCTTTTGCGGGAAGTCTGTGCCTCATCGCTGGCTTTAAGCGCAGAAGAAATGGCATCGCGGCCTTCGGTTGCACCCTTAGCCAGTACGGCAATTTCATCAAGTTTCTGCGTAGCAAAGGCCAGCCAGCTTTTCAATTCAGAATCCAGCTTGCTTTCGGAAGCCAGATCAACCGGCGTGTGCAGCAAGGAGCAGGAGCCTGCGACAAAAACTTTATCAGTACCCAGTTTAGCGACAGCTTTTTCAATGTGTGTCAGAGATTTTGAAAGATCGTTTTTCCAGATATTACGGCCATCCACAACGCCCAGAGACAGCACTTTATCACCGGCCAGAGACAGCGCCTGATCAACGTCCTTCTCCGGATTATTCGCGGTGGTGTTGGCACGGCCAGAATTGCGGCATAAATCAATGTGAATTCCGTCCACCGGCAGACCAAAAGTCAGCTCTGCGTTTTCGCGCAGGGATTCAAAATAGGTCGCCATGAGAATTTTCAGCCCGGCGGGTTTCTTCAAAAGATCATAGGCTTTTTTAATTGTGCCCTGACCGATTTCGCACAGATCAAGCGAGAACACAGGCTCATCAATCTGTACCCATTTCGCCCCGCGCTGGGCCAGACCTTCGAGAATTTCATTATAAACCGGGATCAGTTTTTGTATGAATTCAAGGTGCTTGAAGCTCTCATACTGAGGCTTGCCGAGAAAAGCGTAAGTTGCCGGCCCGATCAGAACCGGGCGGGTTTCAATGCCCAGAGCCTTGGCTTCTTCATATTGCTCAAAAATAGTCTGGGTAGAGAGTTTTGGGCTCATCCCCTCTTCAAATTCCGGAACAAGGTAATGGTAGTTCGTGTCATACCATTTGGTCATTTCCATCGCGGTAACGTCCAGACCGCCTTTTTGCGCGCCTCTGGCCATGGCGAAATAGGTGTCCATATCCACTGTGCCGCCGTTCCATTTATAGCGGGAGGGCACAAGGCCGAGCGCGCAGGTCATGTTCAGAATCTGGTCATAGAACGCAAAATCATTCGAGGGGATGTGCGCTATGCCAGCTTTTTGCTGCAATTTCCAGTTATGCGCGCGAATCTCTTTACCCGCCGCAATAAGCTCGGCTTGCGTGCTTTGGCCTTTCCAATAGGACTCAACGGCCTTTTTAAGCTGGCGCATATCGCCGATACGGGGAAATCCAAGATTGGTAGCCAAAACCATAAGACAAGCTCCTTACATATAAACTTCAAAGAAATAAAACCGCTGACATTAAAGGCAACGATAAAAATACGGATTAAAGACTAGCTGGCCTTTAACGGCTTTGCAATCCCTCTGATTTGCCCGTCATTGGCATAGCCCAGAGATTGAACGGCCTCAGTTGTAATCGGCGCCTTGTTCATACAGTAATAATGAATGTGCTCAACGCCCTGCGCGGCCAGATCCTGTGATTGACGAACCAAAAGCTCTGTGGCGACTTTCTGCGCCTCCTCCGGCTTGTCTTCCAGCCCATCAAACCGGGCAATTAACCACTCTGGAATATGCGCCTGACAGCGCGCGGCGAAGCTTGAAACGCTCTTGAAATCATGGATAGGCAAAAGGCCGGGGCAGATCGGCGTTGCAATCCCCGCCTTGCGGCATTTTTCCACGAAACGATAGTAAATATCGTTATCAAAGAAAAACTGCGTAATCGCGCGGTCGGCCCCCGCATCGCATTTTAATTTCAGTGCCCGGATATCGTCTTCCGGCGTTTTGGCATCGGGATGTTTTTCCGGGTAGCAGCCAACAGAGATTTCAAAATCGTGCCAGCGTTTTAACCCCTCCACAAAATCGGATGTGTATTGAAAATATTCTTTATCGGGGTCGAGCGGCCAATGTAAATCCGGCGGCATATCACCGCGCAGGGCGATCAGATGCCGAATCCCCGCCGCCCAGAGCGCGGAGGTGAATTCATGCAGTTGGTCCTTGGGCGTGTTGATAAAGGTAAGATGCGCCCCCACCGGAATGTTGGTTTCCTGCGCCATGCGCACGATTGTATCCACAGTCCCGTCCCGGGTAGAACCGCCCGCACCATAAGTTACCGTCATGTAAAGCGGAGCAAACGCCGCCAGCAAAGGAACCGCTTCCCAAAGGGTCTCGGCGGCCTTTTCAGTCTTGGGCGGAAAAAACTCAAAAGAAACGGTTGGCTGGCTCATCACATAATTTCCTTTATCTCAATCCGAATTTAGCCTATCGGTTTTCGGTACACATGCAAGCATAACTTGCCCCGCCTTTATGGCCGCGCTAAATTTTCGGGCGTGGGGGCTGGCATAATCGGGCTTGCGCGGTTAGTTTTGATTTAATTTTCCATGAGATAGAGATAACAATGACACAGGCCAGACCCAATCAGACACCTTTGAATGAAACCCGCCATGACCATATTCTGATTCTTGATTTCGGCTCACAAGTGACGCAGCTTATCGCCCGGCGGCTTCGGGAATCGGGTGTGTATTGTGAAATCTGGCCGTTTAATCATGCACCGGAAAGCCGGATCAAAGCCTATAACCCCAAGGGAATAATTCTCTCTGGCGGACCGTGCAGCGTGACGGAGGAAAATTCCCCCCGCGCCCCCGCCTGTGTTTTTGAGATGAATGTGCCGGTACTGGGCATTTGCTATGGCCAGCAAACCATGGTCGAGCAATTGGGCGGAAAGGTTGAACCGGGCGATACGCGCGAATTTGGCCGTGCTTACGTGGATGTTATGGCGCATAATGCGCTGCTGGACGGTGTGTGGGACAAGGGCGCGCATGAGCAGGTCTGGATGAGCCATGGCGACCGCGTTACCAAAATCCCCCCCGGTTTTGAGATTGTCGGAAAATCCGAAGGCGCCCCCTTTGCCATGATCGCCGATGAGAGCCGCCGTTTCTACGCCGTGCAGTTTCATCCCGAAGTCATGCACACGCCGCGCGGCGGGGAATTGTTGAAAAACTTCACGCATAAAGTATCGGGCTGCTCCGGCGATTGGACAATGGCGGCCTTCCGCGAGGAAGCCATCGCCAAAATCCGGGCGCAGGTTGGCAAGGAAAGGGTCATTTGCGGGCTTTCGGGCGGGGTGGATTCCTCCGTAACCGCTGTTTTATTGCATGAGGCAATCGGCGATCAGCTCACCTGTATCTATGTCGATAACGGCCTGATGCGCGCCGGAGAAAGCCAGCAGGTCGTTGATCTGTTTAAAAACCATTACAACATCCCGCTGATCCACGAAGATGCGAGCAAAAGATTCCTGTCCGCACTGGCCGGAATTTCCGATCCGGAGACCAAGCGCAAGACCATCGGCGGCCTGTTTATTGATGTGTTCGAAGATTGCGCAAAGCGGGTTGGCGGCGCGGCGTTTCTGGCGCAAGGCACGCTCTATCCCGATGTGATTGAAAGCGTGTCCTTCACCGGCGGGCCGAGCGTGACCATCAAATCCCATCACAATGTCGGCGGTCTGCCGGAGAAGATGAATCTCAAACTGGTTGAGCCACTGCGGGAGCTGTTCAAGGACGAAGTGCGCGTGTTGGGGGTTAAGCTGGGTATGCACCCGGATTTCGTGAAACGCCATCCGTTTCCGGGGCCGGGTCTTGCCATTCGTATCCCCGGTGAAATCACGCCGGAGAAACTCGATATATTGCGCAAGGTCGATACGGTGTATCTTGATGAAATCCGCAATGCCGGGCTCTACGATGCCATCTGGCAGGCCTTCGCGGTTCTGCTCCCCGTCAAGACCGTGGGCGTTATGGGTGACGGGCGCAGCTATGATTACGCCTGCGCTCTGCGGGCGGTAACCTCGACCGATGGCATGACGGCGGATTACTATCCCTTCGATCACGGGTTTTTAGGCCGCGTCGCCACGCGCATCATCAACGAAGTGCGCGGCATTAACCGCGTCACCTACGACATCACCTCCAAACCCCCCGGCACCATTGAGTGGGAGTGATGGTAAATATGATTTGTTCATTAAATCAGGGCGTTCCTAATTTTTAATTTTTACAAAGCAGTTGCCAGATTATAGTAAAATCAATGATTTAATTTTGTTGACCTCAAAGAAATTTGCAAATTTTGGTATAATTGACATGCTGAATTTTGGTTCATTCAGTAATCGTGAACTAGCTCTAATGATATGGGTGGCATTGATTGTCATAGCTATTCTTTTTAAGAGCGACTGGCGTAAATTATGTAAGCCTATTCTAAAAATATTGTCCGAGAGGGTGATAATAGTCGCTTTTGCTGTTTACTATGTATATGTGGCTTTTCTCGTGTTTTTCTTGGAAGACTTGCATCTTTGGGACACAAGTCAGTTGAAAAATACTGTTATTTGGTCAATTTTTGTTGGTATAAGCACTATATTCAGAGTGGCTTCTCAAAGAGAAGAAAAACATCATATATTCTTCAAGAAATGGCTTCATGATTCAATTGGCGTTACGGTTTTTGTTGAATTCCTAGTGTCGTTTAAGACATTCTCGCTTATTGCCGAGCTTATTTTGCAGCCATTTTTAGCTTTGATCGTGATGGTTGGCGCTTATTCAGAGTCAAGGGATGAATACAAAAAGGCTGAACAGTTGTGCAATGTTATCCTCGGTATAGCGTTTATTGTTATAGCCTACCATGCTGTTCAAGGGGTTTTCGTTGATTATAATGTTTTCGCATCTGTTGCAACGCTCAAAGATTTTATAACGCCTATTCTTTTATCCATTTTTTTTACCCCATTTTTGTATGTACTGTATGCATATTCCACTTACGAAACTTTTTTTATTCGGATGCAATGGATTTTTAAGGATGAAGAACTAAGAAAGTTCGCAAAGTTTCAAGCGCTGTTAGCATTTATTACGGATTTGGATCTTTTGTTAAGATGGGGTTCACGTATTCAAAACATTACGCCGAGAAATAAGGCAGAGATTAAAGAAAGTATTCGAGACATAAAGGATTTAAAAATTTATGAGAAAAATCCACCTGTCATTGAACCTTCAGATGGATGGTCGCCTTACAAGGCTCAGAAATTCTTAGAAGAGCATAAAATCATAGCAGGGGATTATTATCAGCGCTTTGAAGAAGAGGGCTATTCTGCTTGCTCCAGAATGTTGGAAATTGGAGAGCAAATCTTGATGAAAGATAATGTCTCGTATTATCTCGAAGGCAACGCGCGCGCTGTAACACGGCTCAAATTATATCTGAATATAAACAATCCCGATAATTCAGTTTCATCAGAAAAATTTTTTGATACTGTATGTGTAACCCTTTATAGAAAAGCTGTTTCAGAAGATGTTCCTCAATCTTTTTTAAAATTATTAAAGCAAGATGAAGGTAATATCGTGCTCAATAATTATCTTCAAGTCACAGCAGAGAAAAGAATATGGGAGGCAGGAATTAAAGGGGGATATTCAAGAGAAATAATTTTTGAAATCACCTCATCACAAGCACAGTAACGCTCGATTTAAGCAATTCCCCCACTTCTTTCAAAACCGTCCCCCCATCCCCCTCTTAAAATAAAAAACCGAAGGCATTGGTTAAAATTGCCGTATAACATATATTGTTGCTGTACAAAAATCGGGGATCGAGGGTCTATGCCAAAAGCGTTTAACTTTATATTTTTATTGGCTTTATGTCTGGCGGGCGGCCCGTCCTGGGCACAAAAACGCGGGCCTGACGGGCCGGTTTCCATCCTCGCGGCGCCGGTAACGCTGCAGAATTTTACCGATAGCGTCGAAGCCCTCGGCACGACAAAATCCAACGAAAGCGTTGTCATCACAGCCGATACAGCGGAAAAAGTTACAGAAATACACTTCGAAGATGGGCAGAGGGTCAAAAAAGGCGATCTGTTAATCAGCCTTGATAAAAGCGAGGAAATAGCAGAATTAAGCTCCGCTACGGCATCCTTGTCTCAAGCGCAATCGTCCTATGACCGCGCTAAAGGGCTGCAGGAAACAAGCGCGCTCTCTAAAGGGACGCTGCAGGAGCGTCTGGCCGTTCTTAAGCAAAATCAGGCCTCCATAGAGGAAATCAAGGCCCGCATTGAAAAACGTAACATCACCGCCCCCTTTGATGGCGTTTTGGGATTACGGGAGGTCAGTCTGGGGGCATTGATCCAGCCCGGCGATGTCATTACAACGATTGATGATTTGAGCCGGATCAAAATCGATTTTGACGTGCCGACGCTTTTCCTGCCCAGTCTGAAAGCCGGCATGCCCATTATGGGTAAGGTCGAGGTCTTTGGCGACCGCGTTTTCGCGGGGGTGGTGCATACCATCAACACACAGATCGACCCCGTGACCCGTACGGTAAAAATGCGTGCGATCGTGGAAAATAAAGATGGCGTTTTAAAGCCCGGTCTTTTGATGAATGTGATTTTAGAGAAAAACCTGCGCAGAGCGCTCCTGATCCCGGAGGAGGCTTTGATAAAACGCGGCGCCGATAATTTTGTATTTCTGGTCGTGCAAAAGGATGGAAAAACCTATGCGCAACAAACAAAAATTGAGATCGGCATGCGCAAACCCGGCGTGATTGAGGTGCGCTCCGGCCTGCGCGAAGGCGAACATATCGTGGTCGATGGAACGGTGAAAATCAGTGACGGTACGGAAATTACCGTACGCGCCCTTAAGGATAAGGATACGCCGCTGATCGAGCTTTTAGAACCAAAGCCGGACGAAAAATAAAATGATCCTCTCTGATATATCCGTTAAACGCCCGGTTTTTGCCTCTGTAATGTCGCTGTTGCTTATCGCATTCGGCGCTGTGTCTTTCCTGCAATTACCGCTGCGGGAATATCCGGATATTGACCCGCCGGTTGTGTCCGTGGACACCAGCTATCAAGGCGCATCGGCCAATGTAGTTGAAACGCGCATCACGGAAGTGATCGAAGATCGCATCTCCGGGGTGGAGGGCATTAAGTTTATTTCCTCGACCTCTTCTGATGGACGCTCCCGCATAAATATCGAGTTTGATGTGGACCGCGATATCGAGGCCGCCGCCAATGACGTACGCGACCGCGTATCGGGCATAGTAGATAATCTCCCCGAAGAAGCCGACCCGCCGGATATTCAAAAAGCAGATTCCAGCGATGATGTTATTCTCTGGCTCAACCTGACCAGTGACCGTCTGGATATGCTGGAGCTTACAGATTACGCGAAACGCTATCTGCAGGATCGTTTTTCGGTCTTGCCCGGTGTGGCACGCGTGCGGGTTGGCGGTGGGCTGGAGTATTCCATGCGGGTCTGGCTGGACCGTTCAAAGATGGCCGCACGCGGTTTAACGGTCGGTGATGTTGAAAATGCCCTGCGCTCTGAAAATGTTGAGCTTCCGGCGGGCAGTATTGAATCCGTAAATACGCAGTTTACCGCACGAATTCAGCGCGGCTATCAAAATCCGGATGATTTTGCAAAGCTGGTGATTGCGCGGGGGGATAATTATCTCGTGCGGCTTGGTGATATTGCGCGTATTGAAAAAGCCGCTATCGAAAAACGAACTTTTTTCAGGGGCAATAATGTGCCCATGGTCGGGCTTGGGATTATCAAACAATCAAAGGGCAATACGATAGAGGTGGCGCAGGCCGCAATTGATCTTGCCGCACGGTTATCGCCCAATTTGCCGCCGGGAATGGCGCTTATCAATTCTTACGATACTTCCGTTTTTATTCGCGGCGCGATTGCTGAGGTTTATAAAACGCTGCTGATCGCCATGATCCTGGTGGTGGGCGTTATTTATCTGTTTCTGGGCAGCGTGCGAGCCATGCTGATCCCGGCTGTAACGGTTCCGGTTTCCTTGATCGCAACGTTTATTGTGCTGAATGTTTTTGGATTTTCCATCAATCTGCTGACGCTTCTGGCGTTGGTGCTGGCGATTGGTCTGGTGGTGGATGATGCCATTGTGGTGCTGGAGAATATCTATCGCCGTATTGAGGAGGGCGAGCCGCCGCTCTCTGCCGCCTTTTATGGCACGCGTCAGGTGAGCTTTGCGGTTATTGCCACGACTTTAGTATTGATAGCGGTCTTTGCGCCCATCACGTTTCTAGAGGGTGATCTTGGCCGTTTGTTCACCGAGTTCGCCATTACCATGGTTGCGGCAGTATCCTTTTCAACCTTTGTTGCGGTCACGCTGTGCCCGATGCTGGCCTCCAAAATTCTTAGGAAAACAGAGCGCGGCGGCTTCAGCACAAAAATAGACAATGTTTTTCAGAAATTCAGCAACGGCTACACGCGTGTTTTAAAACGGGCGCTTAAAATCCGCGTATTGCTTTTAATCGTGTTTGCCGGTCTGGTCGGGGGCTCGGTGCTGTTGTTTAACGCCATCCCTTCCGAATATGCCCCGAAGGAGGATCGCGGGGCATTTTTCCTGATGGTAAACGGCCCGGAAGGGGCCTCTTTCGAATACACAAAAGCCTATATAGAGGAAATTGAGCGCCGCCTTATGCCCTATACTGAAAGCGGCGAGGTTAGCCGTCTTCTGGTACGCGCCCCGCGCAGTTTCGGCACACTCGCCAGCTTCAATGACGGGATTGTGATTGTGGCCCTGAGCGATTGGGCGCAGCGCCGTAACGGTTTTAAGATCATGGGTGAGATCGCCGGAAAACTCTCCGATTTACCCGGCGTGCGTACTTTCCCGGTTATGCGCCAAAGCTTCGGCGGCGGCACATCAAAGCCTGTGCAATTTGTGCTGGGCGGCGGCACGTATGAGGAACTAGCGCAATGGCGCGATATTCTTATTGCTAAAATCAAGGAGAACAATCCGGGCCTGACCGATATAGACAGTGATTATAAAGAAACCAAGCCGCAACTCCGTCTTACCATCAATAAAGACCGGGCGGCTGATCTGGGTGTGAATGTGCAGACGATTGGCCGCACGCTGGAGACGATGCTCGGCTCCCGCCGTGTTACCACCTATATTGATGAGGGTGAAGAATACGACGTGATTTTGGAAGGCGAGCGCGATCAACAGCGTACCCCCACCGATATGCAAAACATTTATGTGCGCTCGGATTCCAGCGGCAAGCTGATTCCGCTGGCCAATCTGGTCAGGATCGAGGAATACGCCGATTCCGGATCGCTAAACCGGTATAACCGCGTACGCGCGATTACCATCGAGGCCGGGCTGGCGGAGGGGTATTCACTGGGCGAGGCGCTGACCCATCTGCGCACACTAACGCAGCAATTCCTGCCCGAAAGCGCGGCCATAGACTATAAAGGCGAGTCTCTCGATTATCAGACCAGCGGCTCTTCCCTGCTGTTTGTATTTGTGTTGGGTTTTGTTGTGGTCTTTCTTGTGCTCGCGGCGCAATTTGAAAGCTACATTCACCCGTTTGTCATTATTCTCACTGTCCCACTCGCCATTGCCGGGGCGTTGGCGGGGCTGTATATCACCGGTAATTCTCTCAACGTGTATACGCAAATTGGCCTGATTATGCTGATCGGGCTTTCCGCAAAAAATGGAATTTTAATCGTGGAATTTGTGAACCAGCTCCGGGATGAGGGGATGGAATTTTCCACCGCCCTTATTCAGGCCTCACAAATTCGTCTGCGCCCGATTATCATGACCGGTATTACCACCATCGCCGGATCGGTGCCGCTTATCCTCTCCACCGGTGCAGGCTCGGAAACGCGGGTGGCTATCGGTATAGTTATTCTTTTCGGGGTCAGCGCCGCAACGGTTTTCACCTTGTTCATTGTGCCGATTGCCTATGATTTAATGGCGCGCGGCACCGGATCGCCGGGAGATGTTAAACGGCAGTTGGAGCAGGAAAGAGAAAAACGAGCAGATATCTCCTAATCTCTGGATTTAAAAACGCCTATGCTTTTACTCCTGTAAGGGATGCTCGTTACCATTTCCAAGTCTTCAATCTCTTCAGGCTTATCATAACGGATAACGGCCATGCCCTGCGGATGGATCTGAAACCAATCTCTGATTTCTTCGCCTGTCTGGTCTTCGAGTGGTTTGTGCAATCTGCCCAGAAAGCTCAGCTCACCCTGGTATTTCCGGACAAAAGCCCAGTCCTTATCTTCGTGATCATGAACGTAATGTGCAATGGGCTCGAGATCATATTTTTTAAAAATGCTTTGCGCCGCGATGGCCTGCCCAAGGATGAGCATAATGACCATTGCGATAGAGAGATTTTTTACCCGGCACATATCCATTTTCATGCCATAAGCGATTACGATCAAAACCCCCGGCAAAAGCGGGATGAGGTAATGCGGTTGTTTGCCGCCAATGAATGAAAACGCAATCACGACCGGCACGCACCAGCAAAGAATAAAGCGTAACCCCATGCTTGTTTTCAACTGGGCCTTAAGGCGTGGCATCGCCGCCCAGAAGGAAGGGAACAGTGCCCACGGTAGAAAGAGCACCGGGATAAGCGGCAGATAAAAATAAAGAGGTCTGCTGTGTGCGTTTTCCATTTTACCACTGATGCGCCCCGCCGTTTGCTCCCAGACCAGCCAAAATGCAAAATCCGGATTTGTGGCTTTAAGAACCGGAATCAGCCACAAGATAGCGGGTATGACCGAAAGGACAAACGCAAGGGCGCAGCCCCCATACCACGAGCGCAGGCCTTGTTTTTTCTGCATCCAGTATGGCCCCAGCAACACCGGAAAAATAACATAGAGCCATGCAACCGGCCCCTTGACCAAAACGCCCAACCCCAGAGCCAGAGCCATGGCTAAAATGAATACCGGTTTTTTATTCTCGGCATAGGACACAAGGGCAAGCAGCGCCAAAAGTATAAACATCATCAAGGTGACATCGAACATAACCAGCGTGTTGTAGATAAGGAAAGGTACGCTGCCGATCATCAGAAAAGGCAGGTTTTCAAAACGCCCCGCTTCCGGCTTAAAAAGCCTTTGCGCCAGAATTTTCGTCAGGTAAACACAAGCCGTGGCCGCAAGCGCAATGGGCAATAATCCTGCCCCGCGGCTCACGCCCAGAATGGACCATGAGGCGTTGATCATCCAGAACAACATTGGCGGCTTGTGATGATAGGGCTGGAAATTGACAGTCAAAGGCGCCAACCAATCCTGCCGCAGCCACATTTCCCACGCTACGCCCATGTAGCGCGTCTCATCAATCGGCAGTAAAGGGCGGAAAATAATGGCGGCGCAAAACAGCAGCAACATCGCGGCCGCAGGCCAAAGGGTTTGTAGATTCATGTATTTCATAAGGATGTAATTTCTATGCATCCACCGTATCGGCGGTGTCGAGAGGTTCAGAAGGTGCGGGTGGTTTTTTACGAATAAAATATAAATTCCGGCCATAAATCAGAAGCCCCGTACTTTGCCCCAGCATAAATACAGGATCTTGCCGCCAGATTGCATAGGCCAGCAACACTACGCCGCCGCTGAGGCTGAAATACCAAAAGGCGTTGGGGATGACACTTCTGCCCTGTTTTTCCGAGGCAATCCACTGCACAAAAAAGCGCATGAAGAACAAGCCCTGACCTAAAAAACCAACACTAAGCCAGATGGTATCAACACTAAGCGCGGGAAATGAAAATGACATGGTTTTCCTCGCCCCCTAGCTCAGCTCTTCATGGACATCGTTAAAATCAATGCGGCGCGCTCTGCGCTGTAGCCACAAAACCCCCCTGATATCGCTGATGCCGACAAACAGGCGATCCAGCGTACCGTATTTGGACTGTCCGTGAAGGCGGGGACGGTGGGAGACCGGCACATGCGCAAGCCCTACACCATCGCGCATCATCAGGGCCGGTAAGAAACGATGCATATGATCAAAATAAGGCAAATTCAGATAATCCTTACGCCGAAAAAGCTTGAGCGAGCACCCGGTGTCCCTGGTCTGGTCCTTAAGCAGTTTACCGCGAATATTATTGGCAATGCGCGAAGATGCGCGGCGCAGCCAGCTGTCATTGCGCTCTTTGCGCTCCCCTAAAATCATAGTTTTAGGATGTTCCTTCTTATGGCGTTCATAAACTTCATAAAGAAGCTTTATATCCGCAGGATTGTTTTGCCCATCACCATCCATTGTCACGACAAGATCATTACCCGCAGCCCTGACCCCCGTCCAAAGCGCGGCAGATTGACCCGATTGCTTTTTATGGCGGAGGGTTCTGAGCGCGGGATATTGCAGCCTTAATTTTTTCAGAAGATCAAAAGAATTATCCGTGCTGTTGTCATCAACATAAATAATTTCGCTTATAGGAATCTCTTCTGCCGCTTTGCTGATTTCCGCGAGCAAGGATTCTATATTTTCTATCTCATTGTAAACGGGAACGACCACTGTAATCATAAGCAAACAACCAAAAGTTATTATCAATACGAGAACATGAATTTAAAAACTTAAGGTAAACTTAAGCTGGAAAAACCAGTTTAAAGGTCGTGCCCCGGCCCTCCAGTCCCTGCTCCAGAGTGATGGCCGCATTATGATGCTCGGCAATGGTTTTAACGATAGACAGCCCCAGGCCGGAGCCGGTCGTTTTGGTCCCTACGACCCTGTAAAACCGATCAAATATACGCGGGATTTCCTCTTCGGGGATGCCAGGGCCGTTATCAGAAACACTGAGCATTACGCGGCCCGGCGCGGCGGTTATAGACAAAGAAACCATGCCGCCGTTTTGGGTGTATAAAATGGCATTATTAAGAAGATTACCGATCATAATGGACAAAGCGTTTTTATCGCCTTGAATATGCGCCCTTTTGCTGTTCGAGGTTTTGAGCGTGATATGTTTATCTCTGGCCAAAAGTTTATAATGTTCAAGAACGTCTTCTAAAACATCTTGTAAATCGCATCTCTCAAACGGCAGGCCTGTGGCATCCGGTTCCTGCCGTGCCAGCTCGAGCAATTGCTGGACAAGATGCGTACTGCGCTCAACGCCTTTATAGAGTTCTTTGACCGCTTCTTGCTTTTCTTCTTCCGATTTTGCCCGGCGCAATATATCCAGCTGCAACATAACAGCCGTCAGGGGCGTACGCAGTTCATGCGCCGCATCGGCGGTAAAACGCCTTTGGGTTTTTAAAGCCTTATCAAGCCGTTCAAAAAGATCATTTAGCGCGCCCACCATGGCGCTGACTTCTTGCGGCACGTTGTCTTCGGGCAGTTTATCCAGGAAAACGGAGCTGCGTTTTTCGATAGAAGAGGAGATTTGCCCCAGCGGCCTGAAGCCATAGCCCACAAAAAACCAGATAACCCCCAGTAAAATCGGAAACTGTACGAGCATCGGGATTAAAATTTCAGAATAGATCTCCCATATGACGCTATGGCGCTCCGGTAAGGGCTGAGAAACCTGTATCAGCCAGTCTCCTTGTGAGAGTCCGTAGTACCGCCATTCCTGATGATCATGTATAATCGTTCTAACGCCGCCCTCGCCTTGATAGGGAAGCGCCAGCGCAGGCAAAGAGGAATAGGTCAGCGTATCTTTATCCCAGATCTGGATCAAAAACTCTTCTTCGCCTTTAAGCTTATTTCTGGTGCCTTGCCCCTGCGGGATCTGCGTTTTCTGCGCAAGCTCATGCACCGCAATCGCCTGTGCGACCTGCACCATGTTTTCATCAAAAAGCTCGTCCAGTTCTTCTTTAAGCTCATAATAGGTAATGGCGACCATAATAACGGTGCTGAGGCAGATAATGGCCAGAATAGAGAGCATGAGCTGTTTTTGTATGGATTTCACTTTGTATCTTTTTCCGCGGTTTGCAGCGTATATCCCACGTTGCGAATGTTTTTGATGACATCATTTCCCATTTTTTTCCGGATCTGGTGAATGTGCACCTCTATGGCGTTGCTGGAAATTTCCTCGTTCCAGCCATACAGGCTTTCTTCTAGCTGGTCTTTGGACAAGACCGCACCGGGGCGCTTCATCAGATCGTGAAGCAAAGAAAACTCGCGTCCGGACAGAGCTATTTTTGCGTTTTTAAAAAAAACTTCATGCGTGGCGGGATTCAAAGAGATTGCGCCGCGTTTTAAAACAGGCTGGGCATGCCCGGCTTTGCGGCGGGTGATCATTCGTATTCGGGCTTCCAACTCCTCCAGCGCAAATGGCTTTAACATATAATCATCTGCGCCGCTGTCCAGACCGGAAACCTTGTCATGAATCCCATCGCGCGCCGTCAGGATCAAAACAGGCGTGTCATTATGGCTCTTGCGCATATCCTGCAGCACAGACATACCAGATTGCTCAGGCAGGCCAAGATCAAGGATCATAAGATCATAGGGCTGGCTCACAATGGCCAGCGCGGCCGAGCGTCCATCCTGCACCCAGTCCACAGCATAACCGCTTTGCTTAAGGCCCTTTTGAAGCCCCTCACCAATCATCGTGTCATCTTCAACCACTAAAATGCGCATAAGGCTTTATACCATTTCAAATGTCAAAGCACAGGGGGTATCCACAGGATTTGCGGGCATGGATATGTCACGCGCGGGTAAAAGCCGCGCCCAGATTGAAAAAAACCTTTGGGCGGCGCCCGGATTTCCGGAAATTTAAATTTTGCGGAACTTTTTAAATCCCGGTGTGTTTGCTAGGCCTCTAAACCCTAAAACTCAAACTTAAAAAGGAAAATATTATGGCTAGACCTGATACACAAAACACAGACGACAGAGCAAAAAACCAAACCAATAAAAATGAGCCTCGCGCCAAAAACGAAGCTGGCGAGCGCCATCCTGCTCAAGAAAATAAACGCAATAACCAAAAGTAATTGCCGTTTTATAAAAAGAGCCTGGCGAAACTTCTCGCCGGGCTTTTTTATTGGGTATTACATGTCCAACGACATGACGTTACTCGTATCGAGCTTGAGGTTTTCCACCCAAAAATAAGACTGCGCTGAATGTTCCACTTTCATGGCGTTCTTCACCGCTTTGCTAAGGGGCATTAAACTGGAGCTGTTAGGTATCAAGCGGGTCAGGAAATTCATTTTTACTATTTTCTATGTCTTTTAAAAAGGCTTGTAATTTTTCTTCTTGTTCTTTTGTTGGGGGAGTTTCTACTGGGCCGAATTGGAACCCGTAAGAAATTTTATTGAGTACTAGCCTGTTTATGCATTGCACCACCACTTTATGGCTCGCTATTGGCCTCCCAAATAAAGCTATGTTTGGTATGGTCTTTGCTTTCGCATATGTTTTGTATGTAGGAAATCTTCTTACTGATAGGCCGTAGATTGTGTCGAATGGAATTGCGCCAGTTCTTATGTTGCTAAAATATGAAGGGTATATTATGCCATCAAAACCAGCTTTTTGAGCGGCTAGAGAGATCTCACGCGAGATACTGTAAGAATGGTTTTCTGCACAAAATAACATATGTATGGCCATATCAAGGCTTTCAAACTCAGTGTTATCTTCATCTAATATTTCTGTAAGGTCTAGAAGTCGCAAATTCTTTTTGGGGGAAAGCGTGCTTACGAAAAGCTCATCCTCAACGGTTACTCTGCATTCGTGAATGCATACTTCTAAGTCTTGAGACGCGTATAGAATTGGTAATTCGGGAGAATCTAAGCGGTAACTCCCTAGAAATTCTTTTGGTGGACTGTCGTATTCTGAGTGTTTTTCGGGTGATTTGGGATTTTTTCTGAGTCTATAAAATTTCTCATTCTCAGAAAGCTGATATTCTGGATATACAGATATTACTCTTTTTATAATTTCTTCTTTTTTGCTCGGTTCTAGCAAATCTTTCAGGGGTTCGACTTCTCCTATCATCCAGAGACGAGGGCCATAGAAAAAGAAGCCGATGTTTAGTGCTTGTTCAATTAACTTTGCATCTTCTTGAAGCCAAGAGGAGAATTGGATTTGGTTTTCTCCGCATTGATGTTCGTTGTATTGAACTATAGGCGCGCCGCCATATTCTGTTTTATTAAAAGTTCCTCGCACAAAAAAGCGGTAAGCAAGGGTTTGAATATGGCCTTTATGAAGCTTTCTTCCGGTTGTTGACCCACAGCTTCTACATCTCTTTTGGTTTTTTGCTCCGATTCGAAAGGCATCTATTTTTAACCCTTCGTCTGTAAAGCAATTTGAGCACAATAGTGGTTTTCTTCTGAAAATCTTAAAATAGGGTTTCATCGTTTAAACATTGTTTTTACAGGATGTGTCTGATGCATAGAGTAGATCGGTTACAGTGTTCAATACAAGGAATGCGATCTCTGGAAGCAAGTGTGCGGATTTTTAAAGGAAGAAATGGTGGCTCTGGGGTGATTTGAACACCCGACCAAAGGATTATGATTTATTCTGGAAACTCTTAGTATTCGTTAGGATGTGTTCGAACCTGTTATCTCTATCGCTTGGTGGTATTGGGTTTTAGGCTCTGGACTTATAATAATCTAGGGGCTGTCCTAGATAATTAGCCTATATTTTTCCTAACCCATTGCTTTAGCTGTTATAATTGATCTGCTGGGTCACTGTTATTAAAGCGCCATTCGCACTCCTTCAAAAATAGAGGAAAATGCTT
>JADLAT010000020.1 GCA_020848095.1 Alphaproteobacteria bacterium | reverse complement strand
CTCATTGAAGCAGGGACCCTTTATTCATTTCCGCACCCTCACCTTTAAAAATTCTACGCATAAAAGCAAATAAATTAAGCGCAGGGCACAAGGGCTCTTAAAAAAAACACCCCCGGAAAACAGGCTTACAAAAAACCTGAAAACCGGGGGTGCATTAAAAATGCTGTGTTTAGAAATTCAAGGTCATCTGAAACCAGGTCTTTTGCGTATCCGTATAGGGCGCATCCTCGGCATCATAATCGCTGTATTTCAGGGTCAAATTCATCGAGGTAAACGGGTAAGTTTCGGGGAATTTGAAGGTTCTTCCAATCGAAAGATCAATCTCGGAACCGAAATCTCCGCTCTCATCACCACTGAAATCATGGTAAAAACCAGTCAATTCAATATTGTTAAGCCACTCATGCACATCACTAAGCTTGTAAGAGAGCATGACGTAAGAATCCTCAAGACCCGCAGCCGGTGTTGTGCCAAATTTATCGGCCCAGCCGTTAAATTTGTGCAAAGTCCCTAAAGGCGTCTGGAAAGAAGATGTACCATTCCCGCCCAACTCTTCATAACCGATTTTAGCCGTCAAGCCGTGAATCTTAATCCCCGGAGAGATGTGGTAGTAGTTTTCACTCGTTGAGGCCGGGTTATTACCCCGATCATTCTGATGCGCCCACTCAGCTTCATAAACAAAGCTGACCTTCTCACCCAACGGCGCTTCACCACTGGCACGCAGACCGTAGGTGGAGCTTGAACTGCTGGCCAGACGGTCAAAATCAAGCAAATAACCATACCCCATAACATTCAACCAATCGGTGAATTTATAACCGGCACGGATGATATGGCTTTCGGAATCCAGATCACCAAGAGGATGATCGTCGCCAAAAATCCGGTTCACATTCCAGATATAAGCATACTGCAACGTCAAACGATCAAGCCCGGTATAGGTCACCATGGCACTATCAAAAGTTTGATCATTCTGGCGCCAGCCGCTCGTGCCTATGAAACGCTCATTATCCAGATTCATTGCCTGACGACCCAATTTAAATTCAGTCCCCGGCAGACCCGTATAAGTAATCCAGGCCTGATTAATCTCATTATTATCGGCATCAGCCACGACTGGGAAATTAGTCTGACCGTTAACGGCATCGTTAAAATCGTTAGCCCCGATGGTTTTAACCAACTGCGCCTCTAAAAGAGCTTGGAAATCCATAAACTTCCCGGTTTTAAAGCCAAGATTTGTCCGAACGGTAGAGGCTCTGGCTTCATCAACCACAGGCGCAGGGCCATCTTGATCGACATGCTCATAACGATAGCGAATTTGTCCGGTAAACTCACCTTCTGTAATCAGACTTTGCAGCGTATCACCAGCCTGTGCAGAAGACACAAACGACAACGAAGCCGATGATAATAATGTAAACGCAAAAATTCCTAAATTCTTAAATGAAATACGAGTCATTCTTGACCTCCGGTCTCGTGTATATAATTCGCTGACGCTAAAGATGTCCACTTACACAGTCAAGAGGCTTGTTTCTCTTACCAATTTCCAAAAAAAGCTAAAAAGAGCGAGATTTTAAAGAAACTCGGCGAATACTCGACTATTGCGCCTCAACAAAAAGCACCCGCGTAACAGCCTTAAAATCCTGTGGGCAATATAATTAATATCGTTCAACCTAGATTTTATTTGACATATAATAAATAATTTACTAGAACATAGCGATAAACCTAAGCTAAAAGTGTAACTCAATTATGTACGAACAACCCGTTTACCAGCTTTTTCATGTTTTCACGGCGCAATCAGGAATCTTGACTGTACAGCCCGCAAAAAATGCACCGCCTGTTTTTCAAAGCGCGTATGATCTCGATAACTTTAAAGTAAAACATCCCAAAAAACTGGGAATTTTACGGCAAAATTGGGACAACAAGGAAAATGGCGGGCCGGAGCGCTATAGCCTTAACCCTGATTTGCGCCTCATCGGCACAGGCAGCTTTATCTGGACGGAAGGCTCCCTAGAGGAGCCAAAACAACTCGTTGCCGTTAAAACCCATGGCCCCAGCAACGGAAAACTGGCGCAGCCAAGCACCCTCATCACGCAAGACATGATCAACGAGAACCCAAATATCATCAATATTCGTGCAGATAGTCTGAACACCAGCTTAAATTTTGCTTACCGCCCGGCTGACGAAAAAATATTATTTTCACCATTTATGGAGACATGCCCAAAATCGTCAACGGTAAAAAAATTCAACAAAGCCGTAGAAGCCTTCCAAAACCGTATAATCGAAGCACAGACCTATCTTACAAAACAAGAAAGCCCGCACGCGGGGCGTAGCATAGAACCATACTATCCAATGCTCATAGACAACCCTTCCGATGAAGAATATTACCGGCCAATCCAGTATAATAATGCGGAAGGGGAGCCGATTGCTGTGGACAGAGGCTTAATCAATGACAGCGGAACAAATGTCAACATTTTGACCTCTGTAATCTTTGAAGTCCCCCATGATACCGAATTAGTCCTGTTCGATCCGGAAGGATACAACCGCGAGATGCGCGCCATCACCCGTGCGGAGATGATTTCAGCCTGCCGTGATGAAAAAGGCTCCGTTCCCATGACCGCGCACTATGAGAATATTCGTAAAAATCCGCAAGGCGCGGATAGAGCACTTCTTCACAGTCTGGGTCTTTAAAATCAAAAATTAACCAAACTTACCGTCAATGTAATCCTGCGTCTGCTGATTGACGGGATTGTTGAAAATACCCGCCGTCGGGCCGGATTCAATAATGCGCCCCATGTGAAAAAAGGCCGTATCATCAGAAAGCCTTTCGGCCTGCTGCATGGAATGGGTCACGATCACGATCGTAAATCTTTTCTCCAGCTCCCGCATCAACTCCTCAATCCGGGCCGTAGCAATCGGGTCCAGCGCCGAGCAGGGTTCATCCATCAAGATCACTTCCGGTTCCGTTGCAATCGCGCGCGCAATACACAGGCGTTGCTGCTGGCCGCCGGATAGAGATGTCCCTGGCGCCGCCAGCCTGTCTTTCACTTCATCCCACAGCCCCACGCGGGCCAGTGTTTTCTCAACAAGAATATCCATATCAGCCTGACCGCGCACCGTACGGTGAATACGCGGCCCATAAGCCACATTTTCATATATTGATTTAGGAAAGGGATTTGGCTTTTGAAACACCATTCCGACCTTCTGCCGCAGCAAGATAACATCAACGGAACGCTCGTATATATTATACCCATCCAATATCACCGTTCCGTCAACGCGGCACCCCTCCACCACATCATTCATACGGTTTAGACAGCGTAAAAACGTGGACTTGCCGCAACCGGACGGGCCGATCAACGCGGTCACCTTATTCGTCCGCACCCGCAAATCCACGTCAAACAAAGCCTGCTTCAATCCATAGAAAACATTCAGGCCTTTAGCCTCCATGCGGACGGCTTCTCCGCGAGTTCGAGAGGCCGGTTTTTTCCGATCAACAACAGCATTCATATTCATTCCCTCACCATTTTATTTCAAACCGCCGGCGAACCCATCCGGCCAGCACATTGATACACACCAAAACCACAAGCAAAACCATGATTGCCGCCGCCGTATTTTCAACAAATCCGGTTTCCGGATTGTTGGTCCAAAGATAAATCTGCACCGGCAACGTCGTTGAAGGATCAACCAGCGAGCGCGGCACATCGGTCACAAACGCCACCATCCCGATCATCAACAACGGCGATGTTTCACCAAGCGCTCTGGCAATACTTAGAATAAACCCGGTCATAATCCCCGGCAGGGCATATATAAAGGTATGATGAACCGCCACCTGTACCGGCGTTGCCCCCATGGCCAGCGCGGCATAACGAATAGAGGGCGGGACAGCCCGCAGCGCATTACGCGTGGCAATCACAATAACCGGCAACACCAAAAGCGCCAGCACAAGACCGCCGACAAGCGCGGAAGAACGCGGCATCCCCATGATGTTGATATAGACGGAAAGCCCCAAAAGACCGTAAATAATCGAAGGCACAGCCGCCAGATTATTGATGTTGATTTCTATCAGATCGGTAAACCAGTTTTCGCGCGCAAACTCCTCCAGATACAAAGCCGTTGCCACGCCCATCGGAAACGCACAGAAAATACAGACCAGAATGGTCAAAAGGGAACCCGTTATACTGCTCAATATCCCGGCCTGTTCCGGCTCTTGAGAATCACCACTGGTAAAGAACGTGGTGTTAAAGACTTTGCGCAGGCGCTTGCCCTCAATCAATTGCTTCAACCAGGCATACTGCATGGCATTAATCTTATAATTCCCCAGCCCGGCATCCGAGGACATTGAATGACGCTTTATAAACAGATCAACATTGCTGGCCGCCGGCAGCCACAAATCATGGCTCTGCCCGATCAGGGAAGGATCCTCCATAACCATGCGGCGGATTTTATAATACGCGCCCTTACTGATCAACGCATGCAAATCCATCTGCTCACGCCGGGTTTCAGCCTCAGGAAAAAGTTTTGCCAAAGAGTTTCGAATTAACTTGCGGTAATCAGCGCCGGAAAGGGCCGCTACCGTGCGCGTGCCCTCCGGATCTATAATATCCGCCGAAAACTCAACCGGCAGCAAAATCTGAACCCGCGTAAAGGCCGTATAACCATTACCGATAACACTGAGGATGAGCCCACCTAAAAACATGAGCGAAATTAAAATAGAAGCCAGCCCGCAGCGCCGAAACCATTTTTCACGTTTTTTACGCCGCACCATCCATTTTTGCGCTGGCGTTTTCCCGCGCGAGAAAATAAACGGATTTTTGTTCTTCTGCATGCGCCTGATGGCAATCTTGGCGCGCCGCCCTGCAAAACTAAACATAGCGTTCCCTGTATCTTTTAACGATAAACTGCGCCGCCATATTCAGCAGCAAGGTCATGAAAAACAGCGAAAAGCCCAGCGCAAACGCCGCCAGTGTTTTCGGACTGTCAAATTCATGATCCCCGACCAGCAAGGTCACAATCTGCACCGTGGCCGTGGTTACCGCCTCCAGAGGATTGGCGGTTAAATTCGCATTAAGCCCGGCGGCCATCACCACAATCATCGTCTCACCAATGCCGCGGGAAATCCCCAGCAACACCGCGCCCATAATACCGGGCAGCGCCGCAGGAACAATCACGCGCCAAACGGTTTCCGAGGGCGTAGCCCCCATCGCCAAAGAGCCGTAAACAAGCGATTTTGGCACCGCGCTCATCACATCTTCGGAAAGCGACATGATAAAGGGCGTAATCATAATCCCCATGACAATCCCGGCGGAAAGCGCACTTTCCGAGGCAATGGGGATATCGAGCGTTTCGCCCAGCATACGCAGCAAAGGCGAAAACGCCACAACGGCGAAATAACCGTAAATAACCGTCGGTACCCCGGCCAGAATCTCAAGAATGGGCTTAAAACCGTTGCGAAAAGCCGGGCTGGCGTAGATAGAGAGATAAATGGCCGACAATAGCCCCAAAGGCGTCGCCACAAGCATAGCCACAAAAGTAATCAACACCGTCCCGGTAAAGATTGGCACCGCGCCAAACGCGCCGGAACTGCCTGCCTGATCTGGCCGAATCGCCGTTTGCGGACTCCATTGTGTTCCAAAGAAAAACTCCAAAGGGGACACAAAGGAGAAGAAACGCATGGTCTCCGAAAAGACAGAAAGAATGATCAGCACTGTGACCAGAATTGAGGCCACAGTGCTGATCAAAAGAAAGGACTTAATCAAAAAATCGGATTTTTTCACCGTATAAATAATCCCTTAAAAATCCCACTGCGTCCGTAAGGTGACAACGGCAGGATCATCATTGGCGATAACCGCATTGTCGTCTGTATCAACGCTTACGTAATCCAGCATCATACGAACGTTGTCCGTCATATACCAGTTTACGCCAAGCGTCCAGTCCGTCATTTTACCGCCGGCAACGCCCGCACCTGCATCGTTCAGATCAAGCTGATCCACACGCGCCGCAACTTCCCACGCACCGGGCGTTCCATTTTTCAGGCTAAAGGGCCGCGCCGGTTTAACCCGGCCAAATGTGCCCGTACTACCCTTATAAGGGCGGCTTTCCCCAGTCAGAAGATAGCTGGCTTGCGCATACCATCCATCAAATTCAGGGTCACTCCCCGAATCACGGTCGATGGCATAGTTCATATACTCCCCCTGTACGGAGAACGGACCGAAAGCCCCGGCCAGCTCAACCCCTAGAACACGAGAGGAATCCACATTGGCGATCGTGCCGGTGGAGATCAAATTACTCCCCGTTCCAGCAGGCTTCCCGCCCAGAGATACACTCTCAGAAGTGGCATTGGGCGTACGCAAGCTTCCGCCCAGACCGACATGCAGCACATTATCACCGGGCAACAGATCAACAGATCCACGCATTTCCGCTGAAACGCCTTCATCATCGCTCGTATTCACGCCAGCATCTTCATTATAGACACCGCCCGCCAACGACCAGTTTTCACCACCGCCCTTAAGCGCACCACCCAGAATTTCACCGCGCGTAAAGGCATTCGTCACCGGTGATCTTTCAATCATGGTGATATAGTTAGAGCTGGTAGCCTGCTCCATCCCCATGGGTGGTTTTGCATTCCCCAGCACGATATCGGCGAACCCCAGCCCGGTATAGGCCAGATAAGCATCCTTCAAATTAGTAGATTCACCACCAAAATCGAGCTCAATTTTATAATTGAGATCCTCACCAATATCGCCCTTGGCCCCCAGACGGGCCCGGCGCAAATTCGCACCGTCGGGATTATCCCGCTTGTCATCTTCAAAGTGGGTGAAATCCAGATGCATTCTGCCCGTTGGCTGGAAGGAATACTGACCATCCGCCGATTCAAATTTGGGGCCGGGTTTCATGCTGATCTTGACCGCATCCTTATCGGGCGTGCCGCCTGCCGCAGGGGCAATGGCTGCAATCTCTCCAATTTTCATGGATTGTTCGCTAACCTTCTGCTCCTGCTCCGCAATCGTGGTGTCGTGCATTTCTATTTTCGATTTCTGGCTCATAATCAAGCGATTTTGCTGCTCCACCACAGCGCTGAGTTTTTCAACCTGCTGCGAAAGAGCCTCAAGCTGGCTTTGCATTTGCTCCATATTCATGGGCTCCGCTGCATAAGCGGAAGATCCCATGATCATAAGAGCGGCTGCCGATGTTAAAAGATAATTTCTCATAATGTTCATTCTCCGTTATATTATGATAATTATTGTCCCAATTATTCCAAACGTTACTTCTTCACCGAAAACGCATCGCTAACGCGCTTTTGCATTTCCTGAAGCTCTTCTTCAGGCAAGGGAATAAGTCCCTTCACAGCCAGATAGCCATCCATACCGGCGGCCTTGTCACTGACCAGCTCTTTCAGAAACTCCCGAATGCCCGGTGCAAAATCCACATGCTTGTTCTTCGCATAGATAAACAAAGGCCGCGCTACCGGATAGGAGCCGTCAGCAATGGCCTCAAAGGTCGGCTCAACACCGTCAACCAGATTTCCATTAAGCGTATCTAGATTTTGCTCAAGGAAGCTGTAGCCGAAAATACCGAAGGCTTGAGGATTACTGCGGAGTTTTTGTACAATCAAATTGTCATTTTCACCCGATTCAATGTAGTGACCATCCTCACGCATTAAATGACAATTCTTCTTACGCATTTCCTCTTCGGGCCAGGCAGCCTTGAAGGCCTCTTCACCCGCGCAGGCTTTTTCCATCACCAATTCAACAAAGGCATCACGCGTTCCCGATGTTGTAGGCGGGCCGTATACCTCGATCTTCACCGCTGGCAAAGCCGGATCAATCTCACTCCACATTTTATAAGGATTGTTCACCAGCTTCCCGTCCTTGCCGGGAACCTGTTTTGCCAAGGCCGAAAAGATCTGCTGCTTGGAAAGATCGTAGAGCTCTTTCTCCTTGGAATTGGCAATAATGATGCCGTCATAACCGATCTTGATTTCGGTTACATCTTTAACACCGTTATCGGCACAAAGCTTAAGCTCGCTTTCTTTAATCGCCCGCGAAGCATTGGCCATATCCGGAAAGCTCTCGCCAACACCGCCGCACAACAGCTTGATACCGCCGCCCGTACCGGTAGATTCAACGATAGGGGCACTAAAACCAGTAGTTTTACCAAATTCCTCAGCCACCACCGTGGTAAAGGGGTAAACCGTCGAAGAGCCGACAATGTGGATATTATCTCTGGCCTGTACCGCTGAGGGCAAAAAAAAGACCGCTAAAGCGGCCACCAGAAATACAGAACATGAACCGGACCTCGGCCCGGGAATTGCAGTAGAGACATTAAAACAAGGCTTCATAAAAATCCTCCTTTAAGGGTTGCTGAAAACCAGTCGCGAACATACAGCCCTAAAAAAAAATTAAGAACAAGACTGGTTTTCCAAAATTATTTGTGCTATGCAATATGATTACCCTGACACAAAAAAAACACGGTGCGTAACGGATGCTCTGAGCAAGGCACCCGTAAGAGGCAAACACGCTCAAAAACCAAAAATCAGGTGAAAGAATCGGAACAAATCAGCCGGGAAGAAAGCCCGTGCAAAAACGCTTTTTTTCTAAGAGAAGCCACAAACTCCATCGCGCCGCAAAGATACAGCCGTGTCGCCGCCTTATCTTCGGGAAGCTCCTGCAAAACGACGTCCTCAATATGACCCGCTGTATAGAACTGCCCGGCCTCCCCCCTGAGAACGCAGGGCCTGTAAGAAAAATTTTTATATTGCCCGGCCAGCGCGTTGAGTTCCGCTACAAGGTAAAGATCTTTCTCGACCAATGCGCCATGATACAAAATCATCGGCCCCACATGCCCCTGCTGCAGGGCATCTCTGACAATACCATATAAGGGCGCCAACCCCGTACCCGTACCGGCCAGAACCAGAGGATAGGATTTATCCTGATCCCCGACATAAAAACACTCCCCCGCCGGGCCGCGCAGCTTGACACTCATCCCGACTTGCGCAGTGTTTTTAAGCCATTCACACATTGCCCCATTGGGAATCAGGCGAACATGAAATTCCACAAAACCATCCACGGAAGGGTCATTGGCAATAGAGTAACAACGGTCAACATTATCCGGCGTTATCAGCGTAAAGTATTGCCCCGGCTTGCATTCTTCAATCGCGGCAGAGGATTTAAGACGCAAAATCATCGTATTGTGATTGAGATAACCCTTCTCCTGTATGGCCGCCTCTATACAAAGATCATCCCCGTCAGCCCGAACGAGTTTCATCTCCCCTTCCGGAACGCACTGGCATGACAAAAAACACCCTCTCACCTTCAATGTGTCTTTAAGGCCTATTTGTGCCTCATCGGAAACCTCTCCCTCCACCAGACGGAGCATGCAGCTCTGGCATGCCCCCGCCTGACAGGAGTGCGAGATTGCCTGCTCATGACGGAGCAGGCAATCAAGAACCGTTTCTCCGGGATTTAATAGATAATCCCTGTTTTCAAACGTCAGCTTCATTAAAAAAATGCTTTCCCTTATGCGGCGCGATTAAGAACCTGATCCCGTACGGAATTAGCGATTCTGGCCACTTCCGCGATCTGCTCTTCGCCCACACCCAACTCACGCAAAGTAGAAGCCAGATGCTCAACCACAACATCAACATGCATATCGTTAAGGCCACGATCAACCAAAGGCTTATGCGCTGCCGCCATATCCAGACCCGAATAATTGTTCGGGCCGCCAAAGGCCATGGTCAAAAATGCTTTTTGCTTATCAATCTGGCGGTCCATATCGGTGTTATCAAAAAAACCGCTGACCCGGCTATCAACCAGCATCTTACGATAAAAGATATCAACCGCAGCGTTAACCGCGTCCCGACCTCCGAGCTGTTCGTATAATGAACTCATAATTTTCTCCTTCTTTTAATTTACGTTAATGGTTTAAAAAATTTCCGATCATGCCTCTTTGCGAATAGAGGATAAAAACTCCTCCACACGCGCCGCCATAATCTTGGCCTGATCTTCCATTGAACTTGTCTCTTTTTCAACCTCTAGTGCGCTCGACATCGACACATCCACAGAAGTTGTGATATCCGACAGTCTTTGCGACACCGTTATTGTTGAATTTGAAGCATCTTGCATATTACTGGCGATATTATTGGTCGCAATGGATTGCTCCTCCACGGCGGCAGAAATCACGGTAGAGGTTTCCGATATATTCATCACCAGCCTGCCGGCCTCATCCAGCGCCACAGCGATGTCCTGAGAGGCCAGCAGCATATTTTCGACAATTTTTTCAATATCTTTGGCCGATTGATTGCTCTGCGTCGCCAGTTGTTTCACCTCCCCGGCCACAACGGCAAAACCCTTGCCCGCCTCCCCGGCGCGCGCCGCCTCAATTGTCGCATTAAGCGCCAGTAATCCCGTCTTTTCGGCAATATCGGTTATATACTCAAGAACCGTACGCACCTCTTCAGATGCGCGCTTTAGATGCCCGGATTTCGCGTTGGCGTTTTTCATCTGCTCCACACAGGAAAGCGCCATCGTATTGGCATGCGTTACCTGTTTTGAAATTTCCCCTATCGAAGAGGACATCTGCGCCACTGCCTCGGTAATGGAATGAACATTACTCGAAGCCGATACCGCGCTTGCATTTCCATCCGCCGCGCTTTTTGATGCATTCTGAACTGTTTTTGAAAGTTTTTGCGTATTCTCCTTCAAAGAAACAACGGAGCCAGTATTTCGCCGGACGACATCCTTAACACCAAGCTCAAACCGATCCGCCAGCGCCGCCAGATTTTCATCATGCTCAATATTCGCCAGAACAAATTGCAGCTGTTTTCCGGCGAACTCCAGAATCTGGAGCGTGTCATTATCCAACTCGGCATTTTTATAGCTAAAAAACTCAAGGACGATACGAACTTCATTTTTAAAGGTGACAGGAAAGGCAAAACAACCCTTCACATTATTTTGTTTTGCGACACCGGCTCTTATAAAACCAGGTAAAACCGTAACATCTTCAATGGTGACCGGGGCTTTACTTTGCAGCACCTTCCCCACCATCCCCTGACCGGAGGAAAAAACCGTCTGCTCCGTCAGATCCACAAATTTTTCAATATCCTGCGGGCGGATAGACTGATCCAGATACCAAAGCCGGGATGAACCGGCAACCATCCCCTCCCCCTCTGATCGTACGGCATAGGCATGCCCGATCGGCCAGCCGGTAAAACGGCAAATCTCACCGAGCGTACGCTTGACGGAATCATCCAGATTTATAGAGTGCTGAGAAACCTCAGTAATATTGTTCAACAACCTGAATAAACGATCAAGACTTATGGCGGGCACATCGCCCCCCCTCCCGAAATGCAGGGCATGATCTTCCGCCATCCACTTTTCCTGAGCCTTTAGGGAGGCATAGCGCATAAGCAGAACAATAACGGTTCCCGATAAAATTGGCGTCAACAAGTAAACAAAATCATAATGCCCGACAACGGCGATCACCGCCGCCGCACCGCCCGGCGGATGCTCTGCATCCAAAAGGACCATAACCGCCATGGAAACACCGCAGGCCACAATAATGGCCAGTGCCAGATGCGGGATAAAACTGGCGGCCAAAAGTCCGATAAGGGAGGAAACAAACAACCCCAGAATAATTGCGCGCGGACGCGCCATATAGCCACCAGGGTCAACCGCAATCAAAACAGCGGCGGCACCAAAGCACCCCAAAATCCATAAATTAACTGCCAAAAATGGCATATGAATAAGAGCCACCGCGGACAAGCCCACGGCAACAATTAAAAATCTCAGCAGTGCATATTTAAGTTTCGCCTTCATACAGACTCGCTCAAACACCTTTTCAAATTCAATACTAAATGGCTTTTCAAGGCCTTCTCTTTCAAAAACAGGGCCGAAGGCAGAGTCCCTGCCATCTTTTAACCCTTTTTACGCACGCAATCAACAATAACTCGTATATTTTATACATATTATAGTATAAAACTCGTTAACGTAATCGCCTCCAAACCTTGGCATAATCTTAATCGGATAAAGTTTCACAGACCACCAGATAGGAAGCAGTATGACAAGCTAATCTACCGCATTATCGTCCAGGAAAAACCGCAGCGTTATTGACAGGCGGAAAAGGGCAATGCTCTTATGAAATCGCATCCGAGGTCCTTTTTATGACGAAAGTTTTTTTAAAATTCGTTCTTATACTTATACAATATTATGCGTGACTATAATGCTTTCCCCCTCCGCCCATGCGGGGGAGGCGCTTGAGGGGCGTGTGGAGACCAATATCCGCGCGGGTAATGAACGGTCGATTTTAATGACGGAGTTCTGGGTACCATTTGCACAGGATACGGATAAAATTCTCTACGGCGATCTGCGGATGATGGGGGATGATCAGGATAACCGCGAGGGCAATCTCGGCATTGGCTACAGGCAGGTTACGGCGCTGCCCGGTCTTGGCGAGGGCGTAATTGGCGTTAATGGCTGGATGGACCGGCGGATTACCGCGCGGGGCTCAACATTCCATCAGGTCACCGCCGGCGCGGAATGGCTTGGCGAGAGCATGGATTTTCGTTTGAATGGCTACCTGCCACTTTCCGATCAAAAAGAATATATTATCCCCAATACAAACCCACAGGGCCCCGCACTGGCCGGAACGGGGATTGTGGTGGATACAGATGGCAGACTTCTGGAAGAGCCGCAGCACGGCTTTGATGCCGAGCTGGGCTGGGAGCTGGGGCAATCCTTCGAATTTATCCGCAACCATACAGACAGCTTGCGAATTTACGGCGGCGGCTATTATTTTGATGGCGACAACACGGAGCGGATCACAGGCTGGCGGACACGCTTTAGCGCCGATGTGAGCCAGAATATCCAGATCGGGGCGCGGTTCCAGCATGATGATGAGCGCGGTGCTCAGGGATTTTTAGAAGCCACCTTCCGGTTTCCTTTCGGGAACAAGAAAAGCTATCGGCGCGAGGGGCTACGGGCGCGGCTTGATGAAAGTCCAGAGCGCGATATCGATATTGTGGCAGGGAGCGTTGTAACCGATACAGGATCGCGCGTCCCCGTGCTGAACAAAGCCACCGGACAGGCGCAGGAAATCCTGAGTGTTGACAACACCGCCGCCGGCGGCGGTGATGGCAGCACAGAACGCCCGTTTAATACACTGGCCAGTGCGCAGGCCGCTGCATCGGCACAAACCATTATCTATGTGAAGCGCGGCGATGGCACAGATACAAACCAGAATCAGGGCATCACCCTGAACAAGCAGGGACAGCAACTGATCGGCGCGGGGACGGATTTTATTTATGATAGCGGAAGATTTACAACAGCCAATGGCAGCAGCCCTTTTGGCACTCTCATTGCCCCCGCCACAAGCGCGCCCGTGATTTCAAACACCAATGCCAATGGCGATGGCGTGACTATCTCGGCAGATGACATTACCGTCACCGGAATTACCGTTGATGGCGCAAACCGCGATGGCATTGTTGTCCGTGCCGACAGCGCGGCAGCGAGCGCGCAGAATATAACCATCCAGAATGTCACGGCACAAAACAACCGGATCGGGCTTTACATTCGCGGCGCCAATAGCGGCGCAGTCAGCGCAAAAGTACAAAGTACCGTCACCACAGCCAACAGCCAGCACGGCATGGCCGTCTATGATGATACGGACGGTATATTCGAAGTTGATCTTGGCGGCGGCTCCATGGGTAGCACAGGCAATAACGTACTGGCCGCCAACACACTCGAAGACCTCGCCATCGATTATGACGGCCGCACCCTCGCCGTCCAGAATAACTGGTGGGGACAGGCCTCAGGCCCCGATACCGATGCCCCGAATATCGGAATCGCCCCGCAAATCTATTACGGCGCGCCCGTGGATAATTCCGATCTCCTTGGTCATTGGACGATAGATACACAATGGGTTTCTGGATCGACAATCTATGATCGCTCAGGTCTGGGGAATAATGGAACTGTCGGCGGAGGGCTTTCCTTGGCAAACCAGGTCGCAGGGCATAATGGGGAGGCCTTAAATTTTGATGGTGTGGACGATCTCATAAATCTTGCCGGGATACATTCATCTCCTTTTTCCGGTGATCTTACGATTGCATCATGGATAAGAACATCAAACATCGTAAAAACTGAAATGACGATCCTTGGAGAATGGGGCGCTACACTAGACCGTGATTATCAGCTTTACTTGGTCAGGGGTGTTATCTTCTTCAAACACGCCAATGCTGCTGGGACAATAGCGGAATTTATCAACTCGGGTTTAAATGTCGCGGATGGTGATTTTCATCATGTTGCTGTTACTGCCGATTTTCCAACCTATACATTCTATGTTGATGGTGCCCCACTCGCCAGCGGTGCTTTGACTTTCGACATCGCGGCAACGCCGGGAAGCGCTGTGCGTCGCCTTTCAGGAAGTGCCGCGTTCCCTAGCACTATTTGGGATGGGGATATAGATGAAGTATCCATCCACAAACGCGCCCTCCTTCCGTCCGAGATCGCCGAACTCTACCGCATGGACACAGCATCAAGCGTCAGCACATCCGGCTTTCTAGCGGCGGCGCCATGAAGAATTTTCAAATCTGCGCCGTAAAAAAAATCACACCCATAAAAAAAGCCCGACCTGAAGGCCGGACTTTTAGAGATTTATATCCAAAAAACGGGATTAGAAGCGGTAAGAAACCCCCGCGCCAATGATCCAGGGATCAAGCTCAACATTCCCGGTAATTGCACCATCGTTAATCGAGGCATCAACATCAACCCAGAGCTTTTTTACGTCCAGATTAAGCCCCCAATGGTCATTCAGCCAGTAATCAGCACCCGCCTGCAGGGAGTAACCCACGCTGCCGTCAACCTCGAGTTTATTGGTATGGCGCCCATTATCCTCCGCATAGGGGAGCGTGTAGTTAATACCCGCGCCGATATAGGGGCTGAATTTTTGATCCCGTGAGAAATGATATTGCAGATTAAGCGTGGGCGGCAAAATCATTGTATCGCCCAGATCAAGATCACCCAGCGTAGAATTTTTCAGCTTAACCCCATGTGGAGACGTGGCCAGAATAAGCTCGGCAGCAATATGATCCGTGAAAAAGTACGTAATATCAAGCTCAGGAACAACTGCATTTTCTGCCTCTGGCGTGCCGCCAATCGTGGTATTGCCGCCACTATCAGGCAAAACGCCAATGGCGCGCAAGCGGAGCTGCCAGCGGTCTGAAGAAAACGCGCTTTTCTCTTCCTGCGCAGAGGCAGAAAAAGAAAAAGCGCAAGTAAAAACACCCGTAAGCAACGCAAAGCATAATAGTGAGCGAGTCATAGTATATCCCTTTATATAATTAAAGTATAAATTTGAAAAATAAAAACAACGCAAAAAGTAATAAACAGATTTATATCTATAAACAGAAACCGGAGAACACCGGTAATGAGGAAAATTTACCGGATAAGAATTAAAAAATGATTAAAAAATAATGCGGAAAAAAGAAAATAGAAAGATCTGCGCAGATAAAAACACAACGCCGTGATTCTACACAAAAAAATCCGAAAAAAAATAAAAAAAACTTAAATAAACAGATTTAACACTCTTTTAATTTTTTCATAATACAATAACGATGGAGCAATACCGACAACCCCGGATCAGCACAAAGCGTGACAGATACCTTAAAAGAAGAGCACAAGAGAGTAGCGCAGATCGTGGCGGAAACAGCTTCCTGCAAAGACGCACCTGTCCCCCGATGGCAACGCGCAATAGATGTGGTTTCCGGACTTGTTCCAGACCGGTTATACTGGCCATCACCTGATGAGTTGCTTATAGAATCAAAAATAAAAGACCCATATAACGCCCTGACAGGCGCTGGCCGGGCTGCGGACTGGATTTTCATTGGCGATACCAATCACACATCCTGCGATACACGGTTTCATCTTTCTGAAAAACCACTTTTAAAAATGCTGGCAGAATCCGGCGTATCGCATCTTTGTATTGAATTTCCGATAGTATACGATGCTGCATTCCAGGATTTTCAAAGCGACAAGATTACAGAAGATCAGCTCCGCACAAAGCTCATGAGTTTTGAACTGGCAAACAGGAGCACCGTTACGAAATCAGATTTCATAAACTCCATAATTAACACGGTCAAAAATGCAAGAGGGTTAGGAATAACCGTCCACGCCGCAGACCCCGGAGCAAACTTCTTCCAAACACTCGCCGACATAGACAAGCAGATAATCAACTACCTTTCCACCCCTGCAAACCTGGAGAATTTCTCAAAAAAGGATCAGGAAATTGCCAAAAATCTGACTGAAGGCCTGAGGGCCGGAAAGGATGAAAACGAAATCAAAGAAATTACTAAAGGAATAAGTTCCAAACTTTATAAGAATTTAGCCAAAAATATAATAATTCCATCTCTAGAAAAATTTATAAAAGAACGATCACAAGATGAAGAACTGGCAAAAAATATTTCAGCCGCAACAAACGGTGAAAAATTCGCAGTCATTTACGGAACAGGCCACAGAGATCTATTCAATCATTTAGGAGGAAACCCCCTGATAATTGATATCGTAAACGATCGTTCATGGACAAACCGATATCTAGAGGCTCATCAGATTATTGATAGGAACCCACCACACGCCATTATCAATATAAAAGATAACGCAGCCTATATCACCGAAGCCATGCCTCTTGAGCTTAAAGAAAAACTCGAAACAAAGCCTGAACCCGCAGCGGTGCAAACCTCAACAGAAGTCCAGGCCCGCCCCGAAGAATCAAATCCCGCTTTTAAGCATCAACATTCCGCTTTTAAGCATCAACATTCCGCACCTTGAGCGCGTTATCCTGTATGAATTCCCGGCGCGGCTCCACCACATCCCCCATGAGTGTTGAAAAAATCTCATCGGCTTTGGTCGCATCCGCCACACTCACACGTAGTAACGTACGCACATTAGGGTCCAACGTCGTTTCCCAGAGTTGCTCCGGGTTCATTTCCCCCAGACCTTTATAGCGGGAAACAGCCAGGCCCTTACGGCCCGCTTCGATCACGCGGTCATAAAACGCCGCCGGCCCATTCACCTTACCAAGGGATTTCTCTCCGGCCATAAGCTCGACAGGAGCTTTAAAGACCTCCTGCAGCCACGCGCCCGCACCATGCAAACGCCGCGCATCCGGCGAACGTACACGGTCAACCGAAAGACGTACACGCTCGGTCACGCCGCGCTCCGTACGCTCCAGCGCATAGCCCTCACCTTCGGTAAATTCGCCCTTCCATGTTTTGGCATTTTTCGGCGCCAGCGCATTCAACCGCGCCGCCACCTTAAGCGCATAATCCTGTCCCTTGGCCACATCTTCGAAAATCGTATCATCAAATGCCCCAGAAATAGCCGCCTGCTCCACCACACGGCGATTGCCCGCTTTTTGGCTAAGTGCATTGATTGAATTACGAATTTTCCGAGAGTTCATCAGCAATTCCAGCAGATCATTCCCGCGCCGCGTCTGGCCGGAACCATCAACAATCACCATATCCGAGAGCGCCGAATCAATCAGATAATCCTCCAGCGCCCGCTCATCTTTCAAATATGTCTCCCCGGCGTTTCCACGCTTGACCTTGAACAAAGGCGGCTGCGCGATATACAAATATCCACGCTCAATCACTTCAGGCATATACCGGAAGAAAAACGTCAAGAGCAGCGTCCGAATATGCGACCCGTCCACATCCGCGTCGGTCATAATGATAATTTTATGATAACGCGCTTTTTCGATATTAAATTCGTCGGGACCGATCGAGGTCCCCAGCGCGGTGATCAAGGTCCCGATCTGTTCCGAAGACAGCATCTTGTCAAAACGCGCCCGCTCAACATTCAAAATCTTGCCGCGCAACGGTAAGATTGCCTGATTATGCCGATCACGCGCCTGTTTCGCCGAACCGCCCGCCGAATCGCCCTCAACGATAAAAATTTCAGATACCGCCGGGTCTTTGCTCTGACAATCCGCCAGCTTTCCGGGCAAATTGGATACATCCATAACCCCCTTGCGCCGGGTCAGATCCCGCGCACGGCGCGCCGCTTCACGCGCCATAGCCGCCTCGGAAATTTTGCCGATAATCAACTTAGCTTCCGCCGGATTTTCCTCCAGCCATTCCGAGAGTTTCTCACTGATCGCCCCCTCAACAACCGGGCGCACCTCCGAAGAAACCAGCTTATCCTTGGTTTGAGAGGAAAATTTAGGGTCCGGAACCTTAACGGACAAAACGCACGTCATCCCCTCACGCATATCTTCGCCGGAGAGCTTGAATTTTTCCTTCTTAAGCAAGCCCTTTTCATCAACGTATTTTTGAATAACGCGGGTCAACGCGCCACGGAAACCCGCCAGATGCGTCCCGCCGTCACGCTGGGGGATATTGTTGGTAAAACACAGCATCGTTTCATGATAGGCATCCGTCCACTCCAGCGCGGCCTCAACGGTCACACCGCTCGCCTCATCATGGGCGCTCAAGGAAATGGCCGGTTTAATCAGCGATTTCTTGGTGCGATCCAGATATTCCACAAAGCTTTCGATACCGCCCTCATAATGCAAATGTACCTGCTGGCGCTCCTCCACATTCTCCGCACGGTTATCGGAGAGGTAAATATTCACACCGGAATTGAGAAAGGCCAGCTCCCGCAAACGATTCTCCAGCGTTTTAAAATCAAACTCCGTCATGGTAAACGTCTCGGTAGAGGGCAGAAAAGTTACCTGCGTTCCGGAACGCGCGCCCGGCTCCAGATCCTCAATCGCCTTTAGCGCATCAACCGCATTTCCATGTTTAAAGCGCACATGCCAAAGCTTACCCTCCCGGCGAACATGCAAATCCAGATACTCGGAAAGGGCATTCACAACCGAAACCCCCACACCGTGAAGGCCGCCGGAAACCTTATAGGAATTGGAATCAAATTTTCCGCCTGCATGAAGCTGGGTCATAATCACCTCGGCGGCGGAAATGCCCTCCTCCTGATGAATCGAAACAGGAATCCCCCGGCCATTATCCTTAACCGTTACCGAGCCATCGGCATTCAACATCACATCTATGCGGTCGCAATACCCGGCCAGCGATTCATCAATCGCGTTATCGACCACCTCATACACCATGTGGTGTAGACCAGACCCGTCATCCGTATCGCCAATATACATACCGGGCCGCTTACGAACAGCGTCCAACCCCTTAAGAACTTTAATGGAATCCGCGCCGTAATCATCATTGTCACCAGCTTTTTTCGCTACAATCGCGCCCGCATCCGTCATCGTCTTTTTTTCATCCTTGATATTTTTTGAAAACCATTGATTTTTCTAAGTTTTCTTGATTATTGTGTATAGCATACGAAACCGCGGAAAAACAGAAAAAACGCGCATTTATCCGCTGTTTTATAAGGCAACAAACCATTGAAAAACAATAATTTTATGAGCATCCCGATGAAGCCCTCCCTTTACAATCTGATCCGCCCGCATTACCGGACACTTCAGGGCTATGTTTCCGCCGGAATGGAAGTCGCCAAAGACGAGCGCAAAATCTTTATGAACGCCAATGAAAACCCTTATGAGCTCCCCGGCCTGGAGGGGCTGAACCGCTACCCCGCGCCCCAGCCCCCGGAACTTGCCGAGGCGTATGCAAGAGCCTACGATGTAGAAGCTGATCAGATCGTCATGACCAGAGGCGCGGATGAGGCTATAGCCATTCTCACGCGTTTATTTTGCGAGCCGAGCGGAGAGGGCCGCGCAGCGGACAGCATCCTGATCTGCCCGCCCACTTTCGGCATGTACGGTGTGAATGCGCGCGCCATGCCCGCAGAGTTACATGAAATTCCATTGCGCAGGGAAAACGGAAGCTTCACGCTCGATAAAACCGCCATCGTCAAGGCCACAACCAACCCGTCAAACCGCATCAAAATAGTTTATATCTGCTCCCCCAACAACCCGACAGGCACCAGCTTTTCCCATGAAGACATATCGGAAATCTGTGAAGCCGTTCAGGATTTTTCCGTCGTCATCCTTGATGAAACCTACGCGGAGTTCAGTGCGCAAGGCTCCATGAGCGCGGATCTGGACAGCACACCCAATCTCATCATCCTGCGTACGCTCTCAAAATCCTACGCGTTTGCGGGCATGCGCATGGGGTGTTTCCTATGCGGGGATACCGATTTCATCACACTGGTAAAAACCAAGGCGCTGGATGCCTACCCTTTGCCGTTAACCGGGATAGAGGCCGCTTTTCACGTCCTCTCGCCAGAAATTTCAGCCATCGCAAAAGATAATATCGACAAAATTCTGGCCGAGCGGGGCCGGCTGCAAGAGGCCCTGAGCCAATCCCCTCACGTCACGCATATCTTTCCATCGGATGCCAATTTTCTGCTGGTGGAGATGAAAGAGGCAGGGAAACTTCATAAGTTCTGCGCCGAAAACGACCTGATTCTGCGCGATTTCTCTACAAAACCCGGCACAGAAAATTGCCTGCGCATCTCCATCGGTACGCAGGCGCAAAATGACAGGCTACTCGAGCTGCTCGGCAAATTTTAGCCCCCCGTACGTGTCTCGACCAAGGGCGGCGCGCCTTCTGCCTCAACCTGACAGATCTGCGCCGCGCATATTTCAAAAAACTGCGCCCGGCCCTCAAGCGCAGTAAACAGATTTCTATCCGTCCCCGTCAGCCAAACCTGCCCGCCCAGAGCAATCAGAAGCTCATAAAGCGCCGCCCGGCGCCCCTCATCCAGATGCGCCGCCACCTCATCCAGCAATAAAACCGGGGGCGCACCGCGCTCCAGCGCCATCAAACGCGCATGTGCCAATACAATCCCAATCAACAGCGCCTTTTGTTCCCCGGTTGAGCAATGCGCCGCCGCCATGTCCTTAATCGCATATTTTACAAATAAATCCGATTTATGCGGCCCCGTAGCCGCACCACCGGAAACGGCGTCACGCCTTCGGCTTTCCTCCAGCTGGTAGCGAAACAGCCCCTCAACCTCCAGCGCAGGCGCACGACCCAAAAGCGTCTCAATCGTCCCTGAGGCCTCCAGATACGCCAGCGGAAAACCTGCCTCCCCCTGCTCCTGCGCCGCATGCTCGCACGCCGCCTGCAGCCTTTGTACAAATTCCAGCCGCGCGGCAGAAATCGCCACACCGGTTTCAGCCATCTGCGCCTCCAGCGCGCCTAGCCATGTCTGGTCCGCCGGGCCGTCCTGTAGTAGTTTTGAGCGCTGACGCATAGCATTTTCATAGCGGGTAACACGCCCAGAATGCCCCGGATCAAAGGCAAAAAGCAAGCGGTCCAAAAATCGCCGCCGATGAGACGATGAATCCAAAAACAACCTGTCCATCTGCGGACTAAGCCAGACACAGGCCACATGCTCCAGCAGCGCATTTTGCCCGCGAACATTCTCACCGCCAATGCGAATAAGGCGCTTATCCGCCGTCACGTCCAGCCCGGTACCGATCTGGACCGGCCCATAGGGCGTTTCAATCCCAGCCGACACCGCCCAGGGCGTGGAAGCTGCGGCATTTTGCATCTCAGCACCGCGCACCCCGCGCAAGCCCCGCCCCGGCGAAAGCAAAGACAAAGCCTCCAATATATTAGTTTTACCCGCACCATTGGCACCAAACAATACAAGCGGGCCGCTGCCCAAGCCATCGAGCGCGGCATGGGCGTAACACCGAAAATTATGAAGACGAAGCGTGGAAACCCAAGGCATAAAAAAGAAAATAGAGCAAATTTCAAACTTCCGAAACACCGGAAATCCCATAAACAACGTTTTTTTGCTTTGCGGAAACGAAATAAGACCATTTAAAAGCTTGCATGGCGCTTAAAATGTATGTATTTTCCATATAATGAACTATAATGATAATATTATGACAAAACATTGAGACAGCAATGAGTGACATAACAACACACAAACCAGCCAACGAGAACCTTCAACTCACAGGGCTTCAGGCCAGCATATTTGAATTGCAGGCCGCGGCAAAGCTTGCGATTGAAGCCTGCCATTCGCTTCAGGAGAACATCGCCACGCTTGATGAGGAAATCACCCGACTTGACGAACCATCCGGCCATAACCGCAATAAAGCGCCCCAAGACTGCACCACCCCAACGGACGAAACAGATTAAACACAAAACGGTCCATTATCCTCTTTTGAAAATTCGTAAAAATTCCCCTATAGTAACCGCTCGCTTCCCTTGAGAGGATCAAACCTATGAAATTTCCAACGCGCCTTATTCTTTCCTTTGGCCTCTTATTAATGCTAAGCTCTGGCGCATTCGCACAGAAAAAAGAGGAAACTCTCACGCCAGCCACCCATATGTGGGTCCTCACCGGCGATGCGCTGGTTTATGTGCCCGTACGTTCTTTGGAACAATGCATCATACTGACCAGACAGGCGGCGCACATAAACTCCTCAACCGCCAACTGCTATAACAATGAAAAATATCTAAGAAAAATCCGCTGTACCAAATCAACGAAAAAAGACAGGGACGCAGATTGTGCCTTGGAATAAGGACAATCAAAGATCACCAGCGCACCTACTTGCGGTTTTTAAGCTTTTCCTCAAGCCAGTGGATCGTATAATCGCCGGAGATAAATTCGGGCTGCTGCAAAATCCACTCATGCAGGGGCAATGTGGTTTTAATACCCGCCACAATGGTTTCACGAATAGCGCGCCGCAATCTGCGAATACATTCATCACGCGTACGGCCATGTACGATTAACTTGCCGATCATGGAATCATAATAAGGCGGAATCGTATAGCCCGCATATATCGCCGAATCAAAACGTACGCCTAAGCCGCCCGGCGCATGAAACTGCACGATTTTCCCGGGGGAGGGCGTAAAATTATTAGGATCTTCCGCATTAATTCGAATTTCAATCGCATGCCCGCGAAAACGCATACGCTCCGCCTGTATGCTTAAGGGCTCCCCCGCCGCAACGCGAATCTGCTCGGCAATCAAATCAATCCCGGTAATCATTTCCGTTACCGGATGCTCAACCTGAATCCGCGTATTCATTTCCATGAAATAAAATTCGCCGTTTTCATACAAAAACTCGATCGTCCCGGCGCCTCTATACCCCATCTTGCGAATGGTCTCGGCGGCCTGTGATCCAATTTTATCCCGCAAGGCCTCCGTCAGAACCGGCGAGGGTCCCTCCTCAACCAGCTTTTGATGCCGCCGCTGGGTTGAGCAATCCCGCTCCCCCAGATGAACGGCATTCCCATGCGTGTCGCCAAAAACCTGTATTTCGATATGGCGCGGATTAGAGAGGAATTTTTCAATATAAACCGTATCATCCCCGAAATTGGCCTTGGCCTCCGTTCGGGCACGGTAAAAACTCTCAATAAAATCGCCGGCGGCGCGAACGACCTGCATCCCCTTACCGCCACCGCCCGAAGACGCCTTGATAATGATCGGAAAACCCATATCTTCCGCAATTTTAAGGCCTTCTTCGGCATCGGAAACCCCGCCCTCGGAACCCGGCACAACCGGCAAACCCAGTGCCATAACCGTCTTTTTGGCTGTAACCTTATCGCCCATCATCTCAATATGCTCGGGCGTGGGACCGATAAAAACAAAGCCATGCTCCTCAACCATCCGTGCGAACTGGGCATTTTCAGATAAAAACCCATAGCCCGGATGAATGGCATCCACCCCGGTTAAGGCCGCAGCACTCAAGATCGCAGGAATATTCAGGTAAGAATCACGCGCAGCAGGCGGGCCGATACAAACAGATTCATCCGCCAGACGTACCGCCATGGAATTGGCATCCGCCGTCGAATGCACCGCCACCGTCAAAACGCCCATCTCCCGGCAGGCCCGAATAATTCGCAGGGCAATTTCACCACGATTGGCAATAAGAACTTTTTTAAACATTGCGAAAAACCACCGACAGGCCCGGACAGACCGGAATCATTTGTTCAAACATGCTTGCGCGTCCTGTGTAGATCAAGACTTGAAAACCCTTATTCTATGACCATCAGAACATCGCCATACTCAACGGGCTGACCATCTTCTGTCAAAATCTGCGTCACAGTTCCGGCCTTATCGGCCTTGATTGGATTCATAACTTTCATCGCCTCGATAATCAAAAGCGTATCACCGGCACGAACCGTATCGCCCTTACTCACAAAAGGCGGCTTTCCGGGCTCAAGCTGCATATAGGCCGTTCCCACCATCGGCGAGGTCACCGCGCCGGGATGCGTCTGCGCCGTTGTACCCGAACCATCCAGATTGGCCATTTGCGGCGCAGTCGGATCCGAAGGCATGGCATAAGAGGCCGACATGCCGGAAGCAACAACCGTGGTTCCGCCCTTGGAAACCTGAATAGCGCAATCGCCCTCTTTAACCTTGATCTCGGTTAGACCTGTTTCCTCAAGCAATGCGGCAAGCTCTTTAATGGCTTTTGAATCAATTTTCATGTGCGTTTTCTTCAAATCTTTCGATGAGCGAGATCAAAATCCCGGTACAATTCCTATACGAACAGGGACCTCATTATAGGACTTCCCGGCAAAAGTCAAAGCGCCTTATGTGCCGCTACCGGCAATTTCCGCAACTTTTTCCAGCGCCATTTCGTAACCTTTCGCGCCAAAACCCGCAAATACAGCGGCGGCCAACGGCTCTATATAAGAGAAATGCCGAAACGCCTCCCGCTCCTTGGGGTTGGAAATATGAACCTCGATAATGGGCACACTCAAAAGCTTCAGCGCATCGTGAATCGCCACCGAACTATGCGTATAGGCAGCCGCATTGATCACCACGCCATCCACAACACCCAAAGCCTCCTGAATCCATTCCACCAGCACGCCTTCATGATTGGATTGACGAAAATCCGCGTTTATCCCGAGCGTTTTCGCTTTTTCAAGACACAAGGCACGAATATCCTCCAGCGTTTGATGGCCGTATATTTCCGGCTCCCGCTGCCCCAGCATATTAAGATTGGGACCATTGAGGATTAAAATATTCAAGGTACATCCCCCGGAGCCCGCACCAAAACCGGAACGGTAAGAACCCCGCTGCGTTCCGTCCTGAGAATCACTTTAAAGACCTGTCCCTCCTGCAAAGGCGCCTTGAGGTCCATGAGCATGACATGATCTCCGCCGGGAGAAAGCGTTGTCACCGCCCCCGGCGGCAAGTCCAGAGCATCAACCTTACGCATGCTCATTGTATTACCGCTCATCACATGCGCATGAAGCTCTACCCGGTCCGCAGCATTCCCCGCCGTGGCACTCAAAAGCCGGTCGTGATTAAAGCGATGACTCTGTATCTGCAAAAACACAGCGCCATTTTTCTGTGATGGCGCTGTGGCAAAGGCATACGCATCATGCGCCTCCAGTGGCGGCCCCTTACTCAGGACAATCATCGCCACCAAAGCCGTCAGGATCAAAGTCACAATCCCGATAACGCCCAAACCAACGGGCGTTTTCATACGCAGACCTTTTGCATTTGTAAGCATTTTACTACTTTTTCTTGCGTTGCTCGGCAATAGCCTGCTTCAAGCCTTCTTCCCCTATATAACCGGGGATAAAGGTCGTTCCCACAACAAAGGCGGGCGTTCCCTGCACACCGATTTTACGAGAAATCTCAATATTTTTGTTCAAGGCCTCTTCAATCTCGCCAGAGGCCAGATCTTTTTTAACACGATCAACATCCAGCCCAACCGTTTTGGCTATCTTTTCAAGCTCACCCTCATCTTTCGGGCCTTTGTGATTCATCACGGCAACATGGAACTCAAAATATTTGTTCTGCCGCGCCGCCGCCAGCGACCAAAGCGCCGCTGTTTTTGATGTCGGTCCCAATATAGGGATTTCAAAAAAGACAAAACGAACATTGGCATCCGTCTTGATGATATTTTGAATATCAGGCAGCGCACGCGTGCAATACCCGCAATTATAATCAAAGAACTCAACAACGGTCACATCCGGAGTTTTGCTCCCCACAGAGGGCGCATCAGAACGGGTCATCCATTCCAGATTCTCACCAATACCTGCTTCTGATTCCTTGGCGGCACTGGCTTCCATTTTTTCGCGATGCTTGTCCGCTGCCTCAAAGATAACACCGGGGTTTTCCAAGAGATATGCCCGCACGACTTCCCCGATTTCCTGTTTCTGCGCCGCTGTAAAACTGGCAGCAGATTCAGCCTGCGTCTCAGCGCCGGCCCTTGAAGCCAGCAACGGCAGCATAGCCACCCCCACCAACGCAACCACAGCCCATACGGCATGCTTAAATGTAAAGCTCATCAATCTCTCCTGAAAATAACAAATTAAAAAACACCGCCCATACTACCCATTACGAATAAAAATGAACAGCCCGCAAAACATTATTCGTAACATACCCCTCGGCGGTTACTCCCCCTGCCCGGAATCGGAACGCCGCCCCAATGTTTCGATATAGGCGAGAAGATCATGCGCGCGGATAGCCTCCGGCGCTCCCTCCTGGAACCCGGCCAGCGCGCCTTCCGCCTGCGATTTTGCGTATTCCACCCTGCCCTGCATAACGCCTTCCTCTGCCAGATGCAGCTTGGCCATGCTTTCCTGTCCCAAACGACCATACGCCGTAGCCAGTAATCTATGCGGACGAGTCGTTCGGTTTTCTGTCTTTAGTGCTCGCTGAAGATGTGTGATCGCCTCCTTCAATCGCGCAGGATTGTCTCCGCTCTCAATCAAGGCATGCGCCAGAGCCACCCGCAATAATGGAGCATCGGGCAAAAGCTCCACGGCCCGGCGGTAATAAGGAATACCATCCTCTATCCGGCTGAAATCAACCAGAATTTGCCCTTTAAATTCCTGAAAATACGGGTTTTTGGGCTCCGCCGTGATCAAAGGATCCAGATATTTCAGCGCCCCCGCAAGATCGTTCATACGGTAAGCCGCAATGGAGCGCGCATAACGAGCCGCCACAGAGCTATCACGCTCATCATAGGTCCAGGCGACCTGCTGCGGCGTTATAAACCCGATCAATTTGGCCTTAATTCGCGCATGCTGCTCAATTTGAGCCGGCGTTGAGTGCTCCTCCTTCAGTGACGAACGCGCCACCAGAGCCCCAACCGCCTGAATCCGATCACGCGTCACCGGATGCGTACGCATATAGGCGCTTTGCTGCGTAGCGGGCAAAAGCTCTTCCGATTCCAGTTTTTTAAAAAAGGAGACGAGCCCCGATGCGCTGTTCCCGCTCTGACTAAGATAGGTAAACGCCGCCTGATCGGCACTGGATTCATTCACACGGCTATAGGCCAAAAAACGATTCGCCGCCATGCTGCTGCTTCCGGCGATAATCGCGCTGGCCGCGCCCCCCTTGCCCGTGGCAATGGCAGCACCAATCCCGAGAACCGCGCCCAGAATACTCTCATAAGAGGCCCGCTGCATGGCGCTGCGCGTTGAAATCAGATGCCCCCCCGCAATATGACCCATCTCGTGCGCGATAACCCCCAAGAGTTCGCCGGGGCTCTCCGTCTTGGAAATCAAGCCTGTATAAAGAAAAATATTAGCCCCCCCGGCAACAAAGGCGTTCACATCACTGCTTTGCACCAGAACGATTTTAACGTCATTCAAACCGGAACTCGCACGCAAAGGGCGCGTCCACTCCTTTAAAATATCCTCGATTTCCGTATCCCGAATAATCACGGGCGCAGGGCCGCTTTGCGCATGCGCCTCCGGGCCGGGCACAGACAGACCGGCAAATATAAGGGCCATAAACCCGGCCAGAAACCATTTAACGCTCTTTTTCACATTCATCTTAAAGCTTGTGGAAAATCTCATCATCATCAATCATACTGATCCCCTCCGGGCTGACCCAGCGCCCGATCAACATCATACGCAAAACAAATGATATAAGCTATGAGCTTTCTTTTACAATGGATTGATCTAATCTGGCTGCCTCTGGCCTTTTTCGTATCCCAAAAGCACCAGCGGCTCTGGGTCATGAGCTTTTTTATCTCCTGCATGTTCATGATGCGTCTTCAAGCCGAACTGGTGGAATCCACAGGCCACCCCAACGGATTTTTAAACATCACAAGCATAGACGTTCTGACACGCGGAATCATGGTTTATAGCCTGTTTTATGCGATTTACCTTGTGCTTTTGCTGTTTTCGCCTTATTCAAAGGGCGTTATGCTGATGGCTGCTTCCTTATCTCTTTTCTTCACGGCGCTTTTCACGTCGATGATCGTAATGGTGCTATAATAAGAAAATGAGCCGCAACAAACCAAAATCGAGAGTTAAAACCGCAAAGGGCCGAAAAGTCGGCTCGACCATCTGGCTCCAGCGCCAGTTGAACGACCCCTATGTTTCAAAAGCCAGGGAACAGGGCTGGCGGGGGCGCGCGGCCTTTAAGCTTCTGGAGCTTGATGAAAAACTGGACCTTCTTAAATCCGGGCAGGTCGTGGTGGATCTTGGCGCGGCGCCCGGGGGCTGGTGTCAGGTCGCCACACAAAAGGGCTGCCGCGTGGTCGCGATAGATCTGCTCCCGGTTGATGAAATGGCCGACATGAACTTCATCCAGATGGATTTCATGGAAGACGAGGCCCCGGAAAAACTCAAAAGCATGATCAAAAACTTCCGTGAAGACGGGCTGGCCGATCTCGTCCTCTCCGATATGGCCCCTAACACCACCGGCCATAAACAAACGGACCATCTGCGCATCATGGCCATTGTTGAGGCCGCGTTCCATTTCGCCTGCGACGTCTTAACCCCCGGCGGCACTTTTGTTGCGAAAGTCTTTCAGGGCGGCGCGCAAAACACCCTTGTGGCGATCATGAATAAAAATTTCGAGAAAGTCCGGCACGTCAAACCGCCCGCCAGCCGTAAAGAAAGCTCGGAAACCTATGTCATAGCAACAGGATATAAAGGCCCTCACGCATCATAAAATTCTTTACTTTGTCGTAAAAATCACTATAACTCGCCTGCAAATTTCATCTATCAATACGCCGCTGAGAAAGCCGCGCCGGAGGTTTGCCACAATGTCCCTGCTCACCAGAAAAATCAGAGATCCTGAAAAAATCCGCGAAGCGCTGACCTTTGACGATGTTCTTCTGGTGCCCGGGGCATCGGAAGTCCAGCCGGCGGATGTCTCCACAGCCACGCGGCTGACACAGGAAATAACCCTGAACATCCCCATGCTCTCGGCGGCCATGGACACGGTCACAGAAGCCAATATGGCCATCGCCATGGCGCAAAGTGGAGGTCTTGGCATCATCCACCGCAACATGGATATTGAGGAACAGATCCGGCACGTCAAGCTCGTAAAGCGCTTCGAATCAGGCATGGTGGTCGACCCGATCACCATCGGGCCGGATGCGCCGCTGCAAGAGGCCCTGCACCTCATGCAAATACACCGCATATCCGGAATTCCCGTCACGGAAAATAATGGCCGTCTGGTCGGCATATTAACCAACCGTGATGTCCGCTTTGCTGACAACCCGCTCCAGCCAGTGCGCTAGCTTATGACCGCCAACAACCTTATTAAGGTTTACAACACCGTGGACAAGGACGAAGCCCGGCGTCTGCTGCACAAGCACCGCATCGAAAAACTGCTGGTGGTTGATAATGCTGAAAAATGTATCGGCCTTGTCACAGTAAAGGACATCGAAAAATCCCAGCTTCACCCGCTGGCCACCAAAGATTCAAAAGATCGTCTGCGGGCGGGCGCGGCGGTCGGCACAGGGCCGATCAACGGTATAGAGCGCGCCGCGGCGCTGGCAGGCGCAGGGCTGGATCTGGTCGTTGTTGATACCGCGCATGGCCATTCAAAATCTGTTTTGGATACGGTTGCGCAAATCCGCAAGGATAACCCCGATCTACAAATCATGGCAGGTAATGTCGCCACGGCGGAGGCCGCTATCGCCTTGATAAACGCGGGCGTGAACGCCGTCAAAGTCGGCATTGGACCCGGCTCGATCTGCACAACGCGCGTGGTCGCCGGTGTCGGCGTGCCCCAGCTCACCGCCATTATGGATGTGGCCAAAGCCTGTGAGAAAAAGAATATTCCGGTTATCGCCGATGGCGGCATAAAATACTCCGGCGACTTTGCCAAGGCGCTGGCCGCCGGGGCCGATGCCGCAATGATGGGGGGGATTTTCGCAGGAACAGACGAAGCACCCGGCGAAATCATTCTCTATCAAGGCCGCTCCTACAAGGCCTATCGCGGCATGGGAAGCGTCGGCGCCATGGTCAAAGGCTCCGCCGACCGTTATTTTCAGGCGGGCACATCCCAGTCCAGCAAGCTGGTCCCCGAAGGAATAGAAGGCCGAGTCCCTTATAAAGGCCCGGCAGGCGCGGTCATTCATCAAATGGTGGGCGGTCTGCGCGCCGCAATGGGCTACACCGGTTGCGCCACAGTTCGAGACATGAAACACGGGGCGGAGTTTGTCCGCATGACCGGTGCCGGCTATAGAGAATCACATGTTCACGATGTGACAATCACGCAAGAAGCGCCCAATTACCGCACCCAATCCTGAGTACGCCGGATATGACTCCGGTGGCACCCTGCCCAGAAAACCAGCGCAAAATCAGGATTTTACGCCAGGTTTTTTATACGGGCGGCACACGTACACCCCACCTCAAAAATCATAAATATTTTTTTTACGCCCCCTTGAAAAAACTTTCAAACAGGGCATATTGATCACGCTTTACAGGAAATCCTGCGTAAGCGTTTTTATATTTGAGAGGAAGAAAAATATGAATAAGTACATGATGATCGCTGCCGCTGCTCTCGTAGTTGCTGCTGCTCCTGCCTATGTTGCGTTCCAGGCTAATGCTGAAGATGCAGCACATGGCCACGTTGCCGCTGAAGCCGCTGCTGATGCAGCTGTTGAAGTACAGGAAGTAACACTTGCCGATGGTACGAAAGTACACGTAAAAGGCGAAGAAGTTTTCGTTGTTGACGCTGAAGGCACAGAAACACCTGCTCCAGACGGCGTTCACACGCTTGCTGATGGCACGACACTTGAGACTCTTGGCGGTAAAGTAGTTGTACCTGCCGCTGAAGACGCTGCTCACTAATCCAAGCGATCAGTATTAATAAAAGAGCCCGGCGGCTTTCTGCTCCGGGCTTTTTTCTTTTCTTTTACGGCCCAAGCCTGTACAACGCCCCGTACCCTCCAAAAAGTGTGCGCCCCTAGGAAAGAAAGAAACGGCTATGAAACCCTCCGCCCGCATCCAGGCCTGCATCGAAGTGCTGGAAAGAACGGCCAATCCACGTGTGCCGATGGATTCCTGCATTGGGGATTACATGCGCCAAAGACGCTATATCGGTGCCAAAGATCGCGCCGCCGTGGTAGAGCGCGTTTACAGCATCGTGCGCCACTATGCCCGGCTCGGCTGGTGGGTGGAACAGCTCAATCTTGAAGATACGCCGCGTATAGCCGTGATCCTGTGGCTGGCACTTGGCGAGGGAATAGATACAAAACGCTTCCACGATCTCTTTGACGGCGGCCAATACGCCCCCGCGCCCTTGAACGAAGCCGAACTGGCGATCATCGGAAAAATAATCGGCCAGCCTCTGGAGCCGGCCTCTATGCCGCTGGCCGTCAGGCTGGAGTGCCCGCCGCAATACGAAGAAAAACTGCGCGGCTTTTTCGGCGATGCTTTTGAAGAAGAAATGCGCGCCATGCTGGGTTCAGCCACGCTGGATCTGCGCGTAAATACATTTTTGATGGAACGCGAGAACGTCAAAAACTCGCTGGAAAAAGACGGCGTAATCACCACAGCCACACCCTGTTCGCCATGGGGATTGCGCTGCGCCGAGAAAGTTTTCCTCTCTAAGACCAAGGCTTTCAACAAAGGCTGGGTTGAAATTCAGGACGAAGGCTCACAAATGATCGCCGCCCTTTGCGATGCACAGCCCGGCATGCAGGTTCTGGATTTCTGCGCGGGCGGCGGCGGTAAAACGCTGGCGCTGGCCGCGGCTATGAAGAAAAAAGGCCGCATTGTCGCCATGGACAATGATTCACGCCGTCTTGAGAAAGGCCGCTCCCGCTACAAAAAAGCCTTCATTTCTGACATCGTTGAAGTGCGCCCGCTCGATAACGAGAAAAATCGTAAATGGCTGAAACGACAAAAGGGAACCTTCGATATTGTCCTGCTTGACGTACCTTGCACCGGAACCGGTACATGGCGGCGCAACCCGGACACACGCTGGAACACGTACGCCCCGCCTCTGGAGGAGCTTTTACAAACTCAAAAAGAGATTATCGAACGGGCCGCCAGCGTTGTAAAACCCGGCGGGCGGCTGGTATATGCCACCTGTTCCTTACTGCCTGAGGAGAACGAAAACCAGATTGAACGCTTTTTAGCCGATCATCCTGAGTTTTCGATCTGCCCGCCACCCCCGGAGCTGGGCGCGCCCTATATGCGTTTAACGCCGCTGCGCCATAATACGGACGGCTTTTTTGCCGCAGTTCTGGAGAGAGCAGACCCTAGCGCCATTTAATCGAACACCCCATAGATGGAAATTGCTGCGTGGGCACAACCCCGGTTTCAGCCAGCATCCGCATAGCCTCATACAGCTCCCGCACCGTTGCCCCATCCGCCGGGTGCGGGCCTGCGCTATCCAGCCGCCCGCGATATTGCAAAACCCCGCCCGCATCAAAACCAAAGAGATCCGGCGTACATACGGCGTCATAAGCTCTGGCAGTTTCTTGCGTTTCATCAATAAGATACGGGAAAGAAAACCCATGCGTTTCAGAAAATTTCTTCATATTCTCAAACGAATCATCCGGATAGGCACGCGTATCATTGGGCATGATGGCCGCCACGCCAAAGCCCAGCGCCCGTAACCCCGCCGCATCCCGCACGAATCGCTCAATAATGGCCTTCACATAGGGGCAGTGATTGGAAATAAAGGCCAGAACAAACCCTTTATCACCCTTGATCTCCGCCAGAGAAATCATCCGTCCATCAATGTTTTTAAGTCTGAAATCCGGAGCCTGAAAATTATTCTGCGCTCCCGGCGTATGCAAAAGTGCCATAATGCGCCCTCTCCTTGGTGTAAGAGCAAAGCTTGAGCCCGCCCATGAAACGATGATAGAATAGACACTGTGACTTTTGAAGTGATAAATAACCCCGCCTACAAGGCCCGCATGGGCTTCACCAGAGGGCAATTCAGAAAGCTGGACGATCTGTACTGCCGCATGGCAGGGACCGGCGTCCTGACCTATCGCACTGTGGAATGCGATTTCGATGAGGGTATAGCCAACTACACCTATTATCGCTCGGAATATCACGCCCCGGCCCTGCAATTCATCATCCGCAAGATCGGCCCGCGCGATATGATGTATGAGGTTTATAAACAGGGCAAAGGGCTAATCACAAAAAGTGGCGTTTTCGACCGCGCCTTTGAAAAGCTCCTCGCGGAAGTTGAGAGCCTTACCACCCAAAACCAGAGCTAAGCCCTAGAGCTATATTCCTCCAAGATTCCTCGACTTTCTATCATAGAACGCTATACTCTTTATTCCGTAATCACCCTCACATCCCCAGACGGGGGAAAGTTTTAAAACTATGTCTAAAATAAAAGTTGCAAATCCGATCGTTGAAATCGATGGCGATGAAATGACCCGCATTATCTGGGAAATGATCCGTGAGCGCCTGATTCTCCCTTATCTGGATATTGATCTGAAATATTTCGACCTTTCAATTCAAAACCGGGACGCCACTGACGATCAGGTCACCGTGGACGCCGCAAACGCCATCAGGCAATACGGCGTGGGCGTTAAATGCGCCACCATCACACCGGACGAGGCGCGGGTTGCGGAGTTTGGCCTGAAAAAAATGTGGAAGTCGCCCAATGGCACGATCCGCAATATTCTAAATGGTACGGTTTTCCGCGAGCCGATCACCTGTAAGAACGTCCCGCTTTATGTGCCGGGCTGGAAAGAGCCCATCATCATTGGCCGTCACGCCTTCGGCGACCAGTACAAGGCCACAGATTTAAAAATTGACCGCCCCGGAAAACTGAACCTCGTTTTCCAGCCTGCGGACGGCAGCGCGCCAGAAACATATGAAGTTTTCGATTTCCCCGCACCCGGCGTGGCGCTCGGCATGTACAATCTGGACGAGAGCATCGAAGGCTTTGCCCGCTCCTGCTTTAACTATGCGCTAACGCGGAACTATCCGCTGTATATGTCCACAAAAAACACGATTCTTAAAGCCTATGATGGCCGCTTCATCGATATATTTGCCCGTATTTTCGAGGCCGAATTCAAAGCCGCGTTTGAACAGAAAAACCTGTTCTACGAACACCGCTTGATCGATGACATGGTGGCCCAGGCTATCAAATCCTCAGGCGGGTTTGTCTGGGCCTGCAAGAATTACGACGGCGATGTGCAATCCGACATCGTGGCGCAGGGCTTCGGCTCGCTGGGGCTTATGACCTCCGTTTTACTCACCCCCGATGGTAAATGTGTTGAGGCCGAAGCCGCCCATGGCACGGTCACGCGCCATTACCGGCAACATCAGGAAGGAAAACCAACGTCAACCAACCCCATCGCCTCTATTTTTGCATGGAGCCGAAGCTTGAAATATCGTGGAAAATTCGATAATAATGCCCAACTGATCGAATTTGCCGAAACACTGGAAAATATTTGTGTGGAAACGGTTGAAAACGGTCATATGACCAAGGATCTCGCAATATTGATAGGGCCGCAGCAAAAATGGCTGACAACTGGTCAATTTATGGATACGGTCGTTAACACTCTCGAAAAACGGATGAAATAAACGGATGCACCTGCTCCTTCGCTGTATAGCCTTAACAGCCCTGATCTTCGCCGCGCCCGCGCAAAAGGCGCTGGCGGCCTATGACCTGCCCTATATCGGGGAAATGCAGGAAATTCGCGCGGAATATGAAGATACGTTCGTTCATCTGGCCCGCGATTATAATCTGGGTTTTGTTGAGTTGCGGGCCGCCAACCCCTATGTCGATCCATGGCTGCCGGGCAAGGGCACCAAGCTAATCCTGCCGACACAGCATATATTGCCCGACGCCCCTCGCAGCGGCGTTGTCATCAATCTGGCTGATATGCGGCTTTATGCCTATTACGATAAGAGTTCACCGCCGTTTTCCACGCCCGTTGGCGTTGGCCGGGAAGGGCTGAACACCCCCCTTGGCACCACCACGATCGTTCGCAAAACCGAGGGCCCCATCTGGCGCCCAACCGACCGGATGCGCCGCGAAGACCCCAAATTGCCTGCCGTTGTCTATCCGGGAGATGAAAACCCTATGGGCACGCACGCGATGTATCTCGGCTGGCCACAATACGCCATTCACGGCACCAACAAGCCGTTCGGCATCGGTCGCCGCAGCTCCAGCGGCTGTCTGCGCCTTTACCCCGAGGCCATCACCAGAGTTTATGAAATGTTCCCGGTAGGCACAAAAGTAACCGTTGTGAACCAGCCTGTAAAACTGGCATGGATTGGCGATGAGCTGTTTCTAGAGGCCAGCCCCACCATTGAGCAATCCGTTCAGATGGAAGAAATGGGGCAAGTCTCCGAGCAAAAACTAACCGACGCGGAAATGAAAAAAATCATTCAGATCGCCGGCGCTTTTCAGGACCGTCTGCGCTGGCCGACCATCCGCACAGCCATTAAAGAGCGCAAAGGCTATCCGGTTGTCATTGCCCGCAAACCTTCTGCCAATGTCACGGGGAACACCCCTGCCGCAGATTCTGGGGCAAAAAAGAAAGAAACCAGTGCAGCCGCCCCGGATAAACACAGCCGCACGCTCTCAAACGCAGCGCCTGATAATTCCACTGGTGGATGATTTTTTTACGGAAGGTCGTGTAACAAACGGGCCAGGGCGCGGCTATAACGGCCCGGCTGAGCCCAAAACGCTAAATCCGTAGGCAAACGGGATAAAAGCACTCACCAATAAGAAAATGTAGCGCAGCGGGCCGCGCACGAAAAAGAATCCCAGACTGAATAACGCACACACCATCCACGTCATCAGCGTGCCTTGGTAAAATTCATGCAGCAGAATCTGATGCCCTCCCGTATCCCCCGGTACAAAAAAGCCGGTTAACGACGCCGTATAGTAGGCCAGCGTCGGGCTTGAAAAGCCTATGGCATTTGCCAGCAAAAATAAAAACGCGTCACGCAAAAGATTGACCGACATGCCGTCCTCTTCTTTTTATAAGCACCAATTCTGGAAAAACAGACAAGATTATTATCCATTTTCATCCAAAGCGCATTATCTCACAGCCCCGCAAAATTACAAAGTGAGCAATAAAAAAGGCCGCCCGCTATCGCAAGGCAGCCTTTCTTAAAAGCGTCTGAAGTGACTTACTTCATTTGTCTTTCTTGGAAAACACGCTCAGCAGGAGCCTCTGCCTGAGCAGCGTTGCCTGCAGTACGCTCAGCAGCGTAAGGAGCGGATGCTTCATTGCTGCCTGTAGTTTCACAAGCAGACAAAGTAATGGCTGTGCCGATAATGCAAAGCGTAGCAGCTAATTTTTTCATTTTAAAAACCTCATTCGTGCGTTTTAAGTTAAACAAAAATCACCCTGCTCCTTTATTACAAAGAGCAAATTTTGATCTTCCCTGATATACACGACTCAAAGCGCATTGCACATAGTTTTTCAAAGTAAATTGTATTTTTTTGGCACCAACTGCGGCAAAAAGGCAACACCCATAAAGAGTTCAAAACACAATATAATTCTCACCCCGCCCCTTTAAGAACGAGCATATGGCACGCACAGCGCGCCTAACCTAGGTTTTCTGGTTTTTCCGAACCTGTTCAAAATATGCATCGATGCTGTTTCGCAAAGAGCGTGCAAATTTTTTCCGGTGTTCCGGCGTATTCATCCGGCGCGCCTCCTGCGTATTCGACATAAATCCAGCCTCAATCAACACAGAAGGTATGTCGGGCGCCTTTAAAACGGCAAACCCGGCAGAACGATGAGGCCGCTCCAGCAGCCGGATACTTTCCCGGGGCAGAATACTCACGAGCTTACCAGCAAAAAAATTGGACTGATTCATCGTATCACGCATGGCCAGATCAACGAGAATATTGGCAACCTCCTGATCTTCTACGCTCAAATCTATCCCGGCGATAAGATCCGCCTTATTCTCCCGCGCAGCCAGCTGTTCCGTCTGCTTGTCCGATGCGGTTTTAGACAGCGTATACACCGATGCACCCCCGACTTTCGAATTTTCTATGGAATCGGCATGAATAGAGATGAAAAGATCGGCGCTGCGCTGACGCGCAAACTTCACCCGGTCCCCCAGCTTGATAAACACATCATTCTCTCTCGTCATGGCCACGCGGTAAAGCCCGGATTGCTCCAGTTCTTCCTTAAGTGCCTTGGCCAGCCCCAGCACCACGTGCTTTTCATGGAGACCCGCCCCGATCGCGCCGGGATCAACCCCGCCATGACCGGGATCAATAATAATCAAGGGTTTTTCAATGGGTCTGTTCTGCGGCTTTTCCATCGGAACAGGGGCGGCCTTCAAGCTCGGAACCGCCGTATTTTCCCGCACAGCGCCGGAGCGCCCCGCTCCGCCCAATGCCGCCAGCTGGCCATGAACCTCGTTCATGGTCTGGACAAAAATACTGGCCGGAACATTGGCAAAATCAATGACCAGCCGAGCACCCGCACCCTTATCATTTGGTAAAACAAAGGCACTTTGGATGCTGACAGGCCGGTTCATATCAAAAACAATGCGGGATATCCCCGGCTCCAGCCGCCCCTGACGCACCGCATTTACGCCAGCACTGCGATATTGTTCAAAATCCCCCGCATTCCACACAAATTCCGGCAAATCCACCACCAGACGATAAGGCGTCCCCAGCATAAAAACGCGAAACTGCGCTACATCATCCAGATCAAGCACAAGCCGCGTTTTGTCCTGATGCAACCCAAAACGGACATTCTTAATCTCAAGCGCATGAGCCGCGGCAGCACTGGAAAGGACCAGCGCGACCACCATCATACAAATATATCTGCAATTTGAAAAAAGGGCGCTGAACACGTATCAAGAACTTTCCGAGCTAGAAAATCGGGCCGATTGTTAAGGAAATGAGCGACCCTGCGTATCCTTATATATCACAACAGACCGCCATATTGTAAAGGTCGCTATGCGCAGACTAAAGAAAAACACCCTAAAGCACTGTGAATAATCAATTTTATCGCTTAATGCACTTTCTTGCTTGTTAAAAATTTCTTGAAAGTGTAATGTGCCTCCCAAGGTGTTTAACTGCTGCGAATTTGACGTTTTTCAAAGTACTTACAAGGTTTCGCAAATTGCAGCAGCTTGAAATTGTGAAATGAACTCGCGCGTATCGCGCCGCTTTCCCTGTGCAAACACCCGTAGGAGAGCAGGCTGCGCCGTGCATATTTGGAGATTACAAAATGACAAAAAGGATGCTTATTGACGCAACCCATGCGGAAGAAACACGGGTTGCGGTCGTTGACGATGGTCGTCTAACGGAATTTGACTACGAAAGCGCATTCCGCAAACCCCTCAAAGGCAATATCTATCTGGCGAAAGTCACCCGGGTAGAGCCCTCACTTCAGGCCGCCTTTGTGAGCTTTGGCGGTAATCGCCACGGTTTTCTGCCGTTTTCTGAAATTCACCCCGATTACTTTCGCATCCCCATCGCCGACCGTGAGGCCCTGATAGCCGAGCAGGAAGCCGCCCTGCGCCGCGCCGAAGAAGCCGAAGCACAGGCCGAAGCTGAAGATGCAAAACACGCCGCTGAAAACGGAGAGGAAGGCGAAAACACCGCTCCGGATGATGGGATTGAGGAAATTGAAGACGACCGCGAAAGCGTAGAGGAAGTCGGCGGCGACATGACGCCGGATCCAGAGACAGAAACAGAATCAGAGACAAACACAAAACGCGGCGGCAGCTCAAAAGCAAAGCCCAAACCCCGTTCCAAAGCCCAGGCTGCGAAACAGATTGAGGTGACAGAAAAAGAAAACGCACACGCCGAAAACGATGATGGCAGCGAAGATGAAGACGAAATCAACGGCAATTTTACTGGTCACGAAAATCTGGACACTGACGCTGACGATCACGATGAGGACGAAGGCCCTAACGGCAACGTCCGGGACGATCATGAAAACGCGGGCGGCACCGACCAGGACGGTCAGGAGCGCAACGGATCAAACAACAGATACCGGCGCGGTGGACGACGCGGCCACAACGGACGCAACCATAACGGCAGCCGTGGCCGCAACACAGCGCAGGATTCCCGTCGCACGGAAAAGGTCGGCGGTGAGTCTATCGACGAAGAACAACGCTTTCGCTTCAACCTGCGCCGCAAATACAAAATTCAGGAAGTCATCAAACGCGGCCAGATCATGCTGGTGCAGGTTTCCAAGGAAGAGCGCGGTAATAAAGGCGCAGCCGTTGGAACGTATTTATCCCTGCCCGGTCGTTACTGCGTATTGATGCCAAACTCCCCGCGCGGGGGCGGCGTTTCGCGTAAAATCGCAAGCTACAAAGACCGCGCCCATATGCGCCAGATCATGAAGGATCTGGACGTACCAAAGGGCATGTCGGTAATCCTGCGTACTGCGGGCGTTTCCCGCACAAAGGCCGAAATCAAGCGCGATCTGGATTACCTGATGCGGCTGTGGGACGGCATTCGTGAATTAACCCTCGAATCCACGGCACCCGCTCTGGTTTACGAAGAAGCGAACCTCGTTAAACGGGCCGTACGCGACCTGTATTCCCGCGACATCGACGAAGTGCACGTCGCCGGGGAAGAGGGCTACAAAACAGCACGCGATTTCATGAAAAGACTCACCCCTTCGCATGTAAAGAAAGTGATTGAGTTCAAAAACCAGCCTGTTCCGCTGTTCAATTTTTACAAAATAGAAGGCCAGATCGCAGAAATAGGGGAGCCGCAGGTAACATTGCCCTCCGGTGGTTATCTGGTCATCAGCCCGACCGAGGCCCTTGTTTCCGTTGACGTGAACTCCGGCAAGGCCACCAAAGAACGCCATATTGAGGAAACCGCCTTGCGCACGAATCTGGAGGCCGCCGATGAAGTGGCGCGCCAGCTCCGTTTGCGCGACCTGGGCGGTCTGGTTGTTGTGGACTTCATTGATATGGAAGACCGCCGCAACAATGCGAAGCTTGAGCGCCGCATGCGCGATGCCCTCTCCACCGACCGCGCCCGCATACAAATGGGCCGAATTTCCTCTTTCGGCCTTATGGAGCTGTCCCGTCAACGGATGAGCCCCTCTTTGGGCGAATCACAATACGAGATCTGCGACCATTGCCATGGCGTTGGACGCGTACGTACAGCGGATGCAGCCTCTATTTTAGTGCTGCGCTCCATAGAAGAAGAAGGCCTGAAAGGTCGGGCGGCGCAAATCATCGCGCATGTTTCCGGCCCTGTGGCCCTTTATATCATGAATCACAAACGCCAGAATCTGAGCGAACTTGAACAACGCTATAAGCTGACGGTTTTGCTGCGCATTGATGAAACGCTGGGCGCGGCAGGCTTTAGAACGGAAGTTGCAAAACCTGCGACGAAAGACGAAGACGGCGACAACGATGGCGATGATGATAACACCGCCGATTCCGCTGAAACCGCAACACCACGCGCACAGAATGAAGATGACGGGCAACAGGGCCCGCGCAACGCGCGCCGCCGTGGTCGCCGTGGTGGTCGCCGCCGTGGCGGACGTGAGGAACGCTCTGATTCTGAGAACGGCGCAGCAGAGCAATCCGGCGAATCACAACAAAACCAGGCGCCTCAGGGCGCAGAGGCGATGCAGAACGAAGAAACAGTAAAGATCATTATTGCGGACCCGGCTCAAGATTCGCAGGCACAACCATCCACACAGGACGAGGCCGCACCGAAGAAAAAACCAACGCGCAGCCGCCGTCCAGCCGCAAAAAACAAAACTGCGGAAAAAGAAGCACCAGCGCCTTTGGAAACAGCATCTTCGGAAACAGCCCCATTGGAAGCCGCGACCGCTACCCCCTCTGAAGAGGCACCAAAAGCGGAAAAAGCCAAAACCGGAAGAGCCGCTGCCGCTAAGACCAAGGTGGAAAAACCTGCTGAAAAAACAGCACCAAAAAAATCCACAAAGGAAGCCTCTGCTAAAACGGAAACCGCAAATGTGCCGCCATCCAACGATGATCGCCGTCCTGCTGAGCCGCCAAAACCTGCGGAATATGAGGTGATAACGGAGTCCACAGCCAATAAGAAAAAAGGCTGGTGGAACCGTCTGGTAGAATAAATGCGCAAACACCAGAGGCAAAAATCTCTGGAACAGCTCAAAAATTGGGGTAATATCAGCTCCGGCAAGAATTTACCGAAGGAATCGTCATGAGCGAATTATTCAGAGAAGTCGACGAGGCGCTGCGGCAGGATCGCGCTGCCAAATTCTGGAAAGAAAACGGCATTTACCTCATCGCGTTTGTGCTGGGAACAATCCTCCTTACGGCCGCTTTTTCCGGCTATAAGGCGTGGGATACACACACAAGACAAAAACAGACATCTGCCTTGCTTGCCCTTCAAAATGCGGCGAACTATCCGGAAAATATTACAACGGCCAGCCTTAAAAATCTTGCCCCCGGCCTGCGCGGCATAGCTCTTTTGGATGCTGGTGGAAAATACATAGCGGATAAGAAACCCCAAGAGGCCTTGAAATTTTATGAAATGGGCGCAGCAGACACCAAAATACCGGAAGACCTGCACGGCCTTGCCACACTTATGAGCGTTCGTTTGCTTGCCAATACGGATACCGCCGACGGCAAGGACCTGCTTGCCCGTCTGGAGCCGATCTGGAGCGATACAAAAAACATATGGGCCAGCCAGGCCCGTCTGGAGGCCGCCGTCATCAGCGCCAATAAACTCGGCGATCTCAACACAGCACGGACGCATCTTGAGGCCGTACAAAACACCGCCAACCTGCCCGATACTGTGCATGAAAAGGCGCGCGCGCTCGATCATGTGTATGCTCTGCGCCAGCAAAAGGCCGCCCCAAAAGCGACACAAACGGACGACAAATCATGAGACACACACAAAAGTTTGGTGAGCCTGTGCTCCGCACGCTTCTCATTGTTGGTGCTTGCACAGCCTTCCTAACAGCATGCAGCCTGTTTGAAGACAAGGACTCTGCGCCCCTGCCCGGTGAACGGCTCTCGGTTCTGGAATTACAAAAATCCCTTGAGCCGGATGATGAAATCCTCGAGGCTCAGGGCTTGATCGCCCCGGAAGAATGGCGCAATGATTTCTGGCCACAGGCAGGCGGCTACCCCAATCATTCCATGCAGAACCTTGCGCTCGGCCCCACACCCTTGAAAAAAGTATGGAGCGTGGATATTGGTCAGGGCACCAGTGATGAACTGCCGCTCGTCACCCAGCCCATAGCGGTTGATGGCCGGATTTTTACGACAGATGCAAGAAATATGCTTACGGCCTTTGACACAAAGACCGGAAAGCAACTCTGGCGCCGGGACATCAGCCCCCTTAAAAAAGATGATTCCATCATAAGCGGCGGACTTGCCTCCAGCGGAGGTTTACTTTACGCCACCAATGGCTACAATGAAGTTCTGGCGATCAACCCGGCAGATGGCATTATCGTCTGGCGCAAATCCATCCCCGCCGCGTCCAGAGCTGCACCAACGGTCATGGATAACCGAATTTTCATCACTACACTTGATAGCCGCCTTCTCGCCCTCAACACGCAGGACGGCGCGCTTCTATGGGAATACACAGGCATAAGCGGCACAGCGGCGCTCGTAGGGGCTGCCAGCGCGGCCGCCAATCGTGACATCGTTGTACCCGTTTTCTCCTCCGGTGAAATCTCAGCCCTGCGCGCCGGGAACGGCTCAATCGCCTGGTCGGATAATCTTTCAAACGTGCGCGGCATGGGCAGCCTCTCTGAAATTTCTGACATACGCGCCCTGCCGGTTATTGATAAAGGCATTGTCGTCGCCATCAGCTTCAGTGGCCGCCTCGCCGCCATTGATGAGCGCACCGGCACCCGCATCTGGCAACGCGAAATCAGCGGCGCACAAACCCCATGGCTCGCCGGAAACCATATTTTTGTGCTTTCTGTCGATAACCAGCTTATCGCGCTGGGCCGCGAAACCGGGGCCATCCGCTGGGTTACCGATTTACCGCGCTTTGACGATAAAAAACCGATTCTCTTTAACGGTCCCGTCCTGGCCGGAGGACGCCTGATTGTGGCGGGAACGGGCGGACGCATCATCGAAGTATCACCGGATAATGGAAAAATCATACACCAATGGTCTGCCGGCGGAACAATAGCCCTCCCCCCGATCATCGCCGAAGCAACGCTTTATCTTCTCGCCAAGGATGGAACGCTCTCGGCCTACAGATGATAAAAAGCGAAAAGCAAAACCCGTTATGACCTTCACCCTCGCCATCGTAGGCCGCCCCAATGTTGGAAAATCAACATTATTCAACCGTCTGGCCGGAAAAAAACTGGCTATCGTCAATGATACGCCCGGCGTAACGCGCGACTGGCGAGAGGCAGAGGGCTTTCTCTATGAACGCAAATTTCGCATCATTGACACCGCCGGACTTGAGGAAAGCTTTGATGAATCCATTCAGGGGCGCATGCGCCAGCAAACCGAAGCGGCCATCCGCCGGGCCGATGCTATTTTATTCCTCGTAGACGGACGAGCGGGGATTACCCCGCTGGATGAGCATTTCGCCCAATGGCTGCGCAAACAAAAAAAACCCGTCACACTCGCCGTTAATAAATGTGAGAATGAGAAAATCATTCGCAACGCGCTTGCCGAAGCCTACAGGCTTGGTCTTGGTGAGCCCATAGCCATTTCCGCTGAACACGCTCTGGGGATGGAGGATTTATACAACATCTTCGCGCCGCATTTCCCCGAAGAAGCCATACCCACCGACCTTGAAGAGGATGAACTGGCCGAGTTCGACGGCCTCGATGAGATTGAGGGCCTGGAAGATTATGAGTTCAAAGAAGAAGAAGTTGATCCCGAAAAACCCCTGAAAATAGCCATTGTTGGCCGTCCCAATGTTGGAAAATCAACATTGCTGAACGCCATAGTGCAGGAACATCGCTCCATGACGGGGCCGGAGGCCGGGATCACGCGTGATGCCGTCACGGTGGACTGGGAATATGCCGGGCAAAAATTCAGACTGGTTGATACCGCCGGCATGCGCCGAAAATCCAAGATACAGGACGAAATTGAAAAAATGAGCGTGGAGGATTCTCTGCGCGCCATTCGTCTGGCACAGGCCGTTATTCTGGTCACCGATGCCAACCTGCCGCTGGAAAAACAGGATATCCAGATCGCCGAACACGTCATTGATGAGGGACGCGCCCTGATTCTCGCCATCAATAAATGGGACACTGTGCGCAACCGCGCCGAAGTGCTCGAAGAATTATCTTATAAATTCGATACGTCTTTGGCCCAGCTCAAACAAATCCCGTTCCAGACCATTTCTGCGACCAACAACAAGAATATAGACCGTCTTTTGGATATGGTCCTAAAAACCTATACCTGCTGGAATACACGCATTAAAACAGCCGGACTAAACCGCTGGCTGGCACGAATAGAAAGCCAGAACCCGGCACCGCTGGTTGGCGGGCGACGTAACCGCCTGAAATACATCACACAGATCAAAACGCGCCCTCCCACATTCGCCGTCTGGGCCGCGCAGCCGGAACATCTGCCTAAATCCCACAGGCGTTACATCATAAATGCCCTGCGCCGCGACTACGAAATACCGGGCGTTCCCATCCGGCTTTTAGTCCGCAAAAGCAAGAACCCCTATACAAAAGACTGACGCGGCGTTGAAAAACAGCTCTTAAGGATATAGGCTAAAGGCCTTGATGCCTGTGCACACCCTTTGGGAAAGAGAGACCATGGATTTTCAAACAATGGATAGCGAAACAATTTCTCTTATTTCCATCTGGGGCATGAAACTCCTCACGGCAATTGCATTACTCATTGCAGGCTGGCTTATCGGAAAATGGCTGTCCCGTTCAATCCAAAGGGTTAAAAGATTAGACACCACGTTGAAATCCTTTCTGGGCGGATTAGTCAAATATACGGTTATGGCCATCGCCTTTGTGGCTATACTTGGCCAACTCGGTGTGCAGACAGCCTCTTTGCTGGCCGTCCTCGGCGCGGCGGGACTGGCAATCGGGCTGGCATTACAAGGCACGCTTTCTAACGTGGCCGCCGGTGTTATGCTCCTGATATTGCGCCCCTTTAATGTCGGCGATTATATCGAAACCCAAAATATAAAAGGCACGGTTAAGGAACTGGGGTTGTTCAGCACAGAACTCTCAACAACAGACAACATCGCCGTATTTGCACCCAATTCCAAAATATGGAATGCAGAGATACTCAATTTCAACCGCAATCCACACCGGCGGGTCGATATGCGCTTTGGAATCAGCTATAACGACGACATCAACAAAACGATGAGCGTTATCAAAAACATTCTGGGGCAGGATGAAAACATCATCAAAACAAAAGACAAAGAACCCGTGATTTTCGTAGAGAGCCTCGGCGATTTTTCGGTAAACATCACCGCCCGCATATGGACAAAAACAACCGACCACCTGCAGGTAAAATGGCGCCTGAACAAGGCGGTAAAAGAAGCGCTGGACACCGAAGGGATATCTATTCCCTTCCCGACGCGCACGATCCTCCAGGAATCAAATGGCGAAAAAGCAAAAGAGAAAAAACTGAAAAAAGAGCAGGCCTAAAAGCCGTACTCATGCTTTGCCCTGGTTAAAATCCGTTAAATCCACCGGGTAATCCCCGGTAAAGCACGCATCACAAAACTGCGGATTTTTAGCATTCCTGCCCGGCTCTTTCATCGCGCGGTAAAGCCCGTCATGAGAAATATAAGCCAGAGAATCCGCCTTTATAAACGCGCATATTTGTTCTGCCGACATTCCCGAGGCCAGAAGCTCTTCGGATTTTGGTGTATCAATACCATAAAAGCAGCTGTGTTTAGTCGGCGGAGAGGAAATACGTACATGCACCTCCCGCGCCCCGGCATCGCGCACCATTTCAACAATCTTACGGCTGGTTGTGCCGCGCACGATAGAATCATCAACCAGAATAACGCTCTTACCCTCGATAAATTTCCGGTTTGCATTATGCTTGAGACGTACACCCAGATGGCGGATCTTATCCGTCGGCTCAATAAACGTACGGCCAACATAATGGTTGCGGATAATCCCCAGTTCAAACGGTATACCGCTTTCCTCCGCATAACCAATGGCGGAAGGCACACCGGAATCAGGAACCGGCACCACCAGATCCGCACCCGAAACCGGAGCCTCTCTGGCCAGTTCCGCCCCAATCCGCTTGCGCATTTCATAGACACTGCGCCCCTCCATGAAACTATCTGGACGGGCGAAATAAACATATTCAAATACACAAAAGCGATTGGCACTTTTTTCAAAGGGGAAGATCGATTTCACACCGTCATTATCAATCACAACCAATTCACCCGGCGCAATGTCACGAACAAAATCCGCGCCAATAATATCAAGAGCGCATGTCTCCGACGCCAGGACGTGAGCATCCCCAAACCGCCCCAGCACCAAAGGTCTGATCCCGAAGGGGTCACGCACCCCCATAACCTTGCCATCCGCAAAAGCCACGAGAGAGTAAGCCCCCTTTATCTTCATCAAGGCATCAACCAAACGCTCAACCACACCGGTTTTCCGGGAGACCGCCACCAGATGCACAATCGTTTCCGTATCGCTGGAGGATTGAAAAATCGAACCGCGCTCCACCAGTTCCCGGCGCAAAATCTGGGAATTGGTCAAGTTTCCATTATGAGCCACCGCAAAGCCGCCAAAATCCATATCCGCATACATGGGCTGAACATTCCGTAGTGCCGGCTCGCCCGTAGTGGAATAACGATTATGACCGATCGCACTGCGCCCTTTCAGCCTCTCGATCACCCCGACATTTGAAAACGTCGAATCCACCAAACCCAGCGCCTTATGCGTATGATAGCTCTCCCCATCGTAAGAAACGATGCCGCAGGCTTCCTGCCCCCGGTGTTGAAGCGCATGCAGCCCCAGCGCCGTTAACGCCGCCGCATCATCCGAGCCATGAATGCCAAAAACACCGCATTCATCGTGAAATTTATCATCATCAAAAACCGTCTGACCTTGCCGCATGCTACTCATCCTGCTTTCATGTTTAAACCCTAAGGGTTCTGCTCCCCGGAGGGCTGAGTTTTCTCTTTAAAAAGATCGTCCATCTTATCTCTAAACTCTTCCGTATAGCCTTGCTTGGCCTCACCCTCAGAGCCCTCTGTACGCGCGTCCTTGCCCTGAGAATCTTTCTTTAAAAGATTAATATTTTCAAGCTGTTGCCGGGTTTGCGAGCCTTCCTCTATGCTCTTCTCCATCCCCTCCACCGCCGAAGATGGAACCATAGCTGCCATTTTTTCAGAAACCCGCTCTATATAAAAATGGGTCTGACTCCCGGAGAACCAGGATTCTTTGGAATCTTTATCAATAAAAAAGTGAACGGGGAGATATAAAAGACCAAGCAGCAAAACCCCGCGCAGGAGCCCAAATACAAAGCCTAATGTCCTGTCAACCGCCCCAAGTCCGATATGCTTTGCCCCCTCCGCCAAGAAATGGCTGAGAATCGAAAGAATAACCACAACAACGATAAAAATAAGGCCGTAAGAAAGCACATCGGCGACAATATCATAGGGAAGGACATCAAAAAGTTTCCCCGGTTCCTCGTCCTCCTGAACACCAAACCAGCCACGCATGGTCGGTATAAGCAACGGCCCACCGAAATAAGCCGCCGCAAGACCACCCGCAACCCCGGCAATCGTAAGTATCTCGCGGATGAAGCCCCGCAAAAATGAGATCAAAGCCGAAATCAATAAGACGGCAACAACAATAAGATCAACTACCATAGTTAGCGCTGGCTCTTTTTAAAAAAACAAGGGCGGAGCAGAGAGTATTCTTCGGCACATCCGGAGAAGCGACCCTAAGCAAAACCACATTTAAAAGCAAGATTTTCTTATTAACCGATAAAACACCTTTATAAGCCGGCTACCCTGCCCGAAATAAAATCACCCGGCGCAGGCCTTTACACCGCGCCGCTCCAGAAAAAGATTCGCCAGATCCTGTACGTGTTCCAGCTCCTGCGTACGGATATTCGGCAAAGCAACCTTCTCCCCTTTTTTCTTGTTCTTGGGGATAATAGCTTCCCGGAAACCGAGCTTGGCCGCTTCTTTAAGCCGCAAATCAGCCTGCGCCACGCGCCGCACCTCTCCGGCCAGCCCGATCTCTCCAAAGAAGACCGTTTCCGCGGGCAAGGCCGTATTTTGTAAGGCACTGACCAATGCAGCAGCCACCGCCAGATCTGCCGCCGGTTCATTTATACGGATACCCCCGGCAATATTCAAAAACACATCACAGCCGGAAATCTGCAGGCCGCAACGCGTTTCCAGCACAGCCAAAATCATCGCCAGCCGGTTAGGATCCCACCCGATCACAGAGCGCCGTGGCGAGCCTAACGTTGAGGGCGCAACAAGCGCCTGCACCTCCACCAACATAGGCCGCGTCCCCTCCAGAGCGGCCAGCACCGCGCTTCCGGAAACCTCGCCATTGCGCTGGGACAGGAACAGCGCGGAGGGGTTTTCCACCTCTGCCAGCCCCTCGCCCGCCATCTCAAACACGCCGATTTCATCGGTCGGTCCAAAGCGATTTTTAACACCCCGCAATATCCGGAAATGATGTGAACGATCCCCCTCAAAATGCAAAACCGTATCCACCATATGTTCCAAGACACGGGGCCCCGCAATTTGGCCGTCTTTTGTCACGTGCCCCACAAAAATCACAGCCATGTTTTTAGCCTTGGCATGCCGGATGATTTCCTGCGCGCTCGTACGCACCTGACTCACCGTTCCCGGCGCGGATTCAATATTATCAACAAACATGGTCTGGATAGAATCAATCACCAAAAGCTGCACGGCGCGTTCGCCCGCACTATCCACACTCGCCAGAATATCCCGTACATTTGTGGCACTGGCCAGGGCAACGGGGGTTTTCTCCAGACCCAGCCGCCCGGCACGCATACGCACCTGATCAACCGATTCTTCCCCGGACACGTACACACAATGCACACCTGTTTTCGAAAGGGCACAGACCGCCTGCAATAGCAAAGTAGATTTTCCGATGCCTGGATCCCCGCCAATAAGAATCGCCGAGCCGGGCACCAGACCGCCACCCAATACACGGTCAAATTCGGCTATACCAGTGTTATATCTTGGATAAATAGATCGTGCAGAATCAGCCAGAGAAACAAACTCAATCCGCCGCCCTTTCTTACCGCCCGTCATGCCTTTGGGAATAACCTCCGGCAAGGCCTCTTCCGCAATAGTATTCCATTCCGCGCACGACTCGCATCGCCCGGCCCAGCGATTACTCACCGCCCCGCAAGATTGACACACAAAAGACGTACGATTTTTAGCCATTGATTCTTACACCCATTAATGAGAACATAATAAGAACATTAATCAACAGCCTTGTAAAGAAAAATCACAAAGAGTTTTACGCTTTAACGATGGCGCGTATGTGAGGCCTGAGTCAGGGCACGGCTATATTCGGTCTGAAACGCCTCAAGCGTATCCGGGAGATAAAGCCCCTGTACGTATTGTATATCGGGATAGGTCTCATAAATATAAACGCTCTGTTCCGCCGTTTTTACACCCTCAGCAATCACCACCGCACCCGGAACAAGACTGCGAATAAACCCCATGACTTTTGGTAGAGCATTGGAGGCCCCCATTGGGGCATTTACGGCCCTGCGGTCGATTTTAATATACTCCGCAATACCTTCAAACTCCCCCATCCGCAGCGCATCATTAATGTTCAGCCCGACATCATCAATGGCGAAACCCACGCCAAGCGCCCTGTAAAGCTCCAGCACCTGACGGCTCATGGCCAGATGGGGCATACTCTCGTGAATCTCCATAATTACTTTTCTTTCGCCAGCGATCTCCAGCGTTTCCAGCCGCGATAAGGTCGCACGCACAAAATCGGGATCCCGCAGAGAGCGGGCGGAAATATTCACGGAAACCTGCCCCCAGTCAGAGCGCGTGAATTGCTCCAGAGCCGACAAAAACAAAATACAATCAACGGCGGCGGTATAACCATTATCATAAAAGGACATAATGGCCGGATACGGCGCCAACGGCTGCTCTTTATAATCAACCAGACGCAAAAGCATCTCACCGGGCACATCATGCGGCACATCATCACAAAGCGCATGCCACGGCTCAACCGCAAAAACATCGCGCCCCTGCATGGACATATTGGCCAAACAAACCAGAGCCCGCATGCCGTAAACCAGAGCTTCCTCCGGTTCCTCATCGTCCGTGTCGCGTATAAGGGCCTGAAAACTGTTAATCAGGTTTTCAATTCTACGAAGAATTTCCTTATCATATTTATTCATAACGCTCTCTGCTGACCTGAATGAAAAGCACGTACGCTTACCCTTCCTTCTGCAGAGCCCACTTTATTTGATTTTTTTTATCAATAACTTGTCTACAAATAACCAATTGCTTAGTCTTGCGCGGCTGCCCGCCGGAGCCCATATAAAGACTGTCCTCCAGCATCATATGTCCGCCGGCGACATGAAAGCGCCACCCCGTCCCACTTTGCATACGAAGCAAGGCTTCCTGCCCTTCATTAATAAGAGAAACCATAATCTTCGGATGTAAATGAAAACGAACACACACATCATAGGGCCGCGCAGGCTCAATCGCACTGATCAACGTATCCTCTCCGCGCAAATCCTGCCCATGATCAGAAAGATACAAACGGCGGCGATGAACAAGCCCGTTCAGCGGAACATAACCATCATGGCTGGCTTCGATTAATACAGCGCTCCGCGCTTCTTCACGCAAAGAGGCCCGTTTTTTGCTTTTCCGGGCAAAATGTCCGTCTTTTTTGATTTCAAAAGCATTGCGGTGCTCGATAACCAGCGTATTGTGAGCCGCCGTGGCGCGCAGGGACTCGCGCCAATCCTCCAGCAAGGGGTGCATACCGCAATTCACCAGCAAACGTTCCCGCCCATAGCACATCTCAAAGGCCAGCGGCGCAGCATGGGCGTAACGATCCAAAGCACGCGGCGGCGGCGACCCGCAATCCATAACAATCACCGTACGCCCCTGCGAAACCCGCTCAAAGCCCGCACAAGGGAGGCTGGAGAGCGATTTACTGCGCACGCCCGCCTGAGCCGCAACGCAATCCAAAAGGTCGCTATCGCCCTCCTGTGACCCATTAAATAAGGCTAAGTACTTGTCTGTATATCTAAAAAATCTTAGGGCAGGCCCCATCCGGTCTATCGCATGCTGGATTTTTTCAGGCAGAGCATAATCAGCCGCCCGCAAAAGCATACGCACATCAAGCATGATCTGCATCGCCTCCAAAAGCTGAGAAGGTGACCGTGAGGCATGCGCACCATCACCGAGGATTTGCACATCAATTTCACGCGCGATAAAGGCCAGCGCCTGCTCCGCCCATGTCCCACGAAAATCAAAAGCCATACCGGCGTATAGCAAGCCCTTAGCCGCCTGCAACGCACCGATACCGCTGATCTCCTCCGGCAGGCCTCGCGCCAGAACGCGCGATAAATGCCGGGCCTGACGCATGGCGGCATCAAAAAACGTATCTTGAAACGCCTGCTCCTCCTCTGGATCGGCGAAAACCTCCTCCCCAAAAAATTCATGAGAAGCCAACCACATAGACAAACGCAGCCCCGTAATATCGGCACGCCAGACCAGCGGATGCCAGTGCCTGTAATGCCCGGTCCAGTTATGAACAAGCGCCCGCGCCAATTGCCGCGCCCCAACGCCCGTCCCCCGCCCGCAGGAATACGCACGCAGATCGCGCAGCCACGTAAACCCGTGCATATGCGTCATCCACGCCTCGGAAACGCCCACCGGCTCCCAGCTTCCGCTGCGGATGGGCAAGCGATCCCCATGCAGGAAGAACGCCCCATCTTCACACAGCCAGCGCCCGGCCTCGGCACTCCCCGGCCACGGATCAACAGGACGTACAGCCAGCCGCTCAGGCACAGGCCCGCCCAAAGACCAGTCATAGAGCATGGTACCCGCCGCCATCTGGCCGATATTGCTCTTGATATATTTTAAAATATGAACGGACACGAAATTTCGTCCTTGGAAGATAGATTAGAAGATAAAAAAATCAGAAACCCTCAACCGCGAATGGCCGAGATATTAGAAGCATAATTTTCCGGCCCATCCTTGAAGATAGCCGTACCGGCCACCAGAACATCCGCACCGGCGGCAATACAATCTTTGGCAGTTTTAGGGTCAACCCCACCATCCACCTCCAGATCAATGGCTCTACCGCTCGCATCAATCATACGGCGCACAGTAGCAATTTTATCGAGAAGCGGAATAAAACTCTGACCGCCAAAACCGGGATTAACGGTCATCACCAGCACCAGATCCAGCATATCCATCACATGCGCAATACTCTCAGCCGGTGTAGCGGGATTAAGAGAAACGCCACATTTAACGCCGTGGCTCTTGATAAGCTGGAGCGTACGATGCAGATGCGGCCCGGCTTCGGCATGCGCGGTAATAATATCCGCCCCGGCGGCCACAAAATCAGCCACCAGCGCATCCACCGGCGCAATCATCAAATGCACGTCAAAGGGCTTATCAGTATGCCGCCGAATGGATTTAACCACCGGCGCGCCAAAGGTCAAATTGGGCACAAAATGCCCATCCATCACATCAATGTGAATATAATCCGCGCCCGCCGCGTCAATCATGCGCACTTCTTCGCCCAATTTCGAAAAATCAGCGGAAAGAATGGAGGGGGCAATGCGAATCAGGCGTGCGCTCATACCCGAATCGTATCATCTGTGGATATAATTGTGAATCGCCAAGTGTAAAGATTTTTATTAAGGCATCAGACAAGAACGTAGCGAAAGAGGGCAAAACGCTCAAAACTCTTCAGCAGACAGACTCATGAGGCTTTCCGCCCCCGCCATGGCCATTTTAAAACGGGAATCGGCCTCAGGCAGCATGCGCTGCATAAAAAAGCGAGCAGTCTTCAATTTTGCCTCGTAAAACGCTTTATCCCCCTGCCCGGCTGAAATTCGCTCCTGCGCCACCCGGCCCATACGGCACCACATCCATGCCAGCGCCACCAGCGCAAATTGACGCAAATAATCACTTGATGCCGCACCAGCCTCCACCGGGTCCTTTAACCCCTTCTGCGCGATCATCGCCGTAGATTGTTGAAGCTTGGAAAAAGCTCTGGCCAAAGGAAAAACCAGATCCTGAAGCGCCTCATCCTCACCATTTTCCTCTATAAAACGTTGTACGGGGTGGAAAAAACGGCGGAGAAGCCGGCCATAGCCCTGCGGCATTTTCCGGCCCACGAGATCAAGAGCCTGAATGCCGTTGGCCCCTTCATAAATCTGCGCAATACGGGCATCACGCACATATTGCTCAACACCATGTTCCTGAATATAGCCATGCCCACCGTAAATTTGAACGGTGAGATTGGCCACTTCACTGCCCATATCCGTCTGATAGGCCTTCAAAATGGGCGTCATCAGCGCCACAATATCATCCGCCGCCTGCCGCGTGTCCGCATCCGGGTGCTTCAAAGAAATATCCAGCTCCATCCCGATCCAGTAAGACAGCGCCCGCGCACCTTCGGTAAAACCCTTGGAAATCAGGATCATCCGCCGCACGTCCGGATGCACGATAATCGGATCCGCCGGCTTATCCGGAAACTTCGCCCCATCAAGCGCCCGCATCTGCAGCCGCTCCTTCGCATAAGCCAGCCCGTTTTGATAGGCCACCTCGGCAATCCCAAGCCCCTGCATCGCCACGCCCAGCCTTGCATCATTCATCATGGCAAACATGGCCCGCAACCCTTTGTGAGGCTCACCAATCAACCAGCCCTTAGCCTCATCCAGATTAATCACGCATGTTGAAGAGGCCTTAATGCCCATTTTATGCTCAATCGCGCCGCAGACAACTGCGTTGCGGCTCATGTCATCGGGCAAAAACTTAGGCACAATAAACAGAGAAATCCCCTTAACGCCCTCCGGTGCATCGGGAAGCCGCGCCAGCACAAGATGAATGATATTCTCCGTCAGGTCATGCTCTCCGGCGGAAATAAAGATTTTCGTGCCCGTAACGGCATAAGAGCCATCATCCTGCGGCACCGCTCGCGTTTTAATTAACCCCAGATCCGTACCGCATTGCGGCTCGGTCAGGCACATTGTCCCGGACCAGACGCCTTCCGCCAGTTTTGGCAGATAGATCGTTTTAAGGGCCTCATCCCCGAATTTATGGATCGCCTCAAACGCGCCGTAGGAAAGGCCGGGATACATGCCAAAAGACATATTGGCCGAGCAGATCATCTCCTTCATCGCTGTATTGATCACATGCGGCATCCCCATCCCGCCATAGGCCGGATCGCAGGCAATCCCGCACCAGCCACCATCACGGAACGTATCGTAAGCGGTCTTGAAGCCCGCAGGGGTTCGCACGCTGGTCAGACCGTCGCCATTTTCAAGGACGCACCCCTCCTGATCCCCGCTCTGGTTTAAAGAAAACAGAACCTCTGCGCAGATCTTAGAGCCTTCTTCCAAAATCTGATCCGCCAGATCTGCCGAAAATTCCTCATACCCCGGTAAGGCAGAAAGACTTTCCGCCCCCAGAACATCATGTAAAACAAAGCGGATATCATCCAGCGGGGCGCTGTAAACGGGCATAGGAACTCCTTAGAAAAAATCTCCCGGCACGATGCGAGACGGGCAAATATAATGATAACGCAAATAACAGAAATTTTCGATGCCGGAAATAAACCAGACTCTTTTAAAAAGATATTTTTGTGAAGAGTGCCAGCAGGCTTTAACCAGAAAAAGCCTTAATCCCGCTTGCCCATCATCCAAAACAGCTCATCCGCAACCCGGTCTGCATCAGCCTGATGAATCCGGGCTTTTGCCTGTTCGATGGGCGAGTTTTGCTTACGCTGAATGGCGGCGGCAATTTTTTGTAAGGTTTCCTCCCCGATTTCCGCTCTGGCCGTACGCATTGTGGCCAAAGCCTGCGCCCGCAAAGCTGCGCTATCGGCGCTACGGCCAACGGGTTTTTCTTCCTGTTTTTGCTTTTTCTTGGACCAGAACATAAATCCATTTTGTCCCAGAGGCCTTAAATAAACGTAAATTTTAAAAATACAGAAAAAATATGAAAAAAGGGCGGAAGCTCTATAGCACCCGCCCTCTTCTGAAAATACATACCGGCTCTATTTTACGCGCGGCTGAATTTCAAACTGGTGGAATGGGGGCGGTGAAGAAACCGTCCACTCCAGGGTCATGCATTGCGGCTGCACATTCCAGTAATTGCCGCCCACCCGGCGTCCAAAGAACAGGGTATAAAACACAACAACAACAAACCAGAGCGTTGCACCAAAGGACATATACGCTCCCATGGAAGAAACCATATTCCAGCCTTCGTAAACATCCGGATAATCAACGTAACGGCGCGGCATTCCAGCCAGCCCCAAGAAGTGCTGCGGGAAGAATGTCAAATTCACACCGATAAAGGTCAGCCAGAAATGCACTTGCCCCATCCATTCAGGGTATTGCCGCCCCGACATTTTACCAATCCAGTAGTAAAATCCCGCAAACAACGCAAAAACTGCGCCCAAAGAAAGAACATAGTGGAAATGCGCCACCACATAATACGTATCGTGCAAGGCCACATCCATACCAGCATTGGCCAGAACCACCCCGGTCACACCGCCCATAGTAAAGAGCAAAATAAAGCCAATAGCCCAGAGCATCGGTGCTTTAAACTCGATTGAGCCGCCCCACATTGTCGCGATCCATGAAAAAATCTTAACGCCCGTTGGCACGGCAATGATCATCGTCGCGGTTGTGAAATACGCCCTCACATTCACGTCCATACCCACCGTATACATATGGTGCGCCCAGACGATAAAACCGACAAACCCGATAGCCACCATGGCATAGGCCATACCAAGATAGCCAAAGATCGGTTTTTTAGAAAATGTAGAAACAATATGGCTGATCATACCAAAAGCAGGCAAAATCATCACATAAACTTCCGGATGTCCGAAGAACCAGAACAGATGCTGGTACAACAGCGGATCACCGCCTTTATCAGGGATAAAGAAACCCGTGCCAAAGTTACGGTCAGTCAGCAACATGGTAATTGCCCCGCCCAAAACCGGAATGGTCAAGACCAGCAGGAATGCCGTCACCAGCATCCCCCATACAAAAAGAGGCATTTTGTGCAATGTCATGCCCGGCGCACGCATATTGAAAATAGTCGTGATAAAATTAGCCGCCCCCAAAACAGAACTTGCCCCGGCAAGGTGCAGCGCAAAAATCGCCATATCGACCCCCAGCCCATCATGGCCGTAGCCAATAGAGGACAACGGCGGATAAACGGTCCAGCCCGTCCCCGCGCCACCACCGAAGAAAGCAGAACCAACAAGCAAAAAGAACGCCGGAACCAGCAACCAGAATGAAATATTATTCAGCCGTGGAAACGCCATATCCGGCGCACCAATCATCAAGGGCAAGAACCAGTTTCCAAACCCCCCGATCAAACCCGGCATAACCACAAAAAACACCATGATCAGACCATGCGCCGTAATCAACATGTTCCAAAGATGTCCGTCCGGATTGCCCGCCGCATCGGTCAGGAACTGAACGCCCGGCTCCTGCAGCTCAAGGCGCATCATCACAGAGGCCGCGCCGCCTATAAGGCCCGCAACAATGGAGAAAATAATATAAAGCGTACCGATATCCTTGTGATTCGTGGACATGAACCAACGGGCAAAAAACCCCGGTTTATGGTCACCCTGATGGCCGTCAGCCGTCTCAACATGAGCGTTCATTGTCTTTTAATCCTCCAGATAAGCAAATTGCAGTGGTTTTTGGGTTCCAGGACCCGGCATATAGGATGAAAATTCCTGTTTTGCGCTGACGAGCCAGCGCGCAAAATCCTCCTTGCTAACAGCATGAATCTCGATCGGCATGTAGGAGTGATCCTTACCGCATAGCTCAGAACACTGACCGTAATAGACGCCCGGCTTTTCAATGCGCACCCATGTTTCATTCGTCCGTCCCGGCACGGCATCAAGCTTTATCCCGAAAGCCGGAACCGCCCAGGAATGCAAAACATCAGCAGCCGTAATCAAAATCTGAATATTGGTTTCAACAGGCAGGACCACCGCATTATCCGTGGACAGCAAGCGCAACTGCCCCTTGGAGGCGTCAATATCCTCCTCCCCAATCATGTAGGAAGAAAAAGCCAGCCCTTCCTGATCCGGATATTCATAGTCCCAGTACCATTGATGCCCGGTAACCTTCAGGGTCATCTCCGGATTTTCCGTCCGGTCCGTATAATACAGCAATTTAAAAGAAGGAATGGCGATAACAATGAGGATAACCACAGGCAGAACCGTCCAGAGCACCTCAATAAGGACATTGTGAGAAACCACCGAAGGCTTGGGGTTAGCGCGTGCATTATAACGCAGGCAGACCCAGAACATGAGAATAAAAACAAAAATCGCCACCGCAAAGATAATCCAGAGCAGCATATTATGAAACTCATGAATATGATGCGCGGAGGTAGAAACAGCAGGCTGCATATTAATCTGCCAAGGGACAACCCCGGAAGCCTGAGCCATGGCAGACCCAGCCAAAGCTATGACCAGCACAAAAAGGGCAAGTGAAGAAAATCTGGCTATCATGGGGTTCATTCCGCTTGTCGTGGTTCTTTTTATTGAAAATCTTACGCCCTTTAAAAAAAGTCGTAACTACACTTAAAAATATCTGGAGAAAAATGCAAGAGCAAACCCGCAATCAATATTTTTAAAACCGCCATAGTGACTTAAAAAATAAGCCTCACGCGCCGGATCTGCGCGCCAGCGTCAAACAAAACAACGCCGCCGTATCCGCTCTTAAAATACGCGTCCCCAGACTGACCGGGCGAATAAAGGGCAAATTTCTTAAAAAATCCGTCTCCTGCTCATCAAACCCGCCTTCGGGGCCAATTAAAAATGCCGCGGCCTCCTGTTTTTGAGAAAGAAGCGGCGCATCCGCAAGCCGCTCTGCTGCGAAATGAATAATCTGCGCCGCGTCCCATTGGACCATTTTCAGCTTCAAATCAACCGGTTTGTGTAAAACTGGAATATCCAGCCGCCCGCATTGCTCCGCGGCCTCAATCATCTGCGCGCGTACGCGCTCCTCATTGAACACCCGCATTTGCGTATGCGCGGTTAAAACCGGATGCAATGCCGTTACCCCCAGCTCTACAGCCTTCTCAATCATAAAATCCATACGATGTTTCCGAATCGGTGCAAACACCAAAGACAGGGCCTGTATCGAAACAGGCTGTTCCCGGATTTTTTTCAGACAGACTAAAGCACCCCCAGCCTTGCCCAGAGTATCAATCCGCGCCGTATACTCCCCATCCGCGCCATTAAAAAGGCGAAGAACGCCGCCGCTCTCAAGGCGCATGACATTGCGTATATAATGAGCCTGCGGCGCCTCTAAAGAAACACGAACATCCGCGGATAACGGCGAGGAAACATAAATACGCGGGGCGGTGTTAAAATCTTCTGCCATTTTCCAGCCATTTAAAAACGGTTTCTTACAACGCTGAAAAGCTACAGAGCACCGGATCAGGGGCTTTTTAGAAGACCCCCGGAACAGGCTAGGGCGCATCCACCCCGGAAAGATCAGCCCCGGAAGAAGCCTCCGTGCTACGCACACGCTCTCCATAACGCAATTTTTGAAGCTGCAGCTCTTCTTTCGCCTTTGCCAGTTGCGCCTCAAGCTCCGCAAGCCGCGCAAGCTGACTCTGATTAGTCAATTTAGGGTCAAAAAGCATGGCTTCCAGCTCCTTACGCTCGTTTTCACTGCGCGCGCGCTCCTTTTGAAGCTCCAGCCCCAGGCGCTTAATCTGCCGCTCAGCTTCATTAAACTTCATAGTCGCCTGTTCAAGATTCCAATTCTCAGATGTGATCGACAGACGCTCTTTCTCCGTATCACGAATCATGGATTTCAGCTCGCTGTTCAACGCGGCATTCTCCGCGCGCAGAGCATCTATCGTATCTTGCATCTCTCTGGCATTGCCAAAATTTGCTCCGCGCCCCATCGCAGGAAAACCGGCCTCATCTCCGGCGCTGGCAGGCTCTATCTCGGACGCATTGGTGAAATCAGCCTCCGCACGGATAGTGCTTGTATGAACAACGGCCTCCCCGCTCGACGTGCGGACCGTTTGTGGAACGACAGGAGCAGCTTGCACAGGAACCGCAGCGACCTCATTCATAGAGTTTTCATCATCCGGCAGCAACGGATCGGGCATGCCCACGGGCGCGGGAATCGCGCGCTCCGGCGTAGAAAAAACAATCGTCTCTTTCTCTGCCGAGGGCTTGGGAGGAGAAATTGCGTCTTGATCTGCCGCCGGTTTTTGAGGACCAGCCATATCCTGCGCCATCAACGGCGCCGCGCTCGCAGCCTCCGCAGGTAAATTTGAAGGCTCTGTCACAGGCGCATTTTCCACACCCATCTGCCGCGCGATCATGCGCGAAACCTGCTCAGGCGAAAGATTGTTTTTATTGACCAATCCCGGAGCAGGCGCCACCAGAGGCTTCGCCGCCGGTGCTGTCGCCACAGAAGCCACAGGAGCCGATGCGGAAACAGTGTCCACCACCATTTCGGGCAAATGCTCGAAAACCGTACGCTCGGACGATGGAAAAGCCCGCTCAGCCTTTTCCACAGGCGTCTCCGCAGCAACTTTCGATGTTTCAACAACCAAAACAGGATCAGGAACCGGCACAGCTTTTTTAGAAGCGACCGCCTCAGCAGCAGCAGGCTCCGACTTCACAGACGGCGGGGGCGATGCCGCCGGCGCAGACGCAGAATCAAGCAGCGGCGCAGCGGCAGCCGGAGCTTTAATTTCCGCCTCCATCGCCACGGCTTCATTCACCGTAAAATCGGGTGAAGCAGGAGGTGTCTCAGCAAGAACCGGCGGCTTGGCTGCCACAGAATTTGCGGCGACATCGCCATTCACACAGGCTTCAAAATTGGAAAATGCCCGCGCGAAACCGGGCAAATGAAAGCGAAAACTATTCTGCTCCACAGAGAGATCAAGCGCAGAGGCCTTTCCCAGCCCCCGATAAAACTCTTTATCATCCGCAACATTAAAAGACAAAATACCCGGCGCCGTATTTACAGCCAATACCTTTTTTGCAGCACCTTCTACAAGAGCCACCCGCGCGTCATAGGACTGATCTTTTTTAAAAATATCCTGATGAAAATCCACGCTCATCTGCGTCATTTTTCCCTTTGAGCCTTCAAAGCGAAGATCAAAGCCATTATTGTAAGAACCAGTCGCGCTACAAATCTCACCGGTTTTACCGACAGACCAGCCACCCGCCGGATAAAAGGCCAGCTCCGGCTCTGCGCCTTGTGCAGAAGAAACAAACGGCGCACCCAAGGACGCACCCGCGATCAAAACAACAAAAAATTTGCGATACATAACAAACGGGCCCATAGAGAATCCCCAAAACAAAGCTGAAAAATTATAGCGCGAAGACTAACACCGAAACACAAGATTACACAATCCCTCTTTAAAAAGGAGTCTCTTTCTGCAAAGATTCAATGGAAAAAATAAACAAAAACATTTCATCCAGAAAGAGCGCCATGTCCCTCGAATCCGTCACACAAAGAATCAAAGAAAAAATGACCCTTGCCGGAGGGTTGCGCGCACGCGTTAAATTCAATTTCGGCGAAGAGGGGCTAATATTCGTAGATACAACACAGACCCCCGCCCTCATCAGCCATGAGGATATGGAAGCCGACACCACGCTCAGCTGTTCTTTGAAAACGCTCAACGGGATATTAGAGGGAACCCAAGATCCCAACATCGCCTTTGTCATGGGCAAATTGAAAATCAAGGGCTCCATGGGGCTTGCCATGAAATTAAACGCTATTCTTGAGGATTAGCCCGAATCAGAAAACGAAAAATGTAAACAACGATCAAAATGCCCGCCATGGAAAACCAGAACAAAGCATAATGCAGGTGATTATTACTAAGATGCGGGCGGGTATTATTCGGCAATCCGTTCCCTGACATCTGCGAACTGCGCTCCGCATAGACAACATAGGGCCAAGGCTCAACCAGACCTTTAACCTGTGCGATTGCAGGAATATCGAGCCTGTACCAGATATTTTTTTCCGGCTGATTTTCTGGGGTAAAATAATTCCACGATGGCTTACGCGCCAGGCCTTCGAACCAGATTTCACGCCCCTCAAAGGCTTGCAGGGTTTGATCCTCTGGTTTTAAATCGCTCCAGCCGAGATTAATCAGAATGTCGCCCTCCGCAGTCCGGAGCGGCACAATCAAATCATGCCCGGGCTGCCCGTCTTTGAGCTTAATGCCAGCCTGAAAAGCCTTATCAGATAAAAGTTTTCCTGAAAAGCGGCCATAAGCCAGATCCAGCTTCTCAATATCCCGCTTTGCCAGAAGCACATTCTCCGGCGCGCTATAAGCCACCTCAAGACGCGCTTCCAGATCGGTCTTCCACGCCAGCCTTTGAATCTGCCACACGCCAAGCGCGATAAGAAAACAAACAGCCAAAAAGCTCAAGATAGTGGCCGGAAGTGATATTTTTTCTACAAATCGCATAAAAAACGCTATTCCCCCCAGTCCGAGGGCCTGTGCTTATATTGAAGCGCAATAATATAAGCCTTCAAAGGCCGAAGCGAGCCCACAGTCAAAAACAACGCGCACACACCCCATACAATAGCATGCACCCATAGCGGCCAGCCAAAAACCGCATCCACCAGCAAGGCCAGCGGCACAAGCAGGAAACCCAGAATAAAGATTAAGAAAACCGCAGGCCCATCGGCACTATCGCTACGGCTGATATCCAGCCCACAGGAATCGCAGCGCTCTCGCAAATCCAGCGTGAGTCCCCGCGCGTATAAATCGCCCACACGACATTTAGGGCACTTGCAATGCCAGCAGGCCTTCACAAGATCACGGTCCATAAGCAATAAAGGGAAAATCATCGCGGCCGTACAGACAACTCAAAGATTAATGAGCCGCCGCACCTCCCGCCGCCGCATCCACAGCTGGATAGAAAGCCGTATGATCTATACCGATCTCCCCGCCCCACCAGTAAACGGCGATAAACAGGAACAACCAGACCACATCCACGAAATGCCAGTACCACGCCGCCGCTTCAAATCCAAAATGCCGGTCGGCTGTAAAATGCCCTTTTGAGGAACGCCACCAGCAGACCGCCAGAAACACCGTTCCGACGAAAACGTGAAACCCGTGAAAACCCGTAGCCATAAAGAATGTGGAAGAAAAGATACCATCCGTAAAACCAAAATGCGCATGCGCATACTCATAAATCTGGAAGCACAGAAAAATCACACCCAGCATAACCGTAAGCCCCAGAGCCTTGGTCATTTCCTTGATGTTGCCTTTCAAAATCGCATGATGCGCCCATGTCACGGTACAACCGGACAACAGCAAAATCATGGTCATTAGAAACGGCAAATCAAAGGCCGGAACCGTATGCACATTTTCCGGCGGCCATTTATAACCAATCGCCTCAACCGGAAAGAAAGCCGCACCAAAAAAAGCCCAGAAAAAGGCAAAAAAGAACATAACTTCGGAAACGATAAACAGCGCCATCCCATAGCGCATGCCAATCTCGGCAATCTTGGTATGGGCCTTCTCAACCACAGATTCGTGAATAACGTCCTTCCACCAGAAAAACATACACGTCATTATAGAGAGTATGCCCAGCAACGGTCCCCACGGAAACGGCGCGGCAAAAGGCTCAGCCTGCAAGGCAGCTCTATACCCCGGAAAATACAAAAGCATCATAAGTGCAAAAAAACCACCGGCAAAAGCGCCCATCAACGGCCATATACTGGGCCGTACAATGTGATAAGGGTGCGGTTTTCCGGTCGTGTCGTATTCAATATAATGTGCCATATTCAAGGTGTCTCTTTTAGGATTGTAGCATCTGGGTTCGTATTATTTTTATATCTTATGACCGCGAAAGCGCATCATGAGGACTTCCTCTATATACTCTTTTGTTCACCGATTGTAAAAGCCTTCCATCGCTTGATCAAGCTCATCTGACTCCGCTTTAAAAAAAGTATAGGAAAGCGTTATCGTTTTCACATCTTCCATATTGGGGTCCTCATCCATCGCCGGGTCCACAAAAAACATCACAGGCATGGAAACTTCCTCACCGGGCGCAAGCGTTTGCTCATCAAAACAAAAACACTGAACCTTATTAAAATATTTTCCGGCCTTGAGCGGCGTAACATTGTAAAGCGCCGTCCCCGTCACAGGCACATTTTTTTCATTTTTTGCAAAGAAAGAGGCGAGCCCCTTCTGACCCAGCTGAACTTCAATCTCACGATTTTCAGGCTTAAAAATCCACGGCAGCTGGCTATCGGTATTAGCGCTGAATTTAACAAGGACGCGGCGATCCAAAATCTGGGACGGCAGAGATTCAGCCACCTGCGTCGTCCCACCAAAGCCGGTTACCCGGCAAAACATATTATAAAAAGGCACGGCGGCATAAGAAACCGCGCCCATGCCAAAGAGAACCGCCAGAATGATGAGCCCAAGCCGCGCATTTTTTCTGACCATCTCTGCCCCATCTATCGGGGGTGGTTCTGGAGGGTGTTTTGCTTCCATGGCCTATACATAGGAAGTTTTTAAGAGAAAACAAGCCAAAAAAGCGGCAGGAAGTTATTCTTGCGGCGCGATATCCTGCCCGGAGACCTGCCTGCTCTGCTCTTCACGTTTTTTATGCAACGCCTGCACATCGCGGGCATAAGCGTTAAGAGCCTCTTGTCTTGGCGCTTGATAATTTTTTTGACGAGCCTTGAGCATCTGCTTAAATTTTTCATCTTCCTCGCCATAAGAAAGCTGGCGCTGATAAATGTCACAATAAACATGCCCCGGATCGTCGCCAAGGCTGGCCGGGTCAACACTGGAGCAACTCGCCCCGCCGCCTTCCGCCATAGCTGGCAAGAGCGGAAAAGCGTATAAAATAACAGCAAAAACCGAGAAGATAAAATAACGCATGAGCAAGCCTGACATCCTTTGAATGACGCTGATAAATATTTTACAGCATATCCACGGTCAATCCAAGCCTCCTTACACAAACAGGCCCAAAAGCCTTTCAATGCCAGCCTCTCAGAATCCTTGCTTTTGGGCTTATTTTCAAGGTATAACCCCTGCGCATGAAACAAAAAACGCTCGAAAAACAGCCCGTTGTCGGCATGATCTCTCTAGGCTGCCCTAAGGCGCTGGTGGATTCAGAGCGCATTTTGACCAAACTGCGCTCTGATGGTTACGATTTCACCGACACATGCGAAGGCGCAGATATCGTTATCGTTAACACCTGCGGCTTTTTGGATTCCGCCAAGGAAGAAAGCCTTTCGGCCATTGGCGATGCCATGGATCAAAATGGCCGTGTAATCGTCACCGGCTGTATGGGCGCCGAGGGCGAAGCCATCCGCAAAAAATTCCCAAAAATTCTGGCGATAACCGGACCACAGCAATACGAAGCTGTTATTGACGCCGTACGTGAGGCGCACCCCATCACGCACAATCCATACGTACACCTTGTGCCGGAACAGGGCCTGAAGCTCACCCCCAAGCATTATGCCTATTTAAAAATATCCGAAGGCTGCAACAACCGTTGCTCCTTTTGCATCATTCCCTCTTTGCGCGGCGATCTGGTCAGCCGCCCCATTCACCGGGTTTTGCATGAAGCGGAACAGCTCTTTAAATCCGGGACCAAGGAACTTCTGGTGATCTCTCAAGACACCAGTGCCTATGGGCTGGATATTAAATATGCCTCAAGCCCGTGGAAAGGGCGCGATGTACGTGCAAAATTTTATGACCTTTGTCAGGAACTCGGCGCATTAGCCAAAACGTACGGCGCATGGGTACGCCTGCACTATGTCTACCCATATCCCCATGTTGATGACGTACTCCCGCTCATGGCGGAGGGCTTGATCCTGCCTTATCTCGATATTCCGTTCCAACATGCCAGCCCGCAGATATTAAAAGCCATGCGCCGCCCCGCGCATCAGGAAAAAACACTGGATCGCATTCATAAATGGCGCGAAATGTGCCCGGATTTCACACTGCGCTCAACTTTCATTGTCGGTTTTCCGGGCGAAACGGAAGAAGATTTCGAATTTTTGCTCTCCTGGCTGCGCGAAGCAAAAATTGACCGGGCCGGGGCCTTCAAATACGAAGCGGTAAACGGCGCAAAGGCCAATGAGCTTGAAAATCACGTCCCTGAAGATGAAAAGCAGGAACGCTGGGAACGCTTCATGAGCGTTCAAACAGACATTGCCGGGGAAAAGGCAGAAACAAAAATTGGCCAGACCATAGACGTACTGATCGATGAGATCGGCGAACCGGACGAAGACGGAAGCATCGGAGCCGATGGCCGCTCAAAAGCGGACGCGCCGGAAATTGACGGCACGGTCTTCCTGCGGAATGCGGACGGGCTAAATTCCGGCGATATCGTTAAAGTCCTGATCGAAGACGCCGAGGATTACGATCTATACGGCGTACCCGCAGGGCGCGCCTGAAATATCACACCCCACATAATTCTTAAAGCTGATTCGCCCCTCAGGAACGAATCGGCATCAAACCCGCAACGGCATCAGGACATAGAGCGCGGACGGATCGGAATTATCCTGAATAATCGTTGGCGAGGCCGCATCCGCCAGCGTTAAGCGGCATCCCTCCCCTTCGATCTGCGATGTAATATCCAGAAGATATTTAGCATTAAAGCCAATCTCCATCTCACTATCGCCGTTCACCTCAAGCTCTTCCGTTGCGCTGCCCGCTTCGGGAGAGGAAGCAGAGATCGTCATCTGCTTGCCATTTAAAGCGATTTTAACGGCGCGGGATTTCCCATCCGAAATAGTGGAAACGCGGTCGATCGCGCCCGTAAAGATCTTGGGATCAACCTCCACAATTTTATCATTACCTTGCGGAATAACGCGCTGATAATCCGGAAAAGTCCCGTCAATCAACTTGGAGGTCAAAATAATATGATCGAATTTAAAGCGTATTTTCGTCTCAGAAAGGGAAATACCAATCGTATCGGCAGCCTCATCCGCTAACTTACGCAACTCACCGATAGCTTTGCGCGGAATAATAATACCCGGCATACCCGCAGCGCCTTCAGGCAACGGCATTTCAAACCGCGCCAGACGGTGACCATCCGTGGCCACAGCCCGCAGGACACGTACACCTTCATTCTCGGCCTCATGCAGATAAATACCGTTAAGGTAATAACGTGTTTCTTCGGTGCTCATGGCAAATTTCGTGCGATCAATGAGCGCCCGTAAATCCGAGGCCGGAATCGTAAAAGCACTGGGCAGGGATCCACTGGCAATCTCTGGAAAATCCGAAACCGGCAGACAGCTCAGTTTAAACTGAGAGCGGCCAGCCTTTACGCTCATTTGCGTGCCTTCTGAATTCAGGCTGATTTCAACATCGCTGCCATCGGGGAATTTACGGATAATATCATGCAGCGTATGCGCGGGCGCTGTCGTTGCTCCGGCAGTTGTCACATTGGCGGCAACCGCCTCGTTAATCTCCAGATCCATATCCGTCGTGCTCAGGGTCAAAACGCCCTTATCGGCCTTCATCAGCACGTTAGAGAGAATAGGGATCGTATTTCGCCGCTCCACAACGCTCTGGACGTGATTAAGCGATCTTAAAAGGGCTGCGCGTTCAATGCTCAGTTTCATGGGCTCTTCCATCAAAAAATCGTATTTAGAGAATCAGACCCTAGCACAGGGTTCCCCACCAGCAAAGTCCGAAAGTCAGGCTGCTTTAGCGTTATCCGCAGAGCAATGCACTTCGGCTTCCAATGCCGCCCATAATTTCTCAAAAAGCCCCGTTTCATAGCGGCTGAGCGCCCGCAACCGCTCATGGTCGCCGCCACACATGGCAAACATCTCAGCCAGATGCATATCCTCCTCCGCCAGCAGGGATTTAAGCGAAAGCGACAAAGGGGATTCCACCAGAACGTCCTGATAAATGCCGTACAGCCAGCAGGCGCGCAATTCAATAATCAAAGAAACCCAGCCATAAGCCGCCGCATCCCCAACGATTTTAGAGATTCCGGCATCCATCCGGCCAAAATACATCAACGCGGGAACGCGAGCCGATGTGTTTTCCTCATCCCAGCCGTCTAACGATGTTTTAGCCACGCGCTCGGCCTGACGCTTGAAAAAATAGGCATGGCGCGCCTCTTCCGCCAGATGCTTAAGCGAATCTTCGGTAAAAACCCCGTTCATTTGCGAGAGCATAATCTTGCGGCTGCCCATATGCTCCAGCATTGAAAGCATATTAAGGAATTTTGCATGCCGTGCAGGCTCAGTAACCAGACGTGTTAAAAACGCCCGCACCGGAGCTTCATGCCGCTTGTTGAAATCCTTCATCCCGGAGTCTGTCCAGGGATCGCCAGAGTGTTTCATAAATCTGCTCCAGTTCACTTTCATTAATGCAATAGGGAGGCAGAATATAGACGGTATTACCCAAAGGACGCAAGAGCACGCCGTTTTCCATCATTAAATCATAAAGCCGGGAGCCCACAACGGATTCGTATCCACTGCCGCCCACGCCCTCAGTAACATCGCCCAGAACATCCAGCGCCATGATAGAACCCACAACCCGGACATCGGCAATATCAGGCCGCGCAACAAACCAGCCAGAAGCCCGTTGATGTGCGGCCTCAATGGCTGCCACTCTCTCTAGAACCGGTTCTTCCTCCCATATCTCCAGACTGGCCAGCGCCGCCGCGCACGCCATTGCATTGCCGGTAAAGGAAGAAGAATGAAAAAACTGCCGGGTCTTATCCTGATGATAAAATGATTTATAAATCTGCCGCGTGCTCAGCGTTGCCCCCATCGGCAGATACCCGCCCGTCAATCCTTTCGAGAGACAAAGCAGATCCGGAATCACGCCCGCCTGCTCACAGGCAAAGAACGTCCCCGTCCGGCCAAACCCGGTCATGACCTCATCGGCAATCAACAAGACGCCATGCTCTCGGCACAATTTTGTCAGCGTTTTTAAAATATCCGGAGAGTACGCGCGCATCCCCGCCGCCCCCTGCACCAGCGGTTCAAAAATAAAAGCGGCCGCTTCGCTGCCATACTGCCTGAGCCAGCGTTCCATCGCCTGCACCGTTTTAGCCTCCTCCCCCTTGTGAGGGAATGGCACATGGTGAACATCAAACAGATACGGCGCATAAGGCGCATTATAAACGCCGCGACCCCCGGCGGACATCGTGCCGAAAGTATCGCCGTGATACCCGCCCTCGAGCGCAACAATTTTACGGCGCTTCTGACCCGTATGGGCAAAATGCCCGATCGCCATTTTCAAGGCAACCTCCACCGCGGTCGATCCGCTATCGGAAAAGAAAACAAAGTCCAGCCCCGGCCCCAAAGAGCTTTGCGCCCTTTTTAACAATTTGCGGGAAAGCCTTTCCGCCGGCTCGTGGGTAAATCCGGCAAAAATAACCTGATCCAGCCGCCCGGCCTGCCTTTGAACGGCCTCAACAATCCGAGGGTGACAATGACCATGCGTATTCACCCACCACGATGAAATGCCATCCAGAATTTTTTTACCAGTGCGCGTATAAAGACACGCCCCTTCTGCCCGCTCAATCTCAATGGCCGGGCCAAACGTCTTATGCTGCGTAAAGGGATGCCAAATGGGCGAAACTTTGCTCATATCATGAAATCCTTTAATACAAAATTATCCTCGAAGGCCTTACTAAGCGTGAGCGGGTTTAAAGAGTCAAGCACCGGCAAGCGCCCCAGCACGCGAACTTTTGAAAACTCCCTGATCGTGCGAATCGTATCGGTATTCTCATCTCCGGTAAAAATTATGCCATGCAATGCAATTCTGCGCTGCGCCAGCGCCTCCAGTGAAAGCAGCGTATGATTGATCGTCCCCAGCCCGGTACGCGCAACCAGAATAACCGGCAGATTCCATTTCTTGAAAACATCAATCTGCAATCGCTCCCGGTTCATGGGCACCATCAAACCGCCAGCGCCTTCGATCAAAAGCGCACCATCCGTTTGCGGCGGGTTTAAAGCCTGAATATCAATCGTCACATTATCCAGTTCCGCCGCGCGGTGCGGCGATAACGGCTCACTCAGGATATAGCGCTCCTCCAAAAATCGGGAGGCCGGCAACTGCGTCATGCGCTGAACCGCTTTTGTATCCACGCCCCCGGCCAGACCGCATTGCACAGGCTTCCAGTAAGAAGCCCCCAGCGCCAGCATAAGCATTGCAGACACAACCGTCTTACCAACATCCGTATCCGTTCCAGTGATAACGCATTGCTCGCTCATGCTGCGCGCTCCAGAATAAAACCCTGCCAGAGTTCGCTAACTTTTTTCAATGCTTCTATATCCAGTTTTGCACTGAGTGAAAGACGCAAACGGGCCGTTCCCTCCGGCACACTCGGCGGGCGAATGGCGCGGATATCATATCCGCTTTGCTGCATTTTTTGTGCAATATTCACTGCATGAATCTCGTCCCCCACCAGCAAAGGAATAATCTGCGTTCCCGCCCCGCCGAATAGTTTTTGTGCCAAGACACAGAGATTTTGCAATTCTTCCCGGCGGATTCGGCCCTCATCACCATCGATCAATTCCAGAGATTTCTGCACCAAAAAGGCCTGCAACGGCATCGGCGCCGTAGAGTAAATAAAAGGCCGCGCCGCATTCACAAGATAATCTATAATTTCCGCGCGTCCGCATACCAGACCGCCCGCAACGCCAACCGCCTTACCGCACGTATGGAGCGTTATAATCCTCTCATAACCATGTCTTTGTACCAGTGCAAAAGCACGGCCCCGCCCCCCGGTACCAAAAACCCCCGTGGCATGGGCCTCATCCACCACCAAAACAGCATCATATTGCACCGCCAGCGCATAAAGCTCCTCCAGCGGCGCTTTATCACCGTCCATGGAATACACCGATTCCACCGCAATCCATATCTGTCCGCCGCGCATCGCAGCTCTGCGCAGCGCCTCTTCATAGGCCTGCACATCATTATGAGGAACGCGAATATGCTGCGCATGCCCGGCCTGTACCCCGTCCCGTGCGCTGGCATGAATATATGCATCAAAAATAACCGTGTCATGCCTACCGGGAAGCGCCGTAAACAGTGCCATATTGGCCTGAAAACCACAGGAGAAAAACAACGTCTTTTCCGCAGCAAAAAACCGTGCAGAAAATTCTTCGAGCTGTTCATGCGTTTGCGTATGCCCGCGCAGCAACCGCGACCCGGCAGAGCCAATGTCACCGCCCATTTGCAAAAATGAAATCGCCGCCGCCCGCAAGGCGGGATGCGCGGAAAGACCGAGATAATCGTTAGAGGAAAGATCAATACCTTTAGGGCAATCAAGCGTACGAAAACGGCCCTTTTTCTTCAGAACATCCAGCTTTTCAGAAAATCTGTCCATTGGCATCTTCAACACAGACCAAAAAATTCATCAAGCCGCTTTTTGTTCGTCCTTAAACGGCTTGCGGGGCTCAATCCCCAGTTGCTCCAAAAGCGTAAGATCAAAATCTTTTTCCGGATTGGGCGTCGTCAGCAGCTTCTCCCCGGTAAAGATCGCGTTAGCCCCGGCCATAAACGCCAGAGCCTGCGCCTCTTTGGAAATTTCCAGGCGCCCGGCGGACAAACGAACCATCGCCTCGGGCATTAAAATACGCGCAACCGCAATCACGCGAATCCATTCAAAAATATCCAGCGGCGGCGCATTTTCAAGCCGTGTCCCCTTTACGGGTACAAGCATGTTAATCGGCACGCTCTCCGGCTGCGGGTTAAGATTGCTCAAAGTATGCAAAAGAGAAATTCTATCTTCCACCGATTCGCCCAGACCTAAAATTCCGCCGCAACAGGCAGAAATTCCAGCCCTCGAAACATTGGCCAGTGTCTCCAGCCGGTCTTTATAGGTACGCGTGGTTATAACCTTGTCGTAGAATTCTTCGGATGTATCCAGATTGTGATTATAGGCGGTCAACCCGGCCTCTTTCAAACGCAGCGCCTGTTCCTCACTGAGCATCCCCAGCGTGCAGCACGCCTCAAGCCCCATGCTGGAAACGCCGCGCACCATATCCAGAACACGGTCAAACGCCCGCCCATCCAGAACACGCGGCCACGCCGCCCCCATGCAAAAACGGGTGGAGCCTGCCTCCTTGGCCTTACGAGCCTCCGCCAGAACATCATCCGTCTTGAGAAGAATTTCCTTCTCCAGATCGGCATTGTTGGAAATAGACTGAGAGCAATAACCGCAATCCTCAGCGCAACCGCCGGTTTTAATCGAAAGCAGCGTACACATCTGCATCTCGCGCGCATTATGATGGGCACGATGCACCCCTGCCGCCTCGTAAACGAGATCAAGCAAAGGACGCCTGTACAGTTCTGTGATTTGTTCCAAATTCATGACGCAGTCCTTCTATTTAAACGCTCAACCAGTCAAAGCGCGGCGAATAACATCAACATCCTGCGCGATCGCTGCATCTTCGTTCATTAATTCTTCAACCTTACGAACCGCATGCATAACGGTGGTATGATCCCGGCCTCCAAATTTCCGGCCGATCTCAGGCAGTGAACGCGCGGTGAGCTGCTTGGCCAGATACATGGCAACCTGCCGCGGGCGCGCCACATTACGAGCACGCCGCGCCGAATGCATATCAGTCATACGCAAATTATAATGCTCCGCAACTTTGCGCTGAATCTCATCAATCGTGATTCTCCGGTCATGCGCCCGCAGGAGATCCTGCAAAACTTCTTGCGTAGACTCCAAGGAAATCGGTGATTTCGTGACATCGGCATGGGCCACGATTCTATTGAGCGCCCCTTCCAGTTCCCGCACGTTGGAGGTCACTTTCAAGGCCAGAAACTCTAGAACCGAATCAGGAACATCGGCATTAAGCTGCGCCCGCTTGGCTTGCAAAATTCCAAGGCGCAATTCATACGTTGTGGGATGAATATCCGCAACCAGTCCCCAGGCCAGACGGGAGCGCAAGCGCTCATCAACACCCGTCAGATCAGACGGTGCCTTATCAGCGGAAATAATGATCTGTTTATTCTGATCCACCAGTGCATTGAACGTATGGAAAAACTCTTCCTGCGTCGATTCCTTGCCCGCAATGAATTGAATGTCATCAATCATCAAGACATCAACCGAGCGGAATTGCTCCTTAAAGGCCATGGCAGCATCACTGCGCAACGCTTTTACAAACTGGTACATAAATTTTTCTGCCGAAAGATACATCACTGTTTTTTCCGGCCACTGGTCTTCAATCGCATGCGCAATAGCGTGCATAAGATGAGTCTTACCCAGACCAACACCGCCGTAGATGAACAAGGGATTAAAAGGAATGGAAACGCTTTCCACCACCCGGCGAGCCGCCGCATGCGCCAGAGCATTAGGTTTTCCGACCACAAACGTATCAAAGGTAAAGCGCGCATCAAGCGGCGAAGAAATAGCCGATACGTCTATTTTCTTATTTTGATTGGCTTTGGAATCTGTTTCGTTTTTCTGATCGGCATAATCATCGACCATGGAATTTTGAACCACCACAATCTGCAAGCGCCGAATATCCTCGGAATTGACCGTACACATCGCCAAAATACGCTCGGCATAATGGTTTTGAATCCAATCACGCATAAAACGGGTCGGCACAGAAACCTCCATCGTGCCATGGTAAAACGCCTGCAGCGTCAGCGGCTTCAGCCAGCTGCGGAAAATGGCCTCGCCAAACTCAGTCCGCATATCATTGTGGACCTTCTTCCACAACTTCATGATTTCCGGCGTCGGCTTTAAGGAAGCTTCCTGATACTCGGCATTTCCACGAATAAGCGCAACGGTTTTTCCCCCGGTTTCTGACATTTTAAATACTCTCCAATTAACAAAGGTTCAGTTCAAACTTTATAATTATAAAAAATTTCAGTTTTTTATTCATCGTTGAAAACAGGGCGCAGAAAAGGGTTTGCTGATCATCACGATCCGCCTGGCCTCTTCCGACAATTTTGCTTTCCAGAATATTAAAGGTTCTGACCATTTTCCGTTTTTGCACGAAGTTCTTCAGCAAAACCGGCTTCAGGCCGTCTCCTCCCCCGAAGGTTCCAACCAGGAACCCGCCCGAATAGACAAAAAGCGCAGAAATCCCGCACAAAATGCTGTTCGAAAGTACGCGACGTTGAATTTTTTATTCTTATCTGCTCGCGATGTAAGAAGCCTACAATAAAAAATTATGTGGATGCAATGAGATCAAATCAAGAACATAAAAAAAAGAATATTCTTTCTTTTTTCACCTTTCCCCCATAGGAGGACAGCCCTGAAAAATAAATTTCAGAGCCAGTCACATTTAAGTTTATCAGGAGTATTTGCCTGCAAAAACAGGCCTGAAATAAATCAGGCTGCGTTCTTCAATGCCTTAATTCTGGCAGAGAGTCTGGAAAGCTTCCGGGCCGCCGTATTTTTGTGAATAAGCCCCTTGGCAACACCGCGAGAAATCTCAGGCTGAACATTCTTGAAAGCTTCGGCAGCATTATCGGCCTGTCCTTCACCCAGCGCACTTTCAACCTTTTTAATAAAGGTACGGATACGGCTCATGCGTGACTTGTTAATGTCAGCACGACGTGCGTTCCGGCGTATTCTCTTTCTTGCAGATGCGTGGTTGGCCATCGTTAACCCTTTTCCAGTCCAAAATAGTGTTCAAAAATCTCGATATCCGCTCCGGCCAGATGTAAACAGGTTTAAAATGCCGTTACCATCCTCCATGAGACCGCAGGAGTAATACCGCCAAATCCCTTCATTTGTCAAGCAGTGGATAAAAAAATTCGTAATTGACCGAATCGGGCATCGCTCAACGGCCAGCATGGATCGGCATCACAGAAATCCGAAGAAACACATCATCGCCCAATTGCTGAAAACGCAGTTCCAGAATCTCTTTATCGCGAAGGAAACGACCATCATGCCTTTTTGTCCATCCGAAAGGCGGAAGCGAAGCACTGTAGTAACGCAAAACGGCCTCTTGAGATCCGTCCTCAATCTCGGCAAAGGACTCCACAATTCGTCCATCCGGCTTATCAAAAATCACCGTTTGCTCATTGATTTCCCGCAAACCCGGCATAAGCGGGACATCTTGCAACGCGCTGAAGAAAACGACAGGCTCCGCCGCATAACCACGCACAGCCCCACCGGCATAAAACCCGATCAGGACCGCAAGAACAAGCATATACGCTATAATTTTCTTCATCTTTGCCTATTTCTGCCTGACCGCGCAATAAAAGGTCGAGCGTCCGCCTTGAACGATTCTGCGGATACCCACACCGGGCCTGTTCTGTGTTTGCAGACCATCCTTTGCCGCATTTCCCGCGCGCTCGCAAACACAATCGGGGCAAGCGTTATTTTCACGATCATACACCGCAAAACGATGTTGAAAATACCCTAAAGAGCCATCTGTCATCCGATGATCACGCAAGGTCGACCCTCCCGCCGCGATCGCGTCCTTTAATACATCCTGAAGGGCTATCGCAAGACGCACCGATTCTCCGCCATCAAGGCTGCCCGCTGCGCGATCTGGCGCTATGCCGCTGCGATAAAGCGCCTCACAGGCATATATATTGCCTATACCCGCCACAACACGCTGGTCAAGCAAGGCCGTTTTAACGGGACTTTTCCTGTTCATAAAGGCCAGGGCCAGAGTTTCACCCGTGAAACCAGCGTCCAGCGGCTCCGGCCCCATGCGGTTAAAAGGCGGGGTTGCTTGCCAGGTGTTTGCCAGCGCCGCATCAAGAAAACCAAAACGTCGCGCATCGTTAAAAACGATTCTTTGCCCCGCCTGCATTTCAAAAACCACATGATCATGCTTCTGCGGAATATAATCCTCATCCGGCGCATAAATCCGGATACGGCCAGACATGCCCAGATGCAAGGCAAACCCAGCACCGCCGCCGGTAAAGGCCAATATATATTTACCGCGCCGCAGGATCGTTTCAATCCTTTGCCCGGCCAATGTTTTGGGCAAATCAGGGGGAATAGGCACACGCAAATCAAGCCGGTTCAGGCGCAACGCCTGAATACACGCGCCCAACATCACAGGCTCCAAGCCTCTTTTAACAATCTCGACTTCAGGCAATTCCGGCATAAAACCACCATACGTCGGGCACCATAACCCGCGCAAGGAAAACACCTTAATACGCTTGGTGAGCAAAAAAAACGCTAAAAAAAGCCGGTCAGGGGGGACCCGACCGGCAACTCAGTTTATTGGGGAATTTAAAGGCACAAACACAAATTTCCGGGGGGAAACCGGGGTAATTTGTATTCAATATGTGCACTTATGTCACTTATATATAGACTGATAATTCCAGAGTCAACAAAAAAGATATATAAAAAGCATCAAAATACAAAAATTATACATTTCCTATCTTTACATATAAAAACACGCTGGACAGCGCAACAAAAATCCGGATATAAGAGATAAACACCAAAACAAAAGAACAGGGTTCTATGGCAAAACTCGCCGCAAGAACAATATGAGGATTTAAATGCCCACAATTGAACAAATTCGCGCCGCAAGAGCCCTTCTGGGCTGGAGCCAGTCTGATCTGGCCGAAAAGGCGGGCCTGTCGCAAACCGGGATTGCCCGCATAGAAAACGGCACCAACCAGCCCAACACCAAAACGATTCAAAAAATCCAAGCCGCCTTTGATGGCGCGGATATCGAATTTTTAGGGGAATCCGGCCTTAGAAAAAAGACTGGTGAAATAAAAGTCCTGCGCGGCGTTGATGCAATGAGCGACTTTCTGGATGATGTTTATAACACAGCTGTAAAATACGGCACAAAAAACGAGCCCGTGGAAATTTTTCTGTCCAATGTAGTCCACGAAAACTGGGTTAAAGCCATGGGCGAGCATCGCTGGAGAAATCACACATCACGAATGATACGTGACCAAGCTGTTATGGACATACGAATTTTGATCAAAGAAGGCGATAATAACTATCCCGCCAATGCCTATTCAAAATACAAATGGATACCCCCACAATTTTTTAATGACAAATCTTTTTATTCATATCATGACAAACTTGCTTTTTTGAATTTCAAGGAAAATTCAACGGAGATCCTAATCATGCAACAAATAGACTTTGCTAAGGGCTACCGCGATCTGTTTCGTATCGCATGGGAAACGATCGCTAAAGATATAGAACAATAAACAAAAAACTGAGTATTTGTGTTATGAGAGGGATATTTATATGTCCAACTTAAGTGTTGAGTCAAAGTTAACAAATGAACAATATAAAGATATACTTCTTGGCTTAGGTTGGAATCGCACAAGCATCGAAGATCTTGAACCTTTAGGTTGGACACCTGCATCATTGCTTAAAGCCTATGCCTCAGGATACAAAACCCCGGAAGAAATTCGTGAAATCGACCTCTGGAGTCAGCGCTATATTCAGGAAGACCATCTTTGGGGCGATGAAAGAAGCGAAACGGCCAGCGTTCTAATTCGCACTTTAAATGAACCAAGCCAACGCGTACTTGAAATAGGTTTTGGGTACGGAAGAGATCTTACAGCATTGCTTAATCAGGGCCACACTGTCATTGGGATTGAAGAATCTCTAGTTGGCTTCAACGAAGCTGTCAAACGTTTAAAAACTGCCATGGCAAAAGAAAAAGCAAGCCTGACTTATGGTTCTTTTAGAGCAGCACCGCTTACCGGCGAATTTTTCGATGCCGTAATGGCCCACCGAGTATTGCATCTCATTCACCCCGATAACATCGAAGGAATTATTAACCGTATAGCGCACATCCTTAAACCAAGCGGTCTGGCCGTTATCAGCGCCCGTGACCCGGATGACTTTAATCCGGATCAAATGGAAATGATTAATGAAAACACAGCCGTATATAAGGATCCCAAAAGAAAGCGCCATACCATCAATTTCTGGACGCCTGAGCGCTACAAATTAAATTTCGGTGAAAATTTTAATTTACTAGCTTTTTACAAAGGACAAGAAATGGAATCATCAGCTAATGTTGGGCAAGACAAAAAAATTGTGCAAACAAGCTTCACAGTGGCGGTCATGAAAAAGCGCAATAATGGGCACGACAACTCAATAAACAGCCACCTCCCTACAACTTACAACCTGCCAAGCATTACAAAAAAGTCTGATGGGATAGAACCAATAGTTATATAATAAGTAATTATTAAAATTTTAATCAGTACCTTAAAAAAGACGAAATTTATCCCGAATTTTTTTATTCTCCATATAACTCATAGACTTAAATAAACATCTACAAGGCAAGAAACAAATATCCTCCTATACCGCCCAGAAAAAAGGCCGCCCTGTACTCCAAAGCGGCCTTTTTAAATTATATAAACTCCTGAGCAAATGCCGGGAGATAGAGCGTCAAAGGCTTAGAAGCCCATACCGCCCATACCACCCATGCCGCCCATGTCACCCATGCCGCCACCATGGCCACCGCCGGATTTCTCATCCGATGGGGCATCTGTGATGATCGCCTCGGTCGTGATCAGAAGCGAAGCCACAGAGGCCGCGTCCTGAAGCGCCGTACGAACAACTTTCACAGGGTCGATGATCCCGGCCTTTACCAGATCGGTAAACTCGCCTTTTTGAGCATCAAAACCATAATTGGTGTCTTTTTGATCCATCAGCTTGCCAACGACCACAGACCCTTCGGAACCTGCATTCTCGGCAATCTGACGTACAGGAGCCTGAATAGCGCGGCGAATGATCTCAATACCTACATTCTGATCATCGTTTTCCCCTTTAAGAGAAACAAGCGCCTTCGTTGCGTATAAAAGAGCCGTCCCACCGCCGGCAATAATGCCTTCTTCAACGGCGGCGCGCGTTGCATGCAAAGCATCATCAACACGGTCTTTACGCTCTTTCACTTCAACTTCGGTGATCCCGCCAACGCGCAGCACAGCCACACCGCCGGAAAGTTTCGCCAGACGTTCCTGAAGTTTTTCCTTATCGTAGTCCGAGGTTGTTTCGGCAACCTGCGCCTTAATTTGCGCGCAGCGTGCCTCAATGTCCTTTTTGGCACCGGCGCCATCGACAAGAACGGTATCATCCTTGGTAATGGACACTTTTTTAGCCGTACCCAACATCTCAAGAGAAACATTCTCCAGCTTGATACCCAGATCTTCAGAAATCACCTGCCCACCTGTGAGCAAGGCAATATCTTCCAGCATCGCTTTACGACGATCACCAAAACCGGGAGCCTTAACAGCCGCAATTTTCAAACCGCCACGCAGCTTGTTAACCACGAGCGTCGCCAGAGCCTCACCCTCAACATCTTCTGCGATAATCAAAAGCGGACGGCCAGACTGTACCACGGCTTCCAGAATAGGAAGCAAAGGCTGCAGATTGGACAGCTTGCCTTCATGCAAAAGAATATAAGGTTTTTCAAGAACAGCCTGCATTTTCTCTGCATCCGTAATGAAATACGGAGACAGGTAACCACGGTCAAACTGCATGCCCTCAACAACTTCCAGCTCGTTATGAAGCGATTTGGCTTCTTCAACCGTAATCACGCCTTCATTACCGACTCTCGCCATGGCTTCAGCCAAAAGCTCGCCAATCTCGGTTTCGCCATTGGCAGAAATCGTGCCGACCTGCTTGATTTCTTCATTGCCTTTAACGTTTTTACCGCGTTTTTTAAGATCTTCAACAACGGCAGTAACCGCAAGGTCAATACCACGCTTCAGATCCATCGGGTTACGACCCGCAGAAACAGCCTTCACGCCCTCACGGACGATAGCCTGTGCCAGAACCGTTGCCGTTGTCGTGCCATCACCGGAATGATCGTTAGCCTTGGAGGCCACTTCACGAATCAGCTGCGCGCCCAGATTCTGACGGGAGTTTTTCAACTCAATTTCTTTCGCCACAGTAACACCATCCTTAGTAGAACGGG
>JADLAT010000019.1 GCA_020848095.1 Alphaproteobacteria bacterium | reverse complement strand
GCAGGTTTTTGGATTGGCTAGAATTTTGGCCAGCATAAGACGGTTTTTTTGCCCGCCGGAAAGCTGGGAAACCTTATCTTGCACACGGGCGGGATCGAACAGGAAATCCTTGAGATAGCCGCAAACATGGCGCTGTTTGCCCATGACATCAACATAATCACCACCCGTCGGGCACAGCGTCCGGCGGAGCGTTTCGGCAGGATTAAGGTCCGAGCGTTTTTGATCGAAATAGGAAAACTCAAGCTCCTTGCGGCGTTTGACTCTGCCCTGATCGGGCTGCATGCCTCCAATCAGCATTTTCAAAAACGTCGTCTTTCCGCAGCCATTTCCGCCCAATATGCCAATCCGGTCACCGCGAATAATCCGCAGCGAGAATTTATCCAAAATGGGCGTTACTTTTCCATCGTGCTCAAAGCTTTTATGGACGTTATAAAACTCGGCAACGACCTTGGATGTAACCTCAAGATCCTTCATCGGTTTGATATTGATTTTGGTAGTCGCGCGGCGATAGGCGATTTGATCGGCCTTTAATTGATCCCGCATCTGGTTGGCTTTTTCCAGACGGGCCTGATTGCGCTTAACGCGGGCTTTTACGCCTCGTGAAGCCCATTCCACCTCCAGAGCAACGCTCGATCTTCGGTTTTGTAATTCGCGTGCCTCTTGATCCAGAAGCATGGCGGACCATTCCTCAAACCCCGCAAAACCCGTAGGACAGACTTTCAGGCCGCCCCGGTCCAGCCAGAATACCTGATTGGTGACATTTGATAAAAACGTCCGGTCATGGGAGATCACTAAAATCGTCCCGCGATAGCTTTTTAAATACCCCTCCAGCCATTCAATGGCCAGAAGATCCAGATGGTTTGTTGGCTCATCAAGCAGGAGGATATCCGGCTCTTCAACCAAAGCGCGGGCCAGCCCGGCCCGGCGCAATTGCCCGCCGGAGAGATGGGTCATCATCTTGTCCTTATCCAGCTCCAGATGGTCGGTCACAATATCAACCTTATAGGCGTATAGCTCTTTTTCCTCATCTTTGATCTCTTCAAAGATGTATTCAAAAACGCTCTGGCCCGCCTGGGGTGTAATATCCTGATGCAAATACCCGATGCTTATGCCGGCCTGTTCCCACCGCTCACCGGCATCAAGATCCCGGTTGCCGGTGATGATGTTCATCAATGTCGATTTTCCAGCGCCATTTTTCCCAACCAGCGCAATACGGCTGCCCTGGTGGATATTAAAGGATAAATCCTGAAAGACGGGCTGTTCGCTATAACGAACGCTGGCATCTTTAACGGAGAGAAGAAGAGGAGCAGCCATATTTATAAACCTGTTATTCTTAAAAAATGTTCTATACAGCCTGCCCGGCTACATACCCTGAAGACCATGCCCATTGAAAATTAAACCCGCCCAGATGCCCGGTGACATCCACGGCTTCGCCAATGAAATAAAGCCCGGGTTGCGTACGCGCCTCCATGGTCTTGGAAGACAGCGCGTTCGTATCCACACCGCCCAGCGTCACCTCTGCCGTTCGGTAACCTTCTGTTCCCGAGGGCAATATCTGCCAGCGATTGACGGCATTTGCAAGTCTTTCCAGCGTGGCGCCCGGCAGGTCGGCAATCCGGCCTGTAAAGCTGTGAAGATCACACAGGCCCTGCGCCAGATTTTTGGGCAGTATTTCAGCTAAAACACGGTGAATATCCTGCTTCGCGGCGCTTGTTTTCCTCTCTTTGAGGAAGGCCAGAGCGTCTTCGCCGGGAGAGAGGTTGATCATCAGAGGTTTTCCCTCCTCCCAATAGGAGGAAATCTGAAGGATTGAGGGGCCTGAAAGTCCGCGATGCGTAAAGAGCAGCCCTTCCTGAAAAGAGGTCTTTCCGCATGATACAATGGCATCAACGGAAACGCCGGAAAGGTTTTTGCAAAAATCCAGCAAATCGCCGCTAAACGTCAGGGGCACAAGACCGGGGCGTGTGGGCACAACGGGAATGTTAAATTGCCGTGCGATATCATATCCGAATTTCGTGGCCCCGATTTTGGGTATGGAAAGCCCGCCGCTGGCAATCACCAGCGCGGCACAACGCATTTCCCCCGCATTCGTGCGCAGAACATAGGCGCCGTCCATATGGGATACGCTTTGAATACTGGTCTCCAGCTTCAAAACAACCCCGGCGGCATCACATTCTGCGCGCAGCATGTCGATAATACCCTGCGCGCGCTCATCGCAGAAAAGCTGGCCCAGTGTTTTTTCGTGCCATTTGATGCCGTGTTTTTCAACCAGAGCGATAAAATCCCGCTGCGTATAGCGGCTGAGCGCGGATTTACAAAAATGCGGATTTTGTGAGATATAACGGTCAGGCGCAGCATGTAGATTTGTAAAATTACAGCGCCCCCCGCCCGATATGCGGATTTTCTCGGCAAGCTTGGGCGCATGATCGAGCAGCAATACGCGCCGCTGGCGTTTGCCGGCTTCAATCGCGCACATTAATCCGGCAGCCCCGGCCCCGATAATAATAACATCGTAAATCTGCGACATGGGCCGGACGCTATCACGCCGGCTCCGTTTTTGCCATCCCGCTTTAAGAGATAGTTTCGCAATGCGGATTCATATTAAAAGACTTAAAACGGTACATTTTTACATTTTTGTTGACATTATCGCTATCTTGCCATAACTATTTTTTCTTTGAAACTGAGCAGAAAGTCTCTAAGCAATGGCCCATAGTCAGAACAATTCTATACAAACCAAACCTTCAGATTCCCTGTCACTTACAAATCAGTTTAAGACGCGGGTGGCTATCGAGTTTCATATGAGAGATGTTACAGGCCCTGCAAAACTTAATGTACCCGATACGTTTTTAAAGGCGGGTGAGATTGCTGAATTTGCCGCGGGCGCCAAGGCATTGAAGGTTACACATAAATACCCTTATTGGCCGAGTAATCCATTCTATTCTATTGATAATTCTGAAAAAGGTGACCGGACATTTAATAAAAAATTTGGGGAGACTATGCTTGACCATTACAGGTTTTTCAGGCAATCGCAGGCATTCATTGAAAGCACGCCGTCTCTTATGATGGTTCTTGATAAAAATCTTGAGGAGAGCATTGATGCATTGTCTGAAGAAATGCAGGGGAAAATAACGGGAGCCCCAAGCGCAGTTAACGCCATAAAAAATAAAAATGCGGCCAAGATGCGTTCTTTGGAAATGTTTAAAAGAGACTTTGAGAATTTACCAGACATATTGAGGAAATGGGGACAGCACTACAAATCACGGTCTGAAGATGTTTTGTCAGTTCTTTATAAAATGAAAAACAGTAAAAACATATCACCTGAATTTCGATTGGAAATAGTGGGAGGTATCAAAGTGATTGATGAGGATTATGAGCTTTATAAGGAAGGCTATGCGGAGCAAGTATCAGACATTTCACAAGAAGATGATTTAAAAGATCCGGAAGCGATCTTCGCTTATTTTCTGGATATGTGGGAAGGCGCGGTCGAACGCTCAACCCACACACTGAAAAATGAAATCAAGATGGCGTCTCTCTGTATGGCCTTTATGGGAACTTACGGCAAAAATATGGATATAGGCCTTTTTGACAAGCAAAAAAGTTTTGAGGCCTTGTCTTCAAATGTTCAAGATCAGGTAAATTTTGTGGAAGATATGATCCGCTCTTACAAAGAGGCGTGCCTGAATGAACAGTCTTTGCTCTTCACCGGCGAGTTCCATACACCAGCAGTGCCTGGCATGGACTATACGGTCATCGCTCAAGAGGCCAAGCCGGACGCCTGACCTTTCTAGAATCTCTTGCTCAGATTAAAGTAAAAACGTGGGCTTTTATCATCCTCTGTCTGCACTTTGCGCGTAAGGGGGAAAGCCACGGCGAAATCCGCATCAATCTGCTGGGGCAGCGTAAGCCGCACACCAACCCCGGCAGAGGTCAAAGAGTTCTTCTTCTGTGTGCTGATCGTGGCGTCCTGATTCCAGACTTTTCCGGCATCAAAAAAGCTGAACAGTTGATAGTCTTCAACAAAATCAATCTTTTCAGGCTCATTCCATTGTAGCTCAATTTTTCCGGAAATGCCGTCATCACCTGTAATCTCGGAAGGGTCGTATCCGCGCCCGCTTCCAAAGCCGCCCACACCAAACTCCTCGGCGCTGAGCAGGGGATCTGCCGACCATTGCCCTTTCGCAGCAACCAGCAAATTGAGGCTTGATGTTAAACGCTGCAGGCGCTGCAGTTCCAGATTACCTTTGAAAAACTGAGGGTCACCGAGGGCCCGGCTGAGATCGGCATCGCCTTCATCGCTTGCCCCTAAAATACCAAGACCTTTGGAGATTTCCAGCCCGGCGCGGTTAATGCCCACACCAAGAAAAGTGTCTAAAAACTCGTAATCGCCGCCGATGCGGGCCGCACGAATATGGTCTTCGCGGCGGTCGATAATGCTTTTGCTGTAAACATTACGGGCATCCAGAACAGCGTACCCTGTAAGGTTTTCTTGTCGTGTGCGGATGAACGGATGGGCAATCTTTGCGCTCAGAAACTCTGAACGACCTTTCACATCAAAGGGTTTGATGTCAAAACCCGGATCGGTGTTGGAATGGTTGGCATCCAGAGAAAATACAGTGCCGTATTTGTTCAAGGGCTGCTCATAACCCAACGCGAAATAGGCCAGTTCAGAGCCAATGGTCAAGGCGGCCTGCGCGCTTATACGCTCGTTCATACCAAAAAAGGAATTGGCCGCGCCGGAGAAATTAAGCTGATTTGGCCCCAGATAACGGCTGCCGTAGTTGTTAAAGGAAACTGTGCCGTCGAAAGGGTCTCTCTCAACAATAATACGCATATCCGCGCCGCCCGTTACAGAGGGCGATGGGCTGATGACGCTGCGGGCGGTGACGCCGGGTAAATCATTGATCAGTAAAAGATGCCGCTCAAGATCACGAACATTCAGCGGTCCGCCGGTTTTTATACCATTGGCGTAAGCGCGGATAAGCCTGAGCGCACTTTCCTTGTCTTGGCCTTCAACGGTTATATTATCAATAAACCCCTCGACAGCCTTCAAATGAACAACGCCGCCATCAATGGTTTGTGGCGGGACGATAACCTGCGTAAGAATATAGCCATTGTTACGGTAGTAATTGGTGATTTTTTCAGCAATGGCATAGACATCTGTCAGGGACACCGTTGTTCCCAACTTATCCGCGTAAAGCGGCTCAATCTGGGAGGGTGTAAAGGCACTCAGCCCGTCAACTTGCACGCTGCGGAGTTCGAAACGTATTTTATCTGCGCCAGCGGGGGCAGATTGCAGCTTTGTATCTTCTACCTCCACCCGGGGTTCAATGCCGGGTACGAAGGATTGAGGCGCAAAATTTTCTTCGACCCGTCCGGGGGAAGCGCTTCCCTGCGCGGCATCCGGCACCTGCGCGAAGGCGCTCGCCGCAAGACCCAGGGTAGCGAAGGCCGTAGCGGTAAAAAGCGCTGCATGTAATGTCCGGGAAATCTTGATCATAGTATTTAAGTCCTGATGTTTATTTAGGCTTATGCGCAATCGAGATACGAATATTAACTGAATTCTGACGTTCTCGAAACTGGAAAAAACACCTTTCCACCCCTACTTTATAGGTTATTTTGAAAGCCGTGACAAGTCTGTAGAACGGTAAATAATGTGCCTTTCAAATACAGAATATAAATATTAAAAAGCTTTGTAAGGCTTGTGTACTCTGGGTTTTTATATATTTCTATATTTTTTTAGAAAATTAGAGTAAGTAGATGTTCAACAATTTATTGCATTTTGTATGGAAAGATGCTTTATCGGGATTGTAGCAAAGTTTTTTGATGGGGCTGGAAAAAAGTACCCCCATTTTTGAAAAACTTAATAAACGCGAAAATAATTTTAAAAGTTTATAGCTACGGATCTTAAATTTATTGCTGAATTATAGCCGCCTGTTGGGGGCATAAAATACTTAACCAATTAAGTCCTGTTCTGAGGAGAGCAAAATCATGAGTGCATCTAGAAAAAACCCAAAAACGGCCAAAGCTTCAAACGTTTCGGCAGGTAAAATTTTTTCCTCTGCAGCACTCAGTGCAGCGGCATTCATGGCGCTTGCGCCCGGCGCGGCCTTTGCCGATGATATCGCGCCCTGGAGTGATTTCACCACCGAGCACGGTAGCATAGCAACGACCACTAAACCCGGACAAACCAATATTACGCAGCATGGCGCACTCTATATCGGAACATCGGGTCACCTCAGTATCCCTACAGGCTATAGCGTTAGTATTGATCAGGAAAATTCTCACGCATTGTTTGCGGCAAAAGCGGCTCTTGGTGCGGACCCTACACGGATTTTAGGAGCTTTACAGGCAAACGGTAATCTCTTGATCATTGATCCAAATGGCGTTTACTTTGGTAAGGATTCTCAAGTCGATGTTGGTGGCCTGTTGACCACAACCGGTAATATCTCCAACGACCAGATTATTAATCGGCCTTTTGGACAGTACGAGATCGATAATATCGGCCAAAACCCGGATGCCCGGATTGAAACGCATGGGATGATCAATGTCTCCGATTCAGGTCTGGCGGCCTTTGTGGCACCGACGATGGTGAATGCGGGCGTTATTAATGCACGTCTGGGTAAGGTTGTCTTTGCTTCTGGCGAACGGGTAACCATAGACCCCTATGGCGACAAATTATTTGAAATCGAGGTTCCGGTCCAAGTGGCGGCAAAAATCGAAAATACCGGCACGATTGCTGCCGAAGGCGGCGTTATTGCGATGGCCACAGAAACCGCCTCACATATCGTAGATAATCTCATTAATGTTGAGGGGGTTGTGACGGCATCTTCTGCACAAGTGCGGGGTGGAAAAATCATTCTCTCTGCGGGCGGCCCGACCGGCAAAGTGAAAATTTCCGGCAATCTGGATGTTTCCGGTGCCGATAAGGGCGGTGATATTGACGTTACAGCAGAAAATATTGAAGTGGCGGAAACGGCGACGTTACAGGCCGATGGTGGTCTGAGCGCGGCGCAGATCGGTGATGCTGGCGATATTCGTGTGATTGCTGACAATCATACAGATTTCCGTGGTCTTGTTCTGGCCCGCGGTGGTGCGCTGGGCGGTGATGGTGGTTTTGCTGAAATCTCCGGCTATGGCGTGCTGGGTTTCAGCGGCTATTCAGATCTGGGCGCGGCTAATGGCAATGCAGGTTCCCTCGTTCTGGACCCGGCCTTTGCTATCATTCATTCCGGCCTGATTAATAATCCGTTGGGCTTTAATTACGTCATTGCCTCGTGGGCGCTGGCCAATTCCCTGCGTAACAATAATGTGACGGTGCAGGCTGATAATTTCATCGATGTGGGTACAAAAATTGATGCCTACAACACCGGTAATGCTTTGCTGGATCTTGCGCTGAGCACTTTGGTCGGTACAGGCGATATTGATCTGAGCATTTGGAACTTTATCATATTTTCCGGCATCACAAACGGCAGTTTAACGCTCGATTCCGCTATCGTTAATCTCAACAAAAATGTCATTATGGGCAATGGTAATGTCATTGTTGATGCCGGTACGTTGAACATGAATGCGCGCCTGTTCGCTCAGGACGGAACAACCCCGCTGGGCGATGCCCGTCTGATCGGTCTGGCGGATCTGGCAATAATCAATGTGCTTTCTAATAACGCCTTAATTCAACAAGCCATTAATTTTGCTGATGATTCCACGGACCTGACCACCATCAATGTTGCGGATGATCTTTATAACGAGGTGCTTTTCGTCAACAAATCCAATATCACGCTGAGCGGTGATGTGGGCGATCCGAATATTGCGGGCGCGGCCTCTGCCACGCTCACAGGCCCCGGAACACCGGGCAGTGTGGCGATCACCGTTGCGGGTGGCCAGAGCAATGTCACCATTCAAGGTTTTGAAATCACAAACTATGATAATGCGATCGATGCCATTAGCGGCGGCGGTGCCATCAACATTAATAACAATACCATAGATACGGTCGATGCAGGTATGCGCATATTCGGCTGGGATTTTGCTGATATCGGCTTCAATGATATTTCGATCAGCCTGACTTTTGGCCCTGATCCGCTGGCTATTTTATTGAGTGCTACGACCAGCTCCACGATTCACGATAACGTCCTTGAGGATGTAGGTGCCGGCGGCGTTAGTCGCGGTATTGAGATTATCAACAGCACGGTAACCGATACACATACGATCTCGGATAACACCATCACAGGATTTGATCGCGGCGTTGATTTAGAAGGCGCCATGATTGCAAATGTTGAGAACAATACGATCACCAACACTGTAAACGGTCTTTACATTCTGGATAGTACAGCGCTGACGGCAAGCGGGAATACGATCAGCACAAGCAGCGGTGATGGGATCTATCTCGTGGGCGGTGCCGATGCTTCGCTCATCAAAAATAGAATTACCAATTCTGGCGGTAATGGTATTTATGTCTTTGACAACGATAGCGTTTTGATTGAACGCAATACAGTGGATAAGACCGGCGACAACGGGATCAAGGTTCATGACAGCGAAGATGCTGTGATTGCGCATAACTTTATTGCCCGTGCGGGTAATAACGGGATTGATGCGCGTAAGGCCAATAATGCGGATATCCGCAACAACCGCCTGCGTGACATCAGCGATGATGGTATTCAGGTCCAGCAGAGCAAGTTCG
>JADLAT010000018.1 GCA_020848095.1 Alphaproteobacteria bacterium | reverse complement strand
GCGAGGTTAATTTGCCATCCGGCACGGAAATGGTGATGCCCGGTGATAATGTTGGTGCGCTGGAAGTAACGTTGATCGCCCCGATTGCGATGAGCGAGGGTCTGCGCTTTGCTATCCGTGAGGGTGGTAGAACCGTCGGCGCCGGCGTCGTCTCCAAAATTGTGGAGTAAGGGATTATGGACGCACAAACGATACGCATTACGTTGAAAGCTTTTGATCACCGGATTTTGGATAATGCCAGTTCGGAGATTTTGAACACAGCAAAACGTACGGGAGCCTCTGTTCGGGGCCCCGTGCCTTTGCCTAACAAAATCAAAAAGTTTTCTGTTATCCGCTCGCCGCACATTGATAAAGGCTCTCAGGAGCAGTTTGAAATGCGGACGCATAAAAGACTGTTGGATATAGTTGACCCCACACCGCAAACGATTGATGCCCTTATGAAGCTCGATCTGGCTGCCGGGGTTGATGTTGAAATTAAAATCGGGCAGGGGCAGGCCGCTTAAATAAAGCGACTTTGAACCTTCCGATTAAAACTGACAAAAGAGTTAACGGGGCTTTATAAAAGGCTCCACGGCTAAGTTGGGAAATTTCTCAACCTCTGGAAAGGAAGAAAAAATGAGAACTGGATTGATTGCACGGAAAGAGGGGATGACGCGGGTCTTTGATGAAGACGGCCGCCATGTCCCCGTGACCGTTTTGAAAGTGGACGAATGTCAGGTTGTGGCTTTGCGCACGCAGGAAAAGGATGGCTATACAGCCGTTCAGCTCGGCGCTGGTAAGGCTAAAGTCAACCGCACATCCAAAGCCAATCGCGGCCATTTTGCAAAAGCCAAGGTTGAGCCTAAGAAAAAGGTTGCAGAATTCCGCGTTTCCGACACGAATTTACCTGAAATCGGGGTGGAGCTTGGTGTTAACCATTTCGTGCCCGGACAGTTCGTTGATGTAACAGGCACGTCGATCGGTAAAGGGTTCGCAGGTTCCATGAAACGCTGGAACTTCTCCGGTCACCGCGCATCTCACGGAAACTCGGTATCGCACCGTTCGCACGGTTCAACGGGCCAGAGACAAGACCCTGGTAAAGTATTCAAGGGTAAGAAAATGGCCGGTCACCTGGGTGATGAGCGCGTTACGATGCAAAATCTTCAGGTTGTTGCTGTTGATGAAGAGCTCGGCTTGATTTTGATTAAGGGCGCCGTCCCCGGTTCCAAACAGGGCTGGATTTTGATTTCCGACGCCGTAAAAAAACCTTTGCCGAAGGACGCACCGCTTCCTGCTGGTGTTATTAAGGGTACCGCTCCGGCGGCAGAATCTCAGAAACAAGCTGATGCCGTTGATGGCAATGAAGAGAAGAAGGAAGACTAGTCATGAAAGTCGCCGTAAAAACACTGGATAATAAAGACGCCGGAGAAATCACCCTTGATAAGGATGTTTTCGGTGTGGAAGTGCGCCGGGACATTTTGCACAGAACTGTGCATTACCAGCTCAATAAACGCCGCGCGGGAACACACAAGGTTCAAACGCGGGATGAAGTAACGGGCACAGGTAAGAAGCCCTGGAAGCAAAAAGGTACTGGCTCGGCTCGTGCTGGCGATTTGAAGCGTCCGCAGGATATTGGCGGCGCGGTCGTGCATGGCCCGGTTGTCCGCTCACACGCGACGGATCTACCGAAAAAAATTCGCCGTATGGCATTGAAATCGGCTTTGTCAGCGAAAGTGGCGGCAGGTAAGCTGATTGTCATTGACAGTGATAAGGCTTCCGATCATAAAACCAAGCCTATGGCGGCATCGCTGGCTAATTTTGGTTTTAAATCCGTTCTTATTATTGGCGGTGCGGAAATTGATGCAAATTTTGCACGGGCAACGGCAAATATTCCACGGGTGGATGTTCTTCCTGCGCAAGGGGCGAATGTTTATGATATTCTCCGTCGCGATACGCTCGTCCTGACCAAGGATGCTGTAACCGCGCTGACAGAAAAATTGAAAGGTTAGATAAAATGGCCAAGGCAAAAAAGAATGATGTGATCGAAGCGCATTACAACACCATCATCCAGCCGCATATCACGGAAAAAGCAACGAAGGGCTCCGAGCATGCGCAAGTTACATTCAAGGTCGCAATTGATGCAACCAAACCACAGGTGAAAGCAGCTGTGGAGGCTCTTTTTGGCGTAAAAGTCAAAGGGGTTAATACACAAGTACAAAAAGGAAAAACCAAGCGCTTCAAAGGTATTTTGGGTCGGCGTAATAACTTTAAAAAAGCCATCGTCACACTGGAAGATGGTCAGACGATCGACACAAGCGCAGGGGTATAGCGAATTTTAACTATGGTGATCCGCCGATAAGGGACAGGTTCTTTAAAAACCCAAAAGGGCAGAACCGGCATATAAAAAAGGAAGAAGACTATGGCACTGAAAAAATATAATCCAACAACCCCCGGCCAAAGACAATTGGTTCAGGTTGACCGCAGTGATCTTTGGAAAGGCAAGCCTGAGAAGACGCTGACGGAGGGTCTGACCAAATCTGGCGGACGCAACAACACTGGTCGTGCCATGAACCGCAATATCGGCGGCGGCCATAAACGTCGCTACCGGATTATAGATTGGAAGCGCAATAAATGGGATATGGATGCGATTGTTGAGCGCATTGAATATGACCCTAACCGGACGGCTTTTATTGCTCTGGTTAAATACACGGACGGTGAGCTGCGTTACATTATTGCGCCTCAGCGCCTTTCTGTTGGTGACAAGGTTGTTGCCGGTCAGAAAGTGGACGTAAAACCCGGAAATGCGATGCCGTTGAAGAACATGCCCGTGGGCACGATTATTCACAATGTGGAGATGAAGCCGGGCAAGGGTGCGCAGATGATTCGCTCCGCCGGTGCATTCGGCCAGCTGGTCGGTCGTGATCAGGGCTACGCCCAGATTAAACTGACCTCCGGCGAGCTGCGCATTGTGCGTGGTGATTGCATGGCGACGATTGGCGCCGTTTCAAACCCGGACCACATGAACGCTAATGACGGTAAAGCCGGTCGTTCACGTTGGAAAGGGCGTCGCCCGCATGTTAGAGGCGTGGTGATGAACCCTGTTGACCACCCACACGGCGGCGGCGAGGGGCGCACTTCCGGTGGACGTCACCCTGTTACCCCGTGGGGTAAGCCAACGAAGGGGGCGAAGACCAGAAAGAATAAGGCAACGGACAAATATATCGTCCGTAGACGCAAAAAATAATAAGGAACATCGTTTATAAGGCGTGAGGTTTTTCCTCCGCCCGGACATAGAAGAAGAGAAAAAGGAAGACAAAATGGCACGCAGTGTTTGGAAAGGCCCGTTCGTTGAGAAAAGCATCCTGAAAAAGGTTGATGAAGCGCGCGCCTCCGGTAAAAATACGGTAATCAAGACATGGTCGCGTCGTTCGACTATTTTGCCCAATATGATTGGTTTGACTTTTGGCGTGCATAACGGTCACAAATTTATTCCGGTACTTGTAAGCGATCAGATGATCGGTCACAAGCTGGGCGAGTTTGCCCCTACCCGTACGTTTAAAGGCCATGGTGGCGACAAAAAATCCGGCGGCAAGAAATAATTCAGGATAAGGACAAGAGTTATGGGACAGGAAAAAAACGCCAGACGGCTGAAAGACAGCGAGGCGATGGCCTACGGGAAATACTTCCGTACATCACCGCAAAAGCTCAATTTGCTGGCACAGATTATTCGTGGAAAAAGCGCCGGTCGGGCTATGATCGATCTGGAGTTTTCCAAGCGCCGCATCGCACAGGATGTAAGAAAGCTTTTGCAATCGGCGGTGTCGAATGCGGAAAATAACCACGGACTTGATGTTGATCGTCTTGTTGTGGCCGAAGCGACTGTGGGTAAGACCATGGTTCTGAAGCGTTTTCATACACGTGGTCGTGGTCGCAGCGCGGCTATTGAAAAGAAATTTAGCAACATGACCATTGTGGTTCGTGAAGCAGAAGAAGCATAATAAGGAGCTTTGAGAATATGGGCCAGAAGATTAATCCAATTGGTTTGCGTGTAGGCATTAACCGGACGTGGGATTCACGCTGGTATGCTGGCCGCGATTACGCAAAAAAACTGATCGAAGATCTTAAGCTTCGCGAGTTTGTGCAGGAACATCTTAAATCAGCCGGTATCTCCAAGGTTATTATCGAGCGTGCTGCCAAAAACACAAAGGTTACGGTGCATACCGCCCGTCCCGGCGTTATTATCGGTAAAAAGGGCGCGGATATTGAAAAATTACGCTCCGAGCTTGCCAAGCGGGCCGGGGGTGATGTTTCCCTGAATATTGTAGAAGTGCGCAAACCGGAAATGGATGCGCAGTTGGTTGCCGAAGGCGTCGCGCAGCAGCTGGAGCGCCGGGTGTCTTTCCGTCGCGCTATGAAACGTGCGGTTCAAAGCTCTTTGCGCCTGGGTTGCAAAGGGATTCGAATCAATGTGTCTGGTCGTCTGGGTGGTGCGGATATCGCCCGTACGGAATGGTATCGCGAAGGCCGCGTGCCTTTGCACACCTTGCGCGCAGACATGGATTACGGCACGTCCGAGGCTTTGACCACTTTTGGTATCATCGGTGTAAAGGTTTGGCTTTATAAAGGAGACATCCTTGAACATGACCCTCTGGCGCGCGATAAACGCCATAATGATGGTCAGGGCGGTATGCCAAGAGAGAAAATATAGGCCGAGATAAGGCGGGTTTTTTAGGCCCGCCCCTTGTTCTGTAAAGATTAAACCCTGAAAACGGGTTTAGGTGTTAAAGTTCTAAAATAGTTCTGGATTTTATTTTTTCAATAAGGTAATGTCCGCTCCGGATCGCAGATTTTAAGACCTGAAGTACTCATATGGGGACTCTTATCCAAAAGGATAGAAAGTCCATGTGAATGAAATTTTTTGTTTAATGATTAAGGATGAACGAGGCGAAAGATAATGCTGAGCCCCAAGAAAACAAAATTCCGCAAAGCCCATAAAGGGCGCATTCATGGCCTGGCAAAAAGCGGGACCATGCTGTCATTTGGTGCGTATGGCTTGAAGGCTTTGCAGCCTGACCGTATTACCGCGCGCCAGATTGAGGCGGCCCGCCGCGCGATTACCCGCGCTATGAAGCGTCAGGGTAAAGTCTGGATACGGATTTTCCCGGATGTTCCGGTTTCTAAAAAACCGCTTGAAGTGCGGATGGGTTCCGGTAAGGGATCTCCCGAGTTTTGGGCGGCCCGCGTTCGTCCCGGCCGTATTATGTTCGAGCTGGACGGCGTGAGTGAGGAAGTTGCTCGTGAAGCACTGGCTCTGGCGGCAATGAAATTGCCGATCAAGACAAAATTTGTGGCTCGTGTGGGGCTGGAAAGCAAGGCCGCTTAAGCGTGCCTGCCCAAGAGATGGAAGAGAGATAAAGTGATGAAAACTGAGGATCTGAAAACGAAAACACAAGATGAGCTGAAAAAGCTTCTCCTTGATACACGTAAGGCCCAGTTCAATCTGCGTTTTCAACGTGGGAACGGTCAGTTGGAAAATACGTCGGAAATCCGCAAGATTCGCCGCACGATTGCACAGATTAAAACATTTTTGAATGTTGAGCAGGATGTGAAACCTACGCCTAAAAAGAAAAAAGAGACTAAGTCGGCAGCAAAGCCTGCTGCTAAAGCTAAGGCCGGATCTTCGAAAGAAGCGGCTTAACGGAATTGATGAGGAGTTAGAAACATGCCACGCCGTATTCTTGAAGGGCAAGTCGTTAGCGACAAGATGGACAAAACAATAACGGTTCTGGTGCAGCGCCGTTATATACATCCGGTGTACAAAAAATACGTTATGCGTACTGATAAATACGCAGCGCATGATGGTGAGAATCATTTCAAAGTGGGGGACAAGGTCTCCATCATTGAATGTGCTCCTATATCCAGACGTAAGCGTTGGACCGTTGTGACGGGCGCAGAGACATCTTCTGCCGCACCGGAGAAAAAAGCGGCGCCGGTTGCTGCAAAAAAAGCTGAAAAAGCACCTGATACGAAGAAGGCTCCGGCGAAAGCTGCGGCTAAAAAGACAACTGCAAAGAAGAAGGACGCCTAAGCCATGATTCAGATGCAGACACGTATGGATGTTGCCGATAATAGCGGAGCGCGCGAAGTGCAATGCATTAAGGTTTTGGGCGGCTCCAAGCGCCGTACAGCCAGCGTTGGTGACGTGGTGATTGTGTCCGTTAAGGATGCTATTCCGCGCGGCCGCGTTAAAAAAGGCGACGTACGCCGTGCGGTGATTGTGCGCACAAAAAAGGGTATTAACCGGACGCATGGCGAAAAAATTGCCTTCGACACGAATGCCTGTGTGTTGATTTCTCCAAACGGGGAACCAATCGGCACGCGTATTTTTGGACCTGTCACGCGGGAATTGCGCGGTAAGGGATACATGAAAATTATTTCACTGGCCGGAGAGGTGCTTTAATCATGACCAAGGTGAAGCTCAAAATTAAAAAAGGCGACCAGGTTGTAGTTTTGACCGGGCGTGATCGCGGCAATAAGGGTGAGGTTCTGAAGGTTTTTCCTGCGCAGTCCCGTGTCCTTATTCAAGGGATCAATCAGGTGACCAAGCATAACAAGCCCAGTCAGTTTTCGGCTGGTGGGATCGAGAAAAAAGAATTACCGATTCATATTTCCAATGTGGCGCTTGCCGATCCAAAGACCGGTAAGCCAACGCGCATTGGCTATAAAACGCTAAAAGACGGCAAAAAAGTTCGTGTGGCTAAGGCCTCCGGCGAAACGATTGAATAGGAAGTACGAGGGCGATTATGAAAGCGCGTTATAAAGAAATTTACGAGAAAGAAATCGTGCCGGCGTTGTTGAAAAAATACGGCTACAGCAATAAGCATGAAATTCCTCGTCTGGATAAAATTGTAATTAATATGGGCGTTGGCGAGGCCGCACAGGACCGTAAGCATATTGAAAATGCTGCCAATGATCTCGGTCGTATCGCTGGTCAAAAACCGTTGATTACAAAGGCACGCAAATCGAATGCGTCCTTCAAAATCCGTGAAGACATGGCCAGTGGCTGTAAGGTGACTTTGCGTGGCGCGCGGATGTATGAGTTTTTAGATCGTTTTATTACGATCGCTCTGCCGCGCGTTCGCGACTTTCGTGGAATTAACGGTAAAAGCTTTGATGGTCGCGGCAATTACGCGGTGGGCATTCAGGAACACATTATTTTCCCGGAGATCGAATACGACAAGGTCGATAAAATCCGCGGCATGGATATTGTAATCTGTACAACAGCCAAAACCAATGAAGAGGCTAAGGAGCTCCTGAGAGCGTTCAAGATGCCCTTTAAAAATTAAAGTGAAAGAAGGACTTTTATAATGGCAAAAACATCAATGGTCGAGCGTAATGACAAACGCCGCAGACTCGTCAAGAAGCACGAGGGTAAACGCGATGCGCTTAAAGCCATCATTCGGGATTTGAAAGTCCCGGCGGATGAGCGTTTTCAAGCGGTGTTGAAGTTGGCCGAGATGCCTCGTAATGGTGCAAAAGTCCGTATTCGCAACCGTTGTGCGCTGTCTGGGCGTCCACGCGGTTACTACCGTAAAATGAATCTTTCCCGCATTGCGTTGCGGGACCTGGCTTCTCGTGGTGAGTTGCCCGGCGTAACAAAGTCAAGCTGGTAAAGGAGGCGTATTACCATGTCGATGAGCGATCCCCTCGGTGATATGCTGTCCCGCATCCGCAACGGACAAATGGCAAAAAAACCTGTTATAGAATGCCCATTTTCAAGGCTGCATGAGAACGTATGCAATGTTCTCGAAGATGAAGGTTTCATCCGTGCGCACAGCGTAAAGGATATTGGCAATAACAAAAAAGTTTTGGTTATTGAGCTTAAATATGCGGAAGGGCGAGGCGTTATCCGCCAGATCGACCGTGTTTCAAAGCCCGGTCGCCGCGTTTATAAAAATGTTAAGGATATGCCGCGCTTTTTTAATGGGCTTGGTATCCTCGTTGTCTCAACACCTCGCGGTGTGATGGCGGATCATAAGGCACGTGCGGCAAATGTCGGCGGTGAAGTGCTGTGTCAGGTATTCTAGGCACGGACTGAAAAAAGAACGAACATAAGGACGTTAAAAAATGTCACGTATTGGAAAAGAGCCGGTCATCATTCCGGCAGGTGTTGAAGTTCAGGTTAATGGCCAGGTCATTAAGGCCAAAGGTAAGCTGGGCGAATTGACCTTGAATATTCATGAGGATGTTTCTATCGCTCTTGAGGATGCGGCCAATGATGATGGCAAATCTGCGAAGATTGTCAGATTGGCGGCAAAGAACGAAACGCCGGCGGCCAGACAAATCTGGCCAACCATGCGGACACTGGTAAACAATATTGTTACGGGGGTAAGCGAAGGCTACCGTAAGAAACTTGAAATTAAAGGCGTTGGTTACCGGGGCAACCTTCAGGGGAAAACCCTTGTTCTTGCGCTTGGTTTTTCGCACGAGGTTCGTTTTGATGTGCCGGAAGGTATTGAACTGAAGATGGATGGTCAGACCAATATCGAGATTATAGGTATCGACAAACAAAAAGTCGGACAGGTCGCCGCAAATATTCGCGGGTTTAAACCGCCGGAGCCTTATAAGGGCAAGGGCATTCGTTATGCTGATGAATATGTCGTGCGTAAAGAAGGTAAGAAGAAATAAGGGATTTGAGAGATGGTTAAGGCACACACAGCATCACAGCGTAGGACTTTCCGTACGCGTAACAAAATCCGCCGCATCAATATTGATCGTCGGGGAGAGCGTGAGACGCGTCCACGTTTATCTGTTTATCGCTCCGGCAGGCAGATTTATGCACAGATTATTGACGACCTTCAGGGGATTACGCTGGCGGCCGCCTCTACGCTTGAAGTCGGCATGAAAGAAAAATTGAAAAACGGCGCTACGGCACAGGCCGCCGCTGAAGTAGGAAAATTGGTTGCCCAGCGTGCAAAAGATGCCGGCGTGGCAAAGGTCGTGTTTGATCGCGGTCGTTATGTTTATCATGGCCGTATTAAGGCTTTGGCTGAGGGCGCCCGCGAAGGCGGCCTTGATTTTTAGGGTTTTCAGGAAGGATCATAATTTATGGCACGTGGACAACAGGCAGAACAGCAACGCTCGGACCGGGACGAACAACCCGAATTTCTTGAGCGTCTTGTCGGAATCAATCGTGTGGCGAAGGTCGTTAAAGGCGGACGTCGCTTCGGTTTTGCCGCGCTCGTAATTGTGGGCGATGGTAAAGGTCGTGTTGGTCACGGTCATGCCAAAGCACGTGAGGTGCCTGAGGCGATTAAAAAAGCTACGGAGCAGGCCAAACGCAAAATGATTCGTGTTCCCTTGCGCGATGGCCGGACGATCCATCACGATGTAAAAGGTCGTCATGGCGCGGGCCGTGTATTGTTGCGCTCCGCACCAAAAGGGACAGGTATTATTGCCGGCGGTCCGATGCGCGCTGTGTTTGAAGCCTTGGGGATTCAGGACGTGGTTGCCAAGGCTCTGGGTTCCAATAATCCCTACAGCATGGTGAACGCTACGTTTGCGGCGCTGGAAGCGATGCAGAGCCCCCGTCATGTTGCGGCGCGCCGTAATAAAAAAATTGGCGATGTGGTTTCCGGTCGTGAAGAGGGACGGGATGCCCCGGCCTCTGCCGCGCAAAATGAAGCTGATGATGAATAAGGAATAGGGCCATGGCTGAAGAAAAAGATACAAAGAAAAAAGTAGCTGCTAAGGCACCTGCTGCGAAAGTGGCAAAAGCCCCTGCGGCTAAGAAGTCGTCTGTGGATGCGCCTAAAAAGGCTCCTGCTGATGCAGCTAAGAAAAAGCCCGCAGCGAAGGTAAAGAAAAAACCATCCGGCGCAACGGTGAAGGTTACGCAAATCGGCTCTCCGATTGGGCGGCAGGATTACCAAAAAGCCACGTTGATTGGCTTGGGTCTGAACAAATTGCACCGGACTCGTGAATTGGAAGACACACCGTCAGTTCGCGGTATGATCGAAAAAGTTAAGCATCTGGTGAAAATTGAAGACGCCGCTTAAGGTTACATTTAAGGATTTAAAGTTATGAAACTTAATGAAATTGCACCGCAAGAAGGCTCCACCAAAAACCGTATGCGCGTAGGGCGCGGTATCGGTTCCGGTAAGGGCAAAACATCGGGTAAAGGTCAAAAGGGTCAAAAAGCCCGCTCCGGCGTAGCCATTAAAGGCTTCGAGGGCGGACAGATGCCTCTTTATCAACGCTTGCCGAAAAGCGGGTTTTCTAACAAGAAATTTACCGTGAATATGGCGGAAGTTACCCTCGGGAAACTTCAGGCAGCCATCGATTCCAAGAAAATTGATGCTGCTAAATTGGTTGATGAAGACATTTTGGTAAAGGCCGGCGTTGTTAATAAAAAGCGCGATGGGATCAAACTTCTGGCCAGCGGCGAACTGAAAAGCAAGATTAACCTCAAATTGAGCAAGGTTTCCGCCGCAGCCCAGAAGGCCGTTGAAAAAGCCGGTGGTAAGATTGAGCTGATTGAGAAAATTGTTCAGCCTGTTGTTAGAAAAAAATCTTATAAATAAGTTGTTTGCCTCAGGCGAATATACTTAATCGATATTTTAAAAACCCCGCGTTTAAGTGGGGTTTTTTTATGGGTTTTTCGGAGAAAACCAGATAAAAAACAGGTGGCCGATTTCAGAAATAATTAACGCCTCTCTGGCTATACTGAAGAGGAGCGATTCCCTGAAAATCAAAGACGGGTATGTAAGGTTTTATAATATGAATTTTCCCCCATTTTATGCCGTATCTTGCGTGTTTGTAGGACTGTCGGCATTCTTGCTCACGCCGCAAAATGCGCAGGCGGGGCTTAAATGCCAAAATCAGAAACCCAGCCTGTCTTTTTCATCTGTGACGGCGCCAACCCGGTATGTTCGGGTGATCTCCTCTAAAAACCTGACGCAAATGCATGGCGGAGCAGGCGGGAGCGTTGTTGGCGGTCTTGGTGGGGGAGAGATAGGCTTTAATGCCAAAAGCCAGTTCACCGTGACGCAGCTCGGCAATCAGGCCTGCATAAATCTCAGAAAAGTTGCCGTTGATTTTTATACCAAACCGGTTATCCATATCGCCAGCAATTTTAGCCGGACGAGCTGTGAATATAACGCCGTAATGGCCCATGAGAAAAAACATGTCTCGACGCTGGTTAAATTTGTCCGCGAGTATAAACCAAAGGCCCATTATGAAATAACGCGTTTGCTGGAATCAACTCAAAGTGCCTATGGGCCGATTCCAATTTCACAGGTTGAAGCGGCGCAACAGGCAATTCAGGCCAGCTTGAGCGCCAAAATCCAAGATTATAACAACCGCATAATGCCCGTATTGCAAAAGCGACAGCAAATAATAGACACCCCGCAGGAATATGCCAGAGTGGCCGCACAATGCCAAAACTGGGACCAAAAGCTTATGCAGGAATAGGGTTTATCTCTCATGAATCCCGCGTAATAATAATTAATGCAGAGATAAATTCGGCGCTTTGCAAAAAAATTCCTGTTTCTTGGGCTTGTGCCTTCCCCCTATTTTCATTAAGAATACTCCGTTCTAATACCAAAAAAGTCAGAAGGGTTACGCATGGCATCGGCTGTCGAGCAACTTGCTAAGAATGCAAACTGGGGCGCTTTTTCAAAGGCGACCGATCTCAAGAAGCGCCTGCTCTTTGTGCTGGGCGCTTTGCTGGTTTATCGTTTGGGAACATATATTCCCATTCCCGGTATAAACCCAAGGGTTTGGGACGAGATTTTTTCTCAAAAGAGCGGCGGAATTCTGGACATGTTCAACATGTTCTCTGGCGGTGCTTTGGAGCGAATGACCATTTTCGCGCTCAATATCATGCCCTACATCTCGGCTTCGATCATTATGCAGCTGGCATCCGCCATGTCGCCGCAGCTCGAAACGCTGAAGAAAGAAGGCGAATCGGGGCGCATGAAAATAAACCAGTATACACGCTACCTCACTGTGCTTCTGGCCTCGGTTCAGGCTTATGGTCTGGCTGTGGGGTTAGAGAGCATGACCGGCTCATCGGGCTCAGCCGTTATTGACCCCGGGCTTTTCTTTCGGATATCAACCGTTATTACCATTGTGGGCGGTACGGTCTTTTTGATGTGGCTTGGCGAGCAGATTACCGCGCGCGGCATCGGAAACGGTATATCGCTCATAATTTTTGCCGGGATCGTGGCCGGTCTGCCGCGGGCGATTGCCAGCGTGCTGGAATTGGGCCGTCAAGGCACGTTCAGTGGCGTATCTATTTTCCTGCTCTTTGCTCTGGTTGTTGGTGTGATTGCGTTCATCGTCTTCGTAGAGCGCGCGCATCGCCGCGTGATCGTGCAATATCCCAAGCGCCAGGTTGGCAATAAAATGACGGGCGGCGAATCAAATCATATTCCGCTTAAGCTCAATACAGCCGGGGTTATACCGCCGATCTTTGCATCTTCTTTGTTGTTGCTGCCGCTCACGATAGTTGGCTTCAGCGGCGCAGAAGGCGGTGATGTGACGGCTATGATCGCTCGTTTTCTCCAGCACGGCCAGCCGATTTACATGCTGCTTTATGGGACGCTGATCGCTTTTTTCTGTTTTTTCTATACGGCAATTGTATTTAACCCGGAAGAAAACGCCGATATGCTGCGCAAATATGGCGGCTTCATACCGGGGATTCGTCCGGGGAAAAGCACGGCAGAGCATCTGGATTACATTCTGACCCGGATTACCGCCATCGGTGCTTGTTATCTGGTCTTGATCTGTCTTCTGCCGGAGTTTTTGATTTCCAAATATAACATGCCGTTTTATTTCGGCGGAACCAGTCTTTTGATCGTTGTAAGTGTGACGATGGATACGGTAGCGCAAATCCATTCTCATTTGATCGCACACCAATATGAAGGGTTGATGAAAAAGGCAAAACTGCGTGGAAGACGCGGCTGACCCGCTCAACTGAAATAAAGAGGAAGACATCATGAATTTGATCATGTTTGGCCCGCCGGGCGCCGGAAAAGGAACGCAGGCAAAGCTGTTACAGCAGACATATAAGATAAAACAACTCTCCACGGGCGATATGCTGCGGGGCGAAGTTGCGGCCCAGACGGATCTTGGTCGCCGGATTTCGGACATTATGGATGACGGTGGTCTGGTGCCTGACGAGCTTATAATCGAGTTGATTGCCGATTGTATCGCCCAGCCCGAATGCAAGCGTGGCTTTATTCTGGATGGTTTCCCGCGCACATTGCCCCAGGCGGAAGCCTTAAATGAAATGCTAACGCAAAAAGGTCAGAAGATTGACCATGTGCTGGCGCTCGAAGTCGTTGAAGACGATCTGGTTGAGCGCGTTAAAAAACGCGCCGGTGAGACAGCAATCGCCCGTAGTGACGATAACGAAGAAACGCTGCGCCGTCGTTTGAGCGTCTATCATGAGCAAACGGCCCCTGTTTTGCCGTATTATGAGGCGGCCGGATTGCTGCGCAAGATTGATGGTATGCAAAGTGTTGAGGCGGTAACGGCACAAATCGAGACGATTTTGAATAAAAGCGCCGCCGCATAGCCCCCGTCCCAAAAAAACTGTTGACCTGCTGCCTATAATCCATATACTCCGCAACGGTTTCGCTGTATATGCGAAACCTGTTTGTTTACAAACCGGCGCAGTGCAAGTGTAACGAGCGGAGCTGACAACGGTTTGGCAGGAAATCCCCGAATGGTTTGGGGAGGCCCGAAAAATTTGAAAGGAAGATATAATGGCCCGTATTGCTGGCGTGAATGTGCCGGACAAGAAGCGCGCTCCCATAGCACTGACCTATATCCATGGGGTCGGTCGCGTGACCGCTTTTAAAATCTGTGAAAAATTAGGAATTGACGTGCAAAAGCGCATGGGCGAACTCGATGAGGATACGCTCAACCGCATCCGTACCGAGATCGACAGCGATGCTTATAAGATCGAGGGCGATCTGCGCCGCGAAGTCTCTATGAACATTAAACGCCTGATGGATATGAAATGCTATCGTGGCTTGCGTCATCGCTCTGGCTTGACGGTTCGTGGTCAGCGTACAAAAACCAATGCCCGCACCCGTAAGGGTCCGGCCAAGCCGATCGCCGGCAAGAAGAAATAGGGGGGCATGAAAAATGGCAAGACCAGTAAAGACAAAAAGAAAAGAAAAGAAAAACATTGTTTCGGGTATCGTTCATGTGAACTCCACGTTCAATAACACGATCATTACGATCTCGGACGCTCAGGGTAATGCAGTGTCCTGGTCCTCCTCGGGGATGATGGGCTTCAAAGGGTCCAGAAAATCTACGCCCTATGCGGCGCAGATGGCCGCGGAAGATGCTGGCCGTAAGGCTCAGGAACACGGCATGAAAGAACTTGATGTTCGCGCCAAGGGCCCCGGTTCCGGCCGCGAATCGGCGCTGCGCGCATTGCAGAGCATCGGCTTCACGATCAAGATGATCAATGATATTACGCCGATTCCGCATAACGGGTGCCGCCCGCGCAAAAGAAGACGGGTATAGTTTTACAGCCGCAAGGGGCAGATTTTCTCCTTGCGGCCGTTTACCCGCTACGATTTGGTACTTTTAAGTTAATTGAACACATATAAACCGAGGACTGAGATGATACAGAAGAACTGGCAGGAGCTGATTAAGCCCGCAAAACTGGATATCGCCCATAGCACCACCCCCAATACGGGCAAAGTCGTTGCCGAGCCGCTGGAGCGCGGTTTTGGTTTGACAATGGGCAATGCCCTGCGCCGTATTTTGCTCTCCTCCTTGCAGGGCGCGGCTGTAACCGCCGTGCAGATTGACGGCGTGCTGCATGAGTTTTCCTCTATCGAGGGTGTTCGCGAGGATGTAACGGACATCATTTTGAATATTAAGGCGCTGGCTGTGCGTATGCATGCTGAAGGCCCGAAAAGAATGCGTCTTTCCGCCGTTGGCCCATGTGAGGTGACCGCCGCGCAGATCGAAGCGGGTGCTGATATCGAAATCATGAACCCGGATCTGGTGATTTGTACGCTGGATAAGGGCGCAAAGCTCTCCATGGAAATGACGGTTGATACGGGTAAGGGTTACCGCCCGGCTTCTCAAAATCGTCCAGAAGAAGCCCCTGTTGGGTTAATTCCTGTGGATTCCGTGTTTTCCCCTGTTCGTAAGGTGACTTATGAAGTGGAAGATACCCGCGTTGGTCAGATCACAGACTACGACAAGCTGACACTGAACATTCAGACAAACGGCGTGATTTCCCCTGAGGATGCTGTGGCCTATGCCGCGCGCATTCTGCAGGACCAGCTTCAGGTCTTCGTGAACTTTGAAGAACCAACCGAAGCCACCGCCGGTGAAGAGGCCGCAGAGCTGCCCTTTAACAAAAACCTGCTTAAGAAAGTTGATGAACTGGAGCTGTCCGTTCGTTCTGCCAATTGCCTTAAAAACGATAACATCGTTTATATCGGTGATCTGGTTCAAAAATCGGAAGGCGACATGCTGCGTACGCCTAACTTTGGCCGTAAATCCTTGAATGAGATTAAAGAAGTGCTGTCGATCATGGGTCTGCATCTGGGTATGCAGGTCGAGGGTTGGCCGCCTGAGAATATTGAGGAAGTCGCCAAAAAGGTTGATGACCAGCAATTTTAAGGAAGTAAATGCGGGGGGCTGTTCCCCCGCCCGTTTTGTAACGGCTGCGCTCAAGAGCAGGGACGTGCAAAAAACGGTTGTTTGAAATGGTCTTCATGCGTGAAGCCGCTGCCACAGGCCTTGAAAAGGGCGAAGAGAGAAAAGGACTAAAAGAATGAACCACGGGAATAGACAAAAAAGACTGGGACGCGACTCTTCGCACCGTAAGGCGATGATGGCCAATATGGCCGCCTCAATCATCAAGCATGAGCAGATCAAGACAACATTGGTCAAAGCCAAGGCTATCAAGCCTTACGTTGAAAAACTTATTACGCTTGGAAAACAGGCCGCCGCAAAACCGGAAACGGCTTTAGCCAAGCGTCGTCAGGCCATCTCGATTTTGCGTGATGAAGCGCAGGTTAAAAAGCTTTTTGAGATTCTGGCCGAGCGTTATGAAAGCCGTCAGGGTGGTTATGTCCGTGTTATGAAGGCGGGCTTCCGTTATGGTGATGCCGCGCCTATGGCCGTTATTGAGCTTGTGGACCGCGACGAAAGCGCCAAAGGTCAGGATTCCGGTCCTACATCTTTTGATGAGGAAGCGGTTGAGGCCGTAGCGGAAGAAAAAGCAGCGAAAAAAGCTCCGGCAAAGAAACCGGTAGCTAAAAAAGGACCCGGAAAATCTTCCCCGGCACAAAATCCCGGGAAGAAGGCTCCGGCCACCAAGTCACCTATCCGGAAAAAAGTATCCGTATAGAACCGCTTTAATCTTTATGAAATTCAAAAAACGGGCCTTGAGGGGTCCGTTTTTTATTGCGGGTTGTTTATTACGGCGCAATTATCAATCAGGCGCGTTTTGCCGAGCCAGGCGGCCGCTAAAACCCGGTTCCAGCGCAGAGAAACATAATCCACTTTATCAAAGCCACAAATTGTAATTGCCTGCCGGGCGTCTTCTAAAATCGTATCCAGCGTGGCGGGGTCTGTCATTTCGGCAATGCGGTATGCGGCATTGTAGATAATCTGGTTAAGCATATCGGCCTGTCCGCGTTCTTCTGCGGATAAATAGGCATTGCGGGAGGAAAGCGCCAGCCCGTTCTCATCACGCATGATGGGCGCGCCGATAATCTCAATCGGCATATTCTCTCTGGCCACCATTTCACGGATAACCATGAGCTGCTGAAAATCCTTTTCGCCAAAAACAGCTATATCCGGCTGCGTCTGCTGAAACAGTGTGTGAACAACAGTGGTCACCCCATCAAAAAAATGTGGCCGAAAGTCAGATTCCAGCCCCGCCGCCGCCGCGCCCACTTTGGTCGTAATGGTTGGGCCATTCGGATAAATTTCTGCCGCAAGCGGGGTATAGGCCAGATCTACCCCTTCGGCCTGAAGCATTTTTAGGTCCTTGTCGATGAGGCGCGGATAGGAATCAAAATCCTCATGCGGGGCAAATTGCGCGGGATTCACAAAGATGCTCACAATTACGCGGTCGGATTGAGCCCGCGCGCGCTGCACGAGGCTTAAATGCCCATCATGGAGCGCGCCCATTGTGGGCACAAACCCAACGCGGAGGTCTTGCGCTTTCCAGCGCGTAACGATGCTCATCAGGTCGCTCGCCCGCTCGATATGCAGTAAAGGGCGCTCTGTAGGGGAGAAGGGAATGCTCATGAAATTCAGGTCTTTCCAGTGCTTCGCGTATAGAGATTATCAGGGAGGGGGAATGTCCTTTTGCGCACATCATCGGCAAATCGGGCAGCGGCTTTATCAATATCACCGCGCAAATGGGCATATTCACGCGCAAATTTAGGTTTATGGCCATGGAGCAGGCCGAGCAGATCCTCCGTAACCAATATCTGCCCATCGCATTCGGGAGAGCCGCCTATGCCGATGGTGGGGATGCCCACGGCACGCGTTAATTGACTGGCCGTTTCGGCGATTGTGCCCTCAATGACAAGGGCAAAAACACCGGCGTTTTCAACCGCGCGGGCATCGGCCATCAACGCTTCGATCTGGGCGGAGGTTTTCCCCTTGATCTTATAGCCGCCGTCTTTCTTAACGGATTGAGGTTGCAGCCCGATATGCCCCATAACGGCAATCCCCGTATCCGTGAGCGCAGCAATGATCTCCGCCATATCCACGCCGCCTTCCAGCTTCACACCGTGCGCGCCGGTCTCCTGCAGGATGCGCCGCGCATTGCTCAGGGCCTGCGCCGGGCTGTCTTCGTAAGTGCCATAGGGCATATCAATGATAACCGGAACATCCGGGGCTGCGCGCATAACGGCGCGGCCATGCTGGATCATCATATCAAGCGTGACGCCCGTTGTATCAGGCATGCCGTATAAAACGGTTCCCACACTATCGCCGACCAGCAAAAGATCGACATGCGGGCAAAGGCTGCGCGCCATCGGGGTCGTGTAGGCTGTCAGGCACACCAGCGGCTCATCCGGGTTCTTTCGGGATTGAATGTCTGAGAGGGTCAAGCGCATTTTTTTATTTTGCCTCTTGAGATTTTAAAGATGCGAGCCTAGATTTTCTACATGATTAACAGGTTTTTTTATCCGGTTCTACTGCTCATTCTTGCCTGCTTTGTATTCCGGGCCGCCCCTGCGGGTGCGCAGGGCCGTGAGCTTCCCCAAAGTAAAACGCAAATTCAGCTCTCTTTTGCGCCATTGGTGAAAATGACAGCCCCTGCGGTGGTTAATATATATACGAAACGGACCGTTTCCAAATCAATACGTAACCCTTTTATGGGGGATCCCTTTTTTGCACCGTTCTTTCGTCAGGATCTTTTCAGAGGCCAGATGCGCCAGCAAATCGAAAGTGCTTTGGGCAGCGGTACGATCGTTGACCCGGCGGGGCTGGTCGTGACCAACGCGCATGTGGTCCGCGATGCGGAGGAAATCACAGTGGTTCTGGCCGATGGACGGGAATTTGATGCTACGCTGGCGCTGCGTGATGATGCGTCCGATCTGGCGCTCCTCAGGGTTGAGCCCGGCGTAGAAAAACTGCCCTTTGTAAGGCTCACCCCCAGTGAAACGCTGGAGGTCGGTGACCTTGTTCTTGCAATTGGTAATCCTTTCGGTATGGGGCAAACGGTCACCAGCGGCATTATCTCGGCCCAGGGCCGCTCCAGCCTTGATATCAATGATTACAGCTTTTTTATCCAGACCGATGCAGCCATCAATCCCGGTAATTCAGGGGGGCCGCTTGTGGCGCTGGATGGGGGCGTTGTTGGCATAAATACGGCCATTTATTCGCGCAGCGGCGGATCTTTGGGGATCGGCTTTGCTATCCCCTCGGAAATGGTGGCCTCCGTAATTGCAGCTGAAAAAGCAGGGCTTTCCGGCGCAAGCGGCATCACGCGGCCATGGCTCGGCGTCTCGGCGCAGAATATAACCCCCGATATTGGCGATTCTCTGGGCCTGAAAAGCCCCCATGGCGCCTTGATAACAACTTTGCATGAGGCAAGCCCCTTTAAAAAGGCCGGAATTCGTGTGGGTGATGTCATTACAAGCATTGAGGGGCGGGTAATTCGCGATGCCGCAGAGATGAAATTCAGAATGGCCATGGTTCCGCTTGGTAAAACCGCCAAGGTGGAAATTCTGCGGCAGAAAAAGCCTGAAACTCTTGAGGTTAAGGCAATAATGCCGCCCGATGACCCGCCGCGCAATCAAAAGCTTTTAGGGGGGAATCATCTTTTGAGCGGCGCCACCATAGCCAATTTGAACCCGGCCGTGGCCACCCAGCTGGGTATTGAGGATTCGCAGGAAGGCGTGGTGGTCCTGGATATTGAAAGAAACGCCCCCGCCGTCGCTCTGGTCAGTGTAGGAAGCCGCTTGCTGGAGATCAACGGCCAAACGGTTAACACGGTGGGCGATGTGGAAAAAGCGTTAAAAGCCTCCGCTGGCCGCGGCATCGCTCTGGTTACCGAGACCGCGGGGCGCATACGCAAAATTATACTGCGTTAAGAAAATCCTAGGCCTGACTAGGCTCCGGCTCATTTTGCAGGTCGAACTGCGCTAAAAACTTGTTAACGCTCGCCATAAGAACAGCACCCCAGACTAAGCCCTCATTTTTTTCTTCTTGCTCGAGTCTTTGCCGCCCGCCCTTCTGCATGAGACGCTGCGCTTCAGCCAAGTTAGGGCCCCCCTCTTTCTTGAGGGCGGAGGCGTCGTTAATATGTGCAATAGAAGATCCGGTCATTTGGCTTCTCCTTGTTCATTTAAGTGCATGATAAAGCAACAGCGCAAAAATTGCAAGAAATTATGAAAAAATTAGCCGCTGCAATAGGTATAAAAATCGCACAAAAACAGACCTCCGCGCAGAATGTGCAGATAAATACAACCTCCTGACAACGCTGATTCAAGCGCGTTTAAGGCGTAGAATCAGGCTTGAAAGTGTATTTGTAAAGGCTCTCCATAAAGCGCTTATGCGTTTCGGTGCTGAACATATCGCCGTAAATACTCTCATCATCGGGCGCCCTGAACGCAAACCCGGTCCCGGAGATCAGTTCCCGCTGGGCTTCTTGTAACGCGCTTCCTTTGAGATTTCTATCGACAACCCCTTTGAGTCCGGCTATCGGGCTTTGCTGGAGGATCGATCCATCATAAATGGCCAGGATCATTCTCCTTTCTGGTCATTAGCCTATCACCTAGGGCAAAAAGACGCAAAAACAAGAGGGGAGATATAAGGAAATACCTTGAATTTAAAGGCCCATCGCGCCAGAGTACATTTTGTCACCAACCTAACAAATACAGAGATACCAAGCCCATGACGACCAAGGATATGAAAGACATTGTTGCCCTGTGCAAACGCCGGGGATTCGTATTTCCCGCCTCGGACATTTACGGCGGTATTAACGGTTTTTGGGATTACGGCCCTCTGGGCGTGGAGCTGAAAAACAATCTGCGGGATCTCTGGTGGAAAGCTATGGTGACCTGTCCGCCGATTGGCCCTGACGGTGCGCCGGTGGAGATTGTTGGCCTTGATTCCTCTATCATTCAAAATCCTAAAGCGTGGGAGGCCTCGGGCCATGTCGGTGGATTTTCCGACCCGATGATGGATTGCAAGGAAACCAAGCTGCGATACCGCGCAGATCATCTGGTGGCGTATCTTTGGAAAAAATCCGAACCGGGCAAGGAAAAGTTTGTTGCGTTTCATCAAGAGGCCGAAGAAGAGGAAAAGAGCAGGCGGCTAAAAAAAATCGGCTTTAGCACCGATCTGGCAGAATATCAAAAATATGATTTTAACGACCCCGCAATTTTGGGAAATCTGGCTAATGTGCTTGGGCCCGATGCCAGGGAATTTGGCACGCTGACCGAACCCAAGCAGTTTAACCTTATGTTTCATACCTTTGTTGGTGCAACGGCGGGAGAGGATAACAAGGCCTATCTCCGCCCCGAAACTGCGCAGGGGATTTTCCTGAACTTTAAAAATGTGCTGGATTCCAGCCGCGTTAAAATGCCCTTCGGCATTGCGCAGATCGGCAAGGCGTTTCGTAATGAAGTCACGCCGCGCAATTTTATTTTCCGTAGCCGCGAATTTGAACAAATGGAGATGGAATGGTTCTGTAAAGGCGAAGATGCCAAAAAATGGCAGGATTTCTGGTTCAAGGAACGCGTTAAATTCTGGAAATCGCTGGGCCTGTCCGATGAAAATTTACAAATCCGCAACCATGATCAGGATGAATTATCGCATTACGCCAAGGCCGGGCTTGGCACGGCGGATATTGAGTATAAATTTCCGTTTACCGCGCCCGATTTCGGGGAGCTCGAGGGCATCGCCCATCGTTGCGATTTTGACCTGACGCAGCATCAAAAACATTCCGGCACCAAGCTTGAATATCTCGATCAAACCACGAATGAGCGTTATATTCCTCATGTGATCGAGCCGGCGGCCGGTTTAACGCGCGGCGTTCTGGCGTTGATCTGTGAGGCCTATACGCCGGACCCGGGCCGCCCCTCTGGCGTGTATCTGAATTTCACCCCGTCCATGGCGCCTAAGAAGGCGGCGATTCTGCCCCTGACCGCCAAGGAAGAGCACGTCCCGACCGCTACGAAGCTGTATCTTGCCCTGCGTGAGGAATTCGCGGTGGATCTGGATGTAAAACAAAATATCGGCAAGCGTTACGCCCGGCAGGACGAAATCGGCACGCCCTATTGCTTCACCATTGATAATGATACGGCCAGTGATGGCTCTATCACGGTGCGGGAGCGCAACACCATGGCGCAAGAGCGCATCGCGCTCGATAAAGCCGGGGATTTCCTGCGGGAGAAGATGAAGGGATAAGCCGCCCGCCCCCAAGTTTTTCGCCCGGATTGAAAAATCTTTATTTTTATAAACAAAAAGGGTATTGCTAAGGCGGTCAGTGTATAGGGGTGTAGCTCAGTTGGTAGAGCGAAGGTCTCCAAAACCTTAGGTCGCAGGTTCGAATCCTGTCGCCCCTGCCATTCACTTATAAAATTCAACGAAAAATGAAACATCGCCCAGCGGTTTTATGTGGTGCAAAATCTGCGGCTCCACGATTCCATTTTTTCCCGGCTTCAGGATATGGGGTTGGGAATCCCCGATAATGTACGCCAGCTCTCCCTTTTGGACATGGATAACGCCCCACGTACCGGCCTTTGTGTTGTGGTCTCTCAAAAGCCCTTGCGGCACCGTTTCCTGCGTGAAAACCGGCGTACGTTTATAGGGTTTTACGGTTGGAGGAAGCGTTTTCATCTGATTTGCTCCTCATTGCCCCGGGTATATAAATTTGCCTTGAGGTTTTCAGCAATCCGGCGGCTTTTCTCGGTATAATGCCGTGCGATGTGTTCCGGATGAATTTCATGCGCTGTTTTTTCAAATAAATCCAGCCAGCGTTCAAACAGGGATTTTTCGAACACAGGCAGATTTTTGTGTTTTTGCATGGGATTGCCATGATACCGCCCGGAGGTCAGCATTATCGAAGACCAAAAATCATACATACGGTTGAGATGCGGGCCCCACTGCTCATCGCTATGACCAATTGCGTCGTTAAAAACCGGGCCAAGCGCGCTGTCGGCCCTGATTTTAAGATAGAAGCGGTCGACAAGCATTTTAATGCTCTCCTCGCTGATCGTTTCCAGTTTCATATTTATCCGCTCCTTCCGGTAATATAAGGCTTTTAAATTTTTTAAACAGGCTTGATCTTTCCTGCTTCCCTATAATATATATTTAAAATACATATTTAGAAAGGTCCATCATGTTAAGTCCACAAACAATCACTATCGTGAAAGCCACCGCTCCCGTATTGCAGGAACAGGGAGAAAAGCTGACCCGGTATTTCTATACCCGCATGTTCTCGCATAATCCGGAGGTTTCTCCGCTTTTTAATCCGGCCAATCAGTCCGGCGGCACGCAGCAAAGGGCGCTGGCGGGCGCGATTTGTGCTTATGCGGCCAATATTGATAATCTGGAAATCTTGGGCGGCGCGGTGGAGCTGATCGCGCATAAACATGCGTCCTTACAGATAAAGCCGGAGCATTATCCGATTGTGGGGGAGAATTTACTGGCCTCCATTCGTGAAGTGCTGGGGGAGGCGGCCAATGATGATGTCATAAAAGCCTGGGGTGAGGCTTATATGTTTCTGGCGGATATTTTGATGGGCCGGGAAAAAGAACTTTATGAAGAAAGCGCCCGGAAAGAGGGCGGCTGGACGGGGTTCAGAAATTTCAAGATTGACCGCAAAGAGGCAGAATGCGGCATTATAACGTCTTTTTACCTGAAGCCGGAAGATGGTGGGGCATTGCCTTCTTATCTGCCGGGGCAATATATAACGCTGCGCCTGCCTGCAAAAGACGGGCAAACGACAATGCGCAATTACAGTCTTTCGGATAAGCCGGGTCTGGACTATTTCCGCATTAGCGTTAAAAGGGAAAAAGGACTGGCGGCGGGCGCGCCGGACGGCTATGTCTCCAATACCCTGCATGATAAAATGAACATAGGGGATACGCTTGAAATTGGCCCCCCTTGCGGAGAGTTCTATCTTAATATTAAAGATCGCCATGAACGGCCTCTGGTGCTGTTGGGGGCCGGTGTCGGGGTAACTCCGATTTTGAGCATTCTTAAAACGGCTTTGGAAGCAATGCCGGGACGGGAAATCGTGTTCGTTCATGGTTGTCTGAATGAAGAAACGCATGCGTTTAAAGGCACGGTGGATGAACTGGCATTGAAACACCCCAATCTCAAGATTCATTATCGCTATAGCGATGCGGCAAAACCAGGCGTAAAGCGCGAGGGGCAGTGCTCGACAGGCTTCGTGGATTCAGCATTGATTGAAACGATGGTCTCGAAACGGCATGCGGATTATTATTTTTGTGGTCCTCGGCCCTTTATGATCAATATTTATCATGGGCTTTTGAAATGGGGCATTCCCGGCTCTCAGGTCCATTTTGAATTTTTTGGTCCCCGGCAGGATCTGGAGCAGGCCCCCCAGCCGAATGAGGAGCAACGCCGCGCCGCTTAAAACAAAAGGTGTAAAAATATGCAGATCACGATACAGCGTATTTACGAAGACTCTCAAAAATCAGGATACCGCGCGCTGGTGGATCGGCTCTGGCCGCGCGGGATTTCCAAGGCAAAAGCGGATCTGGCGGGCTGGTGGAAGGATCTGGCCCCCAGCCCTGATTTACGCAAATGGTTCGACCATGATGAGGATAAATGGGGAGAGTTTCGTAAAAAATATCTGCACGAGTTGAGTCAGAGTAAAGAAATGGCCCGTGAGCATCTGGCCGATGTTTCCGAGGAAACTCTTATCTTGCTCTATGGTGCAAAAAGCGAATGCAACAATCATGCGCGCGTTTTGAAAGAATATCTGGAAAAATTGCTTTGAAGGCCCTCGGAACTTTTTGGGCCCGATCCGTGTTGGATTTATGAGATTCAAAACTCTATTCACCGATAGGAGAAGGCGCCATGAAAGTTAAAGATGCACTGACCAAAGATGTACAATATGCCAGCCTTGATACCTCCATCACCCAGATTGCAAAAATGATGGAAGAGCGTAATTGCGGCTCTGTCCCCGTGGGCGATAATGACAAGCTGGTGGGCATGATCACAGACCGGGATATTGTGTTGCGGTGTGTGGCCCGGGATTTTGATCCTGTGCTGCTGACGGCTAAATATTGTATGTCGGAAGGGATTTTGTATTGCTACGATACGGACGAGATCGAGGATGTTCTTGAGAATATGGGCGCGCAGGCCATCAAGCGTTTACCTGTGGTGGATAAGGACAAAAAACTGGTTGGTATTGTCTCTTTCGGTGATCTGTCTGCCTGTTGCAAGGACAAGGCCTGCGCCGGGGAGACGATGAAACAGATCCGGGAAGCGGCGTAGATACGGCGAGATGCAGAAAAACAAAAATCTGCGGTTAAGGCCAAGTATAAAACGCCTCGATCGCAGATTTTTTTATATTGTGTAAATGATACGGCCTAATTCTGGCCCTTTACGCGCTTCCAGAGGCTGCCGAACGCGCCGGCGCCTTGACTGTCATCGCTTTCTGCGGCGGCAGCGGATTTATTCTGGTTTTCCGCTTTCATCTTCTTCATGCGGTCTTCCAGCTTTTGCTGCTCGGCCTTCTCACGGCGCTCACGGGAACGGCGCTCGCGCTCTTTAAGTTCCGCTGCCAATTCCTCGGCCTGCTTTTGTGAGTATTGACTGGTGATCAAAACCTGAGAGGCTTGCTTTTGCCATTGATCCCGCTGACCACGGAGGTCTTCAAGCTGGGCTTCTGCAGATTCAAGCTGGGCCTCCAGCATCCGTATGCGCATTTTAAGGCGCTCCGTCTCCAGCAAGGTGGAGGCTTTTTCAAGCTCCTGCTCAACAGAATTAGCGCCGGAGGCTTGTGGCGCCGCGCTGCCGTTACCACTTTGTTGCTGAGCGCTCAAAAGGCCAAAAGCCCGGTCCAGCTCGGAAACGTCGATCAATCGCCGCCCGTTAGGATCAAGTTCATAGGAAATTTTACCGCTGTTCATGCCGCGCTGGATTGTGGACTTTGAACGTCCTGTGAGCTCGGCGGCTCTTTGTGCGCCTACTTTCGCCATTATCTTAAAACCCCATCAATTTTTAAACCGAACCTCAGGGGTAGCACGAGATGCCCCAGCACGCAAGAAATCTATTCCATAAAAGAAACAGATTTCCCCTCGTGCTTTCATAAAGGGCGGATAAGCAATGGTTTAACAGAATTTAAGCGGCTTCTTTTTCTAATTTCTGGTTCAAAAGCCAGCTGAGGCGCTGCCATTGTGCGCCGGAGAACAGATGCGCGTATAAAAACGGCAGGAACCCTTTGCTCCGCCATTCCAAAAAGGTTTTATCATCAAGCGCGGCAAATTTTTGCTCATCAATGATTCTAAATCCTGAAAAATTGATTCGGCGGTTATTGGCGATATTAATCTGGGCCTCACGCTCTACCAGGAGGCCGCTGGCCGCGAGTGCTTTTGAAAACTCCAAAGTAGTCTGCGCCGCCCCATGATAGGATTTGCAAAACTCCAGCGCATTTTGCGAGAGTTCCGTGGGCTTGCCCTCGGCATTAAAAAAGGGCTGGTCCGTGCCTTTTTGAACAACATTTTTGTCCATATCCACACAGAGGGTAAGTTGTTCCCCTTTTTGTGTCTCGGAGAAAATAAAGGGATAACGGCGAATATAGGCCGGAATATAGGTGTTGGATTCCCAGCTGTTATCTGCGCGCAGGAAAAGATTCTCGCCATCGCGCAGTCCGAGAATGGCCACCGGTGTCGCGTTGGCATCGGGCGAGAAAGCGATAGGGTAGGCATGACAGATCTGCGGCATTTCTATGAGGTTAATGGGGACCGCGTTGACGCCTTTTGTAAAACCAAACCCGAAATTCTTTTTCAGACCAAGATCAGCATGAGCCTTGGCATCCAGAGGGGCCGGCGTTTTGTAAAACAAAGGAAAATTGGCTGCCGTAACCGGCGCTTTTCCGTTTGCTTCTGTTTTCTTGCCGGTGGTTTTATCGTCTTTGGTCATTTTTAATCCTTGTCTTTATGAAGGGGGCATTTAAGCCGCATACGAAGTTGAGTCTAATCAAAAAGTTAAGCCTTGTACAACGCTTAACTTAAATTGTGATAACCGGGGTGTCTGGCAGGTGTTTTGCCGTTGTCCGGCGCGGATTTTGGCATTTTAAGCTTGTAAAAGGCAAGGCACAATGCGAAATAAAGAGCAGTATTTTTAAAAAGGAAGCACAATCATGCGGATCGGAGTGGTGGGAACGGGTTATGTAGGGCTGGTCTCCGGGACCTGTTTTGCGGAATTTGGCGTTAACGTAACCTGTATTGATAAAGATATTCAGAAAATCGAAAGCCTGCGCGCCGGAAAAGTTCCGATTTATGAGCCGGGGCTTGAGGACATGGTTGCCAAACAGGTGGAGGCCGGGCGCTTGTCTTTCAGCACGGATCTCGCCGAAGCCGTTAAGGATGTGGATGCGGTCTTTATCGCCGTGGGCACGCCCGCCCGCGCCGATGACGGTCATGCGGATATGTCCTATGTTTATCAGGCCGCTCGTGAAATCGCCGCCGTTATGGCGGATTATACGCTGCTGGTGACCAAATCAACTGTTCCGGTTGGCACTGCGCGGGAGATTGAGCGCATTGTCCGGCAAGAGCTGGACACGCTGGGGCGGCAGGGCGTTGAATTTGACGTATGCTCAAACCCTGAATTTTTGCGTGAGGGTGCGGCAATTAACGACTTTATGCGGCCGGATCGTGTCGTGATCGGCACCGATTCACCGCGCGCGGTGGATATTATGCGCGCTCTTTATCGTCCGCTTTACATCAATGAAACGCCTATGGTGGTGACATCACCGGAAACGGCTGAGACAATAAAATATGCCGCCAATGCGTTTTTGGCCACCAAAATCACCTTTATAAACGAGATTGCCGATTTATGCGAAAAAACCGGCGCTAACGTACAGGAAGTGGCGCGGGGCATTGGCCTCGATGGTCGTATAGGCTCAAAATTTCTGCATGCCGGGCCGGGTTATGGCGGTTCATGTTTTCCGAAGGATACGCTGGCCCTGACACAGATAGGGCAAAAATACGGCGCGCCCCAGAACATAGTGGAGACGGTTGTCTGGGTAAATACAGAGCGCCAGCGCTCCATGGCTATGCGGGTGATCGAGGCCTGCGGCGGGGATGTGGCGGGCCGAAAGATAGGCATTCTCGGCTTGTCCTTCAAGCCCAGCACCGATGACATGCGCGAAGCGCCCAGCCTGCAGATTATTCCCATTTTGCAGGATGAGGGGGCGCAGATCGCCGCCTTCGATCCTGTGGCAATGGAGGAGGCTAAAAAACATCTGGAGGGGATTGAATGGTGCGCCGATGCCTATGAAGCGGCCGATGGGGCCGATGCGCTGGTGATTATTACGGAGTGGAATGAGTTCCGGGGGCTGGATCTCAAGCGGATCGGGGAAACAATGAAGGCCAAAAGGATCATTGATTTACGCAACATCTACAAACCGGCGGAGATGAAAGAAAATGGTTTCCATTATATCTCTGTGGGACGCGCTGCCGTAACGCCAAAAGAATTTTCAAAATTGAAGAAGGTTTCTTGAACGCTATGCATGATTATCTCGACGAGCTGGAAGCAAAAACCGTCTATATTATCCGCGAAGCCTACAGCAAAGTGCATCCGCTGGGCATGATGTGGTCGATCGGCAAGGACTCCACGGCGCTGCTCTGGATGGTGCGCAAGGCATTCTTTGGCCGCGTGCCGTTTCCGGTGGTGTTGCTCGATACGGCCATGGAAATGCCGGAGGTATATGCCTTTCGTGATCGCCTGATTAAGGAATGGGATCTTGAATGCATTAACCATATGTGCCCGCCAGAGGCGGAAATGGATCAGACGCTCCCCCCCAATACCCGCGCGGCAATGCGCAAGACGGAGGGCTTGAAAACCCTGTTGGAGCAGCATGGGTTCAAGGGCATGATCGGTGGCATTCGCCGGGACGAGCAGGGACTGCGTGCCAAGGAACGGGTGTTTTCTCCGCGCTCCTTTGATGGCTCATGGGATTTCAAGGACCAGCCGCCGGAGTTCTGGGATCAGTATAAAACCGAATTCCCGGAAGGCGCCCATCTGCGCGTTCATCCGATTTTACACTGGACGGAAAAAGACATCTGGCGCTATCACCAGCGGGAAAATATCCCGTTTTGTGAGCTATACCTTGCGCGGAAGGATGAAAATACCGGAAAAATGATGCGTTTTCGCTCGCTGGGGGAGAAAAATATCACCTTCCCGGTAGAAAGCCCGGCGGCCTCGATCGCGGAGATTATCGAGGAACTGGAAACCACCAATACCTCTGAGCGCGCAGGCCGGACAATGGACAGGGAAACCGAAGACAGCTTTGAAAAGCTCCGCGCGCGCGGGTATATGTAACCCTTACCCATTGATAACATGTTAAACCAATACAAAAGGACCTGTCATGAAAATTGCCGTTTACGATACATATTACACCGCAGCAGCGGGCCAGCGCATGCATTTTGACGTTCTGGTCGAGGACGGCGTGACGCCGGAAAAGGCACTGGAATACGCGCGGAACTGGCTGGATTCCATTGGCGAGAAGGGCAGCGGCTTAAAACAGGAACGCTGTACCTATTGCCACTCGGAAAACGCGCCCGAACCCTTGAAACAGATCATCGAGAAAGACGGCTGCTATATCCTGCAAATGGAAAATTGCCCTAATCCTGAGGTGTGATTTTTTTCACCTCATTGCGGACGGGTTGAGAGTTATCAAGACGTAAAGATTTTTTATGAATATTGATTTGGGCAGCATTATTCTTGATTTTCCAAATATGGATGTGGTTCCTTCCTATATTGAAGCTTTGCGAGAAGGGTATAAAACAGGCATTCAGCCAGCCATGAGTGCAGAAGAGATAAAAGAAATAGAAGAAAATTCAAAAACTCATGTGGAAAATCTGAATGAAAAAAAGACAGGCGTGTTCACGGCGCCGGACGGCTCTGTTTTTCCTTATGTGCCTTATGAGCATTTGTGGCTGACGCAGAATGATTTTTTTATAGGCAGTGTTTCATTTCGGCATGAGCTTAATGAGTTTTTTACAGGGTTTGCGGGACATATAGGTTACGGGATAAGGCCGTCTTTTCAAGGTAAGGGCGCAGGGACTCTTGCTTTGAAGCTCCTTCGCCGCCGGGCGGCTGAAAGAGGGATTGAACGCCTTCTTGTTACATGTTCTCCGGATAATCCGGCTTCAGAAAAAGTTATTTTAAACAATGGAGGCGAACTCTGGGATATCTCCTCTAGGACTTATGGCTTTGAACAGGTTAAGAGATACTGGGTTCCCACAGATACGGACAGGGATGGCGCAGAAAAAACCTTGGCGTCTTCGCGCCTCAACGGTTAGAAGGATGAGTTGCTGCGCTCGCGCTGTTTGCTTGCAATGACGGTAGAAAGAATTGGAAATGGCTCAAACACTATCTGAATCACAAAAATCTCACCAGCAACTCCGCGTGGTCATCGTCGGTCATGTTGATCATGGGAAATCTACGCTGATCGGGCGGTTGCTGTATGACACGGATTCCCTGCCAGAGGGTAAATACGAGGAACTTCAGGCCATTTGCAAACGCCGGGGCACGGCTGCGCTGGAATGGTCCTTTGTGCTGGATGCGTTTCAGGCCGAGCGCGATCAATCCATCACCATCGATACGACGCAGATCTGGTTCTCCACTGATTCCCGCGATTACGTGATTATTGACGCGCCGGGCCACCGCGAGTTTTTGAAAAATATGATCTCCGGCGCCGCCGCCGCCGATGCCGCGATCCTTGTCGTCGATGCGATGGAAGGCGTACGGGAACAAACGAAGCGCCATGCCTACATGCTGCACCTTCTGGGCATGCGCCAGATCGGGGTGGTGATTAACAAGATGGATATGGCCGGATACGACCCGGAGGTCTTCGCCGATGTCTCGCATCAGGTTGATAAATATCTCAAATCCATCGGCCTGAACGCCGCCTATATCGTCCCCATTTCCGCCCGTCACGGCGATATGATCGCCACGCGCACGGAAAAGATGGATTGGTACACCGGCAAAACGCTCACCGGTGTTTTGGATGCGTTTGAAATGACGGCTCCACCAATTTCTAAATCTTTGCGCTTCCCGGTGCAGGATGTTTACCGCTTTAATGATGAGGAGCGCATCATCGTGGGCCGGGTTGAAACCGGCATTGTGCGGACGGGCGATAGTGTTTTGTTCTCTCCGACAAATGAAAAAGCAACGGTGACTGCGATCAAAATATGGCCGGACGATCCCGCCAAGGTCGAGGCGCATGCGGGCGAGGTTATCGGCCTGACCCTGAGCGAGCGAATTTTTGTGGAGCGCGGCCATATCGGCAGTCATGAAAAAAACCCGCCGATGCTCTCCAATGTTTTCCGCGCCAGCATTTTCTGGCTCTCTGCAAAAGCCTTGAAGGTCGGAAATTCTTATAAAATCCGCTATGGCACGCTGGAGGCCTCTGTGGTTGTGCAATCCATAGATCGCGTGATTGATACGGATGATCTGGCACAGACGGAAAAAGCCGCCGAAGTGGGCAAAAACGCGGTCGCCGAAATCACTTTGCGCGCGCGCGATCCCTTGCCGCTTGATCCCTATACGGATAACCAGAGATTGGGCCGTATGGTGATCTATGATGGTTATGATATCGCGGGCGGTGGCTCCATCAATATGGAAGGCTATCCTGATCAGCGTCAGAGCACAAAACCGGTTTCGGAGAATATTTACAAGGTTGATCACCTCATGAGCGGTGATGCCAGAGCGCAGAATAAAGGCCATAAAGGCGGCGTCTTCTGGTTCACCGGCCTGTCCGGCGCCGGAAAATCAACGTTGGCCATGGCGGTGGAAAATGCGCTGTTCCAGAAAAAATATCACTCCTATGTGCTGGATGGCGACAATGTACGTCATGGCCTGAATGCCGATCTGGGGTTCTCACCCGAAGACCGGGCGGAGAATATCCGCCGGGTCGGAGAGGTTTCTGCCCTGATGGCTGATGCCGGGCTGGTGGTGATTACGGCGTTTATTTCCCCCTATCGTGCCGATCGTGATCGCGCGCGTCTGGCCGCCCCTGAGAAATTCCATGAAATCTATGTAAGCGCCGACCTCAGCACCTGCGAAACGCGTGACCCCAAAGGCCTGTATAAAAAAGCCCGCGCGGGGGATATAAAGGAGTTCACAGGAATCGACTCCCCTTACGAAGCGCCGGAAAACCCCGATATGGTTGTGGATACACAAAGCAACAGCATTCAGGACTGCGTCAGTCAGGTCTTGCGTTATATCGAGGAGCAAATCCTGCTGCCCGAAGAGGCCGAGAGCAGTATTCTAGGACAGGAGAAAGCACTTGCCGGATAATACGGAGGCGGGTTATCCGGAAAAAACGCGTAAGCTGCTCGCCAATCCGGGGGCGCTTTGCAATATGGTGAAGCGCGCGGCGCGTGGGGCCGGGGATATTACGCTCAAATATTTCGACGGGCTGGAGGATATGGGCATCACGCATAAGGCCGATGATTCTCCTGTCACAACGGCGGACCGCGAAGCGGAGGAATTCATCACCCGCGCCTTGATGGAAATTGCGCCGGGCATCCCGGTCATCGGGGAGGAAGCCGTAGCCGCCGGAACGGCGCCCGCGCTGGACGGGGCCGCGTATTTCTGGCTGGTGGATGCGTTGGATGGTACGCGGGAATTTATCCATGGCGGCGGCGATTATACGGTGAACATCGCCCTTATCCATGATGGGCAGCCGGTCATCGGTGTGGTGTTCTCTCCTGTTTTGGGTGAGCTATATGCCGGGCACGGGCCGGAAACCGCGCTCAGATGGCTGGAGGAAACGGGCAGCGAGAAACCCTGTAGGGTCCGGCGGACCCCCAAGGCCGGGCTAACGGTGATGGCCAGCAAAAATCATGGCGATGCCGGGCGGCTGGATAAGTTTCTGGAAAACTTCAAAGTTGAAAGAAGAATGAAACGCGGCAGCTCTTTAAAAATTTGTGCCATTGCGGCGGGAAAAGCAGATATTTATCCCCGTTTCGGGCCAACCTGTGAATGGGATACGGCGGCGGCGCATGCGGTGCTGATAGCCGCCGGTGGCCAGGTGGTTGATCTGGCTGGTGCCCCTTTAACTTATGGCAAGGGCGATCCCAAATGGCTCAACCCGGAATTTGTGGCAAGTGCCTTCCCCTGGCATGAAATAGAGCCAGCATAGATTTTTTGCGGCAACCCCCTAATTTACGTCCATTGAAGCTTCGCAATCACCCGGCCGATAAGGTGAAACTGGTCCAGCTCCAGAGTTTGCGGCTCGAAACCGGGGTTGCGTGCGGAAATTTTAACGGAGGGCGGGGTGGAATGAGGGATAAATTCGCAATAGCGCAGCATATACCCAAATCCGTCTGAAACGATAAAGGCCCCCGGCGGTGTGGGGCTTTTGGCGGCAATATCCACCAAAACAGGCTCGCCGCGCCGGTAATCCGGCTCCATCATGGTATCATCGACATTAAAAATGCGAATGCTCTCTGGCGAAGATTTCGTTTGGCGGCTCAGTATATCTGCGGGCAAGACCCAATCGCCGTCCTGCGGTCCGCTAAAACCCTCTTGCAATCCCGTATCCGCTGCCAGCGGCTGTATCACGCAAGAGGCGTTGCCGTTATGCGGCGCTACAGCTTTCTCTCCATCGGTGGGCAGGCCAAAAAACCGGCGCATTTTATGGTATTCCTGCGCCTTGATCTGCCGCGCATCATTTAGAATCTTGCTGATGGCGGAAGGCTCCAGCCCAAGCGCACGGGCTAGATCCGCCTTTGTCCGGTCGGGCATCATTCGAAATTGCGATTTGAGCCATTGTGAATCCATGGATTTAAATATGCCACGGGGCAGCGCGGACAATTATTTCTTTTTTAGAAATAAAAACATTGACTGTTTCTAAAAAAGAAATATAAATATACAATCATAAGTTATAGATGAGAGGTATATAACAAATATGAAACGCGTGAATCAGGAAACCAGAGTTATCGGACAAAATATGAAAGCCATGCGGGAAATGCGGGGATACTCCCAGCGCGAAGTCGGGCAGGTGTTGAAAATATCCTTCCAGCAAATTCAGAAATATGAAAGTGGAGCTAACCGTGTTCCGGCAGAAAAACTTTTTCTGTTGCAACAGCTGTATGAGGTTCCCTTTTCTGGGTTTTTTGATGGTATTTATCCGTCTTCGCAATCTTTGTTGCCGCATAAGGACGTGGCAGAAAAGCTGATGGCGCGGATAAAATCTGTAGGTGATACCGGGTTTCAGGACAGGTTATTTCGTGCGGTTTCAGCGCTCATCCCCGTTGAGTAGTTACGGTTGGTTAAGCTGCGTATAAAAGCGCTCTCAGGCCCGCATTCAAATTTGTTCCTGCCTGAAAGCCAGTCAGCTTTTGCAAACGCGCCGGATTGCCACAGGAATGTACGATATCGGCAGCGCGGGCGGGCTTGAAAATAAGCTCCGGAGGAAAGGACAGAATTTGACCAATATTTTCTGCTAAATCCAACAGCGTTGTTTGCTCCCCACGGCAGACATTGGCCACCGGCGCGTTCGGGGCGGCGTTATCCATGGCAGCAACCACGGCATGGATAACATCGCTGACCGCTATGAAATCGCGGCTCTGCCGGCCATCACCAAAAATCGTAATAGGCTGTTTGTTTTTCAGCCGTTCACAAAAAATGGAAATAACGCCGGAATAGGGAGATTTTGGATCTTGCCCGGGGCCGTACACATTGAAAAACCGTAAACCGAAGCTCGGGAGTTCAAAAGCCGCACCGTAGGCGGCGGCATCCAGCTCATTACTGCATTTATGGGCGGCATAGGGGGAAAGCGGCGAAAGCGGGGCGGTTTCGCTGAGTGGTAAATCTGGATTATCGCCATATACGGCGGCGGAGGAGGCATAAACGACCGGAATGTTTTTGTTCGTCCGTGCGGCCTCAAATAGAGTGAGCGTTCCGCCGACATTGGTTTCATGGGTGAAGCGGGGGTCCTCCACGCTCGCGCCAACAGAGGCTATGGCCGCCATATGAAATATACCATCGCAGGAAGCACTTAAGGCACACATATGAGAAAAATCGAGGATGCTGCCCTGCTCGAACCGCCAGCCTGAAGCGGGAGTAGAGAGCGGTTTACTATCAGCGCCCGTCACTTCATGCCCGGCGCTAGCCAGAAAATCAGCCAGATGGCGTCCGATAAATCCGCTTGCGCCGGTAACAAGATATTTCATATTTTATAAATCCGCATTCTTAAATTATTGATAAACTATACCCTGCAAAGTCAGGAAAAATAAGGTGTAATCCAAAGCGGCTTCCTGTATGTACACATCAATGGCAGCTTGCCGTTTAGGAATGCCGCAATACAATAAAAATACGGCCTTGAAACCTTTTTTCGTACAGCGGGCCCGAGACAACGGAATTACAAGAGATGAAAACCATTCTTTTTGAAGGCCCGGCCCATACTTATCTGCCCGAAATACCGGCCTATATCCGCTTTCTAAGCCAGAATTATCCGGGTTTTCGCGCTTATAATTCAACGGAAATAAAGGATTATCATCCTTTTGATTTTGATGTTGTCTGGCGTTTTATGGGGCTCGATACGCTGGCCAGAGGCCGCTATGTCGTGCATGAATATAATTCCCTGTCCGCCGGAAAATTTCCGCGCGTGAAAAACATTACCAAATATATGCTAAATGGTTTTCCCAAAAGACGAGTTTTTTTGAATAAGATCGTGCGTACAGGTTTCCCGTTCAGCGATAAAATCCCTTATGGCTTTCGGGATATGGGCATCGCGTCTCACTTCTTTGATGTCCCGCCCAAGCCGGAATATGATTTCGTCTATGCGGGCAGCATTCACCGTGGACCCGAGGTTCTGCAGATGCTGGAATATTTTGCTCATACGTTGAAAGAGGCCAGCATTTTAATCGTGGGGTCGGTGAATCCCGATGTGATGCGGCACTATGCCGCCGCAACCAATATTACATTTGCCGGACGGCTGCATTATACGGAGATGCCGGAAATGATCGCCAAGGGACGCTACGGGCTTAATCTTGTGCCGGATACCTATCCTTATAATGTACAGACGGCTACGAAAGTTCTGGAGTACTGCGCGCTGGGTCTAAAGGTGGTCAGCATGAAATATCGCTGGGCTGAAAATTTTGTCCAACAAAAAGAGGGGCAGTTCTTCTGGCTTTCTCCCGATTTTTCAAATTTAAGCCTGAGCGCGCTTCAGGCCTTCGATTTCAAAACCCCGGATGTAGAGAATCGTCGCTGGCGTACCGTCCTAGAACAATCGGGTGTTTTCGATTTTTTAAAGGATTTGTAAGAATTTTCTTCCCTTTTGGCGTGGAAAACTATAGACAGTCCCTGCCTTTGGATACAGAAAGCCCCTCTTATGAGACAAAATTTACGCAATATCGCCATTATCGCCCACGTTGACCACGGTAAAACCACACTGATTGATTCTCTGATGAAGCAATCGGGCATGTTTCGCGACAACCAGAAAGTCGAAGAATGTGTAATGGACTCCAATGATCTCGAAAGAGAGCGGGGCATCACCATTTTGGCCAAGCCGACCTCGATCGATTGGACAAAAGACGGCGTAACCACACGTATTAATATTATCGACACGCCCGGTCACGCCGATTTTGGTGGCGAGGTGGAGCGCGTTTTGCACATGGCGGACGGCGTTATTCTGCTGACCGATGCGGCGGAAGGCCCAATGCCTCAGACGAAATTTGTTCTGGGTAAGGCTTTGAAGCTTGGCCTGCGCCCCATTGTTATCATCAATAAAATTGACCGTCCTGATGGCCGCCCGGAAGAAGTTGTAGATGAGGTTTTCGACCTGTTTGTGTCTTTGGATGCCAATGACGCGCAGCTTGATTTCCCCATTTTGTATGCTTCTGGCCGTAATGGCTGGTGCGTTCGTGAACTGGATGATCCGCGCGAAAATCTGGTGCCGTTGCTGGAAACGGTTCTTGATCATGTGCCTGCTCCGAATGTTCATCCTAATCTGCCCTTTGCGATGCTGGCGACTTTGCTGGATTCCGATCCTTTCTTGGGACGTTGCCTGACAGGCCGTGTGGTGCAGGGTTCTGCTAAAGTGAATGATACGGTCAAGGCGATCAGTCTGGACGGAAAAACCATTGAGACAGGCCGTCTCACCAAATTGTTGAAATTTGAGGGCATGGCCCGCGTTCCGGTTTCCGAAGTTCATGCCGGCGATATTATCTGTATCGCAGGGCTGACCAAGGCAACCGTGGCCGATACGATCGGTGCGCCTTCTCTGGTGGAGCCGATTAAATCCACACCGATTGACCCGCCAACCATGGCGATTATGATTTCCGTGAATGACTCTCCTTTTGCGGGCCGTGAAGGTGCAAAAGTAACATCGACCATGATTCGTGAGCGGTTGATGGCTGAAGCAGAGACCAATGTTGCAATCACCTATAAGGAAAGCGATGGGCGCGATTCTTTTGAGATCGGCGGACGTGGTGAGCTGCAGCTTGGTGTTTTGATCGAAACCATGCGCCGCGAAGGCTTTGAGCTGACGGTTTCGCGTCCCCGTGTTTTGTTCAAGGAAGAAAACGGGCAGAAGCTTGAGCCGATTGAGGAAGTGATTATCGATCTGGATGAGGAGTTTTCTTCGACCGTGATTGATAAAATGAATCGCCGTAAGGCTGAAATGACCGATATGCGCTCCTCCGGCGCGGGTAAAACGCGCGTGACGTTTTTGGCGCCTTCGCGTGGTTTGATCGGGTATCAGAGCCAGTTCATGACCGATACGCGCGGAACCGGGGTCTTTAACCGCCTGTTCCATGAATATGCACCCTATAAGGGCGACATCCCGCAGCGGCATAACGGTGCGTTGATTTCTACGGATACTGGAGAGGCGGTTGCTTATGCAATTTTCAATCTGCAAGACCGTGGAACCATGTTCATTGGTCACCAGACTCCGGTTTATCAGGGTATGATCGTGGGCGAGCATAACCGGGACAACGATCTGGAGATCAACGTCCTTAAGGGTAAGAAGCTGACAAACGTACGGGCTTCGGGGTCTGATGATGCGGTAATTTTAACGCCGCCGCGCCGGATGAGCCTTGAGGAGATGATGTCTTATATTAACGAAGATGAACTGCTGGAGGTAACGCCTAAATCGCTGCGCCTGCGTAAGCAGCATCTCGACCCGAACCAGCGCAAACGCTTATCAAGAGCCAGTGCGTAAAAAAGGGTTTGGATAAGAAAAGTTGAGGCAGGCTGAGCAGCCTGCTATAGCTAACCCCGTTCACGGTCAAAATTGTGAACACCGGTCGAAGACACCTACCCGGTTAACAAAACAAGGGATTTTAAACAGTGAAAACAATCGTCATTTGCTCTGGCGGACTGGATTCCATCATTCTGGCGCATAAAATCGCGCGGGAACGGGATCTTGCCGGTCTTGTTTCCTTTGATTACGGCCAGCGTCATAAGAAAGAGCTTCATTATGCGCGTGCCTGCGCTGCGTCGCTGGGTGTGCCTTTCGATCTCATTGATATTACGGGCGTGGGCAAGGTTCTAACCGGCTCGGCCTTGACCGACGATGTCACGGTGCCGGATGGTCATTATGCCGAAGAAACCATGAAAATCACCATCGTGCCCAATCGTAACGCCATCATGCTGAGCATTGCTTACGGCATCGCCGCCAGCCGGAAGGCGCAGGCGGTTGCCACGGCGGTGCATGGTGGCGATCATTTCATCTACCCCGATTGCCGCCCGGAGTTCATCACCGCTTTTGAGGGTATGCAAAATCAGGCGCTTGCGGGCTATGCGACAATAAGCCTCTATACACCGTTTCTTAGCAAAACCAAGGCTGATATCGCCGCCGAAGGCGCGGTGCTGGGCGTTAATTTTGCGCAAACCTGGTCATGCTATAAAGGCGGGGATATTCACTGTGGCCGTTGCGGCACCTGTGTCGAGCGCCGGGAGGCCTTTGATCTTTCCGGTGTGGCGGATCCGACCGAGTATGCGGATGCGCATTACTGGGCTGGCGTGGTGGAAAAAGCAAAGCAAAGAAGGGCCTGAAATGTACACCATCTCAAAGGAATATCATTTTTCAGCCTCGCACCAGCTCCATGGCTTGCCGGCGGATCACCCCTGCGCCCGGCTGCATGGGCATAATTATATCGTGGTGGTGATCTTGCAATCGGATAATTTGGACCAATACGGATTTGTGCGCGATTACCGCGCGCTGGACGCGCTCAAGCAGTATATTGATGAATGTATAGACCACCGCCATTTAAATGAGGTCTTGGGCGAGGATTGTATCACGGCCGAGCAGATTGCCAGACATTTTTACGATTGGTGCAAGGCCCGCTGGCCGGAAGTCAGCGCGGTGCGCATCTCTGAAACCCCGAAAACATGGGCTGAATATCGTCCATGAGCGAGCATGTCCGTATATCGGAAATCTTTGGGCCGACATTGCAGGGCGAAGGCGCATTAATCGGGCGTCCCACCGTGTTTGTACGTACGGGCGGTTGCGATTACCGGTGCGTCTGGTGTGATACCCCTCATGCGGTGAAGAGCGCATTTCGTGACGAATGGAAACCCATGCAGGCGGGAGAGATATTGGGAAAAATAGAGGCGCTCTCTGGCGGGCAGCCTCTGGTCGTTTCCCTCTCTGGTGGTAATCCCGCCATTCAACCGCTGGAGGGATTGATTGATCTGGGCCGGGCGCGGGGATATGGCTTCGCGTTGGAAACACAAGGATCAATCGCGCAAAGCTGGTTTGCGAAATTGGATGTTTTAACTTTAAGCCCCAAACCGCCTTCTTCGCAAATGGTCACCGATTGGGCGGCGTTTGATGCTTGTCTGGCGGCGGCTGGCGACGGCCCCCAGATTGCCTTAAAAAGCGTGGTGTTTGATGATCTGGACTATGCGTATGCGCGCGTGGCCGCCGCGCGTTATCCGCATTTACCGCTTTATCTTCAGCCCGGAAATCATAAAATACAAGGCCAGTCCGATCATGAGGCATTAATGGCGCGTATGCGCTGGCTGGCCGATAGCGTTGCGAAAGATCGCTGGTTTTCGGCGACCGTCCTGCCACAGCTTCATGTCATGCTTTGGGGCAATCAAAGAGGAGTTTAAAGAATGAGCGATAAAACAATTTATGAAGGCCTGAGCCAGCTTGGCGGCTCCAGCGCCCTGCCGGACAGCCCCGAAAAAGCGGTGCTGGAGCGTGTGGTCAACCCGCAGAAGGATACGCCCTATCTGGTGCGGTTTACTGTGCCTGAATTTACCTCGCTTTGCCCCATAACGGGCGCGCCGGATTTTGCCCATATCATGATCGATTACGTGCCCGGTGAATTTCTGGTGGAGAGTAAATCGCTGAAATTATTTCTGGGATCTTTCCGCAATCACGGCGCGTTTCATGAAGATTGTACCATCACGATTGCCAAGCGCTTGACCGAATGTATGGCGCCGACCTGGCTGCGAATCGGCGGATACTGGTTCCCGCGTGGCGGAATCCCGATTGACGTTTTCTACCAGACCGGAAAACCACCAGAAGATGTATGGATACCGGAGCAGGGCGTCGCGCCGTATCGTGGCCGGGGATAGCCAAGATTTAGGAAAACTCTACAGATTATAAAGATCGCTGCGCCGGTCACGGAAAAGTCCCCACGCGCTTCGGCCATTGCGAATAACGTCCAGATCAAAGCTGTGAACCAGAACGCCTTCTTCCTGTGCGCCGAGGGACTGCACGAGATTGCCGCGCTCATCGGCAATGAAGGAATGACCATAGAAAGTCTGTGGCGCGCCTAGCCCCGTCTCTGTCCCTATACGATTGGCGGCCACCACCGGCATATAATTGGAAACGGCATGCCCCTGCATGGCACGTTGCCAGGGGGCACTGGTGTTTAGCGTTTCATCCTGCGGCTCTGATCCGATGGCGGTGGGGTAAAACAGAATCTCTGCCCCCATTAAGGCCATGGAACGCGCGGCTTCCGGAAACCACTGGTCCCAGCATATGCCGACCCCGATCGTGCCAAAGGGCGTTTTCCAGACTTTAAATCCCGTATTGCCGGGCTTGAAATAATATTTTTCCTGATAACCCGGACCGTCGGGAATATGGCTTTTGCGGTAAATCCCCATGGGTTCCCCATCAACACCCAGAACAACAACACTGTTATAGGTGTGTGGTCCTTCACGCTCAAAGATGGAAACGGGAATGACAATGCCATGCTCGCGCGCTATCGGCTGAAGGGCGGTAACGCAAGGATGCTCATAGGCCGCATAGGCATGCTCAAACCAGCGTTCATCCTGCGTTGTGCAAAAATAGATATTTTGAAACAGCTCCGAAGGCAAAACCACCTGCGCGCCTTTTTTGACGGCCTCTTGGATAAAATGAATGGTTTTATCGATATTGGCTTTCATATCGGTGGAATAGGAAGTCTGAATGGCGGCAACGGTTGTTTTCGTCATCTTTATTTCCTTTTCGGCTCTTGCTGCGTGATGCAGTGAAAGGACCCGCCCCCCGTCAAAATAGAAGCGGCAGACAGGCCCACCACAGCGCGAGAGGGGAATAATCCGGCAATAATGCCCAGAGCCTCGTCGGTGCTTGGTGCGCCATATATCGGCACAATCACGGTGGCGTTGGTGATGATAAAATTCATATGAGAGGCCGGAATGACGTCTCCTTTTTTGCTGGTCACCAAACCGGGTGAGGGCAGGGTAACAACGTTCAGCCCCATAACCTTCAAATCCGCGATCGTTTTTTCATACAGATCGGCATTGGGATCGTGCGGCCCGGCGGCACGCTGCGTTAGAACGGTATCGGCGCCTACGAACCGCGCCAGATTATCAACATGACCGTCCGTATGGTCATTCATTAACCCCTCATCCAGCCAAAAAACCGTATGCGCGCCAAAGGCGTCTTTTAAGGCTCTTTCCGCCTCTTCCTCGGTCCAGCCATTACGGTTTTTATTGAGCAAACATTGGCGCGTGGTTAAAAGAGCGCCCTCACCGTTATGATCAAGCGAACCGCCTTCCAAAATAAAATCATGATAAACCATGGGCGCGCCGGCGGCATTGGCAACCTCATCACCCACTGTCTCATCGAGGGGAAAATCAAAACGCTCGCCCCAGCCATTAACCTTAAAGCGCAAGGCCTGCCCATCGGCATTGAAAATGGGCCCCGTATCGCGCAGCCAGATATCGCCGAACTGACCGGGCAGAATTTCCGCCACATTGCCAATGGCGCTCCGGGCTGTATTCATGGCGTCCTCGCCCATGGCCAGTACCCTGACTTTCTGGCCGGTTGCCGCAGTGTGAACCAGCTGCGCCACTTCTTCTCTGGTGGTGTGCAGCAGCTCACCCGGCCACAGATCCGCGCGTGAAGGCCAACAGGTCCAAAGAGCCTTCTGTTCGGCCCATTCAGCAGGAATATGCGCTTTTTTTGTCACTTTGCTCATCATAAACATGGTTATACTTGATCGTGTTGAAATTTCAAATATATATGGGGAGCAAAAGGGAGTTTTTTCATGAATATTTTAATCATCGGGGCTGGCGGTGCCGGCAGCGTTGTCGTGAAGAAATGCGCGATGAATGCAAATATTTTCACGCAGATACATCTGGCCAGCAAAACCTTACCTAAATGCGAAAAAATCCAGCAGGAATGCCAGGATCATTTTGGCGTGAATATAGGCATTTCGCTTTTGGACGCAGACAATATCGCTGACACGGTGGCGCTGATTAACCGTATTAAACCTGATCTCCTTATTAATATGGCGCTGCCGTATCAGGATTTGAACATTATGGAAGCCTGTCTGGCGACCAAAACCAATTATATGGACACGGCCAATTATGAGCCCCTGGATGTAGCTAAATTCGAATATCATTGGCAATGGGATTATCAGGAACGCTTCAAGGCAGCGGGTATCACAGCCATTTTAGGCTGTGGCTTTGATCCGGGCCAGACAAATATATACTGTGCCTACGCGCAAAAGAATCTCTTCGATGAAATCCATGAAATTGATATTATTGATTGTAATGCGGGCGATCACGGTCAGGCCTTCGCAACGAATTTCAATCTTGAAATTAACCTGCGTGAGGTAACGCAGTGCGGAAAATATTGGGAAGAGGGTCAGTGGATTGAAACGCAGCCGCTGGAGTTCCGTAAGATTATCGATTACCCTGAAGTGGGCAAAAGAGCCAGCTACCTGCTGTATCATGAGGAGCTGGAATCGCTCGTTAAGCATATTAAGGGCCTCAAACGTATTCGGTTCTGGATGACATTCGGTGAGGAATATATCAAACACATGGAAGTGCTGGAAAATGTAGGCATGACGCGCATTGATCCAGTGATGCATAATGGTGTGGAAATCGTGCCCATCCAGTTTTTAAAAACGATTTTGCCTGAACCTTCTTCTTTGTCCGAAGAATATACCGGAAAAACATCTATCGGCTGCGTGATTACAGGCATTAAAGATGGGCAGAAGAAAACAAAAATCATTTACAATGTCTGCGATCATGCAAAAACCCATGCAGAGGTGCAGGCGCAAGCCGTATCTTATACCACTGGTGTACCACCCGTTACGGCGGCAATATTGATGGCCAGAGGGCAGTGGGGGCAGGAGCCGGGTGTCTGGAATGTGGAACAGCTCGATCCCGATCCTTTCATGGAGGAGATCGCGCGGCAGGGCTTGCCCTGGCATGTGCGCGACCTGAAATCCGGCCTTGGAGAGCTGTGCGAGCGCCGAAAAGATGCGGCGTAAAATGGATTTTAAGGAGCAGGCCGCCAATAAAATTATAGGTGAAATTAAAGGTCTGAAATCGATTCAAACACCTGCTTATGTTTGTGATCTTGCCGCCCTCAGGCGTAATTTATCCATAGCGCAAGAAATCAAGGCCCGGACCGGGGCTAAAATCATGCTGGCGACCAAAGCCTTTTCTCAGTTTTCAGTTTTTCCCTATATGAAAGAGGTGCTGGACGGAACAACAGCCAGCGGCCTATACGAAGCGAGGCTGGGTCATGAGCATTTCGGCGGCGAAGTGCATGCCTATTCTCCCGCCTTTGATGAGCGGGAGATTGAAGCGCTCCTTCCGATAATAACACATTTATACTTTAATTCCGTATCGCAGATGTACCGCTTCCTGCCCCGCGTTAAAACGGCGCGACCGGGTATAAAAATTGGATTACGGGTTAATCCACAGATATCGCTGGTAAAAAACTCCGCGCTTTATGACCCTTCCGCACCCAATTCCCGTTTTGGTGTAAAAAAAGCGGATCTGACGGATGAGATTATGGCGCAGATTGATATTTTACATTTTCACAATCTGTGTGAAAATCCGGTGGAGGACTCAGAGGCTCTGATAGGGCATCTAACGCAAAATTTTGGACCTTATCTGGAGCGCATAGCGCATGTTAATCTTGGCGGCGGTCATTATTTTACGGCGCCAGGCTACGATCTTGAACGCTTTGTCACGGCTCTAAAGTGCTTTAAGGAGCGTTTTGCCTGCGAGCTTACGCTTGAGCCGGGCGGGGCGCTTGTCTATGACGCGGGGTATCTGGTAACGCGCGTGCTGGATATCTTTGAAGCAGACAATGAAAATATGGCGGTGCTCGATACATCAGCCAGTGCCCACATGCCCGATGTGTTGGAGGTTCCCTACCGCCCGTCCTTGCGGGGGGGTGGCATCGCTGGTGAAAAACCCCATACATACAGGCTGGGCGGACGAACCTGCATGACGGGTGATGTGATTGGCGTTTATAGCTTTGATGAGCCGTTGGCTATCGGGGATATGCTGATCTTTACAGATATGGCGCAATACACAATGGTCAAAAATACCAATTTTAACGGCGTGCCTTTACCCGATATCGGGATCTTGCATGAAAGCGGACGCTATGAAATGGTTCGTAAATTCGGTTATGAAGATTTCGCCGGGCGATTATCATGAAAAAGGCCTGCATCGATCTTAACGCCGAGCAGGCCTTATAATATTTTCACAATTACGTTTTTTAAAAACCCTCTGAGGCCCTTATTACTGGTTATCGGCCAGACAAACGGTCTCGCATGAGCCAAAGCCGTTAAAATTGGTCCTCATGGACTGCGAGTATGCACCCAGATTACCAATCTCTATCCAATCGCCCATTGCAATATCTGCGGGCAACATGAACGGTCCGTTCATCATATCCAGCGAATCGCAGGTCGGACCCGCCATCCGGAAGGGTTTCATATGTCCGTCAAACGTGCCGCCGGGGCGAATAGCCCGCACCGGGAAGCGCGTCTTAAGCAGCGGCCCGGCATCAAACAACCCGCCATAGGTCCCGTCATTGATATAGAGCAGATCACCCTTGCGCAGTTCCACCCGAACAACGAGGCAGCCGTTTTGCGCCACTAAAGCGCGGCCCGGCTCGGCGAGAATTTCCATCTGGTCCAGCCCATGCAGCGCAAGGGCGACTTTAATGGCATCTATGCAGGTTGAAACCTCGGGGACATCCTCCCCCGGATAGGAAACCGGGAACCCACCGCCCGTATCCAGCATATCAACCGGAACGCCAGATTTACGAATAACCGCAGCCGCCAGCCCGATCGTGCGGGCATAAACGCTGGCATCGGAAATCTGCGTTCCGACATGGAAACAAAGCCCCAGCCGGCGCGCATAGCTTCGCGCGCTCCGAAGAAGCAGGGCCGCTTCATCGGGAGATGCACCGAATTTGGATGAAAAATCAATTGCCGCTGCTCCGTTTTTGGGCGGTGCAAAACGGATGAAAAGATTGATATCCTCAGCATAATTAGTGGCGCTCAGGATTTTGTTCAACTCATCAATCGTATCAAGCGAGAAATCACGAACGCCATGGTCGTAATAGGCGGCGCGAATAGCTTCCGGCGCTTTAACGGTATGCATGAAATGTATGCGCGCTTTTTTGGAAACACGCCGCACAAGGCGGATTTCCTCAAGGGAGGCCGCATCAAAGGATTTCATCCCGGCATGGCAAAGCGCACGAATAACGCTTTCATGGGGATTGGTTTTTACGGCAAACATGGCATCGCCGGGAAAGGCGTCCATGAAAGCTTTGGCTGTGGCGGCAACACGTTCCGGCCAAAGCACGTACAGAGGTTCTGAAGGGCGCAGAGCAGCAACCACTTCATTCACATTGCCCATAAGGCGCGCAGGTTGATTTCCGGCTTTTGATCTCCGGACAATCTCTTTCGCTAACGGCACTACCTTATTCATATCAAACCCCCCATATTGTTAGAGGTATTAAACAAATCAGTCCCGCCCCTTGCTTAGGAGAGCAGGAAAAACCAAAAAGTCTAAAACAGCCCGATCAATTCCCGAGGGAAAGACGGAATGCTCAATGTGAATTGGTAGAGAAATATACGGGAGGCAATAACGACGTTATAAAGCGCCGGTTTCCTGCAACGTTACGAGTGGTTACGTAAACCCTTTTAAATCTCTAAGGTTGGGATCTCCAATCTCGCGATGATCGATCCGCCCCGGTCCAAAATAGTTTACGCCGTTGTATAACCGTTTCTAGTGTACTAGCGTGGCCAGAGACACGTGCGCAATTCTTATTATGGCAGTTTTTACAAATTTGCAAAGAAAAAAATGGATTTTTTTTGTAAAAATTTTCATGGCCGTTCAAGGGGTTGAAACAAAACGGAAAACATATTTGATTCCACCGTGAAAGATGGTATTTCTCTCAATGGAAAATTCGGGAAAGATCATGAAATCAGGAAAAAAAGATAAAAAAGCTGGCCTGCTTCTGGTGATGGGCGTGCTGGCTCTGATTGGCGGTTTGGGCCTTGGTCAGCTGGCCAGCCGGGCGGAAGAGGGCGCCGGCGGGGCCGCGCAACACGGACCTATGCCGGTGGATGTCGAGATTGTTAAACCGGAATCGGTCCGAATCTGGAGCGAATTTTCCGGTCGCCTCAGCCCGGTGGAATATGCGGTTATCCAGCCGCAAGTCGGCGGAAAAATCATGGAAATACGCTTCGGTGACGGGCAGAGTGTCGAAAAGGGCGACGTTCTTTTTGTAATAGACCCCCGGCCCTATAAAGCCGCGCAGGATCAGGCGCAGGCCGCTTTGAATGCCGCACAAAATCAGTATGAACTGGCCCGCAAGGATATGGAGCGGGCGCAAGGGTTGATCGGGATGGACGCCATTTCCGGCCGCGTTTTTGATGAAAGACAAAATACGGTCCGTACAGCTCTGGCCGCGGTTGAGGGGGCAAAGGCCGAATTGCAGAACGCAAAAATAAATCTGGAATATGCCTATATAAAGGCCCCAATTTCCGGGCGGGTGGGGCGGGCCGAACTAACGGTTGGAAATGTCGTGCAGGCAGGGCCCTCCGCACCGGTTTTAACTTCTGTTGTCTCCAGCGCGGGAATTTACGCTGATTTCGACGTGGATGAGCAAACCTATCTCAATCACATCTTCCAAAATGCGCGCGGCCTTGCGGAGGAAGTCAAAATCCCGGTGCAGATCGCCTTACGCAGCGCAGATGGCGCTGAGCATGTTATCGAAGGCCGGATGCACAACTTTGATAACCGTATAAATCCCGATTCCGGTACGATTCGCGCTCGCGCTATTTTTGAAAACGCTGATGGCGCCTTGCTGCCCGGCATGTTTGTGAAGGTCCGTATGGGCAATCCGGATGAGGGTGCTCATATCCTTTTGTCTGAAAAGGCCATCGGGACGGATCAGGACCGTAAATTCGTTTATACCGTGGATGAAACCGATACGGTGAAATACCGCCAGGTGACTTTAGGAGATTCGGCAGGAGACCGCCGCGTTATCCTCTCCGGCCTGAATGCCGGGGATCGCGTGATTGTCGAAGGGGTTATTCGGATTCGCCCCGATATGCCGGTACAGCCCGTGGTGAAAACGGCGGCGGGCAAGGATGGTGTGGAATCTGCCCCCCCGGCAAATCCGCAGGCCCTGCTGCCCGCGGAGCCAAAAGAGCAATCCATGCAACCGGTTGAAACCGAAGAATAAATTATAGAAAGCACCGGACCGATGCGCATTTCCGAGTTTTTTATTGATAGGCCGATCTTCGCGGGCGTCCTTTCCATTCTGATTTTTCTGGCGGGATTAACGGCCATTTTTATTCTCCCGGTTTCCGAATATCCGGAAGTTGCTCCGCCTTCGGTCTCGGTGAGTGCAGCTTTTCCCGGCGCAAATGCCTCCACACTTTCCGAAACGGTCGCCGGTCCGCTGGAAGAGCAGATCAACGGCGTCGAGGGCATGCTCTATATGAATTCTGTGGCATCCTCGGATGGCCAGCTTTCTTTGACCGTGACCTTTAAAATCGGTACCGATATTGATCTGGCGCAGCAGCTTGTGCAAAACCGGGTGGCTCAGGCCTTGCCCCGCCTTCCGGAAGTGACGCGCTCACTGGGGTTGACGGTGGTTAAAAGCTCTCCTGATCTGACGATGGTCGTGCATTTGCTCTCCCCTTCGGATCGCTATGATGTGTTGTATCTGCGCAATTTTGCTAATTTGAATGTCAAGGATCAACTGGCCAAGATCAAGGGTATCGGGCAGGTGATGCTGTTCGGTTCCGGAAATTATGCCATGCGCATATGGCTCAACCCCGAGGCGGTGGCGGAGCTGGGGCTGACGGCCACCGATATCGTAAACCAGATCCGCGCGCAAAATATACAGGTCGCGGGCGGCGTGATCGGTGGTCCCCCCTACAAAAACGGGGTGCAGGTGCAATTGCCTGTAAACACGCAAGGTCGTCTGCAAAGCCCGGAAGAATTTGGCGAAATCATTATCCGGCGCGGCGATAACGGAGTTATAACACGGCTTAAGGATGTCGCGCGGATTGAGCTGGATGCGGAAAATTACGGTTTGCGCTCGTTGCTGGATAACAAGGCGGCGGTGGCCATTCCAATCTTTGCCGCGCCGCAGGCCAATGCCCTGCAAATCTCGCATGACGTGCGCAAAGCGATGGAGGAGTTGAAGAAAAACTTTCCGGAGGGCGTGGATTATTCCATCGTTTACGATCCAACCGTCTTTGTACAGGATTCAATCAAGGCCGTGATTAAAACGCTGCTGGAGGCGGTGGCGCTGGTTGTTCTGGTCGTAATTGTGTTTTTGCAGACCTGGCGCGCCTCGGTTATCCCGCTGATCGCCGTTCCGGTCTCCATCGTGGGGACCTTCGCTATTATGCTGTTGCTGGGGTTCTCTATCAATGTGCTTTCGCTTTTTGGATTGATTCTGGCCATCGGGATTGTGGTGGATGATGCCATCGTGGTGGTTGAAAATGTGGAGCGGAACATTGAACGCGGGCTTGAGCCCAGAGCTGCAACGATTCAAGCCATGCGGGAAGTAACCGGTCCGATCATTGCCATCGGTCTGGTGCTGGTCAGTGTTTTTGTGCCCATCGCGTTCATCAGCGGCCTTACAGGCCAGTTTTACAAACAGTTTGCCTTGACGATCGCTATCGCCACGGTGATCTCTACGATTAACTCCCTGACGCTCTCCCCTGCGCTTTCGGCCATTTTGCTAAAGGGGCATGATGCACCCAGGGATGGGCTTACGCGGCTGATCGACCGTCTTTTTGGATGGTTTTTCCGTGGGTTTAACAAGGTTTTCAAGAAAAGCTCTCATGGTTATGAGAAGGCCACCACTCGTTTTGTACGCCATAAATTGATTATGGTGGGGCTTTACGGCGTTTTGCTCGCCCTGGCCGCGTTCAGCTTCACGCTGGTTCCCAAGGGGTTCGTACCACCGCAGGATAAACAATACCTCATCAGCTTTGCCCAGCTTCCCGCCGGCGCCACTTTGGAGCGCACGGAGGACGTTATCCGCAAAATGTCTGAAATCGCCTTGGCGGAAGAGGGGGTTGAGAGCGCTGTGGCTTTCCCCGGTCTTTCTATCAACGGCTTTGTAAACTCTTCCAGCGCGGGCATTGTGTTTGTAACGCTGGATGGCTTTGATAAACGCACCGGCGACCACGATCTCTCCGGTTTGCACATCGCGCAAAGCCTTCAGCAGAAATTCATGGGCATAGATCAGGCCTTTATCGCGATTTTCCCGCCGCCGCCGGTCAGCGGCATGGGCACAATCGGCGGGTTCAAGCTCCAGATCGAAGACAGGAATGATCAGGGAGTTGGCGCGCTCAATACCGTTGTGCAAAATGTAATAGGTAAAGCCTATCAAACCAAAGAGTTAACGGGCGTCTTCACGGGGTTTGATGTAAATGTACCGCAGCTGTTGGTGAATCTGGACCGCACGCGGGCAATCCAGCTCGGCATCCCGGTGGATGAAGTGTTTAGAACGCTCCAGACCTATCTCGGCTCCCAGTACGTGAATGATTTCAATATGTTCGGTCGAACTTATCAGGTCATCGCGCAGGCGGATAATAAATTCAGATCCAGCCCGTCCGATATCCTGCGTCTGCAAACCCGCAACATTGAGGGCAAGATGGTGCCGCTGGGCGCGGTGCTTCAGGTGGAGGAAACCTATGGCCCTGAAATCGCCATGCGTTATAATGCCTATCGTTCTGCTGACATCAATGGAAACGCAGCGCCCGGCTATGCCAGCGGCGAAGCGCAGGCCGCCATGGCAAAAATTTTGAAGGAAACGCTGCCCCCCGGCTTTGATTTTGAATGGACGGAGTTGACCTATCAGGAAATTCTGGCAGGAAACTCCACAATCTATATCTTTCCGCTTTGTATTTTGCTCGTTTTGCTTGTGCTCTCCGCGCAATATGAAAGCTTCGCCCTGCCGGTCGCGGTGATCCTGATTGTGCCGATGAGCATGCTCTCTGCCATGGTCGGGCTGTATTTCTTTGGCGGTGATAACAACATATTCACGCAAATCAGCCTGTTCGTATTGGCGGGACTGGCCTGTAAGAACGCCATTTTGATCGTGGAGTTTGCCCGCGATCTGGAGCATCAGGGCCGTAATGTGATTGAGGCCGCCATTGAGGCCGCCCATATCAGGCTCCGCCCGATTTTAATGACCTCTTTCGCCTTCATCATGGGTGTTTTGCCACTGGTTCACAGCCACGGCGCAGGCTCGGAAATGCGCCGGGCCATCGGCCAGGCTGTATTTTCCGGCATGTTTGGCGTAACCTTTTTTGGCATTGTTTTTACGCCTGTTTTTTACGTGCTCCTGCGTAAACTGGAGCTGGCCTTAAGCCGAAAACCGGCCAGATACAACAGTATTGAGCGCAGCATAGAAGGATCATAAGAGATGAAACACCGTTACGGATTTTTACCGGCAGTTTTGACGATGGCACTGCTCTCTGGCTGCTTTTCAACGGGGAAAGATCCTGGGGATGTTGCTTTTCCGGCCTCCTGGGGAAAGCATCAGGAACCGGGCGCGCAAATGGTTGAACCGGAAACCCTGCAAGGCTGGTGGAAGAATTTTAATGATCCCGCCCTGACCGCGTTGGTCGATCTGGCCCTTGAGAACAGCCCCGATCTTAAAATTGCCGAGGCCCGTATTGTAGAGGCGCGCGGCGAGCGGCGCAGCGCCTTTGGTGGTCTCCTGCCAGCGATCGGCGCTTCTGCATCGACCAACCGGGGGAAAAACCGCGCGGGCGATACAGACAGCTTTTATGAAGCCGGATTTGATGCCTCTTATGAACTGGATCTTTTTGGCCGCAACCGCAAGGCCTTCTCTGCTGCAGATTCCGGCCTGAAGGCTCTCGAAGCCCGGCGCGAGGATGTATCGCTTATCCTCGTGGCGGAAGTGGCCCGCGCCTATGTGGATATGCAAGGCGCACGCGCGCAGGTCTCGATAGCGCAGGGCAATCTGGAGATTCAGCAGCAGACCTTAAATCTTGTGAAACTACTCAAAAACGCAGGGGAAGCGCCGCAGCTCGATGTTGAGCGTTCCGAAACACTGGTCAACACCACCAGAGCGTCCCTGTCGGAATTTGAGCGTCAGGCTGAAAATGCCGCTCTGCGGCTCGTCGTTCTGACGGGGCACCTACCGGAGGAACTCCAGCCCCTTATCGCGCAAACCCGTCCGGTCCCCAGCGGGAATATCGCGCCGCTTCTGGCCCCTGCAACGCTTTTGGCGCGCCGTCCTGATATCCGCGCGGCTGCTCTGGAGTTAAAGCAAAAAACCGCGCTGACCGAAGCGGCGGCGGCGGATATATTCCCCACAATAAGCCTGAGCAGCTTTTTTGGCGTGAATGACGGGCTGAGCGGTGGGTCCGTTTCGGTCTGGAGCGTGGCGGCGGGCGCGGCGGTATCCTTGCTTGATTTTGGACGAATCAGGGGCCGGATCGATTCGGCCAAGGCGCGGGAAGTGCAGGCCTACGAGCTTTACCGCAAGACGGTCCTTCAGGCGGTCACAGATGTTGAATCGGCTTTAAATGATTATGTGCAGATCACCAATCGCCGGTCCGCCTTCGATCAGGCTTACAAAAATGCAGATCGCGCCCTTAGTCTTTCAGAACATCTTTATAAGGAGGGGGAGGTTTCCTTCCTTGATGTGCTGGATGTGCAGCGCACGGTGAATAATGCCCAATCGGCGCTGATCGAGGCGGAAGTGGCACAGGCGCAAGCCCTTATGCGGCTCTATAAGGCGCTTTCCGTGGGGCTATAGGGGGAACGCTCTATTAAAACACAGGCACAAACATGCGAATATTCCGCTGCGCCAGATTGATTTTGCCGCCGCCTTGTGCTCTTGATGAAGCTTCAGCGCCGTTAAATCAGGCGCTTTAATGGGAAAAATCACATAAGGGCGGCAGAAATGCCGGAAATCTACTCATGAAATGGATTGTATTGGTTGCCGTTGTTCTTGTCGCTGGCGTTGGCGGATTTCTTTTGATGAAAAACCGCAATGCTGCGCCCGGTTCTGCGGCGCAGGCACAGGAAACCGCCGCGGATGCGGCGAAGGGAAATGTTAAATCTACGGAGCAATATTTCGGCAATTGGGGCAGCCGTTGCGACACGGTTGAGGGCAAGCCACCGTATTGTGAGGCGTTCCAGCGCCTGTCCGTCAAGGAAACCAGGCAAAGATTTATGGAGTTTGCCGTGGGCTTCCCGGCGGGGGCTGTTTCGGCCACCGGCGTAGTGGTCTTACCCTTGGGTGTATTGGTTAAGGCCGGCGGCGCGTTAAAGGTGGATGAAAAGGAACCCAGAAGATTTTCAATCAATACGTGTCTTCCTGCGGGTTGTGTCGCCCGTATAACGCTGGATGAAACGCTTTTGAGCGAGATGAAATCCGGAAAGCTTATGGCGGTCACTTTTGCCAATGCAGAAGGCAAGCCTATGACGGTAAATCTGCCGTTGGATGGCTTTGACAAGGCGCTGGCCACGATAAGACCTTGATTCTCCGTGGAAACCCACTTTGTTGCATAATAGCAACACAGCCGGATTTTTTTATTACCTCAGATTGCATGAGGCTTGATGGGGGGAATCAATTTTGGTATCAATCCGGGGTAGCTCGTAGTCCCTCATGGGACAGGTCCGGTTTTTTTTTAAGGTGCGGGTTCACAAGAACTTTATAGTTTCTCAAAGGGGAAATTCGGGGGCCGATAGGTTTTCGATCTTTTCATTATCAACGTTAAATAACTCAAGGGGTTAATCACATGACATCTAATTTAAAAAGATCACTTCTGGTCGGCTCGGCTTTGGTAGCCGTCGGCGCATTTGTGGCACCTAATCTTGCTTTGGCCGCAGCTTGCGCGGATCCAACAGGCGGAGCCAACTGCGAACTCAGTGCGGACCCCGGTGCGGAACTGGAAGTAACAGACGGTGATACCGTAACGTTTGATACAACATTTGCCCTCGTGAGCAATATTGACAGTGCCACAGGCGGTAGTGCCGGTACGGGTATTCTGACAACCGATGGCTCCGGCATCACGATTACACAAACGGGCAATATCGGTACAAACCCGAACGAACTGGCTCAATTGACTGTTGCCGCGACTGACACATGGGTGGCTTCCGGTAATATCGACCTTACAGGCGGCGGCGCAGCAAACCTTGTTGTTGCCGGTACTTTGGATGTTGACGCGGTTGCCGCGGGTATCGCAATCGCCACAACAAACGGCATTGATATCTCCGCTGGCGGGGTTGTTACAATCTCTGACACGACAACGGGCACAGCCAATGTTGGCGGCGCGGGTTCTATCGACATCGCAACAACCGGTATCTTGAATATTAATGACGCAACTGGCCTGACTTTGGGCGCAATCGATGGCGCTGGTGCTGGCGAAGGGGTTGTAAACTTCAATGACAGCTTCACACTGACAAATGCAATCGGCGGAACGAACATCGGTGAATTGAACATTGCTGCTGGTAAGACACTGACAGCCACGGCTGTGGCAGTTGACGCCGATGATCTTAACATCGGTGCTGGTGCGGCCTTGGTTCTGGGTGCAGCAGACTCTGATTCGGACATCGACTTTACGGGTTCGACCGGTACAGTTACTCTGGGTGATGACTCTGAGTTGAGCGGCTCGCTTGACAACACATCCGGCACAGCTGGTCGCGGGACACTGGTTCTTCAGGACGTTGCTGCTGGCGGTAATAACGTCATCGACGGCGCAGTCGGTGGTACGGCCTCTATCGCTGCTATCAACATGACCGGAACAGGTATCGCGACGTTCTCAAGCACGGTCGCTGCTACAACAATGACAGTTTCCTCTACAGGAACGCTCGACTTTGACGGCACGACAATCACCGGTAACATTAACCTGTCCGGCGATGGTTTCGTTGATCTTGCGGCCACAACCGACCTTACGGGCGCAATCAACAACACATCCGGTAACGCTGGTTCCGGTACGTTAACGGTTGCTTCTACAGGTAACACTGTGGACATCTCCGGCGCGGTTGGCGCAAGCAACTCTTTGAAGTTGATTACGCTGAACGGTACAGGCACGACAGCATTCGGTTCGACCGTTCATGCTGCTGACATCACCTTCGGTGGTGCCGGTACGGCTACTTTCGCTGGTAACACAACTGTCACCAACGATATTGACTTCAACAACACGGCCAGCGTTGTAACATTTGCTGATGGGGCCAACTTTACAGGAACGATCCAGGATACTTCCGATGATCTGGGTACTGTAAACTTCTCCGGTTCCTCAACCGTAACGGGCAGCATCGGTGCCGCCGCTAACTCCGTATTGGCAGTAAACGCCAACGGCGTAGCTGGTAAATCAGTTGCCATTTCCGGTAATGTTGATGCCGCGGGCAGCGTAACAGTGGGCGCAGGCTCCTTGAGCGTGGCCGGTACAACAACTGCTGGCGATGACATCAATGTTGGTACGGGTTCCGCCACCTTCACAGGTGTTGTGACCACAACGCAGGACGTAAACTTCACGGGTGATGGTACGGCGACATTTGCTGATGCCGCGCATGTGATCGGTGATGACCTCCTGACAGGGACACTGAATGAAGGTACGGCCGTCTTCCAGGGCGCCGGTACAATCACGGGTGACGTCGGTGTTGACGGGACGGAGCTGAAAGCTTTGACCCTGACAGGCACAGGCAAAACATTGACTGTTGGCGGTAACTTCGAAGCTGCAAACACAACGACTGTTGGTTCCAACACAATCGCCGTTACTGGTACGGTTGATGTTGATGCCGCTCAATCCTTGGCGTTTAACCTGACAGGTGCAACAACGAGCGGCCAGATCACCTCCGGTGGTGCGGCAACTGTTGATGCCGCCGCTCTGGTAAATGTTGGCGTTGCTAATAGCTCCGGTTACATCACAAGCGGTCAAACATTCACGTTGATCGATGGTACAGGCGGCGGCGGTGTTGCTGACCTGACGGCTGGTAACATCACTGACAACAGCTTCTTGCTCTCTTTCGCGCAAGACGTGGCTGACAATGACAATCTGGTTGTGACCGCAACGCGTACATCTTCTGTAACGGCCTCGACAAGCAGCAACAATGCGAATGTCGCGACGGTTCTTGAGAATCTGCAAAATGGTGGCACAGTTGAGCTGGACAATGTCCAGACAGCTTTGAACCAGGCTTCAACGCAGGAAGAAGTAAACGATGTTCTTGAATCTGTTGGCCCAACGGTTGACGGCGGTGCGGTTGTTTCTGGTTTCCAGACATCCGTTCAGTCTCTTGACATCACCTCCACACGTCTGGCTTCACTCAGAACGAATGAAACCGGCGTTGCTACGGGGAACATGGGTCAAGGCCTGACAGCCTGGATCCAGGGCTTCGGTAAAACAGCTGAGCAAGACAGACGCGATGGTATCGATGGCTATGACGCCGATACATACGGGGTTGCTGTCGGTATCGACACAGAGAATGTCTCTGATGCTGCTACGCTTGGTCTGGCTTTAAGCTACGCCAACTCAGATGTTGACTCTGAAAATGCCAACACAACCGAAAGCGATATTGACAGCTACCAGGTCAGCCTCTACGGCGATTACGACCTCGGTCAGTCAACATACGTAGCTGGTAACCTTGGTTATGCTCGTAACAACATCGATCAGACACGTCACAATGTAGGTGGTGTTGCTGGCTTGAATGCCAACGCCGACTACGACAGCGACCAGTACATTGCTTACGCAGAACTGGGCCGTGACTATGCTGTTGGTAACGCGGTTATCACACCGAATGTACTGGCTCATTACCAGCACATCTCGATTGATGACTACACAGAAACCGGTGCTGGTGGTGCAAACCTGAATGTTGACAACGACAGCCTGAACATTTTCGAACTGGGCATTGGCGCAGACGCAAAATGGAACCTGAAACAGGCTAACGGTAACGAAGTTGTTCCCGGTCTGCATGTTGGCTACCGTCATGACCTGATCGGTGATGAGGTTGAATCCTCCTCGACCTTCACAGGTGGTGGCGCTTCCTTCAACACACAAGGTGCTGATCCAGCCAATGGTACGTTCAACGTCGGTGCGTCCCTGTCTCTTTACACAGTGGATAACTGGTCTGTTAGCGGTAACTATGACTACGAATACAAATCCGATTACGACTCTCACGGTGGTTACATCCGTGCCGGATACAAATTCTAAGTCGTAAGACCCATATATAATGAATTGAAAGCCCCGCCCGTAACGGCGGGGCTTTTTTCATGGGGGGCTGGAGTGTTACGAATATTTTTCAGGGACCATGAAAAGATCATAAGAATTGAGCCAAACCACGTTCGGCACGCATCTTTAAAAAATCAGGAAGACGGTTTTTATTGCGGGTCCTGACAGGGCAGGGGGTAAGCCAGTAATGCGGGCCATTGCGCGGTCCATCCTTGCGTGTGGGTAGCGCCGCTCACCACTTTATGTGCGATACAAGAGGAAACGCCGGCGGAGTTTTTATACCCTTCATAAATATCAGGAGGGATAATCTCGTCATTCGTACCCGTGAAATGAATTTGCGGAATGCTCTTAATATCCGCCGCGATATCTGCCGCGTTGAGAGAATGGGGCATAGCACTGGCTTTATGATGCCGGTTGACGGCCTCAACATCAATATTGCCGGCCACCGTGCGTACACTGGCAACATCCTCGCGCCGGGCCGCCAGAAGCAAGGCAATATTGCCGCCGCCCGAAAACCCGACCAGATCAAACGCGCCGCCGTGGCCGTCAGTGGATATCTGCGATAAGGCTGCATTCATACTTTGTATGATCTTTGCTGAGAATCGTCCTCCGGTCCAGCTTTCCACATGACAGCCCGGATTAAGCGCTTGCGCAATATACTGACAGGGGCGGGCGAGATAAACAACATTGGGCGCGGGGTCCAGCGCAGCCAGCTCCAGGGCAACCGGCTGTGTTGGCGTTGGGTCCAGCGAGGGTGTGCGGCGCGACAGCCATGCCAGTCCATCGCCTTCGATATACAGGTGAATGGGTTCGCCGGGTGCATCAAGCCTTTGCCAACTGGCCAGTGTATAACCTCCGGTATGCAGGTCTTTGCGCTGTAAACGGGCATGTGCTGCGAGATTATTCGCAAAAGTAATACGGCTACCCACACTTGAAAAAGCGCTTATACTGCCCGCCGCGCAGCCGGAGACTAATAAAACGGCGATCCCCACGCGCAGGAGTTGTGCGCTATGCTCTTTGGAATAGAAGTGGCCCATGCAGAAAATAAAAGCATAAAAGGGGGCAAAAAAGAAGTGCGGAAAATTTGGTTTTTGACGTTTGGGCCTATTCCGTCTCGCTTTTCATAGCTTCAATTTCCAGCCAACGATTTTCATAGCGTTCTAACTTGGTTTTTAAATCAGCAAGCTTTTTAACCGTTTCATGAAAGGCATCGGCATCGCGGGCGTAAAAACCGGCATCAGCCAGCAAATCATCGCAAAGCGCAACCTCGCTCTCAAGCTTTTCAATTTTTTGCGGCAGTTGCTTTAACTCATGCTCCAGCTTATAGGTCAGCTGTCTCCGTGGTTTTTGAACAATCGGCGCAGCGGTGGCCGGCTCTGCCGCCTGAGGTTTTTCTATAGCAGGTGAGATATTTTTTACCGGAGTCTGCTCCGCATCTTCCAGAGTTTTTGCATGAAGGTAATCCGAATAGCCACCAATATGCAGCTCTACCCGGCCATTGCCTTCAAAGGCCAGAATTTTGGTGACGGTCTGATCAAGAAAATCGCGGTCATGCGAAACCACAATCAAGGTGCCGGTATAGGCGGAGAGAACCTCCTCCAGCATGTCGAGCGTATCCATATCCAGATCAGTGGTGGGCTCATCGAGGATAAGGCAGGTTTTTGGATTGGCTAGAAT
>JADLAT010000017.1 GCA_020848095.1 Alphaproteobacteria bacterium | reverse complement strand
TGAATTTTTGCTTTAGAGTTTGATCTGGCTTAACCCGAATCGTAATCCCTTAAAACAGGTTTTTTTATGACTGCGGCTTCTAAAATTCTCGTTGTTGAAGATAATGACTTTGTGCGGATGCAAATTGCCCGTTTTTTAGGTGATGAGGGCTATGATGTCGTTGAATCAACGGACGGACAGGACGCCATGGAAAAGGTGGACGGGAGCATAGCGCTTGCGATTGTCGATGTGCGTATGGAGCCTATTGACGGTTTTGAGTTTATAAAGCGCGTTCGCGGGCTTGATTTAACCACACCGGTTATTCTCGTTACGGGGGATCAAAATCCTGATCTTTTGGCGGAGGCGAGTAAATGGAATGTTGCGGCGGTCTTGATGAAACCCGTGCAACGCGATAGACTGGTCAAAACTGTGTTTCGTACGCTCCAACCCCGCAGGGCCTCTTGAGATGATTGTCAAAACAACGCAGGTCATGCAGGGCACAAAACCGGATAGTTTCGGTATGCGGTGCTCGGCGTTGTCAGGGCGGATCTTGTTTTTGGCTCTGCTCCTGCTGGCTATTGGCGTGAGCGGGTGTGCGGATGTGAGTGTGCCGGGCGCGCGTAATGCAAAAATCCCGTCTCCGGCAATGGCGAGTGACAGGCCTGATGGTGTGAACGAAAAGCCGGACAGTGTTCTGTACCTTCCTTTGGGAAGTGATGTTCTGGTGCCTGTGGCCGCGAACGCGTCTTCTCTGCCTCGTGAAATCGTCGGGCCATTCGAGTTGCGCTCTGAAACGCTGGCCGGAGCGCTGCAGCTTATTTTGGCGGATTATGAAATCCCCATGGCTTTTGAGACGAATGAAGGAATGATCCGCACAATTACAGTCACCAATTTGCGCGGACCGCTTGATAAGGTTGTCGAGCGGGTGTGCGGCCTTGCAGATTTATATTGCTCTTACGAAGATGGCCTTTTGGTGGTTAAGGATGTGCAAACCTTTACCGTGAGCGTGCCGCCCGTTGGGGGTGATACGGATATTTTAGCCGCGCTGGCATCGGGAATTCAGGCGATTACAGGCACCGCACCAATTACCGAGAGCGCAACCCGGACAATTATCTATGAGGCCACCAACCGCACGGCCCGGCTGGCTGAGAACTATTTTCAGCGTATCCGCTCCAACACGGCTTTGATTGTATTTGAGGTGTATATTTGGGAAGTGGGTCTGAATTCGGATAACGCCACGGGAATTGATTGGGAGCAGATTGATACATTCGGCGCGTTCAATACAGGGATAAGCATTCCCGGCGGGACGGGCGCTAATTTTGTGCCGATCAGTATCGGCCTGCCGACCAAGGGGGATGTCTCCTTTGGGTCTAATCAGGTCCTACAGTTTATTTCCAATTACGGGGCTGTTAAAACGATCTCCCAGCCGCAAATTACGGTTCTTTCAGGGGCGCAGGCCACTTTGCGTGCAGCGGATACTGTGAATTACGTATCCTCCCTCAGCCGATCCGTCGATAATGGAGAGGTTACCGTTTCAACGGAAACGGACTCCGTGGATACCGGGTTTACCCTGACCATTGCCAGCGCATGGGATAATGCAACGATATACGGGAGTATTGAAATCGCGCTTCAGGAGTTCCGGAGATTCCAGGAGTTTGATGCCGATGGCACAACCTTGCAGTTACCGGAAACCACGGAGCGAGAGCTAACCACTCAGATACGTATACGTCCGGGTGATTCTCTGCTGATCGCCGGGCTGGTACGGGAAAATGACCAGTATGACACCTCCGGGCCGGGTTTTAATAAGCCCTTATTCCCGACCTCTCGCTCGGCAACGGCGTCCAATACAGAGCTGGTGTTCCTTCTTAAGCCGCGCGTTATTGTCTATACTACGGGCGAAGCGCCGGTTGCAGATACCGTGCCGATGGGGCATGCCGGATCTTTGCTATCTATGGATGGGGCCGGAGCCTTTCCACAAAGCGTGATTCCGGCTGATGTGCTTAATCCGTCCGCATCCGGCGTCCCGGGTAGGTAATGCTCCGCTGTAAGATGCAAGAAGCAGTTTTTTAGGAAAGAATACGCATTTATTCTATTCACAGTACCGTTTATGTTATACTTTCATATGGGGTCTTGTATTTGGTCTCCTCTCTCACGTCCCATTCCGGGGCATATTGGTCAGGCAGTTTTATTATGAAGAGGCGTGCGCGTCTTAAAGTCGGGTTTCTAGCGGTCCTTATGGTTTTGGGCTGCTTTTTCTCGCCCGCCTTTGCACAACATCCCGGTTTTAGTGATCCGGGCAGCGCGGCGATCGCGGGGACGGGCGGCGGTTTCGTCGCCTCCACGCCTGTTGTCGATGGTGGCGCGGTCCCCATGGGCGCAACGGCGCAGGTGGTGGTTCGTTTTCGCAATGACGGCGGCCAGCCCGTAAAAACCGGACTCGTCCGGTTATACCCGTCCTCCAACGTGGCGGCGGCTGTGGCTCTCAATCAATGTCAGGAAGATGATCTGGCACCTGGCGCGGAATGCGCTGTGGCCTTGACGGTGAAGGGGTTGCAGGCTGGGCCGTGGCGGCTTGAAATGCTGATGTCGCATAATGCCCGCACGCGCCTTGTGACCTCAACGATTTCCGGGAGCGTGGAAACGGTAGAGGGTGCGGGCGACAAGGTCTCCAGCGATATCGAAACCATTCCTGCGGAACTTGATTTTGGCTCTCTGACCAATAGCCAGACACTTGTACAGCCGGTTATTCTTCGTAATATTACATCGAATGAAATAGAAATCAGCGATATCTATATTGATGCCAGTGAGCAAGCCGGATATTCGCTCAACACGGTTTGCGAAAAGCTTGCCGCCGGACAGTCATGCATGGCTACGGTCACATGGTCTCCCAAACTTAAGGGCCGATCCTCCGGTGTGCTCGTGGTTCGGCACAATGGCCCTGCCGCGCTCTCCAGTGTAAGCCTTAAAGGGGAATATGCCCCCGACAATGTGTCAAAGGCTGATGTGTTTCCGCAGGCTGTGCCGGGGCGGGGATTGCTCGTATCCTCGCGCGAGGAGGTTGATTTTGGTACAGATATTGAAAAAGCCTCGGCCATAACCATATCGCTGGTTAATTCCGGGGACGCGCCCTTGACGATACAGGGTATAAAAACCTCCGGATCCGATAACGGCGTCAGCTTCAAGGAAAGCGGCTGTCTTGTCGGGACGGTGCTCGCGCCGATAGAGGCGTGCCCGTTGACCATTACATGGTCGCCAACTCGTTTGGGGGCGCTGCTGGATGATGTTCAGGTCTTACATAGCGGCGCGCGCGGTGTTCTGGTGTTACCTGTTCGGGGGGAGGCCTCCGCCACGGTCAGCGCCGATCAGAAATCGATAACCCTCTCTGGTGGGGCTGATCCTTTTTCTAAAGTGCCGCCAATATCCGTGGCGGATCTCGATCTGCAAGAAGATTCCGCGCAGGATGCCGATCTGGCGCTCATCAAGGCGGCGCGCAAGGCAACGGGCGGGGGGGCTTCTGGCGTCAGCAATACAAATTTTGCGAAGGTTCTGGATGGTTATAAAATCACATCCTTTTCCCCAACGCGCGCCATAATCAATGGGCCGGGAGGAAGCCGTCTGGTCTTTAACGAGGAAGAAACAGTTATCGGCGGCGTTCCCTGGCTGGTGATTATTCAAAAAAGCGGGATTGAATTTGTGCATCAGGAACAGCGTATTTTATTACTTTTCGACAGATCTTTATCTTCTTTTAACCGTCTGGGGTCATCATCGGGGAGCAATGCGGACTCAAACTCGGGAGAGGGCGGAAGCGCTGTCAATGCGGGCGCTGGTGCCGGCAACGCTAATTGATTTGTGGTAAGTCGAAATGATGGATGATGAAACCCAGAATGATGAACAGGAACGCAGGGCAAGCGAAGCTGTGCCACCCGGCGGCGTAGAGCGCCGGAAGATGGACACCCGCCGCCGCGCACGTTCCTCCGAAGGGCGGGAGCGTTATCTGGATATGGTCCAGCGTGAGCGTGCCTTGATGATCGATCAAGGGGTTGCGCGTTCGACGGAACAGCTTCTGGACATGGCGGGCGCACTGGCGCCCTCTGATATTGATGAAGAGGAAGGCGTAAAAGACCGCGCATCGGGAGATCAGCTGCGCTCTATCCTGCCTGTTCAATCATGGCTGCCTTTGAATATTCACCTGATCGGCTTGCGGGACGGGGTTTTGCGGATTGCGCCTTTGCACGATCTGAATGACCGCCAGATTGAGGCCTTGATCTCCACGGCGCGGCGAAGTGGTTTTCATGTAGAGCGTCTGGAAAGCGAAGTCTGGGACCGTAAGGAACTGATCGATACCTTGCGCTCTGTGCACGATCTTTCTGCGGATCGCTGCGAAAAAACGCTGGCGCTCTGGCTGGCGGATAGTGATAACGGCCTCTTATTAAACCAGTTCCAGCGCGACATGCTGGCCGAGGCGCTGCAAATGCGGGTTTCGGATATCCATCTGGTGCAAGATAATAACCCCGATGCGCCGAACTGGATTCAATACAGGATCGACGGGGATATGATTCCGATGCATCTGCTGCCGGCGGAGGCTATGGCCCGCTTGACCACACTGTTAAAGCGCGATGCCGGGCTGAATTTCGGGGATAGAACCACGCCCAAGGATGGGCGTTTCGGTTTTACCTGGCAGGGGCGCGGTATCGATGTCCGCGTTGCGGCAGGGCCCCAGGCGCAAGACGGTGAAAAGCTGACTTTGCGCCTGCTTGATCGGGCGGGCTTGAAAGGGTTTGACGAGCTGTTTCGCCGTCATGATGGCGTGGCGGATTACCTCGCGCGACTGCTCTCGCCGGAAATCAAGGGTGGCGGTGGCCTGATTTTGCTGTCCGGGCCAACGGGATCGGGCAAAACCACCACGCTTTATGCCTGCGTGCAGCAAATCGACCGGCGGCGTCGGCATGTTTTGACGATCGAGGACCCTATAGAATACGAACTGCGCTATGCGACGCAGTGGCAGGTACGTCACGGTATGCCGGGCGGTGAATTTGCGGATTTGATTCGTGCGGCCATGCGGCATGACCCGGATTACATCGTCATCGGGGAGATGCGCGATGCTGCAACCGTGGAAACCTCCCTGCGCGCCGCCGAATCCGGCCACACCGTGATTTCCACGGTTCATGCCGATACCGCCTTGCAGACATTTGAGCGTCTGCGCTCTCTCATGCCGCATGAGCGTGAGCGCTCCTCCACCTACACATTGGCCCAGCAGGTGCGCTGTATCTTGAATCAGCGTCTGGTCCGGACACTTTGTCAGGGGTGTTCTCATAAGGATGTGGCAAAAAATCTGTTGCGTGAAAACGAAGTTAAACAATTTGGCATCGACCCGGACTCGCCAGTCCGGCGCCATAACACCAGTGGCTGCGATCTTTGTAACCGCACCGGTATTTCCGGTCGTACCTTATTGCTTGATGCGCTTTTGATCACGTTGGGACCGGGGCAAAGAAACCAGATTTACGAAGCCTTGCTTAATAATGTTAACGCCCTTGTCCATGAAAACGGAGTGGTCGTTCATTCCCGCCGCGATGGGCTGACCGATCTTGTCTTAAGTGGTCTTGTTGACCCGAAATCCGCGCTATCCTATCTGGAGGAATAGCGCCAAAGTAACAGGCCCCCCGGATGCAGCAATGGATCGCTGAAATCGCTTACGATACAACCTCCGGACCCAAAAAGGCCACGGAGTCCTTTTATCTGCCTACGGTTGATGATGTGCGCGCGGTCGTCACTCAAAAGGGCGGCTATGTTTTGAGTATTCGGGCGCATGAACGCTCCCCGCTGGAGCGGTTGCTGGCGCGCTCTACCTGGTGGCAGGTCCAGCTTTTGCGCGGCATCCAGTTTCGGGCTACGGCCTCATCGCCGGGCGTGGCTCTGTGGAAAATTATTCAGGCAGAAACAAACCCGAGACGCCAGAATATTCTGGCGCCAGCCAGAGAGGCACTGGCGCGCGGGCTTGGGGTTATTGACGCTCTGCGCGCTTTGAATATTTTTGATCATGGCACGCTGGCAATTCTGGCGGGCTCGGAACGGGCTAACCGGCTGGTGGAGGGGATCCCTCATGCCATCCACTCCATCACGCAAAAACGTAAAAATGCGCGCGCTATTATGGGGACCATGGGTTGGCTGGCTTTTGATGTGTTTTCGATTGTGACCTCGCTCTGGTCCGGTAAGGGCATGGTTTTGAAGTGGTTCAGGGACAATCCCCCGACAGATCCGGTAGAGCTGGCAAAGTTCGAGCTTGTGGTGGGGAGACTCGGATTGTTCTGGGATGTTCTGATTTACTCCTCGGTTGCTATGGGCTTGTTTATGGGGTGGTGCGTGTTTTCTTATTGGATAAACCGGGGGAAAAAGGACTGGCTGACAGCCAGAATTGTACGAAAAATCCCGCTTGTCGGCGGGTATTTACGCGATCTGGCTTTTGCTGATTCCATGTCCGCAGCCTCCAGAATGCTCCGGGGGCTTGTGCCGATTAACGAAACGCTGGAGCAATCGGCCGAGGCGTCTTCTGCGCCAGATGTGGCCCATTATTGGACGGAATCTTTGATAGATCTGGGGCGCGGGGTTTCGTTAGGAGCAGCTCTGGACAGAGCGCCGCTCACGCGCAGTGAGCGCCTCGAATTGGCGAGCTTGTCTGATCTCGGCCAAGTTGCTACAGTAATGGAGTCTGTATCCGAAATGCGGGCGCAGGCGGCCAAAACAAAGCATTCTCTTATTGTATGGCTGGCTTTTGCTCTTACAGGCGTATTTCTTGCTGTGGCCTTCGGTAGCGCCATTTACGCATTGACCGTAATGAACGTGAGTATGGACTCAATGATGGGTGGCTTGATGGAAGGGGCAATGTAAAGGGGTATGACGTGTCTGTAAAAATGGGAGACAAGAGCGAAAAAGCTAAAAAAACGGCGGGTGACGGTATTTCCCGCCCGCTTCCCGGTGTCGCCGATTTTCTGGCGGGTGAGGCCAAAAGCTTCGTATCCAATCTGACGCCTTATTTGCCGCAGGAACTGGTTGGCGGCGCAATTCCTCATATCCCGGGGCAGGAAGATGAGGCCGTCTGGAATGCGGCTTCTCAGGCCTGCGGCACGGAAAAGGTGCATTACTGCTATGCGGCGGAAGGGGGGCGAATCTGGTATCTGGCCTGCCCGTCTTCCTCAATGGCGTCTAATCCGGACAGTTGGTGCCCGCTGGCGGCGGCCTTGCCGGGTAATAGCGAGTACTGGGACCGGGAGACAGTCTATCTTTATGAGCAGGAAGGTCTGGCCTCGGCCCTGAGATGGGACCCGGAAACCGGGCGGATGCAGGTTTTTCTGGGTGCTTCGCGCTCCATTTTGCCCCGTGTGCAGAGCATGGATGCTAATTTCGCGACGATTAATCCTGAAATTGCTGAGATTGTGCCGTGGCGTAACCGGATGCTCAATACTGAAAAACTTGCGCGCGCAACGGTCAGAATGCTGGTGCTTTCCGGCATGCTGGTTTCTGTGTTGGCGGCGCTGGTTCTGGCTTACAACTATATTGCTATCAATTTGACACAGCGGAATTTGAGCAAGGTTGCCGCCGAGACTGAAAAAGCCTCAACCGACCTGATGATCATGTCTTATAACGCGATGAAGAGCGATACCATCAAGCATATGGTCCGTGTTCAGGAAATACTTGATGGTCTGGGGCAAATCGACAGTACACTTGTGCGATATGATGTAAAGGGCAGCGCCGTGCAGTGGGAGGCGCTCGTTCCTGCGGCCTATATACCGACGGCGGTGCAAAGATATTCTGTGAAAGTGGATGAAACCCGCAAGGAAAAAGACGGGCGCATCCGTGTCGTTGGCACATTTTAGGGAATAAAAGTTAAAATCGGAAAGAAGATTAATATCAATTTAACTTTAATGAAGTTATAATATATATAATCATAATTGTATTTAGTTTCAGGTGAAAAGGAATTTAGCGTTTGAGAAAAGAAGTTCTGCAAAAATATCTTAAGAGTTTCAACTGGCGCTCCCTCAAAAGGCTGACAAGCCCCAATGCGGCGGCGGGTCTTAACGCATTTCTTGAAAAACTTCCCCAGAATGCCGGGCAAACGATGTTGATTATTGCCGGCGCATGCTGGGCTTTCGCCGCTGCTATCGGCCTTTACACAACAGTCCAGCTTCAGCAATTGACGGAATTACGGGCAAATCTTGAAAATGCGCAGGCTTTAAAGCCCAGAGTGCCTCAAATCAAGGATGTGGCGGTGAACGAGGCCGAAGTTAAGGCATTTGTAGGAAAAATTGAGGGTATTTACACGGGGCTCAGCATTAAAAGTCTGGGAACTTCTGTGGAAATTTCTGCCCCATCCACCGCGATGTTCGGCCAATTCCGTGAGGCTATGGGGCATGTACAAAATGGTGGCGCTGGCTGGCGCGTGAATATCGAAAATATGTGCGTGGGCCGCGAATGCCAGAAATTTCCATTATTTGCAGTTTTGAATATTAATAAGGTTTCAGTGAATTAAAATGAATGCTAACCTAGGGCAGGTCAAAAGGAGAAAGTAAATGCGTAGATCTAATAGAATGAATAAACAGATATGTCAGAACCGCGGCAGAGAAAGGGAAAGCGGGAACGTCCTCTTTCTGATTTTGATCGCGGTGGCCTTGTTCGCGGCCCTGTCTTACGCTGTGACACAATCCTCCAGAAGCGGCGGTGGTGATGCGAATAGCGAGAAAAGTCTGGTGAATAGCGCACAGATAACGCAATATCCGGCGTCCGTCAGAACCTCTCTTGTTCGGATGATGGTTTCTAACGGCACCAGCGCTGACATCATGAACTTCGATCCGCCGACAGATTTTGCGACAACCTGCACGGCCTCGCCGGCTCCTTGCGTATTCCATCCATCTGGAGGCGGAGCCACATATGTTACCGCCCCGGCTGAGGTTATGGCGTCGGCTGCGCAAGGTACGTGGTATTTCAGCAGTACCTATCAGGTTCAGGATATTGGAACGACAGTTGCCAGTAATGCCGGGAATGAGATTATTGCGTTCCTCGTCGGTGTATCTCCCTCAGTTTGCAAAAAACTGAATACACAACTGGGGATCGGCGCAACAGATGATACAGACGCTAATGGCGTTGGTGATGCTGGTATTGCCGTTGCTAATATTCCAACCTCTGCCATGGGGCAGATAAGTGGTAACCTGGGAATTGATGGTTATGTGGCCGCACAGGTAATTGATGGGCCGGATTTTGCAGGTCAGCCATTTGGGTGTGTTGATTTTGATGATGCTACGAACGATACAAACTCATCTACGGCAGATGGTGCATTGGTTTACTACCACGTTCTGATCGAACGATAGGACATTGAGGTTTGCTATCCCCTCATACAAAAATACAGGAGCGCGCTACCGAAACCGGGAGCGCGCTCGTTTATATTCTGATTGCCATAGCCTTGCTTGCGGCCCTGACCTTCAGCTTTATGGAGCCCTCCAGCCAGCAAAGCTCGGCCCAGAACACATTCAAAACGGTCTCCGCGGCGCAGGGGCAGGTGGATATTATCCGCTCCGCCATACAGGAATGCGTGCTGCTCTATCCGAACGGCGACAGCACGATCGCGCAGGCCGGATATAATAAACCCTATCCCTTAAATCCTGATTCTACGCATTTACCCGTGGCGGGCAGCTACCGCGCGGCGGATAAGAAAGTGGCGAATATCCGCTGTCCCGGCGATAATGACGGCAGCGCAGACCAGCACAAAAAAATATTCTCCGGCGCGGGCGGGAAATTCATGCCGCCGCCGCCTGATCTGTTCATGGACTGGCAGTATTATAACGGCACAGACGGCGTATTTTACTGGATAGAAACCGATAAAAGCGATGCCTATGTAAAGGCAGCGCTACAAAAAATGGATGATAATTTCGGGGAGTGCGAGGCCGATTTCATTGATGCCTCCGGCGGCGCCATCGATCTGGACAGCGATACAACCATATCGTGCCCCTTGGGCAGACTATGTTTCCGCGTATGGATGATCATCAAGCCTTCGGCTTCGGCTGTTCATCAGGACGCCGGCTGTCCATAATAACCACTAAAATAAAAATTGTTTTAAGAGCCGGCGGCCAAAGTTTTGACCTCTGCCTCAACGCGGGAAAACTCTTCGGCAATCTGCGCAATGAGCTTTGCGGGCACGCGGCCCTGCTCGGCTTCCTCCTGCAACCCGGACGCCAGATCCCCCAGCACATTGCAACAGGCCGAACGGGCGGCCCCTTTCAGGGAATGGCCAAGCTCCCGCAGCTCTTTTGCATCTTTTTTCTCTAAAGCTGCCTGAATTTTATCAATCTGTGGCCGGGTCATGTCCACGAACATCCCCAGCATTTCAATGGCCATGTCATCAAAGGCGCCCAGTTGCTCAATCATGGCGGCCCGGTCTATTGGCGGTGGCAGAGCGGAGGGTGCGGACCCTTCTTCTATCATCGCCGCTGCCGGGGCAGGAGTCTGCGGCGGCGCGTTTTCTTCCTCTTCCCCGTTCAGTAAGCCCCAGCGGATAAGCAGCCGCTTGAATTTCCCCATGGTTACGGGTTTAAGAAGACATTCATCAAAGCCGTGGCGCAGATAAACCTCTCTTTGCGAAAGCTGGACATCGGCGGTTAGGACGATAACCGGAAAATCGGCATGAATTTTACCGCTTTCATCCTGCCCGCTGCGAATATGCTCAACCAGCTGATAACCATCCATTTGCGGCATATGCAGATCGGTCAGAAGAATGCCGTATTCGCCGCTCCGCAGCGCTTCCAGAGCCTCCAGCCCGTTATTAACGAAAGTGGCCTGCGTTCCCAGCTTTGTAAGCTGAAGTTGAAGAATGTCGCGCACCGTTTCGGTGTCCTCGGCAATCAGCATTTTCGTGGGGCCGGAAATATCCCGGCGGGAAATCCGCCCTGTGGCATCGCGCACTGCCTCGCCCAGCCCGATACGGCTGGCCGGTTTGGTAAGATATGTCGCGCCCAATGCCGCCAGGGAATGCGACAGACCAATATCATCGCGCACCGTGTACATGACAATCCCGATATTGGGTCTTATCTGGACAATCTCTTTAATAAGGTCCAGCCCAAGACCATCGGGCAGGCCCTGATCGATCACCGCCACGTCAAAGGGCCGCCGCCGCGCCAGCGCCAGCCCCTCGGCATAGGTGGCGCAGCTCTCCACACTGGCGCCCATGGAGCGCAGGGAGCTGACAATTTCTTTCGCGCCCTGTGGGTGGTCCTCTACGGAGAGAACGGAAATACCGTCCAGCGTCGGCAGCTCCACCGTGGTATCATCCGCGCCAACTTCGCGCGTGGGAATCTCGAACCAGAAGGTCGAGCCTGCACCCTCTACGCTGGAAACGCCAATCTGCCCCTTCATAAGCTCAACCAGCTTTTTGGAAATGGAAAGACCAAGCCCTGTGCCGCCATATTTCCGGGATGTGGAATTATCGGCCTGTGTGAAGGAACTGAACAGTTTCTCGCAAACCTCCGGACTCATGCCGATACCGGTGTCAATAATCTCAAACCGCAGAGCGACCCCGTCTTCCGGAGAATCCACGTTTTGCGTTTTTGTGCTGACCCGCACCGTAACGGTTCCGTTATGGGTGAATTTCAAAGCGTTGCCACACAGATTCATAATAATCTGGCGCAGGCGCTTCGGGTCGCCCACCACCACAAAGGGCACGTCCGATTCAATATCATCCTTTAAGACAATATCGGCCCCGTGAACCTTGACGGAGAGCGCCTCCAGCAACCCACGAACCAGCAGGCGTACAGGAACCTCGAACATATCGAGTTCCATCTTGTCCGCATCCATCTTGGCCAGATCCAGCACATCATCCAGAATTTCCAGCAGGCCGCTGGCCGCCGTTTGCGCCCGGCGCACCATTCCGGCGATATTCTCATTTGGTTTTTCATCGGCGATCAGCTCCAGCAAACCAAAAATAGTTTGCATGGGGGTACGGATTTCATGGCTCATCGTCGCCAGAAAATTCGATTTCATATGCGCCAGAGCGTCCGCCTCGGCGACCTTTCTTTGCAGTTCTTCAATTTCGGATATTTGTGTGTCAATCATGAAGTGTAAGGAAATCCTTGCAAGAGCGAAGCGTTTCATAATATCAATTTATTCTCGGAATAAGAAGTCCTAAGAAACATAGAGGGTTTGTAAAATGGGTTATAAAATCGCAGTCGTTGGCGCAACCGGTAATGTCGGGCATGAAATTCTTAAAATTCTGGATGAGCGCAATTTCCCTGCTGATGATGTAATCGCGCTGGCCTCCAGTCGTTCTGTGGGCAAGGAAGTCTCTTTTGGCGATAAAGACCTGAAAGTTCACGATCTCTCGAAATTCGATTTCAAAGGTGTGGATATTGTTTTGTCCTCGCCCGGTGCCAAGGTCTCGGCGGAATACTCGCCAAAGGCTGCTGCTGCGGGCGCGGTGGTCATTGATAATACATCATACTGGCGTATGGACCCGGACGTGCCGCTGGTCGTGCCCGAGGTAAACCCGCAGGCCATCGCTGACCATACCAAAAAAGGCATCATCGCCAACCCGAACTGCTCCACCATTCAAATGGTTGTGGCATTAAAACCTCTGCATGATGCGGCAAGGATCAAGCGTGTTGTGGTGGCTACTTACCAGTCCGTTTCGGGCAGTGGCAAGGGCGCGATGGATGAGCTGTTTAACCAGACCAAGGGCATATACGCGAACCAGACCCCTGTGCCTGATGTCTATCCAAAGCAGATAGCCTTCAACACGATCCCGCAGATTGACGTGTTCATGGATGATGGCATGACCAAGGAAGAATGGAAAATGGTGGTGGAGACGAAAAAAATCCTCGACCCCAAAATTATGGTCTGTGCATCTTGCGTTCGCGTGCCTGTCTTTATTGGCCATTCGGAAATGATCAATGTCGAATTTGAAAATGAATTAACGGCGGAGCAGGCTAAAAAACTCTGGCGTAATTTTGCCGGCGTGACGCTCGTGGATCTGGAGCAGGAGGAACTGCGCTTTGTAACGCCGCTCGAAGTACAGGGCGAGGATGATGTGTTCGTCTCCCGCGTGCGCGAGGATATCACGGTTGAAAATGGCCTGAATTTCTGGTGTGTGGCGGATAATCTGCGCAAGGGTGCGGCCTTGAACGCGGTACAGATCGCGGAAGTGTTAATCGGGCGGTATTTACCGCGGGGCTAGGGTTGATTAAAAAGCTTAAACCCCAATTGTAGGCAAATGGCCTGGCATATGGCCAACAAGCACGCGTCTGTCATCTTTGTCCCAGTTAAAGTAAACACGCAAAGTGTATCTGGGATCTTTATTCTTTCCTTTTTTAAGATGATGGTTAAGATCATATTTTCTGCCATCGAAAACGACTTGATGTTTAAGAGCAATATGGTCACTGTGGCGAATTTGTGCGGAAGTGCACACCAGACCTAAGGCTCTTTCTCGTTCGATATAGGCGTTTCTGAGCCTGTCTTTCTCATCCTGAGGAAGATTTCCTGACGTTCTTTGTTCCCGATATTCTTTCTCAAGAAGCTTGATCGCGTCATATATAAGATCCGGATCATTGTAGAGTGATGCTTCCGTTTCTTTAATGGCATCAGGGTGAATAACAATCCGTTCAGGGTCCAGATTGGCGGCGACCCACGCCCCGAACGCGGATAAAGGCGGATATCTTGCCTCTTTATTAAAGGAAGCGTTAATCGATATTTTCTGGCGGACGGCCATTAGCTGCTCGGTAAGCTGAGGTATCTCCCTTTCAAAATTACTCAGCATATTGTCAAGACGGCTTGCCAGCTTAGTGAATTTATTGGTTTGCAGCTCTGCGTGCCTTATCTGGCTTGAGAGCACGGCGCTCTCAGCCTGTAAATCAAGCAGGGTGTCGCGCGCTTTGTTATGCTGTATGCGCAGCTGTACAATTTCCTCGTAGCTGTCTGGGAAGAGTGTTTTATATTCTTCTATATCACGGTTATCCGGGTCTGGCAGGCTCGGTTTCTCTGCTTCGCCTTCGGATAAGGGTGTAAAATCCTCCGCTGCGTTTAGGGTGATATTTCTGGGATCTTCTGCCGTTTTCAGCGAGGATACATCCTCCCCCAATGCAGAAAGGGATGCCAGAATACCCTTTTTTTCGCCCTCTTTGCCAATGGCGGTACGGCGCAGGGTAATAAACTTGTTTTTCTCTTCTATAAGGGCTTGCGTTTGTCCCTCCAGATATTCTCTATGCTTGGGAATGGCCACTTTTTCAGTTTTAATTTCACTCTTGACCTCGGCCAGATCAGCTCTGGCGGCGCGTAAAATATCTCTAAGAGCGGCCTTTTGCTGGGCAAGAATACTCTTGGCTGAGGGCACTTTATTTTTCTGCGCTGGTTTGGCCGTCTCTGGCACGGCAAGCAGACCGGGGGTGGTTGCTTTATTTCTGTTTTCTAATTTTTCCGTTTTCTGGCTTAGATTTTTTTGCCGTGTCCTCTCCAGCATTCTTTGTGCCGGGGAAAGTCCTTTATTTCCATTTCCATTGTTTTTGGCTGTGATTGCGGCATGTCTTTCGTTTTTAAAATGTTTTTTAAGTTGCACATCTATTTCTGCGTTTATGGCCTCAAGGTCAACGCTCCACATGCCTTGTCTAAGGCCTCTTTCGTACTGCTCCATGGGATCCGTACTCAGATTTATGCCATCAAGATCAAGCCATGTTTTGTGCAGGGCGGCTTTCTGGACAGGGCCGGAATTTTTGTAGTTATGTATGGCCTGCATCAATTTTTCACGGCCTTTGGCGACTAACGGTTCCATTTTTTCTCGGCACAGTTCGTATTTTTGTGCGTGATTGATAAGGGCTTCAATACGGTCTTCCACGCCGGGTTTTGATATATCTATGCAATCCCATATATCATGTTCAACTTCATCATGAATTTTTTCAGCACGTCTGAGATGCTCTTCGGCGGAATACGTGACTGGCGCCAGATGAGGGTATTTTTTTCGATAGGCGCCATCAAGGCCGGCGCTTTTCAAAATGATTTTTATTTTTTTATAAAGCTCGGGCGCGCATTCGGCAACATTTTCACGCGTCAGCTCGATATGATTTCCCTTCACAAATTCACTCGGGCTGATAAGTGTTTTTGCGCCAAAATCATTTGAGACACTACGATATGTCGCAGCATAGATCCCGGAGAGCGAGAGCTCTCCTTCGTTCTGATGGATGCAGGAATCTCCTGGTAACCTTTTACGCAAGATGCAGCTCATTTCATTGTTATAGAAAAGATGGATGCTATAAAAATATTAAATTTATGTCAATAAAATAGCGCGTCAGGAATGGAAAAAAGCAACCCCACGGCATTTATGCCGTTCCTCATCGGTGCTTATTCTGATATGTGGCGCTAATACACCCGCTTTTTAGGGGGAATCGGCTCTATTTCATCGGTGAGCGGGGTCATGATGACCGGACGGTAATCGATTTTAACGTGGCCAGAGCCATCAACCCAGCTTACGGTATGCTTCATCCATTCTTCATCATTGCGGTCCGGGTAATCCTCCCGCGCGTGCGCACCTCTGGATTCTTTGCGGTTCGCCGCCGAATGCATGGAGGCCACAGCCTGCGACAGCAAATTATCCAACTCCAAAGTCTCCACCAGATCGGTGTTGAAAATCATGGAGCGGTCACTGATGCCCAGATCGGCTTTGCGCTTGTAAACCTTGTCAATTTGCACCACGCCCTCATCCAGCGTTTCACCGGTGCGGAACACGGCGGCATGATTTTGCATGGTTTTTTGCATATCAAGCCGCAGAGCGGCGGTTTTCGTGTCGCCCTTGGCGTTCCGGTAATGGTCCAGCCGCGCCAGCGCCTTATCGCCATTATCGCCCTTTTTGCCAGACCCTCCCAACGGTCTGTGTTTTGCGCCGGAGGTAACGATCTCTGCGCAACGATTGGCCGCCGCGCGTCCAAACACCACCAGATCGAGCAGGGAGTTAGAGCCCAGACGGTTCGCGCCATGAACGGAAACGCAGGCCGCCTCGCCAATGGCCATCAATCCCGGGACAACGGTATTGGGGTCCTTGGCGGTCGGGTTGATAACCTCGGTCATGAAATTGGTTGGAATACCGCCCATATTGTAATGCACGGTCGGCAGGACCGGAATCGGCTCCCGCGTGACATCGACACCTGCGAAAATACGCGCCGATTCGGCAATGCCGGGCAGGCGCTCATGAATAATATCCGGGTCAAGATGCATAAGGTTAAGATGGATGTGATCCTTCTGCGGACCGACACCGCGCCCCTCCCGGATTTCAATGGTCATTGAGCGTGAAACCACGTCCCGGCTGGCCAGATCCTTGGCGGAGGGCGCATAGCGCTCCATAAACCGCTCACCCTCTGAATTGGTCAGGTATCCGCCTTCACCGCGCACGCCTTCTGTAATCAGGCAGCCCGCGCCATAAATGCCGGTCGGGTGAAACTGGATAAACTCCATGTCCTGCAGGGGGATCCCGGCCCGCAAAACCATAGCATTACCATCCCCGGTGCAGGTATGGGCGGAGGTGCAGGAAAAGAACGTGCGGCCATAACCGCCGGTGGCCAGAATGGTTTGATGCGCCCGGAAGCGGTGAATCGTCCCATCATCCAGATTCCACGCCATTACGCCCAGACACTGGCCATCTTCACTCATCAGCAAATCAAGCGCAAAATACTCGATGAAAAACTCGGCCCGGTGCTTAAGCGCCTGCGTGTAGAGCGTATGCAAGATCGCATGACCTGTGCGGTCGGCGGCGGCGCAGGTGCGCTGGGCCGTGCCCTTGCCGTAATGGGTGGTCATGCCGCCAAAGGCGCGCTGATAAATTTTGCCTTCCGCCGTGCGGGAAAAGGGCACGCCGTAATGCTCCAACTCGATAATCGCCGGAATGGCCTCCCGGCACATATATTCCACCGCGTCCTGATCGCCCAGCCAGTCCGATCCCTTGATCGTATCGTACATGTGGAATTTCCAGCTATCCTCGCCCATATTGCCCAGCGCGGCAGAAATCCCGCCCTGCGCCGCCACAGTATGAGAGCGCGTAGGAAAAACCTTGGAGATCAGAGCGGTTTTCAAACCCTTCTCGGCGCAGCCAAATCCGGCGCGAAGACCCGCGCCACCGGCACCCACAACAACGACATCAAATTCATGATCAATGATTTTGTAATTCTCACTCATAATTTTTCTTTCCGGGCCTTGTGAATTTTTATAGCGCCACTTTCAGGATGGATAGAATGGAAGCCATCGCCAGCGCCAGCAGGGCAAACTTTATACCGATCAAAGCCGTGATCTTCGCGCAGGAACAATGAACGTAATCTTCAATCACAACCTGAAGCCCCAGCGCGGCATGGTAAAACACCGAAAGCAGGAACAAAATCATCAAAACGGCATTCACCGGCTGGCCCAGCCAGGCAACAAAAACCTCATGGCTCGCCCCTTTAAGGGTAATGATCGAATACACCAGCCAGAGCGTCAGGGGAATATTGGCAATCGCGGTAAAACGTTGCGCCATCCAGTGTCCGCTGCCGTGACCGGCGGCGCCAAGCCCACGCGCGCGCGCCAGAGGTGATCTCATGCTGCCTTGTTTTTCTTTGGTGTCCATCATTGCCATCCTTCCGTTTTGGGGGTGGTGTTGGCCAGCGTGTCGCTCACGATAGGGGCGGATAACGCCGCATCTGGTGAGAATTTGAGCGCGCATCCCCATACCGCCGCCGTCAAAAGAACGGTTGCGCATAAAACCGCATAGCCCGCGCGATAGGCGTTTTCAATCTTGAGCAAATGCCCGGTATCCCAGATCAAATGCCGCACACCGTTGCATAAATGGTAAAACAGCGCCACCGACCAGCCAAAAATCATGAACGTGCCAAGGGGGGATGCCGCGAATTGCTGCGCCGTTCCGAACGCTTCCGGCCCGCAGGCCGCCGCGACCAGCCACCAGACAACCATGAGCGACCCCAGCGCCAGCGCCACACCACAGGCCCTGTGCAGGATCGAAAGCATAGTGGTCAGCTGCGGCTTGTAAACCTGAAGATGCGGAGAAAGCGGACGGTCGCTCGGCGTCATGTTATGTATCTTTCGGCAAAGAAGTTAGAAAAATCCTCAAAGCCAATCTATGAAGCGCGGCGCTCAAGTGCAAGCCCGAAAAATTTTTCTGTAGGAACAATAAATTTATATTGCGCTATTGAAGGCGAGACGTTATGTCTCATTCATTCTCATAATCAAATAATGAGATATAAAAAAACCACGAACAGAACAGGTGAAAAATATGGCTCTACGCGAAAGAATCCCCGTCCAACTTGACCGCTCCATAAGCCCGACAACGGCTTCTACGCGCCTTTTTAGAAATGCTGCTTCTTATCATGAGGAAAATAAAACCGGGCGTGCGGTCATAAATATGGGGCAGGGGGCGGAAACAGAAAAAGGCCCTAAGGCGATTCTTGGGAATGATGTTATCTATACGCCGGGAAAAAGCGATATTACGCCGAGATACAACGGGGTACCCGGAGGTGAAATGGCTGTGAGGGAACGGGCCGGTGCATGGCTCGGGCGCTTTTTAGGTGTATCGGCCACCGCAAAGAACACATTTGTTCTGCCGATGCAGGGGCGGGTAGGATTGCGGGAAGGTATTACGTATTCCTTCAACGTGGCAAACGGTAATAAAATAGCCTTGCCAGGAGGCCATTGGCCAATGGTTTCGGGGCAGGTTCAAAAGAATACAAAGGGTGCCGAGATCGTCCATTACAGTAATCCTAAAAACGACTACGACAACGATATATCGGAGATTTTGAAGCGAGGGAATCTCTTTGCTGTTTATACAAATGGGGCCCATCATAACCCGACGGGCAAAAACTACGGAAAGAAGTACGCAATAGGCCTGCAAGCCGATCTAGAAGAGATCAATAAAGGAGCAAAAACGCCCGTCGTTCATATTCTGGATATTCCGTATTTCCATGCGCTGAAACAAAATACTGATCTCGACGGTCCGTATTACGATCATGGCATCAAGGAATTGACCGATCCAGATTCAGAGACACCGTGGATTGCGGTCATTAGCTTTTCAAAAGCACTTGGGACGGCCACGCCGGGTCTCAGTTTTGTTGTGACACACCCCAAAATCGCGGCGGATGTTGAGGAAAGGCTAATGCAGTCCATCGGTGTTGCGTATAATCCAGCTTATATGGCACAAATCTATGATGGTTTTGGACCAGATAAGGACGCTGAGCATCTCAAACATTACCAAAACCTCCGCGATAAATATATTACCAATCAGGGTGGTCTTGTAAAAACCGCCAAGCCCCAAAATATGGTGGACGGCGATCCCGGCATGACGTCTTTGATGAAGCTGGGGCCTGAGTTTCAGAAGCGCAGGATTGATGTCAGTGATGGCCACTATGACATCAAAGACGGTAACGATTTCATCGAAGCTATGCTCCAGAATTTCGATTGGGTTGGTGTAAATAATGGCGTGGACAAGGAAGGAAACTTGCTGATCCGCACCGCCAATGCAGAGCCCACAGAAAGATACGCGCAGGGGTTACAAAACCTCAAGGAAGGCCTTGAACACATCAAAAACAGCCCGCGCATTCCCGGAATGTAACAATCCATAAATTAATCCCCCCGCAATAATAAGCCTGCGGGGGGATTTTTTTATCGCTAAAGACATTGGCGGATGGTTGTTGCGGCGCTATATCTTGTTATATGCCTCAGATGCCTTTTCATCTTCATTCTGATTTCACGCCCGCCGGCGATCAGCCGGACGCCATCCGCAAGCTTTGTGAGGGGCTGCGCACCGGGCTGACGGATCAGACCCTGCTGGGCGTGACCGGCTCCGGCAAGACCTTCACCATGGCGCATGTCATTCAGGAGATGCAGCGCCCGGCGCTCATCCTCGCGCCGAACAAAACGCTGGCGGCCCAGCTTTACGGCGAGTTTAAATCCTTCTTCCCCGAAAACGCGGTGGAGTATTTCGTTTCCTATTACGATTATTACCAGCCGGAGGCCTATGTCCCGCGCTCGGATACCTATATCGAAAAGGACAGCGCCATCAACGAGCAGATTGACCGCATGCGCCATGCCGCCACGCGCAGCCTGTTTGAGCGTCCGGATGTCATCATCGTGGCCTCTGTGTCGTGTATTTACGGCATAGGCTCGAAAGAGGATTACATGGCCATGGCCTTCAGCATGGAAAAGGGCGAGCGCATCGACCGGCAGGCCCTCATCGCCCGCCTGATCGAATTGCAATACAAACGCAATGACATTGCTTTCGAGCGCGGAACTTTCCGCGTGCGCGGCGATTGCGTTGACCTTTTCCCCGCCCACTTTGAAGACCGGGCCTGGCGTTTCGACCTTTTTGGAGATGAGTTGGAGAGCATCACGGAGTTTGACCCGCTAACCGGAGAGAAATTCACCGCGCTTGAGGGCGTGCGGATTTTCGCCAACTCGCACTACATCACGCCCGGCCCAACGATGCAGCAGGCCATACGCAACATAAAACAGGATTTAAAAACCCGGCTTAAACATCTGGAATCGGAAAATAAACTGCTGGAGGCGCAAAGGCTGGAGCAACGCACGAGCTTCGATCTCGAAATGCTGCAGGCCACCGGCATGTGTCAGGGGATCGAGAATTACTCCCGCTATCTCACGGGCCGCGCGCCGGGACAGGCCCCGCCAACCCTGATCGAGTACCTGCCGGAGGGCGCGCTGATGTTCCTCGATGAAAGCCATGTCATGCTGCCCCAGCTCCGCGCCATGTATAACGGCGACTTCAAGCGTAAATCGACGTTGGTGGAATACGGCTTTCGCCTGCCCGCCGCCGTGGATAACCGCCCGCTGAAATTCGATGAATGGAACGCCCTGCGCGGCCAGACGATCTTCGTATCCGCAACGCCCGGCCCGTGGGAGTTGGAGCAATCCGGCGGCATCTCGGCGGAGCAGGTCGTGCGCCCCACCGGCCTCATCGACCCGCCGGTGGAAATCCGCCCCACGGCAACGCAGGTGGATGATCTGATGCACGAGGCGCGGGAGATCATCGGGCAGGGCGGGCGAATGCTGGTCACCACGCTCACCAAGAAAATGGCCGAAGCCTTGACGGAATACCTGAATGAAAACGGCATCCGGGTCAGGTATATCCATTCCGATGTGGACACGCTGGAGCGCATCGAGATCATGCAGGACCTCCGGCGCGGCACGTTCGATGTGCTGGTGGGGATTAACCTCCTGCGGGAGGGGCTGGACATCCCCGAATGTATGCGCGTCATGATTTTGGATGCGGATAAGGAGGGCTTCCTGCGCTCGCGCACATCCCTTATCCAGACCATAGGCCGCGCCGCGCGAAATCTCGGCGGCAAGGCCATTTTATATGCCGATAAAATCACAGACTCCATTCAATACGCGATAGAGGAAACCAATCGCCGCCGTGAGAAACAGGTCGAATATAACGCGGAAAACAATATCACGCCGGAGAGTGTGCGCAAAAACATCGACAGCATACTGGACAGCGTTTTCGAGCGTGCCGACCGGGTGGAAATCCCCAAACCGCGCAGCCTGCATGAGGTCATCGAGCAGGAAGAATTCCGCGCCAGCCCGGCCAAGCTGCATAAACGCATGGAGGTCTTGAAAAAACAAATGCTGGAGGCCGCCTCAAATCTTGAGTTCGAAGAAGCCGCCAGAGTGCGCGATGAGCTCAAACGCCTCGAAGATTGGGATCTGGGCATCGCCTCTTAAAAAAACCGGCCTGTTCCTGAAAATCCACCCTTTTGAAAATCCATAGGGGGCGGATACGAGGAAACAGACCGGCTCTCACTTTGTTTCTTTAAGCGGCCTTGGCCATCGCGGCGGCGTTAATGCGCTCACACGCGGCAGAGCTCAAGGCGGCATCGGCGGATTTTTCCTCAGCCAAAGCCTGACGCAGCTTCTCAATCACGCTGGCGCTATAGCCCAGAGATTGCGCAAGACCAATCAAGGTGCCATAAGAGGCAATCTCGTAATGCTCAATCTTCTGCGCGGTGGCGATAATCGCGGCGTCACGCACCGGGCCTTCCTTGGCGTTGCCGTACATAAGATCGCCGGCATCAATCATCTCCTGCACCGGGGCGCAGGGAATATTCTTGATAGGCTTGCTTAGCTCTTCGTGAATCTGCTCAAGACGCTCAACTTGCTGCTCCGTCTCCCCCAGATGGCGACGAAGGCCTTCTTTCAATACAGGGTCACTCGCGGCATCCACCATCTTGGGAATGGCATCCACCAGCAGCGTCTCCGCCTGATAAATATCGCACAACATGGTGCAAAATACATCGTCCAGATCATTGGTCTTCATGAGTTCTCTCCTCGAGTTTTTCGTGTTGTATGCCGGGCCAACGCGCAAGGAGAAAAAAAGTTCAGAGGGGGGCTTTTTTGTTATACGGCGTTCCACAGACATCGCAGCGCGAAGCGGGCCGTGGCCGCACCCGTATAGCAAACCACCACAGCCCACCCGTCAGAATGAACAACACAAAATCCAGCCCCCTATGCCCCCGCGCGACCTTTGTGTGCGGCGTAATCGTGTCACAGCTGATGCAAGGCTGAAGACGGTGTTTTGTTTTCATGGGATGAGTTTAGAGGGTTTTTCGTGTGAGGGGAAAACAAGATCGATTCTAATGTTAAAATTCAATAGAAAGCCATAGGTCACAGTAAATATAAACAAAAATAGAAAAAAATAAGAACAAAAATATTCATAAAAGCGCAATATGTGGGGTTATCACAAAAAAAATCTACAATATGTAGTTTTTAGTTGATTCTCTAATTTATCCCCGCTAAATGTAATAATAGATTTGGCAATTACGTGGTGTGAGTGCTAAATCATAGTAAATTAGTAACATTCTGATCGATGTGGATTTAAATTTTCTACGGGTGTAGATGACATCTCGGGCAGAAAAAAACCGCTCCGTAAGGAGCGGCCCAAACGAAGAAGAGAAAACTCGCCTCCGGTTGTGTTTGACAACGAGACCATACGGCGATTTTCCCTTCTTTGTCAACAGTGGGCGCATGCCTACATATGAGAAAGAAGAAGTATGAGCAACGTTATAGATATTTTTTTTAAACTAATCGAAGATATTAAATCTGACTGTAGTTTTTCGGACCCACTAAGAAGCTACAATCATCCGTTAAATAGTTGTGTCCATCCATTGAAATCATTCGGGCATACCCTTAAGAGTTTTGGGCACCCTCTAAATAGCATTAACAATCCGAGGAAGGGTGTTGAACGTTTAAGGGTTATTCGAGATTTAATAAATCAGTACGTGCTGTTTGAAGAAGTGCATGCAAAAAAACAATCATCGGATATCATGTCATCGCTTGCGAGCAAAGTGCTTAGAGGCCATAAGCCAACTGACAAAGAGATAAAAGCTCTTGCCGCCTCTGTTCTTTCACAAGATGAAAATCCGGGGCGTCGTCTAGCTTGACATTATGTTGGATGAGCGTTTAACGCTCATCTCTCACTTTAAACACATTAATAAACGCCAAACGCAGAATTATCGTGCCCGACCTATCGCTTCTTCGCAATGACGAATTGAATTTAATCTCCATCGATGCCTGTAAGCGCAAGCATAGGTCAGAGAAGCCAGAAAGAGACTGATGAAGGCAATCAGCTCCCTTTATGCCGCGCTGCGTATTCTTCGATCAGATTCCGGATCATGCGTTGATAGGGCACGCCGAGCTCTTTTGCCTTTTCCTTGAAAAATTTCAGGCTCTCGGTCTCCAGTTCCAGCGTGACTTTCGACTTGCGGCTTACGCCCGCCAGTTCGGCGGGGGAGGGGAGAAAATCGGGGACGATAACGGCATCCGGGCCGGGCGCGTCAGGGTGATCGTCCGGCGAATAGAAATTACTGTTTTTGTTTCTTGTGTGTTTCATATTCTTTTTTCCACTTTCTCCATTGCGCCGCGCCGATGATGCGGATCACACTTTCGCGGACGGTAAAGCGGACCGTAATGACGCGGCTCCCAACTCTCCCGACGCAGTACCAGCGTTTCTCAGTGTCGCTGTGTTTTTCATCGAAAACGATCAGGCGGTCCGGGTCGGCAAAGGCGTCCATGGCTTCCTCAAAAGAAACGCGGTGCTCCTTTTGATTGTAGGCATCTTTGTCTTCATCCCACTCAAATCTCATTATAGACTATCATATGGCTAAAAATACTGCAAATAGTATGGCTAAAAATATGTATTTATACCCGCCCCTAAATCCAGCGCCGGACGGTTTCTTTGTAATCCGTATAGACCGCGCCGAATTTTGCGGTGAGGTATTCTTCCTCCGGCACGATCACGCGCTGGTCGAGCAGATAAAATAACGGAAACAGCACCAGCAGCATCCAGGGCGCGCCCGCCAGAAGCGCCAGCCCCGCCGTACCGATCATGAAGGAAAGATACATCGGGTTGCGCGAATATTTGAACGGCCCGCCCGTGACAATCGCGAGTGCGGGCTGGTTCGGGGGCACGTTGGTTCCGGCTTCCTCGAACGCATCTTTGGCCTGTTTTATAATGAAAAACGCCGCGCCGAGCATACATATGCCGATCCAACCCCATCCATGGCCCATCCGCCCGTGAAAAACCCAGTTGAGCGTCAACCCGGCGCAGATATGCAGCAGCACCAAAACGGGCGGCAGCATGATAATTTTTGGTGCGTCTTTGACTTCTTCGCTTATCTCGTCCATTACCGGTCATCTCCCATTTTCAAAGCGTTAATAAACGCCGATTGCGGAATTTCCACCGCGCCATACTGGCGCATTTTGGCCTTCCCTTTTTTCTGCTTTTCCAGCAGCTTTTTCTTCCGGCTGACATCGCCGCCATAGCATTTCGCGGTCACATCCTTACGCAGGGCGGAAACATCCTCCCGCGCAATGATCTTGCCGCCGATTGCGGCCTGAATGGCGATTTTAAACATCTGCCGGGGGATAAGCTCCTTTAGCCGCTCGCACATATGCCGTCCGCGAAACTCGGCATTGTCGCGGTGAACGATCATCGCCAGCGCGTCCACAGGCTCATCATTCACTTTGATCTCCAGCTTGACAAGCTGGTTCGGCGCATAGCCATCCAGTTCATAATCAAAGCTGGCATAGCCCTTGGACAGGGATTTCAGGCGGTCGTAGAAATCAAACACCACCTCGTTCAGCGGCAGCTTGTAAACCAGCATCGCCCGCGCCCCGGCATAGGTCAGCTCAACCTGTTGCCCGCGCCGGTCCTGACACAGCTTGAGCAACCCGCCCAGATATTCATCGGGAACCAATATGGTGGCCTTGATCCATGGCTCCTCTATGCTTTCGATCTTCACCACATCGGGCATATCAACGGGGTTATAGATATCGCGCTGCGTACCATCCGTCAGGTTGATCTTATAAACCACGGACGGGGCGGTGGGGATCAGGTCAAGATCAAATTCCCGCTCCAGCCGCTCTTGAATGATCTCCATGTGGAGCAGCCCCAAAAAGCCGCAGCGAAAACCAAGGCCGAGCGCCTGAGACGTCTCCATCTCATAATGCAGGGACGCATCATTAAGCTTAAGTTTGCCCAGAGAATCCCGCAGCTTTTCAAATTCCGACGCATCGGCGGGATAAAAGGAGCAAAACACCATCGGGACGGAAGGCTTAAAGCCCGGCAGCGCCTTCGCGCAGGGGCGTTTTTCATCGGTGATCGTATCGCCCACATTGGTTTCACTGATATCCTTGATGGCCGCCGTGATAAAGCCCATCTCGCCGGGGCCTAGTTCATCCAGAACGACCTTCTTGGGCGTGAACATGCCGACGCGGTCAATCTCGCGCGTTGCGCCATTGGACATGAATTTGATTTTTTGGCCCTTGCTCAATGTGCCGTCAATCACGCGCACCAGAACCACAACGCCCAGATAGGCATCATACCAGCTGTCCACCAGCAGAGCCTTGGTCGGCTTTGTAATATCGCCCTCAAGCGGGGGCGGGAGTTTTTTAACAATCGCCTCCAGCAGATCATGCGTGCCGATGCCCGATTTGCCGGAGCAATTCACCGCTTCGGACGCATCCAGACCAATCACGTCCTCGACCTCCTTGCGGACCTTGTCCGGGTCGGCGGCAGGCAGGTCAATCTTGTTGATGGCCGTTATAATTTCATGGTTGTTATCAAGCGCCTGATAGACATTCGCCAGCGTCTGCGCCTCCACCCCTTGCGTGGAATCGACTACAAGGATAGAGCCTTCGCACGAGGCAAGACTGCGCGAGACTTCATAGGCAAAATCAACATGGCCCGGTGTGTCCATTAAATTGAGCTGATAGACAATACCGTCATCGGCCTTGTATTCAAGGCGCACCGTCTGGGCCTTGATGGTGATGCCGCGCTCTTTTTCAATATCCATGTTGTCGAGGACCTGCTCGGTCATCTCGCGTTCTTCCAGCCCGCCGCAGGTCTGAATTAGACGGTCTGCAAGCGTGGATTTCCCGTGATCGATATGCGCGATAATCGCGAAATTTCTGATATGTTGAAGTTTATGACTCATGGGCGGAATTTGTAGGGGTTCACAAGGCTTTTTGCAAGAGGGATGAAAGGGGTGGCCTATAAAACCCGCTTTGACAGCCCCTCAATCTATGCGTAGAGTGTGGCTATGACAACAGATGAACACGAAAACAAAGAGGTCGCCTCTAAGGAGGCGGAGCAATCCGCCCCCAAAGAGAATAACGAAGATAGTGGCCCGCTTCTTCACGATGCGCCGGACCGCGGTAAGGTGGCAACGCCCGTGTTCTGGGCGGCGGTGCTGGCTGTTCCGGTTATCATCGCTCTTTTGATTTCCGTCATGCGCGGGCCGGGAGATGCGGCCGCGCCGCCGGTCGAGGCCGCCGCCATCACAAGCGCGGCACAGCCGGCAATGACAGAGGAAATTCCGGAATCCCGGCCTTACCGCCGAGGCGGGCCAGAGCGCCGGGCGGCAATCCCGCAGATGGAGGCTTTTCCTTGCGAATTTGAGCCGTGGCTGGGTCTGAAAGTCAGTCCGGACATGATCGAGGCCATAAAGGCCGCCCGGCGCGGACACCGTATTTTATCCCCCGGCGCACCTATGACGATGGATCACAGCCCCGCGCGGATAAACTTCGATATTGATGAAAAGGGAACAATCAAGCGCATCTGGTGCGGTTGATATCGCTTCCTCAGGCCGCCGTCCAGCCACCATCAATAGATTGATGCGCCCCGGTGATGTTCGCGGCGGCATCTGAACATAAAAACAGGGCCAGCCCCGCAATCTGCTCGACGGTAACGAATTTCTTCGTCCATTGCGCCTTGAGGATAACCTCGTTAATGACCTCTTTTTCAGAAATCCCGCGCGATTTGGCCGTATCGGCAATCTGATTGTCCACCAGAGGCGTCTTGACATAGCCGGGGCAAATAGCATTGACGGTCACGCCGTCTTCTGCGCATTCAAGCGCAACAGTCTTGGTCAGGCCGAGAATGCCGTGTTTAGCGGTGACATAGGCTGATTTATAGGGCGAGGCCACCAGCCCGTGCGCCGAGGCAATGTTGATAATCCGGCCCCAGCCCTTTTTCTTCATCTGGGGCAGGGCGCCGCGAATCGTATGAAAAGAGGCGCTCATATTGATCGCGATAATGGCATCCCATTTCTCCGGGGGGAAATCCTCAATCGGGCTGACATGCTGTATCCCGGCGTTATTGATCAGAATATCCGCGCCGCCGAAGGTGTTTTTTGCCGTCTCAATAAGGTCGGCAATCTCCGCGGGCTTTGTCATGTCCGCAGCATGGTACAGGCACTTTACACCTAACTTCTCAATAGCTTTGCATTCGGTCTCAATGTCATCTTTTTTGCCAAAGCCGTTAATGATGATATTCACGCCGTTTTTTGCAAAAGCCTGCGCAAGGCCGAGACCTATGCCGCTGGTGGAGCCCGTGATAATCGCTGTTTTACCTTTGAGTGTGGACATGATGTTCTGGCCTTTTTCTAGGAGGTTCGTGTTTAAACGCCGCGCTGTTAAATGAGGGCAATGTCCATAAATTCGCGCGTCTCACTTTTAAGTAGAGCCTCATTGGTAACTTTCAAGCGTTCGATAAGCATACGCATGAGAGATTGGATAATCGGGTCGGCGCCCTCCAGCATGGCGCTGAGGGAATCGGGCGTAATCACCAAAAGTTCGCAATCTTCAAGCGCAGTAGCATTGGCACCATAAGCTTCTCCCGCAAAAACGGCGGCTTCTCCAAAAATTTCATCGACGCCAAGCGTGGCCAGATCAATAACTTTTGAGTCTTTTTCAAGAAAAATGCGCACCTGACCGCTGATAATCATGTAGGCATTGCAGGCTTTGTCGCCTTTGGAGAGAATTTTTTCTCCTGTTTTAAATTCCATAATTTTTTTCATTATCTTTCTCCCATGACCTCTTAACTATAGGTTTTTACGAAGAAAAAGAAAGCTACTCATTCTCGGTATCGTGATATTTTTTTATGCTTTCGTTAAGATTTATTATGCTAAAATAGCGAGAGAGGGTTATTTTTGAATATTTTTTTGAAGAGGGTTTATACGAGGGTATGTTGAGTTTTCACTTCAAGGGGCACTGGTTTTGCGCCGCGAATCGTTGTTCGCGGAATGGCGGCTTCACGCTCTTAGAGGTTGCGATAGGGCTCATCATCCTGGGGCTGATCATGTTACCCATTATCGAAGGTTATAAAATCTGGATGAAGACAGTGGCGCTTTATACAACGCGGGGCGCACAGAATGAAATTGTCATTGCTATGAATCAGTTCTATGAAAATGGAAACCTGCACTATCCCTGCCCCGCCAGCCTCATCGTGCCGCAAGAAGATGCCGCCGACGGTGTGTCGGGCAATTGTAGTTTCGCCACCCCGCCACCGCTCTGTAGCGATGCGTCATGGCGTGCCGCGCCAGCTGGCCCCGGAATATGCAGAACAGACGCGTCTGCTAATGCTATTGTCATCGGTGCTGTTCCTTTTGCCTCGCTGGGGATGAGCCGTCGGCATGCTTCTGATTTTTGGCACAATAGATTCCTCTATGCTGTGACCATGGAACAGACATCTGCAGCCACTTTTGCCGGAAATCCCGGGAAGGTTACTTTGTTTACCGTGGATAGACCCTCTCCTCCCTCAAGCGATCCCGACGATGCAGATGGCATTCCGGATTTGTTTTGTAACACCGCTGTGGATTGCCTGAATGATCTGGACTTTGTGCTTGTTTCCACCGGGCAAACCGGCGCGGGTGGTTTTTCAAACAATGGAGCTTCTGTCGGCGCATGTCCGGCCAGCGCCGCTGGCGGCCTTGAGTTTGAAAACTGTAACATGGATGCCATATTCCTGCATGACAGCGACCCCAGAGATGCTTCCGTCGGCGCGCGCGGCGATATTCCCGGCCCGAGGTTTTTTGACGATCTCCTCGCCTATCAGCGGGATATCCCGGAGGATACATGGTACCCAACGCCCGCAGGCTCAAGCCATGTGATAACCGCGGCTGACCGCGTGGGTATAGGCACAACGAATCCCTTGCATGCAATAGATGTAGAGGGCAGCATTCAGGTTGATCAAGGGATTATGTCTGACCAGATATGTGATGATATCCCGGGTCCCGCAACGGCGAACTGTTTTGATCCTGAACTGATCGTGGGGGATGTGCCGGAGATGCAGTGCGATTCTGCCGCAAGCTTCTTTGGAGATCAAGCGGTTGTTGAACTGGGGGGCAGCAAGGTTACCTGCGCCTCCCCCGTTAGCGGCGGCGGCGGCGGGCCGATCGGCGGGGCGGCAATTACTCTCCCGCCGGATTTTCCTGTGGTAACATGCCCGGCAGGGCAACGTTTTAATGGTTTTGATCCAAGTGGAGTTCCGAAATGCGTGTTGGCAATTTAAGAGTAAACAAGAACACGGAGCAATCCGGGTATTCACTCATTGAGATTTCAATCGTATTGATTGTTATCGGCCTCTTGCTTGTGCCTGCGATTGCGGCTTACCGTAATTACGATAAAAAACAACGATGGGATCGAACGGAATCCTCTATCTCCATGTCTTTAACGGCTCTGGGCGGATTTAGAGCGGATTTCGGACGCTACCCCTGTCCGGCATCGCCCACGGCTGTGCCTGGCTCTGCCGGATACGGTCTGGAGGAATGCGCTTCCGGGGTCACCGCGGGAAATTGTATTAACGGTGTCTGCGCGGAGACAAGCCCTCGTACGGGCGGGCTGATATTACGCGGCGCGTTACCGTTTAAAAGCATGAATCTGGAGGAGGGTGAAGCCTATGATGGATACCTCTCACGCCTGACCTACGCGGTCACGGACGTTTTGACCAGAGATGTTAGTTTCCTTCCAAACAGCGGCGGTATAGGGCTCCTTGATGCAAACGGTAACAGTATTGTAACACCCGCGGATTCTCTGGAGTTTATTCTGGTGAGCGCCGGGCGAAATGGAAATGGTGCCTATTCCCTGCAGGGAGCTATCGGCGCACCATGTGTTGCCGGCACGCTGGAGGGGGATAATTGTGATGGAGACACTGTTTACAGGCAAGCACTCACGGGAGAAAATTTTGATGATAGAGTTGCTTATTTTTCACCTATCGAGCTTTCGCAGTGGCAGCGTTACGATAGCGACCCGGATAACATAAAATTAAAACCGGGAAATTCCGGCAAGGTCGCCATAGGTGTTGATGGCGGTACGCTGGTGCCGAGTGCTGAAAGTCTGGTGGTCCGTTCTGTCACGGCAATGGACCCACTGACCGGGGCGCTTGTCACGGTTGAACCTGGAACTGTAAATGCGCGTCCGAACCCGGCTGGGGTGGGGGATCCTTTATTACGAAATACTTTTAACACCTCAAAGCTTTGTAAATACGGCGCGACGGATATGACAAAGGACTGTTTCTCTCCGGCGTTGATCGGTGGGCGACTTGCCGATGGTGGTGGTATGGACTGCACCGAGGGTGGCGCTTTTCCGGATAGATTTTTGGTTGGCATCAAGGATGGTAAGAAAGATTGCCGCGATGAGGTGTATATCTCCTGCCCGGCCGGCCAGCACATAGCCGGAATTGACGCAGATCGGAAGATTGTTTGTAGCGCCGCACCTGTGGTATGCGCGGCGCAAACCGTAACACCTTTTTGTGGGGGGAGTGCTACGATACCGGTCGGCTCAGGAAATAAGTATGTTTACTCCGGAAAGTGCTACACGCTCCCGGATGAGGACAGAACCACATTTAATCGGGCTACGCGCCTCATGACGTTTCCGGAAAAAATGGCCTATGTTGACAATTGGAATACACAGGTAAGGAACGAGGTAGATTGTGGTCCAGCGGAAGATACGGCTCTGACCAAGGATATTTATACATGCACACCTCAAGCTGATGGCACAACGGCGTGGGAACTTAAACAAACTCATGAACGGCAAAATCTTACCGGAAATTGGCCCTATGATAGTATTACGTCGTTGTTCTGGCGTGCCGAGCAAAGCATAGCCTGGTCTTGGTCTTTGAGCGGCAGCACACAGGTAACGCCGGATTCTCCAGAAAATAATTCGGATAATCACGATTGCTGGTGCCGGGAAGATTTCAGATCTTCGGTAAAAGACTGCACGCTTCTGGGGGTCGGTTACAGTGGGCAGTATTTGAGTGTAGAGAAAGTAAAATGTCCAAATACCAACAGCTCACGCTGGAAAGAAGTTTTTAAAGATGCGCGCACTTGCAATTGTACGCCCGGCACATATGTTGAAACTAAAAGCTGCTCTGAATATTTGAACATTCCTGCAGGTTCGGTGGTAGGGGTGGCGCAAGTTAGCTACAATACCAGCTGTGTATTGAATGCACCCCCCACGGTTGTGAGTGCTGATATTTCGGATTGTAGATGCCCTGCAAATCCGCCTATTGTCACGGATGTGGCCTGCCCTGCGGGCACAACCAACAGCTTTACATGGAATGGTATACTCAAAACCAATGTAAAAGAAATCAAGGTGAAAAACTGGCTGTGTCCGCAGGGCACGCAGGTTACCAGTTCCGCCGGTGGGGGATGGTATGGTAATTTTGTGAGTGAAAGCGGTATCCCTGCCTGCAGTTGTGACAGCAGTTTAACAGAGATTGTTGAAAAAGCCTGTCCGCCGAGCGGGGGATATGCACAGGCTGGTACGATTAAGTACCAAAAGAAATGGGATTGCACGCTCAACGGCGGTGCCGGAGATTGGGAGCCGGAAGCTAACTGGAAACTTGTGGATGCCAGTGGCTGCAAATCCTGTACCATTAATATCCCTGCAGGTTCACCTAACACGGCGAATAATCCATATCCATTAGGAAAACAATCCGGGGAGAAGTGTAATTGTGGTATTCCTGAAAGATGCTACGTGACACTCGGGGCCGGAAAACACAACATTTGGAACGTATGTTCCTGCACGCCGTAGGGGGGCGATGAATGTACGATTCTGATGAGGGCGCAAAGAGCTTTAGGCACAGCCAGGACGGCTTCACGCTGGTCGAAATGGCGATTGTATTTGTGATCGTCGGGTTGGTTATGCTGATGGGCGTGGGGGTTGTCAGAAACTATTACATACATATCCAGCATCAAAAAACGGTAGATAACATCCGCATGACACAGGCGGCACTAGGTGAATACCTTGGTATTATGGGGCGTTATCCCTGCCCGGCAGACCCCACCCTGCCACCTGCGGATGTAAACTACGGAAGGGAACAGTGTCGCACCTCTCCGCTTCCCGATGATTGTGCGGGCACCCCTGCCGGAATAGAATGCACAAATGATGACAGCCGTGATGTCGATGGCGATGGTCTCCCCGAAGTGGTAATGATTGGCATGCTCCCCTCGCGGGATATTCAGGATTTGGTCACAGGTACACCGTTCCGCGAAGCGCATATTCTTGATGGGTATGGGCTGCGCCTGACCTATGCGGTAACTGAAGCCATGACAGACAATGCGAATAACACTGCTAATCCGGTGAATAACGCGATTGGCGCCATCCGGGTTGAGGATGAAAATGGCACAAGCCTGACGGTCCCCGATAGATCTGCGCATTTTGTAATCGTCTCCCACGGCCAAAACGGCAAAGGAGGGTATCTCCAAAACGGAAATATTTTTCCCGATTGTAATGTGATGATTCTGGGTGTTCCGGCACCGGCGCCGCCCGGTTCTTTTGGCGGTGTTGATCCGGAAAAGGAAAACTGTGACCGTAACGATGCGATTTTCGTAAAGGGAATCAAGTCAATGATAGAAAATAGCAATAACTACTATGACGATATTGTCTTCTTTCGTGCCGGCGGTTTCCAATCCCTATGGACGCACTCCTTAAATAGCCCGGCAGGAAAAACATGGATTAACAACACCAATCTGGGCAATGTTGGCGTGGGACCTACTCTGGCCATGCCGCAGCAGGCAATGCACATCGCCGGTGATCTTAGTGCGCAAACTGAGGTAAAGGCACAGGCCTATTGCGGACTGGCGGGACCTACGGGGCTGGATTGCCTGATTCCTGCGACCATTGGCGGCGTGGGAACAAAATGCCCGAGTGCTACAGATGCCGCTTTTGGGATAGCGGATAATACCCTGCTTTGTAGACAGGTGTTCAGTTCAAAGGCGATCTTTGCCTCTAAAACCTGTCCGGCGGGGCAGTATCTGGTGGCTATTTCCAATAAGGGAAATATCAAGTGTGCCCCGCTCTAACGCGCTTTCGATCTAAATTTTCTGAAATTATCCTTTGACGAATGACCGCCGCGCGTCGCTCCGGCTATAATAAAACATAAAAGAACCATTGGAACCGAAGCTAAGTTTTATACATTGGTACAGGTATGAAATTTATTGAGAGGGTTCAAAATGGAATATGGATTATTAGGTCTGGTCGTTCTGGTGCTGGATATTATAGCGATAGTGAACATCATCCAAAGCGGCCTTGATCCCGTAATGAAACTCGTCTGGGTTCTTCTTGTGCTGGTTCTGCCCGTTGTAGGTATGGCCTTGTGGTTTATCATCGGCTCAAAAAAGGTGGTTTAAGGCCGGTTTCTTACGGTTCGTGATACAAGGCTACGCTCATCTTAGGCGTGGCCTTGTTTCGTTTCTTTAATTTCTAAATCTGGTATATCAAAGGTCCCGTCAGACCCTGCGCCTCAAATCCTAATTGGTGGCCACCGCTTCTGCATCCGGGTATCCTATGGGGTTGACCAAAATAAAGCTTAAGGAGATACTGGCAGTATAATTGCTGATTAATAGAGCTTCATGACGATTAAATTAGCCGAAACAATAAAAAATCTTCCCCATTCTCCAACGCTTTGGGCTAATGATTTAGTTCATCAAAAACGCTCAGGTGGAGAAACCGTTTATCATATGGGATTTGGTGAGTCGCCTTTTCCTGTGCCACAACGGTTAAAAAAAGCCTTGGCCGATGCGGCTTATCGTAAAGAGTATCTTAAGGCAGACGGGCTGGATGATTTGGTCGAAGCCGTGCGCGAATATTACCGCCCTATTTACGGGGATGAATATATCTCCGCCACAGATATTCTGATCGCGCCAGGCAGCAAACTTGTTTTATATGCGTTGCAAATGGCGATTGAAGGCGATTTGCTAATGCCGGTGCCAAGCTGGGTGAGCTATGAACCTCAGGCGAAAATGTTGCACACAGAGGTACTGAAAGTACCAACAACACTTGATGATGCGGGTTATCATATTGATCCCGAGACGCTGCGCGCCACGATCAAAACAGCGCGTAAGAACGGGAAAAATCCCACAAAGATTATTATCAACGCGCCAAGCAACCCGACCGGGCTGACAATCCCAAGTGAGGAGCTTCAGGTGCTTGCCAAAGTCTGTGAAGCGGAAGGCGTCCTGATCATCTCTGATGAGATTTACGGGCTGGTCAGCTTTGATGGCCAGTACCGCTCCTGCGCACGACATGCACCGAAAGTTACAGCCGTGACGACGGGATTGTCTAAGCATCTATCGCTGGGCGGCTGGCGCATCGGTATTGGCTTTATCCCCAGGGGCGTCCCAGGGCTTCATAACGCTCTACGCTGCATCATTAGCGAAACGTGGTCATGCGTATCTTCCCCGGTCCAGCAGGCCTGCATCGAGGCGTATAAGCGGCACAAGGATATTGAAGACCATATGCAAGCATGCACAGATATTCATGAACTTATGAATACCACCATTGCCGAAGGGCTGCGCAGTCATGGCATTATCGCACCAAAGCCGCAAGGTGCGTTTTACAATTATCCTGACTTTGCGCCGTTCCGCGAGGCATTGGCGACCAATGGCATTAAGACGTCACAGGATATTCACGAGGTTTTGCTTAAGGAGTACAATCTTGCGACTTTGCCAGGTAAGGCGTTCGGGGCAGAGGCAGAGATACTAACACTCCGCTTGTCTGGTTGCGATTATGATGGAGCCGCAGCATTGGCAGCTTACGAAAATGGTGAAAAACTCGACCGGGCCTTTATCAAAAAATATGCACCGCGTATTTTGCAAGCAATAGACGTGTTTGGTGCGTTTGTTGTTAAATATGGAAAAGTCACGACAGCAGCCTAAAAAAACTCTTAACAGAACCCAGGCAGCCCTTTGCCCGGATAATGGTACTTAAGCCGCCATAGCCTTGTTTTTCTGGACTTTACCAGTAAGCGCAGGCTGCCACGCAATAGCAGACTTTTGTAACTCATTTTGTATCCCGTTTTGTATCCCAAATATTCCTATAGTGATTCGCATGCGGGGACGATCTGTTAAAAAACACAATGAAATCAGAATGTTACGAATTTTGTTCGGGAGGGTTTGTGGTGCCCGAGGGCGGGATTGAACCACCGACACGGCGATTTTCAGTCGCCTGCTCTACCACTGAGCTACTCGGGCGTTTCCAAGAAACGCGGATTGAAACTTATAAGAAAAAGACGGGGCAATGTCTATAGGCAACTGGAAAAGATTTTAAGAAAGTGTGCCGTCGAAGCGTTCCTTGAGCGGTGGGGTGCGCCGCTTGCGGGTTAATTCCAAAAGGCCGAGCTTTGTAAGCCCGTGGATCTGCACGGTGCAGGGGTCACTGTTAAAGGCCTCCTCCAGCGCGCGGATAAGGCGCGTCTCATCGGCGGGGCTTCGCATTTTAAGAAAATCGACAACAATAGTGCCGCCACAGTTGCGCAGGCGAATTTGCCGCGCCAGCTCTTGCGCGGCCTCGATATTCACCGCCAGATGTGAACCCTTCGCGCCGCCTTTATTCACATCAACAGCCGTAAGCGCCGCCGTGCTTTGGATAATGATATTGCCGCCATTCTCCAACAGGACATAGGGCTGAAACAGATCCTCAATCTGGCCGATAATATCCCGGTAATAAAACAGCGCCATATCCTCGGCGGCATTATCAAGCTCAACGGGCTGAATCTTTGTCACCAGATCGGGCGCGAAAATAGTGCACCAATCCTCAACCTCCTGAAAATGGTCCATTGTCACGATCTCAATGCGCTCTATGGGCTGCGCGGCCTGATCGCTGAGCGTGCGCTGTATGGCATCCGGCCCCAGCGCAATAAGCGCAGGCTCGTCATCCTTGAAATATTCCTGAATATCCTCCCACGCGCCTTTGAGGATTTTCCCCTCCCGGCGCAGGACATCGGTCTGTGTATTGGCCGCCGCCGCGCGCAGAATACAGCCGTTAATATCCTCCAGCGCGTCCAGCATGCTTTGCAGCTGCGTGCGCATGGCTTTATCACGTATGCGTTGAGATATCCGGTTTTCCCCGATCATCCCGCCAAAAACCAGATAACGACCGGGCAGGGTTATATCCATGCTCATCTGCGGCGCTTTGCTCTCCAGCGCGGCATAGGCATCGTCACTTTTGCTAAGATAGGCGCTCTTGGCCTGTACGGGAACGAAATCCCCGGCCTTGAAGCGTTTGCCGATCGCCTCGGCGCCGCCCTTGCGCATTTTGCCATCTTCGTCCAGCCAGCGTACATCACCGTTATAGAGTATGCCCGTATTCTCGCCGTCAAGATCAAGAAAAACAGCATCCAGAGCCGCATCAATAGATTTTATTTTGGCCCAGTAGATAGAGCCCCAGCGAACTTCCTCATTGGACGGATCAACATCCAGCCCCATGAGCCGCCCGTTGTGTAACGCCGCGACCCATAAGCTGCCTTCCAGCTCTTCAATTAAAATATCCAGTTGGATGCTCCCGATAATCAAAAAAACGCACAATCATCCGCCGATTTTAAAACCGGCGCTGCGTAACATTATCATTGTATCATAAAGAGATAGTCCTACGACATTGGAATGCGAGCCATGAAAGAATTTAACAAAAGTCTCGGCATAGCCTTGAATGGCGTAACCGCCTGCTTTGCCTTGCCACTCGCGCAGAGCAATATAGTGGGCAATATCCGCAGGCTCCAGCCGCCTGAACTGAACCAGTGTTTCACAAGCCCGGCTTATAATTTTGCCCGTGGGCGTAATGAGGGTAATTCCGCCCCAGACATAGTGCCGCCGCCCGGACAGCAGATCAAGACAGGTCTGTGCGCTCTGCTCATCTTCCGTTTTTGGTAAAATACGGCGGCCACAGGCCACAACCGTATCGGCGGCCAGAATATAGGAGCCCGGGTTTTGTGCCGCGATTTCCTGCGCCTTTTGAATGGAAAGCCGAAGCGCTAGCGCACGCGGCAACTCACCTCTAAGCGGGCTTTCATCTATGGCAGGGGGGATGATTTCAGCGGGAACAACCCCGATCCGCGCCAGCAGGTCCAGACGGCGCGGCGAGGCAGAGGCCAGTATAAGTCTATTTTTCACGGTAGATAATGCGGCCCTTGGTCAGGTCATAGGGGGTCATTTCCACGACCACCGAATCGCCCTGCAGCACACGAATGCGGTTTTTGCGCATTTTGCCGGCGGTGTGGGCAAGAATGACATGCTCATTCTCCAGCGTTACCCGGAACATGGCGTTGGGCAAAATCTCGGAAACGACACCTTTAAATTCAATAAGATCTTCTTTGGTCATGGAGTTTTTATAACATCTTTCTGTTCAGAAGAATTGTTTATAGCGCTATCACAAGAAAAATCAACGATTTTTAAGATAAACCGAGAGATCATCATCTTGTTTATGCCGTTTTCACATGCTAGCTTTTCACCAAGCCTTCTATTCTTGGGGATTCACACATGGCTAAAAACCTGTCCGTTATTCATAAAATTCTTTGGCCGGAGCGTGCCTCCCTGTTCGTAATTGTTGGCGGCGCGATAGGTCTTTCGGGCGATATAACCTCCTTTTTCACCAGCTTTATTTCTCCGTTTGCGCTGGCGATGATTTTCGGCGGCGCGGCGCTTGTTTCCGGGCTTTTGTGTTTCCAGCGGGCGATGCTGGTGGATGCGCGGGATGAAAAGGCCGTGGATGGTGTGGTGCATTGCGCGGTCTGCGATGCCTTGCGTTTTAGCTTGTTCGCGCTTGGTGCCTTTTTCATCCTGATGATGGTGGGGCAGGGGCAAAGCGCTACGCAAACGCTGGCGGAAAAGATGGGCTTGATCCACGAGGATATAACCGTCATCGGCAAAAATGTCGATCAAATAGGGGAGGATGTCAGCAAAATCAATGAAAATGTTGATGGGTTGAGCGATATTACAAAATCACAAAAGCTGGTTGAAAACCCGAGAAGCGCCGAGGATTACTTCCGCAATGCCTGGATTTACTCCAATATTCAGCGCGATCAGGCAAAAGCTTTCGAGGTTCTGGATAAAATGTACCGCAACCACGCCCCACGGAAAATGGATGCGGCCGAATTGTATTTCAATACGGGCCGCCAGATCAAGGGGCGGGAAGAACTGATGGCGCAAACGCTGGAGCGTGCGCATGAATCCAAGGATGCCACCTTGCTGGTGATTGCCGGACGCAATGCGGTTTCGGAGGAGCAAAGCAAGCCCTTATATGCCGAGGCGGTGGACATGGATCCCGATTTGCCGTTTTCATACTGGGATACGCAGCGTTTTGTTCAAGGCGCAAATGCGGCGGGCATGGGGCCGGAGGCACAAAAAGCCTTGCTGCTGGAACAGGCAGAGGGCATTGAAAAATTCATAGAGCGCATCGCCAGCAAACCGGCAAATTACTATTTCTTCCTGCCGCAATATCAACCCGACTATGAAATGGTCGCGCGGCAAATGTTGGCTAATACCAATAAAATTCTGGAGACTTATGAGCAAATGGAGCAGCAAAAACGGGAAATACGCCGTAAATAGGTTTGAAATGCCCTTCTTTACGCCTAAAATATGATTTTTTCGCTGTAAAGAATGCAAATAAGGGTAAAAAGGCGTCTCGCCGTGTCCTGATCCATTGAAATTTTGTCTTCCAGACGCTCCTGCAATAACGAAGCCCCCTCGTTGTGCAGACCCCGCCGCCCCATATCAATGGCCTCTATGCGCGAAGGGTTGGCGCCTTTAATGGCCTCATTATAGCTGTCCACGATGATAAAATAATCTTTGATAAGGCGGGAATAGGGCTTAAGGGAAAGTGCCAGAGCGGGCAGGGGGCGCGCCGCCGCATTCGTTATCCGAAAAACAAGGCGGTTTTCCTCCACTGAGAGCGCCAGATCGTAAGGGCCATTCTCATCTGCGACAGGCTGAAAAACGCTGCCGCGCTGAAGATCGGTCAGGGCAATATTCCGGTCTCTGGCAATCAGGCCGCCAGAGGAAATCGCTTGAGCATCTTCGATGGAAACATGGCGAATTTTGGATGTTTCATTCATGCGCGCGTTGCTTGGCGAAATCGTTCTATCCATGCTTCCATGGCCTCGGCTCGGGTCTTCAGGGCCGTTCTATTAACAATAAGCTTGGAGGAAACCTCCAAAATCGTCTCCGTCTCGGCCAATCCATTGGCTTTGAGCGTTGAGCCGGTGGAGACAAGATCAACAATCCGGCGGCACAGCCCCAGCGCGGGCGCAATCTCCATCGCCCCGTTGAGCTTGATACATTCGGCCTGAATCCCCGCATTGGCGAAATGGCGGGCGGTCAGATTGGGGTATTTGGTGGCAATGCGAATATGCGAATGGCGCGTGGTGTTTTCCGTTTCGGCTTCCTGCACGGGCATGGCGACAGAAAGGCGGCAATGCCCGATCTTTAGATCCACCGGCGCATAAAGCTCGCTATAGGAAAATTCCTCCAGAACGTCTGAGCCCGCAACCCCCAGATGCGCGCCGCCATAAGCGACAAAAGTGGCCGCATCAAAGGAACGGACGCGAATAATATCCAGCCCCGGATCATTCGTGGAAAAACGCAGCTTGCGGCTGCACTCATCGGTGAAATCAGCCTCCGGCTCAATGCCACAGGCCTTCAGGATCGGGGCCAGTTCATTCAAAATGCGGCCCTTGGGCAAGGCCAGTATAAGCGGGTCCATATTGCGCATGCGCATGGAATAGCGCGAATAAAAAGGCGCGGCAAGTGGAAAAACACGCCTGCGGCATCTTCACAAAGACGCATGAAGGGCTTATCCTTATAAAACCTCAACGGCGGCAGGACAAATATCACTATGGCTGAATTCGCACTTCCTAAAAATTCCAAGGTTAAACCGGGTAAAAAACTTAATGTCGCAAACGGTGCCAAACGCGCCCGGACCTTCAAGGTCTATCGCTGGAGCCCGGACGATGCGGAAAATCCCCGCCTTGATGAGGTCACGATTGATCTGGACCAGTGCGGCCCTATGGTTTTGGACGCGCTGCTTTATATCAAGAATAATGTGGATTCGACGCTGACGCTGCGCCGCTCCTGCCGGGAGGGGATTTGCGGTTCCTGCGCGATGAATATCGACGGCACGAATACGCTGGCCTGCACCAAGGCCATCGAGGATTGTAAGGGCGATATCAAGGTAACACCGCTGCCGCATATGCCGGTGGTTAAGGACCTCGTGCCCGATCTTAACCATGCTTATGCGCAATACACCGCTATCGAGCCCTGGCTCAAGGTTGATAGCCCCGCGCCCGGCCGTGAACGGCTGCAAACGCAGGAAGATGCCAATATCCTGAACGGTGAAGACGGACGCGGCCCCGCCGGATGTATCTTGTGTTTCTGCTGTTCTACGTCCTGCCCGTCATATTGGTGGAATGGTGATCGCTTCTTAGGCCCGGCCATCTTGCTACAGGCCTATCGCTGGATCGCCGATACGCGGGATGAGGCCACGGGGGAGCGTCTTGACGCGCTGGAGGACCCGTTCCGCCTCTATCGCTGCCACACGATCATGAACTGCACGAACACCTGCCCCAAGGGGTTGAACCCTGCCAAGGCCATCGCCGAGATCAAAAAGATGATGGTGGCGCGCCATTAAAAAGAGGCGCTGGCGTTTATCCTTTAAAGCTTGATATCCAGCCCGATATCAAGCTGCGGCACGGAATGGGTCAGCGCCCCTACGGAAATATAATCCACGCCGGTCTGGGCAATGGCTTTTACACTTTCCAGCGTGACCCCGCCTGAGGCCTCCAGCGGCACATGCCCGCCACCCATCTTCACGGCTCTTTTAAGATCGGGCGTTGTGAAATTATCCAGCATGATAATATCCGCCCCGCCATGCGCCAGCACCTCTTCAAGCTGTTTAAGCGTATCCACCTCAATCTCGATCTTTTTCGTATGCCCCGCCAGCATCCGCGCCTGATCCAGCGCTTGCCCTATGCCGCCGGCCACGGCGATATGGTTATCCTTGATCAGCAGAGCATCATCCAGCCCGAAACGGTGATTTGCACCGCCGCCAACATAGACCGCATATTTTTGAAACAGGCGCAGACCGGGCAGCGTCTTGCGCGTATCGCAAATCTCCGCGCCGGTGCCTTTGACTTCCTTAACGTAAGCGGCAGTCAGGCTCGCCACACCGCTCATGTGATTGAGGAAATTCAGCGCCACGCGCTCCCCCGTCAGCATGGCACGCGCTGGCCCTTCGATTTCGGCGATAGCGGCTCCGGGCTTCAGGCGCTCTCCATCTTGAATATGAACGCTCATCTCAAAATCACCATGCAGCATGGAAAAAGTAGAAAGCGCAACGATCAAACCGGCCAGATATCCGTTTTCACGGGTTCGTAAAATGCCGCGCGCCCGCTTTGATGCGGGAATCAAAAGGTCCGAAGTCGCATCAAATCCATGACCGAGATCCTCTCTCAGGGCGGCCTTAACAGCATCTTCAATATAAAGCGGGGAGAGGTGCATGGTCTTTCAGCCTTTTTCTTCTTCGGTGCATATCTTAAATGATCCGGAAGTATAAATACAGCTAGCTCAACGCAAGCATACGTTCAATCGGCAGCCGCGCCCGCTCGATCAATGCGGGGTCAATATGCACTTCCGGGCCTTCGGTGCGCAACGCCTCCAGAATTTTAGGCAGGGTAATGCGCTTCATATACGGGCACATCTGGCAGGTGCCAATCATCTCTACACCCGGATTGGCCGCCGCGATGTTATCGCTCATGGAACATTCGGTCATCAAAACGGCCTTGCGCGGCTGGTGATCGCGGATATAGGCATCCATCTGCGCGGTGGAGCCGGAATAATCGGCTTCCTGAACAACTTCCGGCGGACATTCCGGGTGTGCCAGAACGACAACATCCCCATGCTGCGCCCGCAGATCGCGTACATCCTGCGCGGAAAAGCGTTCATGCACCACGCACACGCCGTCCCAATAGATAACCTTGATCTCCGCTTCGGCGGCAACATTGCGCGCCAGAAATTTATCCGGCGTCATGATAACGGTGTCATGGCCCTGACGCCCCAGCGCATTAACAATCTTCAAGGCGTTGGAGGAGGTGCAGCATATATCGCTCTCGGCCTTCACTTCGGCAGATGTATTGACATAGGTCACCACCGGAACGCCGGGATATTGCGCCTTGAGCTTGCGGACATCCTCCGCCGTAATGGATTCGGCCAGTGAGCATCCGGCCAGCATATCGGGAATAATCACCTTTTTCTCGGGGCAGAGAATTTTAGAAGTCTCGGCCATAAAATGTACGCCGCACTGAATAATCATATCGGCTTTCATGCTGGCGGCTTCCCGCGCGAGCTTCAGGGAATCACCGATAATATCGCCCACGCCATAGAAAATATCCGGCGTCATATAATTATGCGCAAGGATAACGGCGTTTTTTTCGGCCTTCAAACGATTGATCTCAAAGATATAGGGGGCAATGGTTTCCCAATGCGCCGCGCTATATTGTTTTTCAAGCATCGCGTAGAGCGGCGCGGTGGCCGCAGCCACGTCTTGCGTATATTTTAATTGCACACCCGTCATGATTGTTCTTTAAATGTTCACCCAAAGCGCAGTCGTTAAGGTATATTCCATAGCTTAGGTGTCAAGGTCAAGGAAACACTATAGGAAAATGGCAGATCTTTTTGCATCAAAAAATAATGAAACACCCATATCCAAAACCCGGCCATTGGCTGATCGGCTGCGCCCCTCCACGCTTGAGGATATAGCGGGACAGGGCCATCTTGTCGGGCCGGGCGGGCCGCTGCAAAAAATGCTGGAGGGCGGGCATCTCTCCTCGCTTATCCTCTGGGGTCCGCCGGGTTGCGGTAAAACAACGCTGGCCCGTATTCTGGCACAGCACACGGATTTACATTTCGAGCAGCTCTCGGCGATTTTCTCCGGCGTGGGCGACCTGCGCAAGGTCTTCGATGCGGCGAAATTGCGGGCGGGCAACGGCAAGGCCACGCTGCTTTTTGTTGATGAAATCCATCGTTTCAATAAAGCGCAGCAAGATGCCTTCCTGCCCGTGATGGAGGACGGCACGATCACCCTGATCGGTGCGACCACGGAAAATCCGTCATTCGAACTTAACGCCGCGCTGCTTTCCCGCGCGCAGGTCTTTGTGTTGCACCGCCTTGAGGAAACGGCGCTGGAGGAATTGCTACAAAAGGCCGAGCGTGATGCAGGCCGGGCCTTGCCCCTCACATCGGAGGCACGTCTGTTGATGAAAGCCATGGCCGATGGGGATGGGCGCTATATCCTCTCCATGGCCGAGCAGATTCTGACGCAAAAGGAGGAGATGGATTCACCGGCGCTTTTAAAGCTTATCCAGCGCCGCGCACCGCTTTACGATAAAGGCGATGATGCGCATTACAACATGCTCTCGGCCTTTCATAAATCCCTGCGTGGCTCGGATGTGGACGCCGCGCTGTACTGGATGGCCAGAATGCTACAGGGCGGGGAGGCACCGGAAACCATTTTCCGGCGCATGGCCTGCATGGCGTCCGAGGATATATCCAACGCGGACCCACAGGCCTTGCCGCTCGTGATCGCCGCATGGCAATCCTATGAGCGTCTGGGGCTGCCCGAAGGGGAACTGCCCATGGCGCAGGCCTGCGTTTATCTGGCCACCGCGCCAAAATCAAACGCCAGCTATATGGCGTTTAAGGCCGCAAAACAGGCCGCGCGCGAAACGGGCTCCCTCATGCCACCTAAAAATATCCTGAACGCGCCGACCAAACTTATGAAAGAGGAGGGCTACGGCGCGGGCTATCAATATGACCATGACCACCCGGAGGCCTTCTCAGGCCAGAATTTCTTTCCGGAACAGCTCGGCCCGCGTTGTTTTTACAACCCGCCGGAGCGTGGTTTCGAGCGGGAGATCAAAAAACGGCTGGAATATTGGGCTAAACTGCGGGCGCAGAAATAACCTTAATGCTTCGCCTTTTTTGCTTTGCGCCGCGCTTGCGCCAGCAAGGTGAGCGCCTCGACCCCCATAGAAAACGCGATGGCAAAATACAGATAACCACGCGGGATATGGTGATGCAGCGCATCCGCCATAAGCGCCACCCCGACCAGCAGCAAAAAGCTGAGCGCCAGCATCTTGATCGGCAGATTTTTCTCGATAAACGCACTAACCGGCTCAGAGGCAAACATCATAATGGCAATGGCCACCATAATGGCCGCGATCATAACCGGTACATCATCGGTCATGCCCACGGCGGTAATAACGGAATCGAGTGAAAACACCACGTCTAAAATAACAATCTGCATGATAACACTGGCAAAACTGGCTGTTTTTTTGGTGCTTTCCTCGTGTTCATCACCCTGCACGGTATGGTGGATCTCCGCCGTACCTTTATAGAGCAGGAACATCCCCCCCGCGCCCAGAATAATATCGCGCCATGCAACATCATGCGCCCCGATGGAAAAGGCGGTCATGGTCAGCTTGGTCAGCCATGCCACACCCAGCAACAGCAATACGCGCATGATCAACGCCAGCGCCAGCCCGATATAGCGGGCTCTGGCCTGTTTTTCGACCGGCAGCTTTGAGGAGATGATGGAGAGGAAAATCACATTGTCGATGCCCAGAATAATCTCCAGCAGCGCCAGCGTCAAAAAGCTGGCCAGAACTTGCGTATCGAATATCCAGTCAAACATTTTTTAAAGTCTCTCTTTAATTTTAAGCCATCACAGAGTAAGCGGTGTTATGCCTCGTGTCTATCGCCGTTCCGAAAGCACCAGAATAAATCCGGCGATAATAATAAAACCAACGCCGATTAACATCATTGGGCCGGGAATGTCTCCGAAAATCAATGCGCCAAAAAGCATGGCCCAGATCATTTCCGTGTACATCATGGGCGAAACGGCGGCGCTGTCGGCGATTCTAAACGCCCAGGAAACGCAGGTGATGGCCGTGGCGATCAGCGCGCCGGAGAGTATGAACAGTAAAAAATCCTGCGCTGCCACGGGCGTATAATCCATAATCATCAACGGCAGGGTCAAAAGGCAAGTCCCGGCCACCGGGTAAAAAGACATCGCCAGCGCGGAAGATCCCTTCAAGGAGCGTGTAAGCACGAACATCAGGGCAACAGTAAAAGCCATCAGCATCAAAAGCGGTATGTTCTGGGTATCCGCCCCGCTTTGCCAGGGCTGGAAGGCAATCATAATTCCAAAAAGACCAAGGGCAATGGCGGTGGCGCGGTGCAAACCGATCCGCTCCCCATAAAGCGGCGCGGCGATCAAAATCGCCATAACCGGCTTTGTAAAGACGGCTGTATAAACCGTAGCCAGCGGCATGATGGAAAGGCAATAAACCAAAAGCAGATTGATAACAAAATTCAAAAGGGTGCGTATGGCATGAATTTTGGCGTTTGGCCCGTCCTTAAGGCTCGCCAGCCCGCCCATGCGGGAAGAGACCAGCAAAAGCAGCAAGGCACCGATCCCGGTATCAATCGTCACGATCTGATAGATGGAATAGCCGCGCTCGGCCAGAATCTTGACGCAGGTATCGGAGAACGCAAAAGCCGTATAACCGGCAAAAGCGAGGACCATTCCCCTTTGAGTCTTGCCAAGATGGGCCAACATGTGATGAAACTCTACTTTGATATCTCCGAAACCTCAGCTCTTGTACAGGGGAAATAATGGTAAGCGCAATAGTCTCCATCGCAACGGGCGGCGCTCTGGGCGCTTTAGCCCGCTACGGCGTGAGCATTGCCGCGGGCCGGGTCTGGGGGTTGGATTTCCCTTATGGCACGGTGATTGTGAACGTGCTGGGGTCTTTTCTCATGGGCGTTGTGATTGCCGGTTTTGCCCATATCTGGCAACCCTCGGAGTCCTTGCGTCTTCTGATTGTTACGGGGTTTTTAGGCGGATTTACAACATTTTCAACTTTTTCGCTGGATTTTGTGGCGCTTTGGGAGCGGCATGAATATATGATAGCGGCCACCTATCTCGGTGGATCGGTATTTTTATCCATTCTCGCGCTTTTCGCGGGAATGGCGGTGATGAGAGGACTAGTATCATGAGCGGCGTACGACATATTCAGGTAAAAGAAGACGATAACGGGCAGCGTCTGGACCGCTGGCTCAAAAAATATGTGCCGGAGCTCCCCTATATCCTCGCACAAAAGTTAATGCGCACAGGACAAATCCGCGTAGATGGTAAGCGCACCAAGCCCGATATGCGGCTGGCGGGCGGGCAGGATATCCGCATCCCCCCGATCGAGGGTGAAGGCCGTAAATCGGACCGTAATGCCCAAAAAATCTCCGATAAGGACGCGCAGTTCATCCGCTCACTGGTGATTTATGAGGATGAAGACATCATCGCGATCAATAAGCCGCAGGGCCTCGCGGTTCAGGGTGGAACTGGCCTCAAAAAACATGTGGACGGAATGCTGGACGCACTGACCGGCCCGGACGGCGTGCGCCCGCGCATTGTCCATCGTCTGGATAAGGACACAAGCGGCGTATTGCTGCTGGCTCGTTCTGCCGATTGCGCCCGTGCCATGGGCCGGATTTTTAAGACCCGGGGTGTCCGCAAAATCTATTGGGCGCTGGTCAGCCCGGCCCCAACCACCATGGACGGCACAATCAACGCGCCTCTGGCCAAGATGGGCGGCCCGGAGCGGGAGAGCATCGGCGTGAACGAAGAAGAAGGAAAACCCGCAATCACGGAGTTTCGCGTTTTGGAACATGCCCACCGGCAGGCGGCCTTCGTCGCCTTCTGGCCGCGCACAGGCCGGACGCACCAGATTCGCGTTCATGCCGCGTTGATGGGCACGCCCGTTATCGGCGATACAAAATACGGCGACCGCGATGTCGAGCATGAGCATCAAATCATCGGGCTGGACGGGATTGATCTCCATAAGGGGCTGCATTTGCATGCGCGGCGTATTTTATGTGCGCATCCCTCCGGCAAAGGGCGTCTTGATATTACGGCGCCTTTATCTCCCGAATTGGCGCGAAGCTGGAAGGCCATGGGCTTTGAAAGCAATGCCAAGGGCGATCCCTTTGCGGATGTGAAAAGCTGAGAAAGGCCTTAAAATCGTGATAGAAGATCAGGAACAAAATCCGGACAACAACGAAACTGAAATTGCAGACAACGCACCCGAATCCTCTGTTGTCTCGGAAGAGGAGACAGCGGAGCCTGAGGACGAATCCCTTGCGCCGGAAAAACCCCGAAAAAAGCGGTTCGGGTGGCTCATCCCGCTTGTTTTATATTCTTCTTTTTTCCTGTTTATCCTCTTCACCGTTTTGGCCAATCTCGGCGGCTCCAGCGATGTTTTAAAAGAATCGATAGAGCAGTATCTCAGTGAAAACACCAACTATACGGCGCATGTTGGAAAATTAAATGCGATGCATTTTTTCCCTGAGATAGCGGTTGATCTGGAAAATCTTGAACTCAGAGACGTTAAAACCGGAGATGTTGCCATCTATATAGGCAAGGCGCAGATCAGCATTGGTTTTTTTGATGTGACGTTTAAGCGCCAGAGGTTCCGTTCATTCTCCATACAGGATATGCGCGCGGCGGCGGGCAGCCTTCTGGGCAAACCCCTCAGTTTTGAGTATATCGGCCTTAGGAAAGAGGAAGAAGGAGCCTTTTTGGCCGCCGAGGGAAATCTGGACGGCAGGCCGCTTAGCCTGAAAATCGCGTTTAATCCGCAGGAATTGGCCGATCGCGGCGTCTATACCCCAATGGCGGATATGCAGATGATCCTGACCCTGGGCGAAATCGTGCTGGAGGGGGTTTTAAAAAGAGATCCCAAAAATGATATAACGCTGGATGGTTTTAAATTGCGCTCCGGCGATCAGGAAGTGCTCACCGGCACCCTCGCGCTGACGCGTCTGGGCGGGGACAAAATTTCTCTAAAGGGGCGCATGGATGTGTTGCCGCATAAAACGGTCTTACATCCCGATCTGGTTTTGGATCTTGGACACGCACCACCCCTTGTGCAGGGACAGGTAAAAGCCGGACTTTTCAACACATCCGATTTTCTGCCGGCCGCGCCCGCTATCCAAATCGGAGATTTTCTGCTGCGCACCTTGGGGCCGTTTGACCCCGCACTGGATATTGACCTCAATCTGGAGAATTTCACAGTGGGTGAAGTGGATTGGGGCACGGTCGAGACAAAGCTTACTAAAGAGGCGCAGCATCTTACAATCGCCCCCTTGAGCGGAGAAATCATGAATGGTGCGCTTTCCGGAAAAATCACGCTGGATAGTACCCAGCCCCTCGAAAATCTGAGCATCCAGATTGGCGTACAGGGTTTTGATTATGCGGCCCTGCAACGGCAGTTTGATCTGGAGGCAGAAATCGAAGGCCGGGCCGATATCGGTATCAATCTAAAGGCGGAAGGGGAAAACCCGGACGCCCTTTTGGGCGCATTGCGTGGAAAAATAAGCTTCATCGCCGGGGAGGGACACATTCGCACCGGCGCACTCGCGCTTTGGGGGGCCGGTTTGCCCGGCGCGGTTTTACCGGGCATGGATAATAATACCATGCTGGATTTGCGCTGCGCCGTGATCGATCTTGATGTGGAAAATGCGATAGCCCGCACCGGGACAATCCTGGCCGATACCGCGCAGGCCACAGTACAAATGAGCGGGCAGTACGATTTCCAAAACGACCTTCTGGAGATGAATGTCCACTCGCGCATCAATGGCGATTCGGTCCTCAAACAACCCTTCGCCGCTCATGTCAAAGGGGCCTGGGGCGAGCTTGGCGCGACAAAAGACACTTTTGGCATTAATATGGATGCGGGCGCTATGGCGGGGGACGCCGCCGGGCCTGATTTTAAATTCTCAGGCCTGCCGGGCTTGCCGCTGGCGGCGGATCATCCTTGCCGCGCGCACATGATCGAGGCTGAAATTCTGGAAGCGCCGCCCATAGAATCCCCGCCGGCAGAATCCCCGGCCATCATAGAGGGCGGTCCGTGAAAAAATTCTATAAACTCGTCTCGACTTTGGAAACGCCGCAGGGCTGGGGAATCTGCCTTGACGGGCGCCCCGTGAAAACCACGATGGGCCGCATTTTGACCTGCGCCACCCCCGCGCTGGCCGAGGCGATTATGCAGGAATGGGCTGCACAGACAGATTCCATCAATCCGCAAACCATGCCGCTGACCCAGATCCTGAGCACCCAGATTGATCAGGTCGCTGAGGGGCGCAGCGAGATGAGCGGGATGCTCCTGAAATATCTCGATACCGATCTCCTATGCTACCGCGCCGGCCCAGAACCGGAAGGGCAGGTTGAAGCACAGGCGGCAGCTTGGAATCCGTGGCTGGACTGGTTCGAAACGCGCTTTGGCGTCCGGCTGGAAACCACGGAAACGCTGGCTGCGCTGCGCCAGCCGGAAGCAGCACATGAAAAGCTCAAAAGCGCGGTGGCGGCGCTGGATGATGCGCGCTTCACGGCCTTGCAGCTGCTCACGCCGTTGACTGGCTCGGTCGTGCTGGCGCTGGCCTTTGTGGAGGGGGCCTTAACACCGGAGCAGGCCTTTGCCGCCATGCGGGTTGAAGAAAATTTCAAGGCCGAGATTTACAATGAAAAATTCTATGGTCCCGACCCGGCGCAGGAAAAAAAGGATCAGGCCGCCCAAGCGGACCTCAAGGCCGCCGCCGCATTTCTGAGAATTCTTCCCTGACGCTCAGTCCTCAACGCCGCCCGAACAGCTTTTCAATATCCATCAAGGATAGCTCGATATAGGTCGGGCGTCCGTGGTTGCATTGCCCGGAAAGCGGCGTAGTTTCCATCTGGCGAAGCAGCGCGTTCATCTCCTCTGTATTCATGCGCCGGCCAGAGCGAACGGAGCCATGACAGGCCATGGTGGAAAGCATGGCGTTCATCTTCTCCTCCAGCCCCTGCGCGCGTTCATGCTCGGTAATCTCATCGGCCAGATCACGGATCAGCCCCGCAGTATCCAGCTTGCCGCATAAAAGCGCGGGAATGGCCTGCACCGCCACTGTCCCCGCGCCGAATGGCTCGATCTCCAGCCCCAGCCGGGCCAGATCCGGCGCATGCCGCAAAAGCCGCTCGGCCTCGCTCTCGCCCAGCTCCACAATCTCCGGCAGGAGCAAACCCTGTTTCTCAACCCCGCTGGCATTGAACTGGGCCTTAAACCGCTCATAGACCAGCCGCTCATGCGCGGCATGCTGGTCCACGATGATAAGGCCGTTTTCACTCTGCGCGATGATATAGTTTTCATGGATTTGCGCCCGCGCCGCGCCCAGCGGATAGGCGGTAAGATCGAAATCCTCGCTCGTTTCCTCTGCTGCGCGTGCGGAAGGGGTGAGGTGGCTGTCTTGAAAACCCTGCGGCGGCGCATAGGCCTGCTGCACGGCCTCGGCCATATGAAGGTTGCTGGCCGGATGAGAACGCGTATAGGCATAAGGCACCGCCGGCGACCCTCCGCGATGCAGCGGCAAAGCCAACCCCAAAGACGCCGCGCCGCCGCCCGAACCGGCAGGCCGGAAAGCGCCCAGCATATGCGCCGAAACGGTGCTGGAGCTCTGCTGGCCGTGAGCGTGCAGCGCATGCTTAAGGGCGCTGATCACCAATCCGCGCACCAATGCCGGGTCACGAAAACGCACCTCCGCCTTGGCCGGGTGGACATTTACATCCACATTCTCCCCGGAAAGCGCGATAAACAGGGCCATAACCGGGTGGCGGTCCCGGTGCAGAACATCGGCATAGGCCGCCCGAACGCAGCCATGCAAAAGCTTGTCCCGCACGGGTCGCCCATTGACGAAAAGATACTGGTACTGCGATGTGCCGCGCGTATAGGTGGGCAGGGCGGCAAACCCTGAAAGCGCCACTCCCTCCCGCTCGGCCTCTATCGGCATGGCGTTTTCGCCAAAATCACGGCCAAGAACAGCGGACAATCGGTCTTGTTGCGTCTGCCCGGCGGGAAAATTCAACGAATCCTTTTCATCGCTGGAAAGCTGAAAACCAATCGCGGGAAAGGCCATCGCCAGCCGCAGAACGGTGTCCTTAACCGCCATAAGCTCAGCGCGTTCGGTCTTCATGAATTTTAACCGCGCGGGCGTGGCATAGAATAAATCGCGCACCTCGATCTGCGTGCCGGATGGATGGGCGCAGGGCGTCACCTCGCTTTTTCTTCCTCCTTCTATGGTAATCTGCCAGCCCTCACCGCCGCGCTCCCGCGTCATGATCTTCAGCCGCGCCACCGCCCCGATGGAGGCCAAAGCCTCCCCCCGAAAGCCCAAAGAGGCAATATCCAGAAGATCATCCCCGTTCAGCTTGGAGGTAGCGTGCCGGTCCACCGCGGCGGCCAGATCTTCCCGGCTCATCCCAAAACCGTTATCACGCACCACGATCAGGCTCTTACCGCCCGCCCGCAAAGAGATTTCTATTTTTGTGGAGCCGGCATCAATGGCATTTTCCACCAGTTCCTTCACAGCGGCGAAGGGGCGTTCAATGACCTCCCCGGCGGCAATCTGGTTAATCAGGGTTTCCGGCAGATAACGTATGCGCATAAGGCGACAATACTGCGCAGCTCTTGTACTTGTCAGGTCTTTTGGCTAAATCACGACATGCCCGGTGTGGGTAACTTTGAATAATCGGAATCCGGCCTATCCGGCTTTGGACAAGCGCACTGAAGAATGTTATTTGAGCGCCGTCAAATCCACTATAGCCCCCTCAAGGCGGCAATTTTCAATTTTTGCTCCTTTAAGGATAGCCCCGGTCAGATCGGCCCGGCGTAGATCGCACTCGCTGAGGATCGTGTTGGTTAAATCCACCCCCATCATGATGGCATCGCGCAGATCCACACTTTTAAGCGTGGAAAAACGCATATTGGCGCCGCTGAGGTCGGCGCGGCGGATATTTTCTTCACCACCTTTGGAAAATTTGAGAGGGCATATCTTGGCATCGGTTAAATTCACGCGGGCCAGCTTGGCATATTTAAAGGTGGAGCCACGTAAATCCGCACCCGTCATGCGGCAATCTCGAAAGTCCGAGCGATCAAAAACCGCGCTTTGCATTTCCGCCCCGCGCAAATCCTGATTAAGAAAATTACCACCGATACACTGTATGGCCGTAAGCGGAAATTTCTTCAGATCCAGCACATCGCGCAGATCATAACCGCTCAAATCCAGCTGCCGTCCGCTGCGCCCCGCCGTGGCAACCCAGAGCGTATGCTCCTCCAGAAGCTCCGGCAGGGTTTTGCCCAGATTCTCCAGCTTGCTGCCCATATCGCGTTCGGTGATCGCGCCGCTCATATCAAGGCCGGTTTTCTCGATGCGCTCCATCAACATGCCGGTAATAACAGCGGAGCGCATACTGGCATGGCACAGATTGGCCCCGGTCATGTCCGTATCGGTCAGGTTTGCGCCCTCAAAACTGGCCCCGCCCAGATTGGCATCGGTCAGAACCGCGCCGCTTAAATCCGCATCCGAAAAATCGGCGGAGGAGGCCTGCGCCCCCGAGAGATTAGTTTCCGTCAGCCGGGCACCGGAGAAAACGGCCTTTGCCCCCGTGCCGCCGGATCGTTTGCGATCAACCAGCTCGCCATGCTCGCCGCGCTTCATGATCTTGCCCTCGCGCAGATCGACATTGCTCATATCCGCGCCCGCCAGATTGGCCCCGGCGACGTAAGCGCCGCGAAAATCCGCGCGCGAGAAATTTCCGTTGCGCATATTGGCGTTGCGCATATCACAGGCAAAAAAAGATGCCCCGGTAAAATCACCGTGCGAAAGATTGGCCTCAACGAAAAGCGAGCCTGTGAAATCGGCTTGATTAAAGGTCTTTTTACTAAAATCCAGACGGGAGAGATTGCGATACTTTATGGCCGCGCGCTGCCCGCCGCGCTGTCCACGCATATACATGGCATGAAGCTCGGCGATGTCGTCAAGCTCCCGCTGGCTAAGCGGCAGAAGTTCGCTGGGGTCCGGAACGATCGTATTCATGCGGTCTCCTGCGAGGGCTTGAGGGGGGCGCGATCATTACAAAAACGCGCTATCCCGCCTATACTAACCCACTCCTTTAAGTATAAGAAGAATACACCTAAGATTTTATGAATTTTTCTCTAAAATACTGCGCCAGACCGGCTGTGGAGCTATCGGTACAGGTGTTGCGCGTATCGTTATCAAAATCCTTGATCAACGCATCGGCTATGGATTTCCCCAGCTCCACCCCCCATTGATCAAAGCTGTTGATGTTCCAGATCGCGCCCTGTACGGCAATCTTATGCTCATAAAGCGCCAGCAGCATACCAAGATGATAAGCATCAAGCTGATCCAGAATAAGGGTACTGCTGGGCCGGTTTCCGGGGAAGTTTTTACAAGGCTCGCTTGTGTTCTCCAGCCCATCCATAAGCGCCTTGCTCTGCGCCAGCGCATTACCAAAAAGCGCCATATGATGCGCTTTCATGCCGTGATGCGCTCCGGCAATGGCGATAAATTCGGCGGGGATCACCTGCCGCGATTGATGCAACAGCTGCATAAAGGCGTGCTGGGCATTGCTGCCGGTTTCTCCAAAAACAACCGGCCCGGTCTGATAATCGAGCGTTTCTCCGTTTTTACCTGCGCCCTTACCGTTGGATTCCATATCCAGCTGCTGGATATAGGAGGGAAGAATTTCAAGACTTTGCGCGTAGGGTAAAATGGCCAGCGCATCATATTTCCAGAAGTTTCTGTACCATATGCCGATAAGGGCCATAAGCACCGGGATATTCTCCTCCAGCGGGCTTTGGATGAAATGACGGTCCGCCACTGCCGCCCCCTTCAGCATGTCGTTGAAAACCTCAAAACCGCAGGCAATGGCGAGCGCCAGCCCGGTCGCGCCCCAAAGGCTGTAACGGCCCCCGATCCAGTTCCGCAAGAGCAGGATATTGGCGGGCGCAATCCCGAATTTCAGCGCAGCCTCCGGATTGGCGGTCATGGTCAGAAAGTGATCATAAACCTTATCCGGGCCAAGCGCCGCCAGAAGCCAGTCTCTGGCCGCCGCCGTATTGGTAAGCGTCTCCAGCGTGTTAAAAGTTTTAGAGGCAATCAAAAAGACGGTGCTGTGCGGGTTAAGCTTTCCAAGCAAAAGCGAAAGCGCATCGCCGTCAATGTTAGAGATGAAATGGATATTCGGCCCGTCCGCGCTGGCGATCAACGCCCGGCACATCATGCGCGGGCCAAGATCGGAGCCACCAATACCGATATTCACAACATCGGTGATGGATTTATCGGCGCGCACGCGCTCGCTCGTGGTCTTGATCAATGCAAGCGTATCTTGCACGAAATCCGTGACATTTTCTCCATCAACCTCCAGCCCCTCCGGGGTAGAGCCGCGCAGGGCCATATGCAAAACGGCGCGGTTTTCTGTAGTGTTAATGGCCGCGCCGCTCAACATACGCGCGCGCCACCCCTCCACATCACAAGCTCTGGCCAGCGCGCATAAAAGCGCTTTGGTCCGGGCATTGATTTTATGCTTGGAATAATCAAAGAGCAGCCCGTCAAGCCGAAGATGGAAATGATCAAAGCGCGAAGGATCATCGGCAAACAACGCGCGCAAGGGCACATCTTCCATTTCTTTGAAATGGTTTTCGAGGGCCAGCCATTCTGGCCGTTTTGTCAGTGCATTATTGGACATTCGGCAACGATGTTATGGTTTCCAGATTTGGTGTGTTTTCTGCGTTCAAACCCGCCGGATTCCCGACCATAACGGTTGTGAACTGCGCGGGGGCAAGCAGGCTTTCAGCAAGTTTTTTAATATCGCCCGCGCTAACGGCGCGAATGCTCCGCTCCCGCACGTCCAGATAATCACGCGGCAGATGATCAAGCTGAAGCGCCAGCGCCAGCCCGGCAATACTATCGGTGGAGGTAAGAGACAGGGGCAGGGAGCCAATAAGATAGGATTTCGCATCGGCAAGCTCCTGATCCGTAACCATGCTCTCTTGCATACGCATGAATTCCGCCCGAACAAGCTTCAGCATCTCAGGAACATTCTCATTCGCGGTGGAGGTCGAAACATTCAAACCATCGGCGTAATCCATGCTTTGAAGCCCGGTATATATACCATAGGTCAGGCCTCTTTTTTCCCGGATTTCCTCGGTCAGGCGCGAACCAAAGCCGGAGGATCCTAAAATAAAATTCATCACCTGCGCTGTGTGATATGCGGGGTCATTCCGTTTAATACCGGGCTGCATTATCTCGATAATCGTTTGCGGGGTGTCCTGCGACAGAAGGAAAATCTTTCCCTGATTTTGAATGTCGATATGTACAGGCTCTGCGATCGTAACGCTCGGCAATGCGCCAAAAATCTCATCCAGCGCCAGTGCCAGATCATCGGCCTCAATATCACCGGCCACGGCCACGGCCAGATTATTTTTCCCAAGCATGGTCTTGTGAAATTTCTGTAGATCGGCGGACGTAATCCGGTCCAGAGAGGAGAGCGTCCCACCGCTGTTCAGCGCGTAAGGGTGTCCGGCAAAAACCTTGTCATTTTGCAGCCGGGCAGCCATCCATTCCGGGTCCGAAAGGGAAGAGCGAATCCGGCTTTCATTCGCCGCGCGCATGCGGGCTACGGCTTCGGCTTCAAATCGGGGGCTGGTCAGGGCCATGTTCAAAAGCGTAAAAGCCCGCGCCTTGTTCTTTGTGAGCGTTTTCAGCGAGCCGCTGAAATGATCGCGGCTGGCACCGAAATGCAAGCTGATAACACGGTCGCGCAATTCCTTTTGAAAGGCCTGTGCGTTTAAATCGCCCGCACCCTCATCCATGGTGTTGGAGGCCATTCGCACCAGCCCTTGCTTCTCCGGCGAGTCCTGTATGGATCCCGCGCCGCGAAAGGCAAATTCCAGCGCGATAACCGGAACGGAATGATCCTCAATCAGCCAGGCGGTAATCCCGCCGGGGCTGACAACTTCCTGAATGTTCAGCAGGCTCGCGCGTGCGCCGGAGGGGTATCCGAAACCCCCCAGACATAAAATCGCAATGGCGCACGCAAAAAGCTGTTTTTTCATCGTACTTCTTGCTCCCGCCGCCTTTGGGGCTTGGGCTCTTTATCGGGCGCGCTTTTCTTTTCAGCCTTCGGCAGGAGATAACCGGTCACCGGCGGGTGAGGACCCGGCGCATCGGGGTTGAGATAGGCTCTGGCAACGGCCAGAGCCTGCTGCGCCGTCACTTCGGCAATATCATAGGGCCAGTATTCAACATCTTCGATATTCGCCCCGGTCGCCAGCGCATTACCAATCACCATCGCTGGCCCGGTCAGGCTGTCAAGCGCGTAGGCGGCCTCATCCTGCAAGCGGGATTTTGCATCCGCCAGTTCCTCTGGCGTAACGCCCTTTGAAACCAGCACGCGCAATTCCTGTTCCAAAGCCTTTTCAAGATCCTGAGGCGTCCGGCCCTTGGCGGGCGTGGCATAGACCCACAGGCTGGCATCATCCCAGGAATCGCTGCTATAGGATAACCCGGCCTCTGTCGCGATTTTTTTCTCCGATACCAGGGTCTTATAAAGCCGGGAGCTTGGCCCGCCGCCCATAATCTCCGCCAGCACTTCCAGCGCCAGCGATTCCTTTTTGTTCTGACGGGCACTGGGCACGCGGTAGAGAATCTGTGTCATAGGCTCATGAATGGCCGGATGCTCAAGCGTAACGGTGGTTCTGGAGTTCAGCGCGGGCGATTGCGGGCGGTTACGCCCCGGCAGGGTTTCCTGCGGCAAGGAACCGTAAATGCTAATGGCCTTTTGAAAAACATCCGCCGGGCTGACATCGCCGGAAACAACGAGAATAGCGTTATTCGGCGCGTACCAGCGATCATAGAAGGATTTAACATCCGCCCATTGCATCTGGCTGATTTCATGGCCCCAGCCAATAACGGGAATACCATAAGGGTGATTAATAAAGGCGGCAGCAGCAAGCTGCTCGTTGAACTGCCCGCGCGGATCGTTATCGGTACGCTGGCGGCGCTCTTCCAGCACCACGCGGCGCTCGGATTCGATCTCACCGGTGGGCGGGTTCATACCGTTTATACGGCCCGCTTCCATGCGCATGACATCCTCAAGCCGGTCCGAGGCAACAGATTGGAAATAGGCCGTATAATCATGAGAGGTAAACGCATTGTCATTTCCACCCATGGAGCGGATAAGCTTGGAAAATTCGCCCGGCGCCAAAGGCGGCATATTCACACGGTCAGAACCTTTGAACATCAAATGCTCAAGAAAATGCGCAATGCCGGATTTGCCCCATTCCTCATCCGCCGCGCCGACCTTGTACCATATCATATGCGTAATAACCGGGGCGCGGTGGTTGGGGATAACGACAATCTCCATCCCGTTGTCCAGCGTAAAGGATTCCGCATCAAAAACTTTTTTGCGCTCTGCATCTTCTTCTTCGGGCTGCGTGCCGGAGACCACTTCTTTTTTCTGAAGCTTTATCGTGTCGGCCTGCGCAACCTGCATCACAGAGAAAAACAGAGCCAGAGCCACAACCGGTACAGAGGCCGTGCGGCGGAGAGAGAAGGGGAATGTCATTGTCTAAAGGACCTTTATTCTACAACCGTGGGGGTTTCGCCGGATGTCGGCGGCTGTTTTTGCGCGGCGTTGTTTTTCAGGCGCTCAGCCTCTTTCGGGGCGTTCACAACGCTGGCGGAAGGCGCCGTATCGCGGCCAATGGACATGATTTTCTTGATAACGGGCTTGTTCTTATCGCCCAGAGCCTGTGTCTCCATATCGACTTTTGTACGAATGCCCGGGTCGGCCAGTTGTGCACCCGCTTCACGCAGGAAGGCTTCCCCCGCATTTGTGGGCGCAGCCGCTGCGTTGCCGCTTGCTTGCGCGCCAAACACGGTCTGGCGTGCCTGATCGACGGTTGAACGCTCTTGAGGTCGCTGTGCGCCGGGCTGCGGCGGGCGCAGGGCATAATCCGGCGGCATCGCCAGAGGCGCGCGCCGCACCACCTGAAATTCATCAGGAGCGGATTTGTTGAGCCCCAGCTTCTCTTTCGCATTCGAACAAGCGCCAAGCGAAAACGCAAGCGCCGTCATGAGAGAGAAAAATACTATTTTACCGTTATAATTCGCCATTTTTATAATTCCGGAGGTCAGGTTTTGTTTGAGATCGCTTTAAACTGTTTATCACCTTTCCCGGCTTTTTCAAAAAAGAAGGATTCGATGATCAACAGAAAAACACCGATGCAAATACAGCTATCGGAAATGTTAAAGGCCGGGAAGTGAATTCCAAAGGCATGAAAATCCAGAAAATCAACCACGGCACCAAAACGAATACGGTCCATCACATTGCCAAGCGCACCGCCAATCACCAGAGCAATAGACAATCTCTGTAAACGGCTTTGGCTGCGCAGGAGCCAGACAGAAAAAACGATGATAATGGCTACGGAAAGCAGGCCCAGCGCCAGCGGTCCGTAATCCGTGTGGGTGTTGAACAGGCCAAAACTCACCCCCCGGTTCCAGACCATGACAATATTAAAAAACGGCAGTACGGGAATTTGCACAGGCGGCAAAAGCGCCGGCGCCTGCATGAGCCATGCACCCAAAGAGAGGCTCTCGCCATATTCACCGCCCAGCGCCGGGCGGATAAAGCGTTCCGTCACCGCCCATTTACTGATCTGGTCGGCAATAAAAAACACGGCGGCAAGGCCAAAGAAAAAGACTTTATACATGGAAAATACGAATCGTCCTGTTATCGATTTCGGGTACAATACAGCGCCCGCACGGCTCTCACAAGGGGGGAGAGGAAATGCCGCCTTTACAGGCATGTTGAGTTTGCCCGAAAAACCCTTATACCTGTGGAGCATGAAAATGTATGAAACCTGCCGGGATGTGCCGGAATCTGATAAGGGCGCGGTGATTGCCATCGGAAATTTCGATGGGCTTCATCGCGGGCATCAGCTTTTGCTGAGCCGGGCCGCTGAAATCGCGGCGGCGCAGGGGAGGCGTTTTGGCGTTCTGACTTTTGAGCCGCATCCCCATACGTTGTTCCAGCCCGATGCGCCGCCAAACCGCCTCACGCCCGCGGCCCTGAAGCAAACGCGCCTTGCGGAATGCGGTGTCGATCTCCTCTTTTCCCTGCCCTTTGACTGGGATTTTGCCAGCCAGAGCGCGGATAAATTTATACATAATGTACTGTTATCTGGGCTTGGGGCCTCTCATATTGTGATCGGCGGCGATTTCCGTTTCGGCCAGCTCCGCGCGGGCGGGCCAGAGGATATAGAAAAAGCGGGTATTCCGGTAACTGTTCTGGATAAGTTTTGCGGGGATAATCAGGAAGTCTTTTCCTCAAGTAAAATCCGTCAGCTTTTGCGCCGGGGAGATATCGCCGGAGCCAACGAAATTCTGGGCTGGAAGTGGGAGCTGCGCGGTACGATCGTGGGCGGTGATCGGCGCGGGCGGGATCTGGGCTTCCCCACCGCAAATATGGCCATTGGTGATGCGGTGCATCCGGCCTATGGCGTATATGCCGTCTGGGCTAAAATTATCGATGGGAAGGGCGGCACGCATGATTCGCCCTGGCATCCCGCCGCCACGAATATCGGTATTCGCCCGATGTTCGAAGTACAAACGGCGCAGGTGGAAACATTCATCTTTGATTTTAACGAAGAAATTTATGGGAAAACCTTATGCGTCCAGCCGGTGCAGCATTTGCGCGGAGAGGCAAAATTCAACACGCTGGCCGACCTCACGCGCCAGATGGAAAAGGACTGCGCGCTGGCCCGTAAAATTCTTTCACAAAATAGCCCTTCATAATCATAACGCGGGCTTGCTCCGGTCAGCGTTAAAGATATAGTGGAAAAATGGACATTTTCTTCACCTTGGTTGTAACGCTCATCCCGCTCTATATCCTGATCGGTCTGGGGTTCATCGCCGGGCGTTTTTTGCAGGTGGACCGCACGACACTGGCCAATCTGGCTCTTTTCATATTTTTGCCCGTGGTTGTGTTCGGCTTTATTATTCAGCTTGATTTTCGGCCTGAATATACAATTCTACCGTTCATCCTGTATGCCATTCATGCCCTGATTGGTCTGAGCATGTTAAAGGTGGGGCGCAAAATCTATGAAGGGCCAGAGGCCAATATTCTGGCCCTGACGGCGTCCATGGGCAATACGGGGTATTTTGGCCTGCCTCTGGTTTTGCTGCTTTTCCCGCCGGAGGCTGTGGCCATCTATGTTTTTGCCATGCTGGGCGGGTCGGTTTATGAAGCCACGATCGGTTATTACATCGCCGCGCGCGGGCGCTTTGATATGCGCTCCAGCTTAAAAAAACTGGCCAAATTCCCTACGCTCTACGCCATGGCGCTGGCCTTTATTCTGCGCGGCGCACAGGTCGAAGTCCCGGAGGCCTTTTTTATCTACTGGACCTATTTCAAGGGCGCATATGTCGTAATCGGGATGATGATTATCGGCGCGGCGCTCTCCAATGTGCGGCATCTGGTAATCGGGCCGCGTTTCTTCTCCTTGGCATTGTTAGGGAAATTCGTGCTCTGGCCGGGGCTGGTCTGCGGGTTTATCCTGCTGGACAAATTGTTTTTCCATATGTTTACGCCAGAGGTTTACAGCCTCATGCTGGTAATGTCGGTGGTACCGCCAGCGGCCAATATCGTGGCTTTCGCGGCGCAGCTTGACCTTGTTCCGGAAAAGGCCGCCACCACAATTTTCCTGGGCACGGTTATCGCCCTGTTTTATATCCCGCTGGTGCTGATGCTGACCGGAATACAATAAACGAGCAGCCAAAGCGCCGCCGCGCCGTATATAGTATCTTGATTTTAGGGGTTTTGCCCGCCATAGTCCCTCTTATGAGCAATGAAAAAACCCCACCTGAGAAGCCTCAGGACCGTTATAGAGATACCGTCTTTCTGCCGAAGACCGATTTTCCCATGCGCGGAAATCTGCCGCAAAAGGAACCTGAAATCCTGAAAAAATGGGCCGAAATGGACCTGTATGCGCAGATGCGCAAGGCCGCAAAAGGCAAGAAAAAATGGGTCCTGCATGACGGCCCGCCTTATGCCAATGGCAATATCCATATGGGTCATGCAGTAAACAAGATTTTGAAAGATGTGGTTGTAAAATCCCGCGCAATGCTGGGCTATGACGCGCCCTATGTGCCGGGCTGGGATTGTCACGGTCTGCCGATTGAATGGAAGATCGAGGAGAAATATAGAGACGCAGGGCTTGATAAGGATAAAGTTGATATTCTGGCCTTTCGGGATGAATGCCGCAAATTTGCGCAAAACTGGGTGGACATCCAATCCGGGCAGTTTCAGCGCCTCGGCGTGACGGGCGACTGGGGGAATCCGTATCGCACCATGACCAGCCGGGCCGAGGGCAAAATTGTTCAGGAGATTCATAAATTTGTTAAAAATGGCGGGCTGTATCGCGGCTCCAAACCCGTTATGTGGTCGGTCGTTGAAAAAACCGCACTCGCCGAAGCCGAGGTTGAATATAAAGAGCATAAATCCATCACGGTCTGGGTTGCGTTTCATGTGAAACAAACGCAGAACAAATTGCTGGAGGGCGCGGATATCGTTATCTGGACCACAACGCCGTGGACTTTACCCTCAAACCGCGCCATAGGTTACGGAAAAAACATAGAATACGGCGTTTATGAGTTCGGGGGCCGAAAAATCGTTGCGGCAACTTCGCTCGCGGAAAGCGTAAAGACGGCAGCGAAAATCGAAGAATGGAAATTGCTGGGCACTGTAAAGGGCGCAGATTTGCAAGGCACCATCGCGCATCACCCGCTGCATAAAAACGGATACGACTTTTTCGACGTGCCATTGCTCGAAGGTGATTTTGTCACCGAAGACGCCGGAACCGGTTTTGTCCATATCGCGCCCAGCCATGGGGAGGATGATTTTTTCCTCTTCCTTAAACATTTCGGCGCGAAAGATATTCCCGACAATGTGGCCGATGATGGAAAATTCCGTGATCATGTGCCGCTTTTCGCGGGTCTTGAGGTTTATACGCAAAAGGGCGAAATGGGCGCGGGGAATTTCGCCGTGCTCAAGGCTCTGGATGAAGCCGGAAACCTGCTTGCGAAGGGCTCTGTCCGGCATGAATACCCGCATAGCTGGCGCTCTGGTGCGCCGCTGATTTTCCGGACAACGCCGCAATGGTTTATTGCTATGGATAATGAGATAAAACTGCGGGAATCCGCCCTCAAGGCCATCACCGAAACAACATGGATTCCGGCCAAAGGTGAAAACCGTATCCGCGCCATGATCGAAAATCGCCCCGATTGGTGCATTTCGCGTCAACGCGCCTGGGGCGTGCCAATCGCGGTGTTTATTGACAAGCAATCAGGCGAAATCCTGAGAGATGAAGTGGTGCTGACCCGCATCGGCGAAATCTTTGAAGAAGAGGGCGCGGATTCATGGTGGGCACGCCCCGCGCAGGATTTCCTCGGCGAGGCGTACAGGGCCGATAATTACGATCAGGTCTTTGATATTGTTGATGTCTGGTTTGAATCCGGCGCAACGCACCAGTTCGTGATCGGGGATACGAAAACATGGCCGGATTTCGAGGGCGTTGCCCGGGCTGATCTGTATCTCGAAGGCTCGGACCAGCATAGAGGCTGGTTCCATTCGTCCCTGCTGGAGAGCTGCGGCACAACCGGCAGAGCGCCCTATGAGGCCGTTTTGACGCATGGTTTTGTGCTGGATGAGAAGGGCTATAAAATGTCCAAATCTCTGGGCAATGTGGTTGATCCGCTCAAGCTGATGGAGGAACACGGCGCGGACCTTATCCGGCTATGGACCTTGTCTGCGGATTATTCCGAAGATATCCGCATCGGTAAAGACAGCCTGAAAACCACCGGCGATCTTTACCGCCGCATCCGCAACACGTTGCGCTTTTTGCTGGGCGCGCTGGACGGGTTTACGAAAGAAGATATGGTGCGCGACGTCAAAGCTATGCCGGAGCTTGAGCAATATATGCTGCACCATCTATCCGTATTGGATACGAAAATCCGTGATCACGTAGAAAACTATGATTTCCTGCGCATGACCAGAGATCTGCATGATTTTTGTAACGCGGAGCTTTCTTCCTTCTATTTCGATATCCGCAAGGACCGCCTGTATTGCGACGCGCCGGAAAGCGCGGAGCGCAAGGCCTGCCTTACCGTTATGGCTCATATGTTTGAATGCCTGACCGCGTGGCTGGCCCCGGTTCTGTCCTTTACGGCGGAGGAGGCATGGTCCCACAGACCCGCCGGATTGTTTGATGAGGCCGGGAGCGTTCATCTGCGCGAATTTGTGAAGGTTCCGGCAGGATGGGAAAACAATGCGCTAGCCGATAAGTGGACTCTCGTCCATTTATTCCGAACTATAGTTTTTGAAAAATTAGAGGTGATGCGTAAAGATAAAATGATTGGGTCCTCGCTGGATGCCAAAATTATTGCTTACCTGCACGCGGAGCATAAGAAAAAATTAGATGATATTGATTGGGCAGAAGTCTGTATTGTCTCTCAAGCAGAAACTATATTTGAAAATGCAGAGTTTTTAGAGGGGCATACTGTAAGTTGGCGCGCGCAAAAAGCCGACGGCCATAAATGCGAACGCTGCTGGAAAATATTGCCCGAAGTGAAAGAACCTGAAAATCTCTGTAATCGTTGCGCGCTGGCCGTGCAAACCGTAAGAAAGGTGGCATAAATATGAAAACAGTTAAAAGAGCAAAAGAAAGCCCGTTTGACGGTCTGGTCGTTGATGTATTTTTGAATAATCCGAACGTGGCGGAATTTGTCGGAAAAAATTTCGAACATTATAAAACCTTATGGCTGAAAGATTACGCAAAGAAAAAAGCGGCCAAAAAAATGCTGACATGCATCCATTGGAATACGCTGGCTTTGCTGCTGTGGCCGGCGTGGTTTGCCTACCGCAAAATGATCAAATTTCTTGTAATACTTTGCGTGCTCACGGCGGCCCTCAGTTTTGCTGAGGAGTATTGGAATCTCGGCAATGGGAGCGGCGTTGGTATAACGGGGGGGATGCTGGTCATGGCTCTGTTGAGCAAGTCGTTTTATTTCTCTCATGTTGTCGAAAAGATAAATGCCATCGAAAGCATGCCGGACCCGGAGCAGCGCGCAATCATGCTCGAAAAGCAGGGCGGAACCAGTATCGCTTACGCTGTGCTGGGGGTGTTGTTTTTTGTGCTCACCCAAGTTCTGGCTCTGTATCTGGGTTCTTCCCTGAAACCTGGTGAGGGGGCGATATAGGCGGGCCTATTTCCCGCCGCCACGGCTTTGCTGTTTCAGCCATTCGGCGATATGCGGCTGGCCGGTGCGGGCTTCGTATTTCTCATAGTATTGCTGATGGTAATCTTCCGCCTCCCAGAACGTTCCGGCGGGCTCCAGCGCTGTGACAATCGGCTTGTCATATATTTTGGCCTTTGTCATTTCATCAATAACGCCCTGCGCGATATTTTTTTCTTTCTCATTCGCATAAAAAATAGCCGAGCGGTATTGCGTGCCGACATCCGGCCCCTGACGGTTAAGCTCGGTTGGGTTGTGCGCCTCTTTCATAAAAAACAGGACCAGATCGCGATAGGTTGTTTTCGCGGGATCATACGTAACCTCGACCGCCTCGGCATGGCCGGATTTGGAATCATGCGTGTCGTCATATTTCGGATTATCCAGATGCCCGCCAATATACCCGACGCGCGTAAACAATACGCCGGGCTGTCTGCGGTATTCGCTCTCAGTGCACCAGAAACAGCCGCCTGCGAATATGGCGATGGGGTATCCTTCCGGCTTGGTGTTCATAAGAGTATCTCCTTTTGTTGTGGCGCGGGACGTGGCTCTATCCAGCAGTAAAACGCCCGTGATGATAAGGCCGATCAGGCCCGCCAGAAAGATAAAACGCATGGATAAAGAGCCTTTTCGTACGGCGTTTAAGATGACAGTATAGGCACGAAATGGTATTCGCCGGGGAAAATGCGAAGGTTACATGTTTTTTAGAAAAGCCCTGAAATCGCCTAATTTTAATGAACGTCCTGCGGGGCGGAAACCCGATATGATCGTGCTGCATTATACCGGCATGAAAACCGGGAAGGCTGCGCTCAAAAGACTGTGCAGCCCGGACTCGGAAGTGAGCGCCCATTATTTCCTCAATGAGCGGGGCCGCGTACGGCATCTGGTGGAGGACGAGCAGCGTGCATGGCACGCCGGCGTATCCTATTGGGCGGGGGAGCGCGATATCAACGGCGCGTCCATCGGTATCGAAATCGTTAATCCCGGGCATGAATTCGGGTATCAGGCTTTTTCAGAGCGCCAGATCGGGGCGCTGGCGTTTTTATGCTGCCGTTTGATGGAAAAACACCGCATCGCGCCGGAACGTGTGGTGGCACATTCCGATGTGGCCCCGTCCAGAAAAATCGACCCCGGTCATCTTTTGCCGTGGGAAAGGCTGGCCCGTAAAAATATCGGCCTGTGGCCGGAAGTGGAGGAGGGTGATCTGGCCGGCGCGCCCGCGCTGCTGGAAAACCGCGCGACTTTTCAGGCTCTGCTCTGCGGTTACGGCTATAATCCGGAAGTTCCGTTTGAGGATGTTGTCGTGGCCTATCACCGGCATTTCTGCCCGGAGAAATTCAAAAGCTGGGATGACAGGCCCGAACAGCCCGATATTTTAAGCTGTGCGCGGCTGCTGGCGCTGAGCCGGATGAAGGCGCAGAAAACAGAAAAACCGCCCGGTTTCCCGGACGGCTCTTCATAAGGTCACAAGGTCTGTAAGCCGGGTTCTGTGCCTCTTGCGAGGCGATGGCCATTCATCTGGGCGCGTCATTACTGAAGCGCTCATGCGACCTACCCGAACCGCCGCCCGGAAAGGGACGATATGCGGTTCCTATTTGGTCTTGCTTCCGGCGGGGTTTGCCATGCCACTCCTGTTGCCAGCAGCGCGGTGCGCTCTTACCGCACCCTTTCACCTTTTCCCCTTTCGGCCGAGGCCGAAAAAGGTAGTTTGCTCTCTGTTGCACTTTCCGTCAGGTCACCCTGCCCGGACGTTATCCGGCGCCGTCTTTCCGTGAAGCCCGGACTTTCCTCGCTCTAAAGCGCGGCCATCCGACCTTCTGACCCGCGCACTATGTCGATGTTTCTCCAAATTTGCAAGGCGGATATAAAGTCTGTTAATTTCGGAAAAGATTCGTCCACCAAAAATTACATGTGAACAACTTTTGATGCGACTCATGGGATTCATTGACGAATCGGGTTCTTGAGTGTTACTCGTGAAAGAGTCAAGGCTTGTTCCTAAGCCAGTTTTCGAGTCCAGAGCGATTCTTTTTATCTGCGTAGTTTCCTGCTTTTATTTAAACAATAGGTATCAGTGTTTTGAGCCATTATCCTGTCATGTTGCCTGAAGTATTGCAGCAGCTTTCCCCTGTGGATGGCGGCATATATGTGGATGGGACGTTCGGTGCAGGGGGCTATTCCGCCGGTATTTTAGAAAGCGCCGATTGCGTGGTTGTGGCCATTGATCGTGACCCGGCGGCGATTGAGCGGGCGCGGGAGATGCGGGCCCGTTTTGGTGCGCGGCTGGAGTTTGTCGAGGGGCGCTTTGGTGATGTACGAAAATTTCTGGGCGAGCGGAAAGTTGACGGCTTTGTGCTGGATATCGGTGTGTCATCCTTTCAGATTGATGAGGCGGAGCGGGGGTTTTCCTTCCGGTTTGACGGGCCGCTCGATATGCGAATGGACACGCGCGGCGGCGCAACGGCGGCGGATATCGTTGGCGAGATGGAAGAAAAAGATCTGGCAGATCTGATTTATAAATACGGGGAGGAGCGGCATTCCCGCCGCATCGCACGCAAGATTGTGGAGCGCCGCACCGCAGAAAAAATTGAGACAACAAGCGCGCTTGCGGAAATTGTGCGGAGCTGTGTACCAAAATCCAAAGACGGTATTGATCCCGCAACCCGCACGTTTCAGGCGCTCAGGATCGCGGTGAATGATGAGCTGGGGGAGCTGGAGCGGGCGCTGGCGGCGGCGGAAGATGTTCTAAAGCCCGGTGGCCGTATGGTGGTCGTGTCCTTTCATTCGCTGGAAGACACTCTGGTGAAGGCGTTTTTCCGCGCTAAATCCGGAAATGCGGCCCGGGCCTCGCGCTATATGCCCGAAGGTGCAAATGACGAAGCGCCGGTGTTCGATCTTCTGACCCGCAAGGCGGTAAGGCCATCCCCGCAGGAAATGTCCGAAAACGGGCGCTCCCGCTCGGCGCGCCTGAGAGCGGTTCAAAAGCGGGCGGCCCGGGCGCAGGCGGAGGGCGCGGCATGAAGCTGTTGAAGCCCGTCAATTTTGTAATTTTTGCCATGGTGGCGCTCTCTGGCGCGGCACTTTTGCATACATCACAAAATGTGCAGCGTGTGGAGGGTGATTTGCGGTCGCTGGAAGCCTCTGTCCAGCGTGAAAATGAAAAAGTGCGCCTTTTGCGGGCGGAATGGGAGAATCTTAATCGTCCGGAAAGGCTGGAGCGTCTTGCGCGCGAATTTCTGGATCTGGCTGCGCCGGCGCCGGAAACGCTGGTGCGCGAGGATTTTGTTCTGCCCGCTGTGCCGGAGGATGAGGCTGAATCTGTCTTTATGGAAGAAGCCGCCCCGCCGCCGCCAGTTGTTCGTGATGTTGCTTACGCGCCGGAGCGGAAATCAGCCCGGGCATTGCCGCAAAAGGCAGTGCCTCCCGAGAAATTACCAGCAGCCAAAGCGGAGAAAACATTCGGCGAGCTTCTGGGTGAATTGAGCGAGAGGCGGCCCCAATGATTTTTTCATATCGTTTGCGCCGTAACGCCGTAAAAATTGAGGGAGAGCGCAGTTCGGCGCTGGATCTTGCGCGTGGCCGTCTTGTGCTGATGGGTGGCTTTTTTATTCTGATGTATATTGTTTTTGCCGTTCGGGCCTTTGACCTTGCGGTCATTCAGGGGCGCGCCATATCGGCGGATAACGGGGCAACGGTGGAGCTTTCAGCGATGGAAGGCTCCGAAGATGCACCCGGCACTTTGCCCGCAGATATAGCGCGGCGCGGCGATATAACCGACCGGAATGGCGCGTTGCTGGCCACGACATTGCGAACCGCATCTTTGTTTGCCGATCCGCATTTGATTTCCGATACCGCCAGAGCCGCAGGCGGTCTGGCCAAAATATTCCCGGATATTTCCTACGGCGAAATTTTGCAAAAGCTCCAGAGCGATAAGCGTTTTGTGTGGATCAGCCGCAACTTAAGCCCGGAGCAGCAATATAGCGTGTTGGAGCTTGGGGAGCCGGGGCTGGAGTTCAAACACGCCTATCAGCGTTTTTATCCGCAGGGCGCTTTGGGTTCGCATCTTGTGGGGTATGCCGATGTGGACGGGCGCGGTCTGGCCGGGATTGAGCGCGGGTTTAATAATTATCTGAACAGCGGAGAAACGCTGCGCCTGAGCCTTGATATGCGGCTTCAGCACGCCCTGCGGCGTGAAATGACCGCAGTGATAGATGAATTTAGTGCCATCGGCGGCGCCGGTTTGATTATGGATGTCACAAATGGCGATATTCTGGCCGGGGTTTCCCTGCCTGATTTTAATCCTCACCGCGCGGGGGAGGCCTTGGAAACCGAAGTGTTCAACAGGTTGACTCTGGGCGCTTATGAGATGGGATCGGTTTTCAAGATATTCTCAATCGCCGCCTTTTTTGAAACGCATGATGTGGGCATGAATACGACTTTTGATACCAGAGATCCTATCCGTATCGGGCGCTTTACGATTCGGGATTATCATGCGGAAAACCGTATTTTGACCATTCCCGAAGTGTTTATGTATTCATCAAACATTGGTTCCGCCCTGATGGGGCGTGCGGTCGGCACAGAAAATCTACAGAATTTCTATGAGGATCTGGCGTTGACCACGCCGCTGGATTTTGAAGTGCGGGAAGTTGCTCGTCCGATGGTTCCCTCGCCATGGCGGGAGGTTAATACGCTGACCGCCTCTTACGGGCATGGTGTTGCGACAACGCCGGTGCAGACCATCTCGGCGGTGGCCTCTGTCGTAAATGGCGGGTATCTTATCAAGCCGCGCCTCGTTCTGGCTGAGGACGAAGGCAAAGCCTCTACGGATGTACGGGTGGTTTCCGAAAAAACATCTAATAAAATGCGTGAGCTGCTCCGTCTGGTCGTGACGGCGGGCACAGGTAAAAACGCCGATGTTGCAGGCTATCGGGTCGGCGGTAAAACCGGAACGGCGGAAAAAATTATAAACGGGCGTTATGACGGCAATAAAAAGATATCCTCTTTTGTGGGTGTATTCCCCATGGACGCGCCGCGTTATGCCGTTTTTATCATGATTGACGAACCCAAGGGCACCAAAAGAACCTATGGTTATGCCACCGGTGGCTGGGTTGCGGCCCCTGCGGTTTCCCGCGTAATCGCCTCTATGGTCGCTATTTTGGGGATTCCCCCTTCATCGCCGGATTCTCCGGAAAATGCCTATGGGCAGGATTTGAAGCAATATGTCAGCGCAGGCAAGGGGGAGCATTGATGAGCGTGGATGCGCCTTTGTTTGATGTGAGCGCCCTGACGGGGGTGACGCAAGACAGCCGGGCCGTGCAGCCGGGTTATCTGTTTGCGGCCCTGCCGGGGGTGAAAAGCGATGGCTCTGCTTATATCGCACAGGCTATTGCCGCCGGGGCCGTGGCTGTGCTGGGCGGGCCGGGAACGTGCCTGCCGGAGGGGGCGTCAAAAAACGTAGCGTTGATTACGCGGGATAACCCCCGCCGGGCCTTCGCGCAGATCGTGGCGGATTTTTATCATGCCCAGCCTGAGCATGTCGTGGCCATCACCGGCACCAATGGCAAAACCTCAACGGCGCTGTTCACGCAGCAGCTCTGGGAGGGAGCAGGCTATCGCGCCGCCAGTCTGGGGACGTTGGGCATTTTGGGGGCAGAAGACGTGCAGAAAAAGAGCTTCTCCATGACCACGCCGGACCCGGTGGCGCTTCATGCCGCTCTGGCGGATCTGGCGGCGGGCGGTACAACGCATCTGGCGATGGAGGCCTCCAGCCACGGTCTGGATCAATGCCGGCTGGACGGGGTGAGAATAGGCGCAGCCGGATTCACCAATCTCTCTCGCGATCATCTGGATTACCATGCGGATATGCAGGCCTATCTGGAGGCAAAAGCGCGGCTCTTTACTGCGCTTGTTCCGCCGGGCGGCGCTGCGGTTTTGAATGCGGATATTCCCGAATTTTCCATGCTGGACATGCTATGCGCCAAGCGCGGCCTGCGGGTGATTTCCTACGGTCTGGCGGGGCGGGATATACAGTGGCAGGGAACGAAGCTCTCTGAATCCGGTCAGGATATTGAACTGGAAATCATGGGGCGCAGCTATAGCGTGGCCTTTCCGCTTGTGGGCGCGTTTCAGGTCATGAACGCTCTGTGTGCGCTGGGGCTGGTGATCGCCGGGGATGCGGCCCGAACGGAAGAATATATAGGCGCACTGGCCAATCTTGAAGGCGTTCCGGGGCGGCTGCAAAAAGTGCCCGGAACTTCTCAGGGCATGGGCGTGTATGTCGATTATGCCCATACACCCGACGCGCTGGAGAATATTCTCAAAGCCCTGCGCCCGCATACAGCCGGGCGCCTTATTTGCGTGTTCGGCTGCGGCGGTGATCGGGATAAGGGCAAGCGCCCTGTTATGGGGCGTATCGCCTCGGACCTCGCTGATATCGTGATGGTGACAGATGATAACCCGCGCAGTGAAACGCCGGAGACGATCCGCGCGGAAATCATGGGCGGGGTGGATTCAAATGCAATCGAGATTGGTGATCGCCGCCGGGCCATCGCGGAAGGCGTGAATGAACTTAAACCCGGCGATGTGCTGGTGATCGCCGGAAAAGGGCACGAACAGGGCCAGATCTTCAAGGATCGAACTGACCCGTTCGATGATGTAACCGAGGCCGCACAGGCTCTTAAAGATAAAACTTAACACTGCGTAAGCTAAACGAAACTGAAGGATTTGAAATATAAAGATGATTACAAATAACATAAACTGGAAAACTGTAGATGTCGGCGGCGTAAAGATCAGCGTCAGGCCCCGGCCCAAAACGCCCTATACCGTTTTGCGCGTGACCAGTCTTGTCGATACAGGTAATGGAAGCCAGATGGCTGTCTTGAAAAATGCTTTGCCGCGCGAATGGGAAATTGACATTGACGAGCCGCAAAAAGCGCAGGCCAGATCAAAGAAAGGTTTGTCTCTGCCGCGCAGAATCGCTAACCTCAACTGCGTCTATACAGGACGTTCTTTCGGCGTCGTGGCCGATGTAATGGAGTCTTTGCGTGTTCTCACGCGCAATGCCAGAATTGCCGCCATAGTGCCCGATATTATTGCGCCCGGTGATTTTGTCGTGTTTCGTTACGAAGGCTCGCGGCTTAAAATTCGGTTCGCAGGGGTTCTGCGGGCCGTCACAGCAGATTTCTAGGCTTTTGATCTGAAACAAAAGAGGCCGGAACCACATTTAGGAAAGAAGACTTTGAATGCTTTATTTTCTACTCATGCCCCTTGCCGATGATTATATCGCCTTCAATCTTTTTCGCTATCTGACCTTCCGAACGGGCGGCGCCATTATGACGGCGCTGCTGATCAGCTTCCTGATCGCCCCGGCGATGATCCGCTGGCTCAAAGCCAAGCAGCGCGAGGGGCAGCCCATCCGCGCAGATGGCCCCGAAACGCATTTTGCCAAAGCCGGGACGCCAACCATGGGCGGGCTGATGATTCTGATTTCTGTAAGTGTTTCAACGCTTTTATGGGCGGATTTGTCAAATCCGTTGATCTGGTACGCCTTGCTGGTGATGGTTGGGTATGGCCTGATCGGGTTTGCGGATGATTATTTGAAGCTTACGAAGCGCAATACCAAGGGCTTGTCCGGAAAACTTAAATTATTGCTTCAGTTTATAATCGCCGGTGTCGCGGCAATCGGGATCATGGAATCTCTGCCCGGTCATTTGAATCAGCACATCGCTATTCCGGTTCTGAAAGACATATATCTGTATGTGGGATTGTTTTTTATCCCCTGGGCAATTCTGGTGATGGTTGGCTCCTCCAATGCCGTTAACCTGACCGATGGGCTGGATGGGCTGGCAATTGTCCCGATCGCCATCGCGGCGGCGTGTTTTGGTCTGATCAGCTATCTGGTCGGTAATGAGATTTTTGCAAATTATCTGAAAATCCCCTTTGTGCTGGGAACGGGAGAACTGGCTATCCTCTGCGGCGCGTTGATCGGCGGTGCTATGGGGTTTTTATGGTACAATGCCCCCCCAGCCATGATCTTTATGGGCGACACTGGCTCGCTGGCCATGGGCGGCGTTCTGGGCGCTATCGCCGTTATCACCAAGCATGAGCTGGTTCTGGCCGTGATTGGCGGTTTGTTTGTGCTGGAGACGGTCTCGGTCATTGTGCAGGTGGTCTCCTTCAAGCTAACGGGGAAACGGGTCTTTGCCATGGCGCCTCTGCATCACCATTTTGAAAAGAAAGGCTGGTCTGAACCCACGATTGTTATACGATTTTGGATTATCGCCGTGATTCTGGCGCTGATTGGTCTGGCAACTTTGAAACTTAGATGATGAACCTGAAACCTTTTGTTGAAAAACTGGCTGGCCGCCCCGTGGCCGTTTTCGGTCTGGGCCTGTCCGGCCTTGCTGCCGTGAAGGCTTTATGCGGTGCAGGCGCGGAAGTGCTGGCTTGGGACGATAAGGCGCAAAGCCATGCGGCGGCACAAAAAGCGGGCGCCGAAATTGTGCCGCTGAGCGATAAAAACCTTAAAAAATGCGCGTTTCTTGTGCTGGCCCCCGGTGTGCCTTTGCATTATCCGGCGCCGCATGCTGTTGTCCTCGCGGCGCGCGCGGCAGGTATTGAGATTATCGGCGATCTTGAACTGCTGCACCGGATGGGCCATGGCCGAAAAACAATCGGCATCACCGGTACGAACGGAAAATCGACAACCACAGCCCTGCTCTTTCACATTCTAAATGCCGCGGGCAGCAGTGTGGCCATGGGTGGCAATATCGGCAAGGCCGTTTTTGATTTGAAAACCCCGGCGAAGGACGGGGCTTTTATTCTTGAGATGTCCTCCTATCAAATTGATTTATGCGCGGCGTATCGTCCGGATATTGCGGTCCTGCTGAACATCACGTCCGATCATATTGACCGGCACGGCAGCTTTGAAAAATACGTGGAGGCCAAGGAACGATTATTCGAAGGCGATGGGCTGGCCGTTATCGCTGTGGATGATGAGCCAAGTCAGAAAATATATGACCGGCTGATCGCCGCGGGGCGGCGCAAAACCATACCCGTTTCGTGCCGCCGGACCTTGGCGGGCGGCGTTTATGTCGAAGATGGTAATCTTTTTGATGCAACGGGGGAGGGCGCGGTGGAGGCTGGATCTCTGCGCGGATTAACCGCCCTGAAAGGCGCACATAATCATCAGAATGCCGCAGTGGCCTATGCCGTATGTCGCCTGATGGGGATGGGCGCTGAAGAGATCATGACCCATATGCAGAGCTATCCCGGCCTGAAGCACCGTCAGTTCCCGGTGCGCGATATTAACGGGGTTGTCTATATTGATGACAGCAAAGCCACCAATGCCGAAGCCACAGCCAAGGCGCTGGCCGCGTATCAGAATATATACTGGATTGCGGGCGGGCGGGCGAAAGAGGGCGGCCTTACGGGGCTGGAGCATCTTTTGGAGCAGGTTCGCCATGTCTTTTTGATCGGGGAGGCTATGGAGGATTTCTCCAAATGGCTCAATATTTACGATATCCCCCATAACCGGAGCGCCACGCTGGATGTGGCTGTAAAGGACGCGCACAGCATGGCCCAAGGCGCACGCGGCCAGCCGGGCGGAGCCGGGGTTGTCTTGCTGTCGCCGGCTTGCGCCTCTTTCGACCAGTTTAAATCCTTTGAAGATCGGGGAGAGACTTTTACCCGGCTGGTCATGAATCTGGATGAAGCCGGTGAAAACCACGAGGGCGGGGCATGAGCCTGTTCTCCCGTACCGATAAATCCCTGATTGGCCAATGGTGGTGGACGGTTGATCGCGGCATGCTCTCGGCCTTTATGGTGCTGAGCCTGATCGGCGTAGCGCTGGTGGCGACCGGCAGCCCTTCCGTAGCGGAGCGCATCGGTTACGGGTATTACCATTTCTTTGTCCGCCATATGATTATTCTCGGCCCGGCCTTACTTTTGCTGCTGGGCACCTCGATGCTCAGTCATAAATTTATCCGCAGACTGGCCGCTTTGCTGTTCGTCGGCAGCCTTTTGACCATGCTCATGGTTCTGGGGGTGGGGAATGATATCAAAGGCGCGCGGCGTTGGGTCCATGTCCTTGGGTTTTCGCTCCAGCCCAGTGAGTTCATCAAACCATCCTTTGCGATCATGGCGGCGTGGATGATGTCCCTGCAAAAAGAAAAATCCAACTTTAAAGGCAATGCGATAACCGCAGGTTTTTATCTGCTGACGGTAACACTTTTGATTTTGCAGCCCGATTTCGGGATGACGTTTTTGGTAACGTCTATCTGGGCGGCGCAGATTTTTCTGGCCGGTTTTCCGTTTCGGTTACTGGTATTGCTTTTGATTGTAGGCATTCTGGGCGTTTTTATGGCCTATCAGGGGTTGGACCATGTGCATAGCCGCATAGATCGATATCTCGACCCGGCCAGTGGGGATAGCTATCAGATTGACAAATCGCTCGAAGCATTCCAAAACGGCGGCATTATCGGCACAGGGCCGGGGCAGGGCACAGTGAAAATGTCCTTGCCCGATGCGCATGCCGATTTTATTTTTTCGGTCGCGGGTGAGGAAATGGGAATGTTATTCGTGTTTTTCATTATCAGCATTTACGGGCTGATTTTATTGCGCGGTTATAACCGGCTTATGGATTCGGATGATATGTTTGTGGTGCTGGCCGCTGGTGGCTTGCTTACGGTCTTTGGGTTACAGGCGGCGGTGCATATGGGCTCGGCCTTGCATCTTTTCCCTACCAAGGGCATGACTTTGCCTTTCGTGAGCTATGGCGGATCTTCTTTGTTATCCATGGGCATTACCGCCGGGGCAATTTTAGGCCTGACCCGGAACAAGGCCAGAAGCGGCCTTTCACGGGGCGGTCTCTCGCTCCAGACGAACAGGGCGCACCGCACCGCCCGCCGCGGTGTAAACACATCGCCGGGAGTGTAGGCAAATCATTATGAGTGAGCGTTTGATTGTTTTAAGTGCCGGAGGAACGGGCGGTCACGTCATGCCAGCGCAGGCGCTTGCGCGGGATTTGCGCTCCCGCGGCTTTAAGGTCGAAGTGCTTACCGATGCACGCGGTATGAAATTTAAAGAGGGGTTCGATTGTATCCCTCTGCATGAAATCAGGGCCGGAACATTGGGGCCATCGGCTTTGGGCAAGCTTAAAGGTCTGGCGCGTATGGGGCTTGGCATCTGGCAGGCCAGAGCGTTGCTCTCTCGCCTGAGGCCATCTGTCGTGGTGGGGTTTGGTGGTTATCCATCTGTCCCCGGTGTCTATGCGGCGCAGCTTCTCGGTATCCCCACAATCTTGCATGAGCAAAATGCCATCATGGGCCGGGCGAACGCAATGCTGGCGCGTAAGGCCGCGCATATCGCCATCTCCATGCCGTATATCCGGGGCGCAAAACAGGGGGGGCAGCCCGAAAAAGACCAGAAAAAAACCGTGTACACCGGAAACCCCGTCCGCGCGGAAATTTCGGCGCTTTATAACCGGCCTTATCCGGCGCTGGATGATGCCGGGTGTTTGCGAGTGTTGGTGATGGGCGGCTCCCTGGGCGCCAGTGTTTTCAGCCGGGTTTTGCCGGAGGCCCTGGCAAAGCTGCCATCCGATCACCGGGCGCGGCTGCATATTGTTCAGCAATGCCGGGCAGAGGATATGGACAGGGTTAAAGATCTATATGCACAGGCGGGCATAAAGGCACGTCTGGAAACGTTCATCAGCGATGTCGCCGGTGAAATGGAGCAGGCGCATCTGGTGATTGCCCGCTCCGGCGCCAGTACGGTTGCGGAAGTTACAACCGCGGGTCGCCCGGCTATTTTTGTGCCCTATCCTCACCATAAGGACCAGCAGCAGAAAATAAACGCCGATACGGTTGCCGATGCAGGCGGGGCATGGGTGATGACCGAAAACGGTTTCACCGCCGAGGCTTTACTTGCGCGGATTGAGACTTTCCTGCAAAATCCCTCTCTCCTGTTCAAGGCGGCGGAAAATGCCCGGAGCTGCGGCAAACCCGATGCCGCCCGCAAGCTGGGCAATCTGGTGACTGCGGTGGTGAGTGGCTGGAGCGAGTAAGTTTTACAGCAATCATTGTTTATAATGACAGTGACTTATAAGGAATTTGAATATGCGTGGAATGCCAAAAAATATCGGCCCCCTTCATTTTATCGGTATAGGCGGTATAGGGATGAGCGGCATCGCCGAGATTTTATGCTCTTTGGGCTATACGGTCCAGGGCTCGGATCAGGCTGAAAACGCCAATGTAAAGCGGCTGCGTGCGGCGGGCATAGATATAAAAATTGGCCATGACGCCGCCAATCTAGGCACGAAAACGGGCGGCGCGCTGGCGGCTGTGGTGATTTCTTCGGCGATTAAACCGGGCAATCCGGAATTAAGCGCGGCGCGAGAACAGGGCATTCCCGTTATTCGCCGGGCGGAAATGCTGGCCGAACTGATGCGGCTGAAATGGGCGGTGGCGATTTCCGGCACGCACGGTAAAACCACAACGACCTCTATGGTGGGGCAGATGCTGGAGACCGCAGGGTTTGACCCCACGGTTATTAACGGCGGTATTGTACATGCCTATGGCGCGAATGTCCGTCTGGGCCAAAGTGATATTATGGTGGTTGAGGCCGATGAGAGCGATGGGACATTTACGCGCCTTCCGGCTTCGGTCGTGGTTGTGACCAATATGGACCCGGAGCATCTCGATCATTATGGCACTTTTGAAAATGCAAAGGCGGCCTATCGCCAGTTCATTCATAATCTGCCGTTTTACGGCTATGCGGTTTTGTGCATAGATCACCCGGAGGTGCAGGCCTTGATTCCCTCTGTAAATGATCGGCGCATTATCACCTATGGCTTTAGCCCGCAGGCCGATGTTCGCGCTGATAATGTGCGCAGCGATGCAAAGGGGAGCGTTTTTGATGTGACCTTCTCCGGCAGGGTGACGGGCGGTGAGGATGTGATTCTCAAGGATGTTCACCTGCCAATGCTGGGGCGGCATAATGTGCAGAATTCTCTGGCCTCTCTGGCCATCGCGCAGGAGGCCGGTGTGGCCCCCTCCCTCATGAAAAAAGGCTTGAGCCAGTTCGCAGGTGTTAAGCGGCGCTTCACCAAAACCGGAGAAATCGGCGGCATCACGGTGATTGATGATTATGCGCATCATCCGGTCGAGATCGAGGTGGTGCTTAAGACCGCCCGCACGGCTGTGGCAGAAAAGCAGGGCCGGGTGATTGCCGTAATGCAGCCCCACCGCTATACACGTTTGCATGATCTGTTCGATGATTTTTGCAAATGCTTTAACGAGGCCGATACCGTCATAATCGCCGATGTTTATGAAGCGGGGGAGGAGCCGATTGAGGGCGCACATAAAGACGCGCTGGTTGAGGGGGTGAGGGCGCACGGTCACCGCGATGTCAGCGCCCTGCCCAATAAAGAGGCGCTGGCGGAAATTCTGGCGGTCAAGGCGCGGCCAGAGGATTACATTATATGTATGGGAGCGGGTGATATTACCGCCTGGGCCTATGCGCTCCCCGCAGAGCTGGAGAGACATCTGGCAAAAGCAAAAGGAAATGCGGCGTAAACACCGAAAATTAAGGGGCGCGGAATGCTGTATATGATTTTTAAAGCGGCGCTTTCGGGAATCGTGATTGCGCTGGTCTCTGAGATTGCACGGCGAAGCCCCGGACTGGGGGCGCTTGTGGTTTCCCTGCCTTTAATCTCTGTTCTGGCCATGATCTGGCTCTGGCATGAGGCCGGAGATTCGGAAAGAATAGCCGCCCACGCGCAGGCCACCTTCTGGTACGTTATCCCCTCACTGCCGATGTTTCTGGTGCTGCCCGCGCTCCTGCGCTCTGGCATTGGCTTTTATCCGGCGCTGGGGCTTTCCTGCGCCCTGACCATTGCGCTTTATTTTGGTATGATCTGGACGCTGGCGCGTTTTGGCATTCATCTTTAAAGAGAAAACGGCGAAGAGAGCTTTTTAATGAACGATCAAGATCTAAGGGCGTTATCCGGCAAAATCATCAAAAATGCACCTATTGGCCGGAAAAGCTGGTTCGGCTGTGGCGGTGATGCGGATATGCTTTATCTCCCCGCCAGTGTGGAAGATTTGTCCGAATTTCTCAATCTTTGGCCGTTGAAAGAGCCGCTAACGGTTATTGGCGGTCTGGCCAATACGATTATCCGCGATGGCGGCTTGCGCGGCGCGACCATCCAATTGGGCAAAGCCCTGGCCAATATCACCGTAATGGGGGAGCGATTTATTCAGGCCGGATGCGGGGCAAATAATGCCAATGTCGCGGCGGCGGCTGTTAAGGCGGGTATAGGCGGGCTGGAGTTTCTCTCTGGCATTCCCGGCTCGCTCGGCGGGGCCTTGCGGATGAATGCGGGCGCTTACGGACGCGAAATGAAAGATGTTCTGATCGGGGTAAGCGCGTTGGACCGCAGCGGGAGAGCTTTGCGCCTGAGCCGCGAGGCGCTTAAAATGTCCTATCGGCATACTGACATTGCGGAGGATATAATTTTCACCGGCGCGGTGCTGAAAGGGCATGCGGAGGATTATGAAACCGTCAAGGCCCGTATGAACGATATCAAGAAAAAGCGCAACGATACCCAGCCCATCAAGGAATTTACCGGAGGCTCGACTTTCGCCAATCCCGCGCCGGATGAACTGCGCCGCGCCGGATTACCGGAGGGTACACGCGCATGGCAGGTGGTTGAAATGGTGGACGGGCGCGGGCTTATGGTCGGCGGTGCGCAGATGAGCGAAAAACACTGCAACTTCATGATCAATACCGGCAGCGCCACGGCGAAAGATCTGGAAATGCTGGGGGAGGAGCTGCGCGCGCGCGCGCGCCATAAATTCGGCCTGACCCTGCACTGGGAAATTAAAAGGATCGGCGCGGCCTAAATCCGGGGCACGCGCTCATACAGATCGGGAAGATCGTTCTCGATCAAGACGACATCACCGGGCATTTTATTCTGGTTGACCCAGCGTTGCGCCTCGGCAAAGGTTGCGACCTCGTATAGCGGTTTATTGGGCGCACTTTCCCGAAAACCCGCGATGAAACTGGGGATGCGCGCACTCTGGACGATAAGTGCAATATCACAGGATTTTCCAGCCATGCGCCCGATTTTCTCATGCGCATCCTCATGCGCCCGGCCCAGCTCGACCATGCCCGGTGTTACAAGAATTCTGCGGCCTTTCGTCTCGATACAGGAGAGCAAATCCAGCGCCATCTGAAAACCGACCGGGTTAGAGTTATAGGCATCATCAATAATGGTGGTGCCATCGCTTTGCGGCTTGACCTCCAGCCGGTGTTGAATCTGCGGCAGGCTTTGCAGCGCGGTTTGAATATCGCCCGCGGAGATCCCGAGCCGCATGGAAGCCGCAAACGCCAGAGCCACATTATGCCCGTGATGTATGCCGTAAAGCGGGGTGCTGAGGGTATGGTTTTCCCCGCGCCATGTCAGCTCTATTTCCAGACCTTTCATATTTTGGGTGATGCCGCGGATTTCAAGATCGCCCGGCGTGAGGTAAGAGGGTTCCTCCGGCGCTCCGGCGGGGCGGGCCTCTCCGCATAAGGTGAAGGATGCGCGGTGAGCCTCGTGCAGCGCGCGCGCCTGCGCAAAGCGAAGCGTGCGTTCATGTGCGATGATATGCCCATCCTTGGCAATGACGGCCTGCGCCAGCTCATATTTAGTTTCCGCCACGACATCCAGCGATTTAAAGCGCTCATAATGCGCATGGCCGATTGCGGTGATAATTCCCATATCCGGGGGCGTGAGGCTGCAAAGCCGTTCAATGGAGCCGGGGCCGTAAGCGCCCATTTCCACGACCAGATATTGATGCTGCGGCTCAAGCTGTTCCCGAAGGATGCGGGCAATGCCCATGGGCGTATTGACGCTGCCCGGTGTGATGAGGGTGGGGGCCTGCGTCTTAAGAATGTGCCCCAGAATATGTTTGACCGATGTCTTCCCGAAAGAGCCGGTAATCGCAATCACTTTTGGATTGATGCTCGCCAGACGCTCTTGCGCCTCCAGCCGGAATTTTTTCTGCAACCCCTGCTCATAGGGCTGAAGCAGCTCATTCACCGCAACAAGCCAGAGCGGGGCGCATTGAATAGTGATAATCCAGAGCCAGAAGAGTTCGGGCTTAAAAAAGCACCAGACACCGCTTAAGGCCCCGATAGCGTAGGCCGGAAAGAAAATGCGTTTTGCGCGGGACGTCAGAACAAGGTTTTTCTTGGACTCCCGGCGCGGGTCTTTTTCAATAGAGGTGATAAAAATAAACCCGGCCAGAATAAAAAGATTCGCAAACAAAAACGGGATAAAAAAGGAAGCCGCAACGCCGAGCACCACAATAAAGCTCAGTCTTTTATCGAAGGCTTTATTCGCCCAGAGCCATTTTAAAAAGCGCGGACTGTCGTATTCTTCCTGCTGATAGATGTGCATATAGGTCAGGCTGCGTCGTCCGATAAAGGCGGCATAGGTCAGGAACAGTAAAACGATGCTGATTGTCTCAATCATTTTTGGGAAACGATGCTTTTTATAAAAGTGTTGAGCCTCTGCACGACCTGATGCCGCGCCTCGGAGAGAATACTGTAATGGTCAAATCCATCCAGAACAACGATTTCCGACTCTGGAATGAGACGCGCAAACCGATGCCCGATTTCAGGCGGTGTTTCGGTGTCCTGCGCCCCGTAGAGCAAAATTGTGGGGCAGGTGATGCTGGCGGCCTGTGGGCTAAGGTCTTCATTAACCACGCCCACCAGAATCTGGCGTAACGGCCCGGCCTTGAGATAATCCGGGCTGGCGAAAGTTTTCAGCAGCCATTTTTCAGGCAGGCCAAAGGGAATGAGCTTTTTAAGGGATTTATAAAGCGCGATCCGTCCCCGGAAATAAAGTTTTTTAGCCAGAGGGCGCTTGCGGGGCAATCCGGCGGCGGCGATTAAAAACAGACCGGCGACAAGATCGGGATGGCGGGCGGCCAGTTGAATGCCGACGCGGCACCCGAAAGAATGCCCGACCCAGATAATTTTTTCCGAGGTGTGGCCCTTGATAAAGGCGGCGATGGCATCGGCATAATCGGCGGTTTTCCAAGGCGATGACGGCAAGGGCGATTGGCCGAAGCCGGGGAAATCCACCACGTGATGCCGGGCTGTATTCTCCAGAGACTGCGCCAGCGGCAGAAAGGCCTTATGGTCATGGCCCCAGCCATGCCCCCAAAATACGGCAGGTCCGGTATGGCCCAATGGCTCAAAATAAAAGACCTGATCTGCGGCGGTTGCGGTTGGCACGGTTCAAAGCCCTTTAATGGAATTTCTTTTCGTGGTTAAATCGGATATGCCAGTATGTGTTCGCCAGAACATCCATTCTGGACTTCATACCAAGGATTTCGTCCAAAACCAAGTCACAGGCTGTGCCCTTATGTCCGGTTCATTAAAAAAAGTTGCGGTTTTCTTCGGCGGACGCTCGCCGGAACATGATGTCAGCGTGGTTACGGGCCTGCAGATATTGCAGGCAATTGACTCTGCCCGGTATGAAGCCTTTCCCGTTTATGTCACGCCAACGGGGGAATGGCTGGTGGGGGATGTCCTGCGCCAAAGAGCGAGTTATCTGCTAACACCGGCGCTGCGCAAGCAAACGCGCGCGGTGGTTCCGGACATAAAACCCGGCAGGTGTGCAAGCCTTCTGCCCGTAAAAACGGGATTGCTGGCCCGCGCCACGCCCATTGAGTTTGACGTGGCTATCCCTGCCTTTCATGGTCTGTATGGTGAAGATGGCGGCGCGCAAGGGTTTTTTGAGCTGGCGGGCATTCCCTATGCGGGGATGCGCCTGATGGCCTCCACGGTTTTAATGGATAAAAGCGCAACCAAGAAAATGCTCCACGCTTCGGGTGTTCCGGTGCTGCCCTGCGTGGTCCTGCGCCGCCCGAAGCAGGGCTATATGATCGCCGAGGATGTTCTTGAGCGGGAGATAGGGGATATGGCTTTCCCGTGCATCGTGAAGCCCTCTCATCTGGGCAGCTCTATCGGCGTGGCCAGAGTAAAAAATATTCAGGAGTTGCGCGCGGCGCTTCCACGTATCTTTGAATATGACGATGCGGCGATTGTTGAGCCGTTTGTGGAAAATCTGGTGGAATATAATGTCGCCGTATCGAAGGCTTTTGGCGCTGTGCGGCTCTCGGCGATAGAGCGCCCGAAGGCGACGGAGGAGCTTTTGGATTTTAAACAAAAATACCTCTCCGGCGCGGGCGGAAAATCGGGAAGCAAATCAGGAAGCAAAACCGTCGGCACGATCAGTCAGGGCATGCTTTCCTTAACGCGGGAATTAAATCCGCCGCTTGCCCCGGACATGGCGGCAAATATAAAGAAATGGGCGCTGGCGATGTTTGAGGCAGTGGAGGGAACCGGCGCGCCGCGCATAGATTTCATCGGCAACGCTAAAACCGGGGAGATGTGGCTTAATGAGGTCAATCCATGGCCCGGCTCGATCGGGTATTTCCTGTGGGAGGCGGCGGCGGAGCCGGTGCTGTTCACCGATCTGCTCAGCGGTTTGATCGAGGAGGCTCTGGCGGAAAATCAGGGGCGCAAGCTCCCGGCGGACCCTGTGCCTGCGGACGCACGTCTTTTTGAGAGAAGGGGGTAGTCATGGCACGAAAAAAGGCCGTTGTCGGCGCAAGAAAGAGCGTTTTGAATAAGCGCCGCCGTGGGTTTTTAGGGGTGCTTATCCCCTGGGCGCGGCGCTTTGGTTTTGCGCTGGTGCTGGTGGGCGGGCTGATCTGGCTCGGCGCGTGGCTCACCTTGAACGGGACGCTGGGCCGGGGTAAGGACTGGATGGAAAACAAGATATTGATGGCGAGCGCCGATATGGGCTTTGCCGTGGAAAATATTCTGGTTGATGGGCGCGTTTACACCAATCCGCAGATTTTAATGGCCATTGTGAATGTGGGTAAGGGCGATCCGTTATTCTCCTTCGACCCCAGAGCCGCGCAGGCTCTTATAAGCAAGATCGGCTGGGTCGAAAGCGCCTCTGTAGAGCGCCGCTGGCCCGATACGATCTATATAGGCCTGAAGGAGCGCAAGCCCATGGCGCTCTGGCAGGATGAAAAAACACTCAAGCTGCTGGACAGTAATGGCACGGTTATCACCGCAGACAGGCTGGAGCGTTTCGGCGGTCTGCCGGTGGTGGCGGGGCCGGACGCGCCCGCGCATGCGGCGGCCCTTCTGGCGGGCTTGCGGGCTGAGCCTGTTTTGCAGCCCTATATTGCCTATGCAAGGCGCTTGGGTGAGCGCCGCTGGGATCTGGTTTTAAAGGGCGGTGTTATTGTTCGTCTGCCGGAGGAAGATCTGGGACTTGCGCTGCGGCGGCTGGCCAGCGCGCAGGAGGAAAACAGCATTCTGGAAAAAGATATTGTCAGCATCGATCTGCGCGAATCCGGGCGGCTGGTCGTGCAGACAAAACCGGGCGCGGTGGAGGAATATAAGGCATCGCTTAAAATAGAAGCAAAAACGGGAAGCAGTATCTAACGCCATGAAACGTAAACATAAACCCAAAGGCTCTCTGCTGGCTGCGCTCGATATAGGGAGCAGTAAAATCGCCTGCTTTATTGGACGCGTGGCCGATGATGAAGGCACGTTCGAGGTGCTGGGGGTTGGGCATCATGCCTCCAGAGGCATAAAAAACGGTACGATCGTGGATATGGAACAGGCCGAGATCGTCATACGCCAGACGGTGCATGCGGCGGAAAATATGGCCGCCGGCGTGATGAAGGGCTATCCCCTGCGTGAGGTGGTCGTCAACCTCCCCGGCGTGCATGCCATGTCGCACGCGCATACCGCCGATATTCAGGTCGCCGGCCATGAAATCACCGGCAATGATGTGCGCCGCGCTCTGGCCAAGGCGCAGGAGCAGGTCGTGAGTGATGAGTATGAACTGATCCACACCATTCCCATGGGCTACCGGATTGACGGGCATGAGGGCATCCGCGAGCCGCGCGGCATGTACGGTCAGCATATGAGCGTGGATATCCATATGGTTACCGGCGACATTGGCGCCTTGCGTAATATGGCCACCGCCATCGGGCGTTCGCATCTGGATATTACGGCGCTTTGCGTCTCGACATATGCCTCCGGGCTGGCCTCTTTGGTGGAAGATGAAATGGATCTGGGCTGTACCGTCATTGACATAGGCGGCGGCGTTACGTCCTTTGCCGTGTTTCAGGGCGGCGTCATGATCTATAGTGATGCCATTCCCGTCGGCGGGCAGCATATAACCGGCGATATCGCCAGAGGGCTGACCACCGCGCTTCAGGATGCGGAGCGCCTCAAAATCCTCTACGGCAGCGCCATGGCCTCCCATATGGATGAAAGCGAGCTTATCGATGTGCCGCGTCTGGGGGAGGACGATCACCACGCCCCCAATCATGTGCCGCGCTCTTTACTGGTCGGTATTATCCAGCCGCGCATTGAGGAAATTTTTGAAATGGTGCGGGCGCGCCTGCACGATAGCGGTCTTGGAAACGCCGTCGGGCGGCGCGTTGTCTTGACGGGCGGTGCCAGTCAGATTGCTGGAATCCGCGATCTGGCCCAGCATGTGCTGGATAAACAGGTGCGCCTTGGCAAGCCGATCCGCCTTACGGGTCTGCCCGATGCGGTGAGCGGCCCGGCCTTTGCCACGGCGGCAGGGCTGTTAACCTATATCTCCGAACGCGGCGATGAAATGCCTGCGGAAATTATGGCGCAGGTTGAGCCGGGAAGTTTGCTGGGGCGTATAAAATACTGGTTTCGGGAAAACTGGTAAGTTTTTCCGATCGTCTCAGTCTTGCTGTCATAAAAAATCGCCCTATACTTATCCACAATATTGTGTGTATAGCTTCTGTATAAGATACAAGGTCTGGTGGTTTTGCGGAAAAGTGAATCAAATGAATCGTTTAGCGGCTTCTTTTGCTTTTTTAGGGAAGGAAATGCTATGCTCGAAAGGAGGAAATTGGGGGCAAGCCCTGTGAATCCTTTCACTTTTTTGCTTTTCTGCGTTTTCAGACTCGCATAGACTTCAGCGCATCAACCTACCACGGGATCCTTTCCGGCTTCCGTAAACAGAAATTTCGGGGATCGACAACCATGATCAGCATCAAAATACAGCCGGCAGAAGTGCAAAAGCTCTCTCCCAAAATCATCGTGGCCGGTATCGGCGGGGCGGGTGGTAATGCGGTTAACAACATGATCTCTCAGGGGCTTGAGGGGTGCGAATTTCTGGTGTGTAACGCCGATGCGCAGGCGCTCGAAAGCTCCTTGTGTCTGAACCGGGTGCAGCTGGGTGTCGGGGTTACCGGCGGTCTGGGCGCTGGCTCAAAACCGGAAATCGGACGCGCGGCGGCTGAGGAATCAATCGAAGAAGTGATGGAATTTTTTGAAGGTGCGAATATGGCCTTCATCACCGCCGGTATGGGCGGCGGCACGGGTACGGGCGCGGCGCCGGTTATTGCGCGGGCATGCCGCGAGCGCGGAATCCTGACCGTTGGCGTTGTAACAAAGCCGTTCCATTTTGAGGGCTCCCACCGCATGAAATCAGCGGAGCAGGGCATAGAGGAAATTCAGGATTATGTGGATACGCTGATCGTTATCCCGAATCAGAATTTGTTTCGTATCGCCAATGAAAAGACGACTTTTGCCGAAGCGTTCCAAATGGCCGATTCTGTTTTGCAGGCCGGTGTGCGCGGCGTGACGGATCTGATGGTTCGTCCGGGTCTGGTTAATCTTGATTTTGCCGATATCCGCACAGCGATGATGGAGATGGGCAAGGCCATGATGGGCACCGGGGAGGCCACCGGCGATAAACGCGCGATCGAGGCCGCCGAATCGGCGATCAATAATCCATTGCTGGACGATGTTTCGATGAAGGGCGCGCACGGCGTTATTATTAACGTCACGGGCGGCTATGATATGACCCTGTTCGAGGCGGACGAGGCCTGTAATCGCATCCGCGATGAGGTCGATCCCAATGCCAACATTATCTTCGGCGCGACCTTCGATGAATCCCTTGAGGGCAGTATGCGTGTCTCTATCGTGGCGACGGGCATTGATAAGGATGCGGAAAGCCGCAGACGTAATAACGGCGGGGCGACCTTCACCGATGCCACGGGACGTAATACGAAAATGGAGCGTACCATGCCGCATCTCGATGCGCAGCAGGGTGTTCTGGGTATGCAAAAGCCAACCTTTATGACGGCCCAAAGCGTTCAGGCGATCAGAGCGCCAGCAGCCCCTGTGGCCCCCGCCAAGGTCATGGAAAGCGCCGGAGTAAATGCAGAGCCCGAAGCGGATATGTTCGAACAGGCAGCTTTTGAGGAAACGCCGGGCGGCAGTAACACCGCCCTGCGCGGCACGCTTTATAATAATGCGTTCATCCCTCCTAAGCCGGTGGAGCTGCCCAGAGATATGGCGCCACAGGGCACAGCATCCTATATTTCCAGCTTCCATGGCGCGCATGTTCCTGAAAACGCGCAGGATCAGACAACGATGGCTTCCGCGTTGAAGCTCAACCCGCCCAGACAGGGCGCTGCGCCCCCTAAACGCGCACCGTCTTTGTTCGAGCGTATAACCGGCCATATGCAGGAACAGCTTGAGGGATTGACCCAAAGGGTGGCTGCGGCTTCCGAGCCGCAAAGCCACCGGGAGCGTGTTGCACCCTCCGCCGGACCTTCGCAGGGTATGCGGCCTATGGCGGGCGGCCCATCACAGGGCAGCCTGAACATAGATTCGCCGTCCAAACCCGCCGCCGCCGCGGGGGAGGATAATCTGGACATCCCGGCGTTTTTGAGACGTCAGGCCAATTGATCCTTTAATCATGAGTCATGGTGACAGGTCACAGAGTTTTATGTTTTGACCGCACTCATTGCTGAAAGACATAAACAGCCGCTCCCTTCATTGGTGGCGGCTGTTTTTTGTAGAATCGGGTGTTTTAGCCAATTGAATTTTTCTGAAAATCAAAGGGTGAGGGGCTAGAACGCGCCCATTTTGTAAAAATAATAACAGTAAAAGAGTGTCCAAAGGCTCGCATGAAGCCAGAGTAAATTCTTTGTGCTTACATACGATTTTAATGCACTCTTGACGCCATAAGTCATCAAAATAAGAGACAAAAATCGTCCAATGCGAGCGACTGCGCTGATCAAAATAAAAACAGGCAACGGTATAGCCAGATGGCCTGACCATGCCGCGTATATTTTGAATGGTACGCCTGTAAAGCCGGCTGCTACAATCGATTTTATAGGATTTGATCCTTGCATCTGTGTTCCGACCTTATCAATCATTACTTCGGATATTGCTGGAATATGATCAAGAAATTGTTTGATGTTATCAAAGAACATGCCAGATAAAAAATAAAGTACAGTGCCACCTGTTAACGCACCGAGCAGGGCAATAAACGCATTTATCACCGCCTTTTTAAGATCGGTAACAGCTATACGCGTAAGCCAAATATCTGGTACAAAAAAGAAAAATGCAGCTTCTAAAAACCCCCAAACAAAGGAAACAGCTCGCGTTTTTAAAGCCATTCCTTTGGTTCCATTTCTTGTTCCAGCGCATCAAATACGGCCTCAAGAGATGAGATTAACTGAGAGCGCTCTCCTGCCCATGAAAGCTCTTCGCCAACATTGATTTCACAAATAAAGGGAACAAACAGACCTTCTCCACGAGGCAAGGCTTTACCAAGGCCGTGCATAAAAACGGGCGTGATGGTTATTTCGGGTTTGGCTTCCAGGATTTTAGTTATTCCATATTTTAAAGGCTGACGTTTTTCCGGCTCTCCTCGGCTACCTTCGGGAAAAATAACAACGGTATAGCCGTCCTCTAGAGCTTTCATAACGGGTTTCAATGGATCATCACTCTCACCTTTGCGATCAATAGGAACAATCCCGATAATGTTAAGAGAAAACCATGTTGAAAGGGCATTTCGGCAAAAGTAATCCTTGGCGGCAACAAGCTTCACTCTATGAATGTCTTTGAGTTTAAACAAACTCATCAAAACCATAGCATCAAGATGGGAGTTGTGGTTTGCTGCGATCAGATGAGCGCCATCACGAATTTTCAAGCGATCAAGATTGCGTGTATTCAGTCCAAGGAAAACAATCAGGAATGGACGAACTAAAAGCGCGTAGAATATGAGCCTCAATACATTCATGCCTTAGCCTTTAATAGTAAAAAAATCGCACGAGATGAAAGAAGAGCGGAGCCGTAAGACTCAAGGAGTCTATACGATCAAGAATACCGCCATGACCGGGTATCAGGCTTCCTGCATCTTTAATTTTCAAGTCTCTTTTCAGTGCCGAGAACGTGACATCTCCGATAAAGCCGGCACACGCAATCATTAACCCGGCGAGAAGGGAAAATATAAAGCTAAAGGGTGTAAGAAAGGGAGCAAGAATGGCTGCGCCAATCATTGTTGTTAAAGCGCCGCCCATAAAGCCTTCCCATGTTTTTTTAGGGCTGATTTTTGGCAATATCTTATGTTTCCCAAAGAGTTTCCCCCATACATACTGCGCGACATCATTGCCTTGGTTAAGAATAGCCATGAACATGATTAATCCAACGCCGCCAGCGATGCTTGCTTCTGTGGCTGGAAACTTCATGAGCATGGCCGCGTGGGAAATGGCAAAGACCGTAATCATAAGCCCCCAGCTGATGGCTGTTACAGATTTTAAAAAACCATCTGTTTGACCTGATATTATCAAGCGGAAAGGAAGCAGAAAAAATACCCACACAGGAATAAATACAATAAATAATCCATACCAGCCCATATAAACCAGCACATATTGCAGGGGAATAGTCAGATATGCCCAGAACAAAACGCTGCGATCTGCGCGCCTTAAAGGGATGATGGAAATAAACTCTTTGAAGGCCAGAAAGCTAATCAGACCAAAAAAAATAACGGAGACAACAGGAGATGTCAGGATTGCTAAAGAGAAAATAGTGATCATAAACCACCAGCTTTTAACCCTATCAGCCAGCTCTTTATGCTCATCTTTTTCATCCTTGCGTCTGATAAAGAACACGATAATGCTCGAAACAAGAAGAAGGCCGAAAATGGCTATAATGCTGGCATGAATGGGATTTGATATAGAAAAGTCAGGCATTTGATTCCCCCTCTAAATGATCGTAGGCGCTTTTGGCTCGTCTCCAAATTGTTATGGCACAACCAATGGATATAACGATTAAGGACAGAGCAAGAATATAGCCTTGCTCCCAAAACAGGGCCTCAATAGGCGCAAGGAAACATGCAGCAGAAATAATCAGCATGCGCTGAAGTTTTGCCATTGGCCCTTGAAAATCAGTCGGTGCGCCCAGCCCTCTTCCGAGCGTACGAACATAAGCCGTCATCACGGCCAATACAGCAGCCAACCAACCCAATATGGGCACTCCTGCGGCATAGCCAGCCCCAACAATTATAAGAACATCTGAAATGCGATCAGGAATGTCGTTGAACAATTCGCCCGAAGCGGTTGCCTTACCACCTTCGATAGCAACTAGGCCATCAAGAATGTTACAAAAGCTGCGGCCCACAAAACAGAGCAGGATCAATAACGCATAAAACCACAAGGCAGAACCGGCAGCGGGAAATAGTAGAAACAGAAACCCTGCCAAGCCTGAAAAAGCAATGCTGGCAATTGATATTTGATTAGGCGTTATATCTTTTTTGCTCATCCACTGCGCTGCTTTTTGCATGATAGTCCAGCTTCGGGCTTTGAGTGGTCGTCTGTTTTCTTTGCTCATATCCGGCTCTTTCCTTTAAATCTATTTTGATGCTTTTGGCGTGGCTTTCTTTTCGTAGTACTCGCCCCATGCATGCATTGAGGATAAAATGGAATCCAGCGATTGACCAAGCGGTGAAAGGCTATATTCAACCCGCGGCGGGATCTCTCCGTAATCTTTTCGTATAAGCAGGCCGTCTTCTTCCATTTCCTTGAGTTGCTTGCTCAACGTCCGGTGCGTGATGCCGTTTAAGTCGCGCTGTAGCTGGTTAAACCGCTTTGTCCCCTCCAGAAGATAATGGATAATCATGAGCTTCCACTTCCCGGAGAGTAAAGACAGCGTTGTCTCTACGGGGCAAAAAATGTCCTTCTTACGCATGGGCCATCCTCCTGTGGCGGATCTGTTTCACAGTATCCTTTTTGTTCGTACTTGTTAAAATAACCCTGTAAATTATATAGTCTCTATAATCTGAAAACGGAAGGAGAAATGTCATGAACACGAAAAATATTACGCGCGTTAATCGCGGCGCAGGGGCGCATTGGGTCGGGGATGGGTTTCCCGTCAACACCATGTTCTCTTATGATACGCAAGGCCCGGAAATCAGTCCGTTTTTATTGCTGGATTATGCCGGCCCTGCGAATTTTGAGCCTGCGGATAAGCCGCGCGGCGTGGAAAAACATCCGCACCGTGGTTTTGAAACCGTGACCATCGTTTATCAAGGCGAGGTTGAGCATAGCGATAGCGCCGGAAATTCAGGCAAAGTCGGCCCCGGCGATGTGCAATGGATGACGGCGGCGCGGGGCATTGTGCATGAAGAAATGCACGGGCGGGCGTTCACACAAAAGGGCGGCACGCTTGAAATGATCCAGCTATGGGTCAATTTACCGGCCAAGGATAAAATGAGCGATCCGCGTTATCAGGAAATATTATCGGATAGTATTCCCGTGGTGGACTTGCCCGGTGGTGGCGGTATTCTTCGCCTTATTGCCGGGGAGTATAACGGCATTCAGGGCGCGGCAAGAACCGTCACGCCCGTCAATCTGTGGGACATGCGGTTAAAATCCGGCCATAAAATGGATCTGAGCATGCCGGAAGGCCACAATACATCTTTGTTGGTTATGTCCGGCAAAGTGGTCGTCAACGGCGCAGAGAATCTGGGCGCTAAAGAACTGGCTCTGTTTTCGCGGGAGGGCGAAACGATCTCGCTGGAAATTCAGGCGGATTCGGTCGTCCTGCTTATGGGCGGCGAACCGATTGAGGAGCCTATCGCCGGTCGTGGCCCGTTCGTGATGAATACGAATGAGGAAATCCGTACGGCCATGAACGACTATGCCTATGGACGGTTTTAATTTACCCCCACCGCACTTCGCCTTATGATCAAGGCGAGGTGCTTTGATTAAACGCCTTGTTTTTTTTCCTGTAACAAACCGCAACACAATGTGATTTGAGGCCTGCGCCCGCCTTGCCTATAGTAAAGGGGTGGTGGAGATACGTAAAAACCACCATGGGCGCCAGCGCGCGTGAGACGTAAAAAGACCTGAAATCTATAATCGGAAATGTGATGCAAAATACAGTTAAATCAAAGAAATCAATCACAGGTGTTGGTCTGCATTCCGGCAAACCGGTAACGCTTTCGCTTTGTCCGGCTGATGAAAACACAGGGATTGTGTTTATCCGCACCGATATTCAGGACAAAAATAATGCTATTCCCGCCTTGTGGAGCGCGGTGGTCGATACGCAGCTTTGCACGGTCATCGGCAACGCCGAAGGGCTGAGCGTTGGCACGGTTGAGCATTTAATGTCCGCGCTGCGCGGTATGAATATTGATAACGCCCGGCTTGAGTTGGACGGACCGGAAGTCCCGGTGATGGATGGCAGCGCGATGCCGTTCGTGGAATTGATCGAGGCCGCAGGGGTAGAGCGTCAGAACGTCCCGCGCCGCATGATTCGCATTTTAAAAACAGTGACGGTCGAGCAGGACGGCAAGCGGGCGGTTCTTAGTCCCTCCGCAGGCAGTATCTTCGGCGGCGAAATTGAATTCAGCCATCCCGGAATCGGGCGCCAGAGCTTTGAGACAGAGCTTCTGAACGGTAATTTCCGGCACGATATCGCCAATTCCCGTACCTTTGGCTTTTTGCATGAGGTGGAGTGGATGCGCTCAAAAGGTCTGGCTCTGGGCGGTTCTTTGGATAACGCCATTGTTCTGGACCAAAAGGGCGTTATGAACCCGGACGGCCTTCGTCATGAGGATGAATTTATCCGCCATAAGCTTCTGGATGCCATTGGCGATCTGTATCTTGCCGGCGCGCCGATCATCGGGGCGTATGAGGGATACAAAGCGGGCCATGCCATAAATAACGCTGTGCTGCGCGCGCTGTTCGCCGACGAGACCGCCTATGAGATTGTAAATGCCTATAGCACCGGCACATCGTCCGCCGGATGCCAAAGCGCGTTGCAAAGCGCTTCAGCGCTCTGATTGTTCCCGGTATTTATCGTGGGTTAGTTCCTGTTTTCGGGCGCTAAACGCTTCCAATAAGCCGCAAGGGGCGCTATTGATAATGCGTGCGCGATTCATATCAGCGGAGATTTTTTCATGCGTTTATCACGTTTTGTACTTTCATTGGCGGCTTGTGGTTTGCTGGCGGCTTGCTCATCGGGCGAGTCTAAAAAACCGGAAGAGCAGCCGGTTGAGGTTCTCTACAACCGGGCATCCCAGGCGCTTGACGCCGGGCAATATGCCGAGGCAACAAAATATTTTGATGAAGTCGAACGCCAGCATCCATATTCTCAATGGGCCACGCAGGCGCAGCTTATGGCCGCGTATTCCTCTTATCAGGACCAGCGTTATGATGAAGCCATTTTAGCGCTGGACCGGTTTATCGAGCTTCACCCCGGGAATAAGGACGTGGATTACGCTTATTACCTCAAGGCATTGTGTTATTATGAACAGATATCCGATGTTCGGCGCGATCAGGAAATGACCGTGAAATCGGTCGAGGCGCTTAATGCCCTGATAAATCGTTTCCCGGATAGTAAATATGCGAGAGATGCCGGACTTAAGCGCGATTTGACCAATGACCACCTCGCGGGCAAGGAAATGGAGATTGGTCGTTATTACCTCAACCGGGGGCAAATCAACGCAGCCATAAACCGCTTCCGCACTGTGGTTGAAAAATACCAGACAACCACGCACACCGCAGAGGCGCTGCACCGTCTGGTTGAGGCCTATCTGACATTGGGCCTGACCGAGGAAGCAACGCAGGTCGCGGCGGTTCTGGGCTATAACTATCCGGGCAGCAAATGGTATAAAAGCAGCTTCGATCTGCTTGATCCGCAATCGCGCCAGCGTATTTTGGATGGACGCAGCTTTGTTGACCGGACAATTGATTCGGTCTTTAAACCCAATTAAATGCAGGAAGGTCGGGCCATGCTCGCCTCTCTTACTATCCAGAATATTGTTTTGATCGACCGGCTGGTGATTGAGTTCAAACCGGGACTGTGCGCGTTGACCGGCGAGACGGGCGCGGGCAAGTCGATTTTGCTCGATGCTTTGGGCTTAAGTCTGGGCGCACGTTCTGAAAGCGGAGTTGTTCGCAAGGGCGCGGAGCAGGCGCAGGTCACGGCTGAATTTGAAATTCCGCCCGCGCATCCTGTGTTTGCTGTGCTCGCCGAAAACGGCCTTGAGGCCGAATCGCCGTTGATTTTGCGCCGCGCCGTTGCCGGCAATGGCCGCTCGCGCGCTTTTATCAACGATCAGCCCGTGAGCGTGTCGTTGCTTTCGGCCATTGGCGCTCTACTGGTGGAAATTCACGGCCAGTTTGAAACTCAAGGGTTGCTCAACCCGCGTATGCATAAAATTTTACTGGATGATTACGCAGCGAAACCGGAGGTTTTTCAAGCCGTTCGCACCCTCTGGGCGGAATGGAGAAAGAGCGAGGTTGCGCTTAAAGCCTTGCGCGAAACCCTGCAAAAGGCCAGAGAGGAGGAAGCCTTCCTGCGCCAGTCGCTGGAGGATCTGGACGCTCTGGCCCCCGAAGCGGGGGAGGAGGAAAAGCTGACGAGCGCACGCACACGTCTTATGAAGCGCGATCAATACCTGCAATCCCTCGGTAAGGCGGGGGAGGCGCTCGCAAATGTGGAAGCGGCGATGGGGACGGCATGGCGCGCTCTGGAAAAACTGGAGGAAGAGGCCGCGCGTGAAATGGTGGCCGGGATGGACCGCGCCGCAGCCGAAATTCAGGAGGTTATCAGCGGTATCCAAAGCTTTTCCGGCGATCTGGAGGAGGGCGAATACGCCCTGACGGAAATTGATGATCGGCTTTACGCCTTAAAGACACAGGCCCGTAAACACGGGTGCAGCGTGGATGATCTGGCTGCCCGCCGCGATGAGATGGCCGCCGCCCTGAACGCACTGGAACGACAGGATGATACGCTGACCGATCTGGCCCGCAGCGTTGAAAAAAATCGTAAAGCCTATATCGAAAAAGCCGGAGAGCTCACAAGGATACGGAGCGAAGCGGGCAGGGTTTTGGAAAAACTGGTGATGGCGGAGCTGGCCCCGCTTAAGCTGGACAAAGCCCGTTTTATCACCGTTGTTGAGCCGCAGGAAGAAAACGTCTGGGGACCGGAAGGGGTTGACCGGGTGCAGTTCCTCATTGCCACCAATCCGGGCGCGGAGCCGGGACCGATCAATAAAATAGCCTCTGGCGGAGAAATGGCGCGTTTCATGCTGGCGCTCAAGGTGGTTTTGGCCGAAACCGGCGCGGCGGGGACGCTGGTTTTTGATGAGGTCGATTCCGGCATTGGCGGCGGCACAGCCGATGCGGTGGGGGAGCGTCTGGCAAGACTGGCCTCTGGTAAGAACAGCCGCCAGATTCTCGTCGTCACCCATTCACCGCAGGTCGCGGCACAGGCGCAGCATCATTACGTCGTCAGTAAAAGCGGAGATCACGAGGTGCGAACGAATATTGCGCTTCTCCCCTCCGCCGAGGAACGCCGCGAGGAAATCGCCCGTATGCTTTCCGGCGCAACAATCACGCAGGAGGCAAGAGCCGCAGCGGGAAAATTGTTGGACGTGGGAAGATAGGCGGTCATGAAAAACCTGTTCGATCTTGAAAAGCTTGATGCGAAAGTCCGCCACGCGGATCTGGTGAAGGAAATCCGCAAACACGATAAGGCTTATTATCAGGAAGACGCGCCGCATGTTTCGGACGCTGAGTATGACCGCTTGCGCGCCGCGTTGGAGGCATTGGAGGCCGCGCATCCCGAGCTTATCACCAAAGACTCCCCGACGCAGACGGTGGGCGCTGCGCCATCCTCCGGCTTTAAAAAGGTGCAGCACACCGTACCGATGCTGTCCTTATCGAACGTCTTTACGGAAGAGGACTACCTCGAATTTCGGGACCGGATTTTTCGTTTTTTGCCCGAAGCGGAAAAGCAGGGTTTGGCATTGCTGGCGGAGCAAAAAATAGATGGCCTGTCGTGTTCTTTAAGATATGAGAGCCGCAAGCTGGCTCTGGCGGCCACACGCGGCGACGGCACGGAAGGGGAGGACATTACCGCGAACATCCGCACCATCAGGGATATTCCGCAAACCCTGCCGGAGGATGCGCCGGACATCGTGGAGATACGCGGCGAAATTTATATGACGCGCAGCGATTTTATCGCGCTGAATGAAAAACAGGAACAGGCTGGAAAGCCGGTTTTTGCCAACCCCAGAAACGCCGCCGCCGGTTCGGTGCGCCAATTGGATGTGGCGGTTACAAAACAACGGCCTCTCAGATTTTTCGGCTATGCGCTGGGGGATGTAAGCGAGAAAATAGCAGACACGCAAAGCGGTCTGCGGGAAAGATTAAAGGCATGGGGGTTTCAAATCCCGGAGCCGTCATATGTGGGGGCGGATGTGGACGGGCCTTGGCGTTTTTATAATGAGATTATGGAGCAGCGCCCCGATCTGTCCTACGAAATTGATGGTGTCGTCTATAAGGTTAACCGTATCGACTGGCAGCAACGTCTGGGCTTTGTGTCCCGTGCGCCGCGCTGGGCGACCGCGCATAAGTTTCCGGCGGAGCAGGCGGTCACGCGCCTGAACGCCATTGAAATTCAGGTCGGGCGCACAGGCGCGCTCACCCCCGTTGCGCGGCTGGAGCCGATCACGGTGGGCGGCGTTGTGGTCTCCAACGCCACGCTGCATAATGAGGATGAAATCGCGCGTAAGGATATCCGCATAGGTGACATGGTGGTTATTCAGCGCGCAGGCGATGTTATCCCGCAGGTCGTGCGTGTTCTCACCGAAAAACGCACGGGCGAGGAAACGCATTTTATCTTTCCGCAGGAATGCCCCATCTGCCATTCTCTCGCAATCCGGGAGGAGGGCGAAGTCGTGCGTCGCTGCACCGGCGGGTTGATTTGCCCGGCGCAGGCCGTTGAACGCCTCAAGCATTTCGTTTCCCGCCTGGCTTTTGATATAGAGGGGCTGGGCGCAAAGATTATTGAAGAGTTTTATGCAGAAGGCCTGATTAAAACCCCTGCCGACATTTTCCGGCTGGAGACGTTGAATAAAACCCTCGAAAAGCCACTGCAAAACCGGGAGGGCTGGGGCGAAAAATCGGCGGCCAATCTGTTTGCCGCGATTGACCAGCGGCGGAGTATCGCGCTCAACCGCTTTATCTACGCGCTGGGCGTGCGCCAGATCGGGGAGGCCACAGCCAAAAAGCTGGCCGCCACTTACGGCACTTTGGAGGATATGCAATCAGCCATGGCGCAGGCCGTTCTTGACCCGCGCTTTTGCGGGGAGAGCGCCGCCCTGCAGCAGCAACCGGCCTATGACGATCTTTTGAATATAGAAGATGTCGGCCCCGCCGTGGCGGATGATCTGCTGGGGTTTTTTGCCGAGGCGCATAACCGCGAAGTGCTGGAGGCTTTAAAAGCCGAGCTTCAGATAGAACCCTTCATCCGGCCCGATACGGCGGGCAGCCCCGTTGCCGGAAAAACCGTTGTCTTTACGGGAACCCTCGTGACCATGACCCGCGCCGAAGCCAAAGTCAGAGCCGAATCTCTCGGCGTTAAAGTGGCGGGTTCCGTTTCGGCAAAAACCGATTACGTGATCGCCGGAGAGGACGCAGGCTCTAAACTTAAAAAAGCGCAAGCGCTCGGCGTCGCAATTTTGAGCGAGCAGGAATGGAATGAGCTGAGCGCCGGAAAAGCTCAGGAATCCTAGCCAAAAAACTGTTCTTTAAAAATACGCTCTTCCAGCGGATTATCCGGATCGTATAAAAGCGTCTTAGAAATTTTCCGCGATTCTTTGATAATCACGCTGCGCACATCGCGCACCTCTTTTGAATCGGCGGTGGCGCTGACGGGGCGCTCCACGCCTTTGAGGATATCAAAGCCGATTTTGCAGTTATTGCGGATCAGGGCGCCGGGCCAGCGTCGTGGCCGGAACGCGCTGATCGGCGTCATGGTCAGAATATTGGCATCCAGCGGCAATATCGGCCCCCCGGCGGAGGAGTTATAAGCCGTGCTGCCCACCGGTGTAGAGAGCATCACCCCATCACAGACCAGCTCATCAATACGCACGGCATCATTAACACTCACGCGGATTTTCGCGGAATTATGCGTCTCCCGCAAAAGGGAAACTTCATTAAACGCCAGCTCCTTATGCGTCTTCCCCTCGCTGTCTATTGCCGTCATTTTTAAGGGGTGAATGGTAAAACGCTTTGATTTTTCAATACGTTCCTCCAGCCCGTCTTTATGGTGACGGTTGAGCAAAAAACCCAAAGTGCCAAGGTTAAGCCCGAACAAAGGGGCCTGATAATCGGCAAAAGCGTGAAGCGCCCGCAGCATCGTGCCATCGCCGCCGATCACAATAATTACATCCGCCTCTTCAGGCTCGACAGAGCCGTAATGACTGCGCAGCTCCTCCAGTGCCTTTTGCGCTCTGGGCTTTCGGCCTGCGAAATAGGTAATTTTCATCGGCGCTCTATCCTTTTGATTTAGCCATAAAGGCCGCTTGCCAGTTCTCAGGATCGTTGAGAAACGATTCAACCTCCTTCATCGTATGGCGGTCGAAATAGGAACGCTCCTTCGCCACCGCCAGAACATCCCACCATGTCGCCAGCGCGTGCAGCGTAATCCCCAGCCTTTCCATGTTTGCCTGACTGGCCGGGAAAATGCCGTAATGGAAAACAACAAAAGCATGCTCCACATTTGCACCTGCCGCGCGCAGGGCTTCGATGAAAATACGCTTGCTGCCGCCATCGGTTTGAAGGTCCTCGACCAGAATGGTTTTTTGAGCCACCCCTTCGGGCATAAACCCTTCTATCTGGGCCATGCGGCCATAGCCCTTGGGTTCCTTGCGGACATACACCATAGGCTTGCGCAGCCGCTCGGCGACAAACGCGCCATAGGGAATGCCGGCGGTTTCCCCTCCGGCGATACAATCTATATTTTTATCGCCCACGGCGCTGCGCAGGGTCTGGGCCGCAAAATCCATCAGGATTTCCCGCTCCTTCACAAAGGAAATCAGGCGGCGACAATCCGTGTAAACCGGGCTGGGCTTTCCGGATTTAAGCGTAAAAGGCTCCCGAGCGTTAAATAAAACCGATTTGGTATCGAGCAGAATTTTAGCGGTAATCTCCGCGATATCCTCCGCGCTCGTCTTCTTCGGGGTTTTGTTTTTCTTGGCTGGAGGCCGCTCCTGTATAAAGCTGGTGAAATCCTCCATCGTGGTGTCGGTCACCGCCAGAATTTTGGCAAGGCTCTCTGTCGAGGGCCAGCGCGGTTTCCCATCCGGAGAGACGCGTTTGCTTTTATTAAACGAGGTCGGGTCCAGTCCCGCCTGTCTGGCAAGACCCGATGGCGAGTATCCAAAGGCCGAAGCCAGTCTTTCTATCGCCGTCCATATGTCATCGTGAGAGAGCATAGGAACACAATCCCACTTGTAGCGGCAAAGGTAAATAGGAATAAATTCATATTTATCTTGACATCAATAAAAAATTATAGCACAAACTAGAACATAAAGTGAACATACAGAGAAAAAATAAGGAATAAATCACCAATGTCAACGCCGGATCAAAACACCACAGATTATAAAATGCTCGGGGGCGCCATGCCTTTTATCGACGCTGAGGAGGCGTGGTTCTGGTTCATCGCGGCGCAGCAGGCCAAAAACGAAGGGGCGCGTTTTACGGCAGGGCTGGGCGTTTGTCCGCGCCCGTGTGAGCCGATTGATATTCTAAAGGTTTTAGATGCGCTCTATCGCCAGCGCCGCCTGCTGAGGGCGCATCTTTTGGTGCTGCGCCATTATGGTCGCCGCTTTATGGCGCCCGATCCGCGCCGCGTGAAGGAAGCCCGCGCTGCGCAGCTCTGGCACGAAGCACTGGAGCGAATCTCGGTCGTGCTGGAGCGCAAGGGAATCATCGCGCCCGGTAGCTATCCACGCGCCGGATGGGCTGATGCCCCCGGGATGCAGGTGGTGAAATGAGCCCCGCGCCGCACACAAATCTCAAGGCCTGGGTCGTTTTCAGCGGTCATGCCGATATGTGGTGGCTGCGTATTCTAAGGCCCGGCTTTCGCCATTGCGCGCTTTTGCTGCATGACGGTTTGCACTGGATTGGCGTTGATCCGCTCTCCAGTATGATGGAAATTACGGTGCATAACATTCCGCCGCAGGTCAATCTGGCGCAATGGATGCGCGAACAGGGCCATGTGGTCGTGGAAGTTACGCCGCAATCCGTGCACCGCGCCGCGCCGTGGGGCGTGTTTAGCTGTGTCGAAATCGCCAAGCGCGTTTTGGGGATTCACCACCGTTTCATTCTTACGCCGTGGCAGCTTTATCGCCACATCGCAAAAACACAATCTTTATCCGCCACCACCAACATTGAAGGAGAATTCATATGGGAAGCCTAGCCTCAAGACCGAGCGTGCCGTCTTATCCCTCGCCACAAATCGTCTATGTTCCGCAACCTGCGCCCGCCGCGCCGCCGCCTCAACCGGCCTCATCGGGCGCTGCGCCATCGCCGGGGGATCAAGGCGGGAACGGCAGCAGCGGCACAGCAACGCCCGCGCCCAGCCCGGAAAAATCCCGCCAGACCAGCTTGCTGGCCCGTGACCGTGGCCGATTCGGAACCATCCAGACCGGATTTCGCGGCCTGCTGGAAACGGCTTTTGGCAATAACCAGCGCAAAACCCTGCTGGGTGAGTAAGTAACGCAATTTCAGGAGAATCAAGGAAATGAATAAGAGTCTCGTAAATACAGCATCCCCAGAAGGGCCGGACGCACAGGCGCGTCTGCAACTGGTGCTGCATCGCTTTGAAGCCGCCCGCAAGAAACGCGCGCATTGGGAAAACCTCTGGCAGGAATGCTATGATTACGCCCTGCCGCAACGGGGCGGTTTCACAGGCTCCGCCGGAGAGGGACAAAGCCAGACCGGGCGCATTTATGATGCAACGGCGATGGATGCCGCCGATCAACTGGCCGCCAGTATATTGGGCAATTTGACGCCGATCTGGTCGCAATGGTTCGGCTTGAAACCCGGTCCCGATCTCTCACCGCAGGAGGCCGAGAATCTGGCCCCCATTTTAGAGCGCGCCGGAAAAACGATTCAGGATCATTTTGACCGCTCGAATTTCGCTGTGGAGATTCACCAATGTTATCTCGATCTGATCGTGGGCGGTACGGCAAGCCTGTTTTTTGAAGAGGCCGAGCCGGGCAGTTTTTCAGCCTTCCGCTTCTCGGCAGTCCCTTTGAGCCATGTGGTTCTGGAGGAGGGCGAAAACGGCGTTCTGGACGGTGTATTCCGCCAGATGGAAATGACGATTGAGCAGATCTCAGCCCGGTATCCGCTGGCGGAAATCCCCGCAAGCATTTCAAAACGTGCCGCCCGCGACCCGCAGGAACGTTTTCGGGTTCTGGAGGCCGTGTTACCCGACGGGCTGGCCTATGGCTATCATGCCTGCCTGATGGAGGAGGGGGCAGAGCCGGCCCTGCTCTCTGCCGGGCGTTTCGCGCAATCGCCCGCCATTTCATTCAGGTGGTTAAAATCCGCCGGGGAAATTTATGGCCGCTCCCCCATCATGACCGCGCTGCCCGATATCAAGACGGCTAATAAGGTGGTTGAGCTGATCCTCAAAAATGCCTCCATCGCCGTAACGGGGATATGGCAGGCCGATGATGACGGGGTATTAAATCCGGCTAATATCTCACTGGTGCCGGGCAGTATTATCCCCAAGGCCGTAGGCTCCGCCGGTTTGCAGCCGCTCCAAATGCCGGGGAGATTCGATATTTCCCAATTGGTGCTGGAGAGTCTCCAGAGCCGTATCCGCCATGCGTTGCTGGCGGATCGTCTGGCCCCGGTTGTGGGGCCGCGCATGACGGCGACTGAGGTTCTGGAGCGTTCGGCGGAGATGTCGCTTCTGCTGGGCGCGACCTATGGCCGTTTACAATCGGAGCTTTTAACGCCCCTCATAAAGCGGGCCTTTGCCATCCTTAAACGGCGCGGTGAAGTGCCGGATATTGCGCTGGACGGGCGTTTGGTGGCAGTGGATTATCGCTCTCCGCTGGCCCGGTATCAGGGGCAACGCAATGTGCAAAACACGCTGAGCTGGATTTCATCGGTTCTGGCCATGGGGCCGGAAGCCGCCAGCGCTATAAATCTGCCGCAGGCCGCCAGATTTCTGGGGGAGGCTCTGGGCGTGCCCAGTGATCTTGTCCGCAAGGAAACCCCGATCATCATGGCGGCGCAAGCCGCCGGAACGACCAACCCCCTTTAACTTTTTAACACATCAAGGAGACCAAGCATGACTGACAATCTTTTGACCGAAGAAATCCCGGAAAAATTCAAAAACCCGGAAACAGGCAGCGTTCAGCTGGACGCTTTACTGCGCTCTTATAAGGAGCTTGAGCAAAGGCTTTCCCAAAACCCCTCTGCACCGAAATCACCGGAGGAGTATTGCATTGATTGCTCTCACGGTCTTTTTGAAACCGATATGGAGGTCAATCGCCGTTTGCATGCCCGCGGTATGACGCAGGAACAGGCGCAGGAAGTTTATAATCTGGCGGCTGAGAAAATGGTGCCGATGATTGCGCAACTGGCCGGGGATTTCAGGGCCGACCGGGAAGTGGAAAAATTGATTTCCCATTTTGGCGGTGCGGATCAATGGCGTGAAATGTCCCGGCAATTGTTGGGCTTTGGGCAGCAAAACCTGCCTGCCGATGTGCTGGAAAATCTTGCAAGTTCGTTTGAGGGGGTTTTGGCCCTTCACCGGATGATGAAATCGGAGGAGCCGGGCTTGAAGAAAGCCCCGGCGGCGGCCAGTGCATCGGGCGAGCAGGATCTGCAATCCATGATGCGTAACCCGCGTTACTGGCGCGAACGTGACCCGGCCTATATCGCCAAAGTCACCGAAGGATTCCGCAAGATATATGGCGGGAAATAGAGCGGAAAATTTATTAAGAAAAAAGAGCGCGTCTTTGTCATGAAGGCGCGTTTTTTTATTACTCACGAAAAAAATCAGGGCGTTTTGGTTTTAAGATTTTCCGGAACAGCAAAGCTTTTGGAGCGCATGTCTTTTTGCTGCTCCTTCTGTTCGTGCCAGCGGCCAATAAGCTCCGCCACCGCTGATTTTGGCCCCTCGACCTGCACGGATGTTTTTTGCACCATGCGGGGGGATGGGGACGGCGCGCTTTCCGCCGTTTGCGCGGCGGCGCTTTCCTCCGCCGGTGGCCCGGCAGTCCCGGCGGCCAGAGCCTTGTATTTATTCCAGACCCGCGATTGAGCGCTTTCTTCCACGATTTCTTCCGCCTGCGCGGGGCTGGTGGAGGCGGATTGCGGGCGCTGGGGCGGCGCAGGTTTTTGCACGCTCGGCACAGCCGGAGCCGTGGGCGCATTGGGCAGGGGGTCATTATAGATACGGGTATAATGCATGCCCGGCGTAAGCTCGCGCTGCTGCGCCGTGGCGGGAGCCGAAAAAGCGATCGGAGCGATCAACGGGGCCAGCCCCATAAGGATGATGATTTGCCTGAGCATGATGCGTATAATAGGCCCATGAACAAGGAATGCGCAATTGGAAAACCTTAAAATAAGCCACGCCATACAGGAAGACCTCACAAAACTACGCGGTTTTGCAGAAGCATTGCGCCATGAAGAGGATGTGGATTATTTTCCCCGGCAATTCGAGCATCAGGCCGCAAGGCGGCGCGTGATTATTCTGGCGCAGGATGAGGAAGCGATTGCCGGATATTGCATTTTAAACTGGGAGCCGAAATATGCCTTTTTCAAAAAAATGGGCTTCCCGGAGATTCAGGATTTAATCGTGCACCCGCAGTTCCGGCGGCGCGGTCTGGCCACACGCATGATCGACCATTGCGAGGCGGCAGCGCGGGGCCGGGGTATGGACTATATGGGCATTGGCGTGGGGCTGCATCACAGATTCGGCGCGGCGCAAAGGCTCTACGCCCGGCTGGGCTATATTCCCGATGGCAACGGCATCACGTATGACCGCCAACCCGTCACCGCCGGGGAATTTCGCCCGGTGGACGATGATCTGTGCCTCATGATGGTAAAGGATCTGGCCTTGAAAGTTTAAAAGCGCCGCGTTTATTTCTTCAGCGGCAGGGCGTTTTCAACGATCTGCGTCCAGTATTCAACAGCCAGTGGAATAAGGTCGTCATTGAAATCATAACGCGGCGTGTGCAAACCCTGTCTGTGCGGGGAGGCGGAATCGGCGTTGTCCCCGTATTCGCCCTGACCCATCCAGACATAGCATCCCGGCACATCGCTCAGCATCCGGCCAAAATCCTCTCCGCCCATGGAGGGGGTGACATCCGCATCCACATTATGCACGCCGAACATCCGCCGGGCGATATCAACGCAAAAATCGGTGGCTTGCGGGTCGTTGATGGTGGGATCAATCACAAAGTGAAAGTCATATTCGGCATCCCCGCCCATGGATTGAGCGATTCCGCGTGCAATCTCCCCGATTTTCCGGTGCAGGGACTGGCGCAAATCCTCATCATACGTCCGCAGCGTTCCGGTGATTTTGGCATCATCCGGAATGACGTTATGCGCGCCGGTTCCGGCGGAAAAATAGGTGATGGACAGCACCGCCGGATCGGTCGGCTTTGCCGTGCGGCTGACCAGAGTTTGAAGTGCGGTGACGATCTGCGCCCCGATCACGATAGGGTCAATGGTGGCATCGGGTTTGGCGGCATGACCGCCGCGCCCCTTGATGGTGAGGTGAAACGTGTCGGAACTGGCCATGATCGGCCCGGTCCGCGTTGCCAGCGTCCCCAGCGGCAGGTTAGGCCAGTTATGCAGGCCGAAAATCTGGGCGCAGGGATATTTGCGGAACAGCCCCTCATCAATCATCATATGCGCACCCTTTTCCCCTTCCTCCGCCGGTTGGAAGATCAGGTGAACGCGCCCGTCAAAATTGGGATTTTCGCTTAAATATTTAGCCGCGCCCAAAAGACAGGCTGTGTGCCCGTCATGCCCGCAGCCATGCATTTTCCCCGGAATTTTAGAGGGCCACGGCTTGTTAGGGGCCTCTAGAATATCCAGCGCGTCCATATCGGCGCGCAGGCCAATGGCCTTGCCGGATGTATTTTGTACGCCTTCAATTGTGGCAACAATTCCGGTTTTGGCCAGTCCCCGCTCAAATGGGATACCCCATGCGCCGAGCTTCTCCGCCACCAGATCGCTGGCAAAAAATTCCTCATACGCCGTGCCCGGGTTTTCATGCAACGCATGGCGGTAGGCGGCAATTTCATCTTTCAGGGCGCTAATGGAGTTTCTGATCTTTGCGGTCATCAGATTTTCGCCTTTCTTGGGTCAAACGCATCTCTAACCGCTTCGCCGATAAACGTCAACAGCGTCAGCATCAGGGCCAGCGAGACAAAAGCGGCAATCCCCAGCCATGGGGCCTGAAGGTTGTTTTTACCCTGCGCCAGCAATTCGCCCAGAGAAGGAGAGCCGGGCGGTAGCCCCAGCCCCAGAAAATCCAGAGAAGTCAGCGCGGTGATCGAGCCGGTCAGAATAAACGGCATATAGGTCAATGTGGCGACCATCGCATTGGGCAGAACATGCCGTTTGATAATCACAGGATTGGAAACGCCGAGCGCATGGGCCGCGCGCACGTAATCGAAATTCCGCGCTCTTAAAAACTCCGCCCGCACGACATCGACCAGAGAAACCCATGAAAACAGGAGCAATATTAACAATAAGGTCCAAAACCCCGGAATGAAGATAGAGGAAAAGATAATCAGAATATAAAGCGAGGGCATGGAGGCCCAGATCTCGATCAGGCGTTGCATGGCCAGATCAAGCTTCCCGCCGTAATAGCCCTGCACCGCGCCCGCAGCCACGCCCACGATCGAACTTATAAGCGTAAGGATGAGGCCGAATAAAACGGAAATACGAAAGCCGTAAAGTACCCGTGCGGCAACGTCGCGGCCTTGATCGTCCGTGCCGAAAATATTCTCCGCACTCGGCGGGGCGGGGGCGGGCACCGGCAGATCGTAATTGATTGTGTCATAGGAAAAACGAATCGGCGGCCAGATCATCCAGCCCTTGGCCCGTATCTGTTCGGTGACGAAGGGATCGCGGTATTCGGCCTCTGTCTCGAAATCACCGCCAAAGACGGTCTCGGCATAGGATTGAAGCACCGGAAAATACATCGCGCCATCATAGCGCACCAAAAGCGGCTTATCATTGGCGATAAAATTCGACAGCATGGCGATTATAAAAAGCGCAATAAACGCCCACAGGCTGAAATACCCCCGGCGGTTGGCTTTGAATTGGGCAATCCGGCGCTGCGTGATGGGCGAGAAGGTCATGATCTCTATCATAAAGGCATCGGCAAAAGAGTCTATCGGGATTTTAAGCGCCTTGGCTCTTAAAAATACGGTAGACGGGGGTCGGTGCTGCGCTGCAAAATAACCAGAACTTGCACCGGGATGGATAACTTTGTAGAACCACTGGATAGAAAATCGGCAAGCTCTCTAAGGGGGGCGATCTTTTTTATAAAAACAAAAAATAAAAACGGAGGAAATTATGGGATTGAACAATCTATTCGGAAAAAAGAGCGCTGAAGAACAATCGCCTGTGGCTGTGGCAGTGAAGAAACTGGCCGATAGTCTTCATATTCTTACGGATGAAGGATACCATGGGGCCGCTGAATTGAGCCTGACAAATTTTGTAATTGCAATTGAGGAAACGGAAGTAGGGGCCTATAAGGTGGAGTTGGAGCGCGCCGGTCTGGTTAAAACAGACGCAGACTTTGATGCGCTGCGTGATGCCGCACCTCGGAATACCCAGCCGCAGCCAAGACCCGCTATTATATATCAGCCGGAAGATCCGGCTTTGACTAATAGTATTTAGCCGCGCCTTTAAACGCATTTACACCGCCTGCGCTTCAAAATCGATGCGCGGGTCAACCATGACATAGACAATGTCGCGCACAAGATGCATTACGAGGGAAATCAGGGCGTAGATATAAAGCGTGCCGAGCACCACCGGATAATCCCGGTTTATAACGCTCTCATAACCCAGTAACCCTAGGCCATCCAGCGAGAAAATCACCTCGATCAGCAATGCACCCGTGAAGAAAATATGCACAAACGCCGCCGGAAATCCGGCGATAACGATGATCATGGCATTTCTGAAAACATGGCCGTAGAGAACGCGGTTTTCGGACAGGCCCTTGGCCCGCGCCGTCAGGACATATTGCTTGTTGATCTCATCCAGAAAGGAATTTTTAGTCAGCAGCGTCAGCGAGGCAAAGCCGGAAATCACCATGGCCGCCACAGGCAGGACCATATGCCAGGCATAATCCAGCGCCAGATGGAAAAAGCCAAGCTCCCGCCAGTTATCCGAGAGCAGACCGCGCAGGGGGAAGATATCAAAATACCGCCCGCCCGCAAACACGACAATCAACAAAATCGCGAACATAAAGCTGGGCACGGCATAGCCGATGAAGATGGCCGCGCTGGTCCACACATCAAAGGGTGTGCCGTCCCGCACCGCCTTTTTAATGCCAAGCGGAATGGAGATCAGATAGATAATCAGCGTGGACCACAGGCCAAGCGAAATGGAGACGGGCATTTTCTCCGCCACCAGCGACAGCACACTGACGTCCCGGTAATAGCTGTTCCCCAGATCAAACCGGACATAGTTTTTCAGCATGATCCAAAAGCGTTCCGGCGCGGGTTTGTCAAAGCCGTAGAGAGCCTCAAGCTCCTTGATAAATTCCGGGTCCAGCCCCTGCGCCCCGCGATAGGTGCTGGATTGTCCTGTGCCGCTGGTCATGGCGCCGGCAGAATCGCCCGCCGAGGCCCCGCCAAAACGCGATGTGGCCTCTGTGCCGTGACCTTGAAGCTGCGCGATCACGCGCTCCACCGGGCCGCCGGGTACGAACTGGATGATGACAAAGCTGATGAGCAATATCCCGAAAAGGGTGGGGAGCATCAAGGTCAGACGTTTAAGGATATAGGCGATCATAACGCAGCAGTATAAAGAAAAATTCGCCGCCGCAAAGAGGGGACGGCAGGGATTTTAAATTTCCCCGCCGCCACCTTTCTTTGTGTAAGGTGGGTTAACCCACGGCAGGTACCATGTCTATAACGCGCTTTTCAAGATAGTCCACATAATCTGAGTTTTCCTGATCAGCTACCTTACCCAGCGCGACAACGGCACGGAGTGCGTTATTAACCGTAGGATTATCTTCGTAGACATCGGCCAGAATTTCCGTTTTGCGGGCCATGACTTTTGTATTGTAGGGCTCAAGTCCTTCGGACATTTTAATGAAGGGAAGGGCGTCTTGAGGCTTGCCGAGATTATGCAGCAGGCGCCCCATATTCCAGACGGTTGGGAAATCTTTTTGAAGCTTTTCATCACGCATAATGAGGTCGTGCATTTCGTATGCAATCTCCGTAATAGCCTGTAAATATGCAATGTTCTGTTTATCGGAAAGGGGGTCTGTTGACGAAGGGCGTTTATCCCCGGTTACATTTTTTACGGTGCTCAGCAGTGTTTCAATGCGCTTATTGGCAACTTTATCGTAACCCTCTTCTGTGGAAATGGCACCATTTGCAATATCCCGAAGAGCGATGAGTGTGTTAACGGTTCGCGCCATATCCTCGGTCATCAGTTGGCTGCGCAGGGCATGCTTGAAGGCTTTTGTGGCTTTTGCGTCCTGACTGGCGGGGTGCTGGGTGGCGTTGTCCTGTGGGACTGTCCCATATTCTTTAAGATTTATCTCTTTCCCTGTGCTTGTGTAATTAAAGCCCTTTCCTGTGCTCATATAGGTAGGGGTAAGGCGGATAGCTGGGGGCTTTCTTTTAAAAGATAAGGACATTTTTTATACTCCAGTGTTGCAAATTTTTATGATTATGAAATTCAATTAGCAGGATGGAGCGCATAAAGCAACTTTATGATCAAAAAGCCCCAAAAAAAGGTTGTTGCATTGCGAGATGGGCTTTAGGGGCGGAGATTCCATTCCCGGCACGACCATGCGCCATCCCGGTAATCGAAAATCGCCAGCGCCCCGGTCGAGAGCTTGATTTTATGCGCCGCGCGAAAACCCTCAAAATCTCCCGTGATATAGGGGGCAAACCGCGCAATGCCGTTGGAGGTGACGACCAGAATGGTCTCATTATCATCATGGGCGCGGATGTGATCCGCAAAATTGAGCCAGTTTTGAACAATGCTTTCCGGTTGAACCAGCCAGCCGGGCGGCACGATGGCATGCTCATCCCAATCTTTTATGGCTTGTGCGCCGATGCGGGCGAGGACCGTATCTTCACGCTGGTTTTCATCCGGGCCGTAGTCAATTTCATTAAAGATATCAAGGGGGAATACCGGGTTTTTTATACCGCTTTCTTCAATAGCGATTTGCGCTGTCTGGAGGGTTCTTTGTAAATGTGATGCATAAACAACATCGGGTATCAGGCTGTTTTCTTTCAGGTATTTGCCAATGGCGCGGGCCTGTTGCTTTCCTGTCTCCACCAGCGGCAAATCGGTCCGCGCCCCGACGCGGGTTGGCGTTTCCCCGGTTGAGAATGTATTGCCGTGACGGGCGATAATTAAAACAGTCATGCGCTCAGCAAGGCCTCCGCCCGTTCGAGATCTTCCGGCGTATCAATGCCCGATTGTATTGCGCCGGGTTCCAGATCAACCTTGACCGCCGTGATGCGCAGCCCGTTCTCCAGCATGCGCAGCTGCTCCAGCCCTTCGAGCTGTTCGTAAACCCCCTGCGGCAGGCTACAGAATTTTTCCAGTATATCGGTCCGGAAACCGTAAACCCCCATATGCTGGTACACGGGCGAGACGGGCTCTTGCGTGCGCAGCCTGTCCTCACCGCGAATGGCCGGGATGATGGTTTTTGAAAACCACAGCGCCTGATTATCTGCATTCAAGATCGCCGTCGTGCCGGAAAACGGCGTTGTTTTTTTAGCCGCGCGCAGCCGGTCAAGATCGGCCCAGCCCAGACGGTGAACCGGCGTTACGATTTGCGCCTGCGGGTCATCCTTAAACGCCTGAATAAGCGCCCGTAAAACCGATGGCGGCGTAAAGGGCGCATCCCCTTGAAGATTGATAACGAAATCCGGTAATTGCGGAAGCTGGCGTAAGGCCGCCAGCACCCGGTCCGAACCGGTCGGGCAATCCGCCGGGGTGAGCACGCAATCCATGCCCAACTCCGCAGCGTGGCTGGCGATACGCTCATCCTCGGTGGTAATAAACAGCGTGATGCCGGTAAATTCGGCGGCCACGCTCCGGGCCAGCGCGCTTACGCGGGCCAGCATGGTCTGCCCGCCGATTTTGGCCAGCGGCTTGCCGGGAAAGCGGGTGGAGGCATAACGGGCGGGAATGGCAATGGCGATTTTCATGGCCTTATTGCCCCGCATTCTGCTCGGCATCTTTTGACCACCATGTGCTGGAGATCAAGGGGCTTATGCCGGAAAGCGTTTCGGGCCGCGCGATATGGGCCCAGTGCGCAATGCGCCATTTAGGGTAATGCCACATGGGAATGACGTAGTGATTCCACAGCAAGATACGATCCAGCGCCCGCACATGCGCCACCAGATCCTCGCGCGATGTGGCCTGTATCAGCTCCTCTATGATTTGATCCACCGCCGGGTCCTTGATTCCTATATAGTTACGGGAGCCCTGCATATCGGCCTTTTCGCTGCCCCAGAAATCACGCTGCTCATTACCCGGTGAATCGGACTGCCCGAATACGCCGATCGTCATATCAAAGTCGAAATCATTCATCCGGTTTTGGTATTGGGCACTGTCCACCGAACGGAAATTCGCCTTGACCCCCAGCCGTTTGAGATTTTGCGTAAAGGGAATGACCCAGCGTTCAAATATCGGGCTGCCATCCAGAATTTCAAATTCCAGCGCCTTGCCGTCTTTCATACGCATACCATCCGGCCCGGCCAGCCATCCGGCCTCATCCAGCAGGCGTGAGGCGGTGCGCAGATTGGCGCGCAGATTGCCCGTCCCGTCGGTTTTGGGCGGGGCGTAGGTCTTTGTAAAAACCGCCTCCGGGATACGGCCCCGGAACCGCTCCAGAATTTCAAGCTCCGCACTCTCAGGCAGACCCGTGGCCGCCATTTCCGAATTTTCAAAATAGCTGTCGGTGCGGGTATAGGTGCCAAAGGCAAACTGCTTGTTGGACCATTCAAAATCAAAGGCATAGGCCAGCGCCTCGCGCAGTTTCGGATCGGCAAAAATCGGGCGGCGGATATTATAAATGAAGCCCTGCATGCCCGCCGGGCGCTGGTTTTCGATCTCCTCCTTGATAATGCGGCCATCCAGAACCGGCGGCGCGTTATAGGCGGTCTCCCAAAGCTTGGCTGTGTTTTCTTCCTGCACATCGAACGCCCCGGCAAAGAAAGCCTCCAGCGCGACATTGGTATCACGGTAATAATCGTATTCTATGCGGTCGAAATTATAAAACCCCTTGAAGAACGGCAGATCCTTGCCCCACCAGTCATCCCGGCGGATATATTCGATCTTCCGGCCCGGCTCTACATGTCCGATTTTATAAGGCCCGCTGCCCAGTGGCGGGCTGAGGGAGGTTTTACCGAAATCCCGATTTTCAGCCGTCCAGTAATGTTTTGGCAAAATCACCATTTCCGCCATAATCAGGGGAAGCTCGGCATTGCCGGAAACTTTGAACGTGAATTTTACGCGGCGCTCGGACAGAGCTTCGGCATTTTTTACATCGCCGTAATAGGCCTTGAAGAAGGGATTGCCCTTTTCCATGAGCGTATTGAACGTCCAGACGACATCCTGCGCCGTGATGGGCTTGCCGTCCGCCCATTTGGCCTCAGGGCGTAAATTGAAGGCGACCCAGGATTTATCCTCCGGTACTTCGATGGTTTCGGCCACAACGCCATAAAGCGAAAAGGGTTCATCCCAGCTGTTTTGCATCAGGCTTTCATAAACAAAGCCAGAGCGCAGAAAATTCAAACCCGCCGCCGGAGAGCCTTTAATAATGAACGGATTGAGGGAATCGAAGCTGCCGATGACGTTGAGTTTTAGCGTGCCGCCCTTGGGTGCATCCGGATTAACATAGGCAAGATGTTTGAAATCGGCGGGGTATTTAAGATTACCGTGAAGGGCAATGCCGTGAACGGGTTTAGGGGCTTCTTCCGCATGCGCCGAGGGGGCCATAAGCGGGCAGAGCAGAACAAGCGCGGCAAGGCATAAGGCAAAAAAGAGGCGTGCGGGGTTTATCATCATTCCATCCTGTAACAAAAGTGCAGGCCCGCATCTTGCCAGCCCGCATACGCTTTGTTCAAGCCTTTTTCTTCTCTCTTCAGGAAACAGAGAGGAATGTTTTAAGCGCGTGATTTCAGGTCGTTATCCAAAACCCCCTTGCGGCGGGCGCGAACGCGGCTGGCATAAGCCCCTTGCGGTTCGGGTTTGCCGAACAGATAGCCCTGACCGTAATGGATATCAAAATCCAGCAATTGCCGGAGCTGTTTTTCATCCTCAATCCGCTGGGCGATAACGCCGATTCCATTGGCTTCGAGTTTTCGGCGCGCCCGTTCCTGCCGCAGGATTTCTTTTTCGCTGCTGCGCGCGGCCAGTAAAATCGCAGCATCTATTTTTATAAAGCGGATTTTAAGATTAACCAGCTGGGCCACATCAAAATCAAGATCATGCGCGTGATCGAGAGAAAAGGAACATCCCAGACGGCTCAGGCCGCGAATAATCTCCAGCGCCGGGCCTTGCATCTGCGCGAATTGATCTTGGGAAAGCTCAAAAATCAAACGCGGCGCTAATGCGCGATTGCGGGCGATGAAATTAAGAAGCTGTTTCATGAACGCGCCGTTTTTCAGTGTGCCCGGCGTGATGTTCAGGAAAAAAGGCGCGGCGCGCTCAATGGCGGCGCTGCCCTGGATGGTTTTGAGGCAATGCAGCAACAGGAGGTTGTCGATATCGTGGTGCATATTATCCTGCTCGGCCAGCTTCATATAGCGCGCGGCGGGAATATACTGGCCGGGGCGGGCGCGGATGCGGGCAAAAATCTCGTAAAAACGGGGTTGCCGCTGGGGCAGGCGGACGATGGGCTGGACAAACACTTCGACGCGTTTGTTCTCAACGGCCACATGCAAAAGCTCGCGCACGATCGTATCGCTGAAGGATTCAAGCTCCTCTTCAGGGTGCTCTGTCGTTTCATTTTCTTCTGCGTGGTAGAGAGGCGCGTCGCCTTCCGGCGCGAAAGCATCCGGCATGAGCGGGGAAAGGCCGGGTTTGTTATTTTTCTGGCCGGGGCGCAGCGCACGCGGCGCGATATAGGGTGCTTTACGCAAGGCGGCGGTGTGAGAGGAGGGCGCGGAATTATCCCCGGAGAGATCGTAAAAATCAGGCTCCAGCGCGGCGTCCGCGGTCAGGGTTTTATCCAGAAGCGGCTTTTTAGGCTGGGGTTTTTTGGGTGCGGCGCTTGCGGCCAGCGCGATTTTTTTAAGCTGGTCCAGCCGATTTTTGACCTTTTCCACCTCATCCCTCAATGCGCCAAGCCCGCCCGTGTTTTGGCTGATCTGCCCGGCCAGCGCGTCCTGCCCCTCTTTGAGCGTTTTGAATTTTGAGGAGGCCGCCAGCTCCCAAAAGCCGCGCCGCCGCCTCTCGGCATAAGAGAGCGTGCCCACGGCCATGAGCAGGAAGGTCAACGCCGCCAGCTCCAGCGATATAAAGCTGAGAAGGCACAAAACGATGGTGGCGATAAAAACAGCAGAAATCATGGCCGCTCTGGAGAGGGCCACGCTCGCACGGTGTGGAGATGTGTTTTTTGTCCTACGCGCCATGCGCTTTCCCGATCGCCTGAGAAATATGGTCAAAGCCGTCTTCTTTGAGCAGCGCCACCAGCTCTTCATTTATGGAATTTGCCACGGATGGCCCCTTGAACACAAGCGCGGTGTAAAGCTGGACCAGACTGGCACCCGCCTTGATCTTTGCGTAAGCCTGCGCTCCGCTGGAAACGCCGCCCACGCCGATGATCGGGATTTTCCCCTTGGTCAGGGCGTAGAAATTATGAATGATCTGCGTGGATTTTTCTGTGAGCGGCTGCCCCGAAAGCCCGCCTTTTTCGGCGCGGAAACTCTCCGGCAGTGTCTCGGGCCGATCAAGCGTGGTATTGCCGAGAATAAGCCCGTCTATCCCCGATTCCAACGCGCAAGCCGCAAGCTCTTCTTGTTTCTCCGCATCAAGATCCGGCGCAAGTTTGAGAAAAAGCGCCGGCGGATGCGCCCCGCAGGCCTTGCGCCGTTCCTCGGTGATGACGGACAGCAGCTCCAGCAAAGGTGCTCTGGCCTGCAAATCGCGCAGCCCCGGCGTGTTGGGGGATGAAATATTAATGGTGAGATAATCCGCCATCGGGGCCAGCATGCGGATAAGATAGGCGTAATCCTTTGACGGCTCGCTCTGGCCTTTATTCATGCCGATATTGATGCCGACCACGCCGGGCGGGCGGCGCTTTCCGGCCAGAAATTTTTCCAGATTGGCCTTGAACACGGTTGCGCCCGTTCCGGGAAAGCCCATGCGGTTGATGATGGCCTGCGTCCCCGGATCGCGGAACACGCGTGGTTTGTCATTGCCCGGCTGCGGCCTTGGGGTGACGGTTCCGGCCTCAACAAAGCCAAAGCCAAGGCCAAAGGCCGCCGCCAGAACTTCCGCATTTTTATCAAATCCGGCAGCCAGCCCGACAGGATTGGGAAATTTCAAGCCCCAGAGCGTTTGCGCCAGCGCGGAATTAGTGAGGACCGCACATTTTGGGAAAACGCCCTGCCGCATCGCCCGAATGGTCAGGGCATGCGCACGCTCCGGATCTATCCGGAAGAGCAGGGGGCGGGCAAGGGCGTAAAGATCAACCATATTACAGGTTTACGGTATTTTCCTCATATGGTCCAGCACGGTTTTGAGGTAATGCCATCCGGTGACCGCCGTCAGCGCCGCCGCCGCCAGCAAAAGTCCAAGGCCTATGGCCTGTCCGTAGAAAATATAAGGCGCGACAATCAACACGCCAAGCGCGAGCATCTGCGCTGCTGTTTTCCATTTCGCCAGCTGTGTGACGGGCAGCTTCAGGTCTCTTTGTCCCATATATTCCCGCAGGCCGGAAACCACAAACTCCCGGATCAAAATCACGGCAACCGCCATGACGTAATATCCGCTCACCCGGTCGATGGATACCAGCATCAGCATCGTCGTTACAACAAAAATTTTATCGGAAAGCGGGTCGATGAAAGCCCCGAACTCCGAAGTCTGGTTCAACCGCCGCGCCAGCCAGCCATCAAGGAAATCGGTAAGCGCGCCAATGACATAGAGCGCAAGACACGCCCATGCCGCCCATTCCATGGGAATAAGGAACAGCGGCACCATAAAGGGGAGGAGCGCAAGACGAAGCAGGGATAAAAAATCGGGAAGGCTGAACATGAAATGACTCTAGCGCCGGAAGGGGCAAAAATCACGAAAATTCTTTTGGGTTTTGTAGATCTGTAGCTTGTTTTTTGCGGTGCGGATATTTTTTATTTAAAATAATTATTGACATTTTATGACTATTTTAGGTACTTTTCATTTTTATTATAGAAAACAATCATTGTGTAGGATAAATAAATGCAAAAATCAGAGAAAGTTTCCGGCCCTAAAATTTTGCTCTCTAAAGGTTTTCAAGAATCTCAGGGTACAGCCGTCTATAATTTAGATAAATTTATAAATTCTTCTTTATCTGAAACCACACAGGAGAAGACTGCAACGCAGCCTCAACATAGCTCATGGCAGCCAATTGCCTTTATTTCTTGATAAAAGCCAAGCAGAAAAATGACTGAAAACCAAAGCGATAAGAGATTAGGACAAGGAAGACTTGATTTTACGGGTGCAAATTCACTTAAGCGCATCCATAAAGGTGTTTCGTATGTCTGCCGGGCGCATATTTCCGGCGATGCGACCAAGGGGACAAGGCCGTTTTACGATGAAAGCGGAGAGCCGGGCGTTAAGGTGATAAACCCCGATGGCAAGGACGTGTTTTATCCGCGCGGGAAGGCGGTTACGGGCGCAGATCTAGGGCTGCAGCCAGAATCTCTGGAATTGAACGAATATTTTATATTTCAGCCAGAAGAACTTGCCCCCTGAGCCTGCTTTATCCGTTAGCGACTTTGGCTTTCTCAGCCTGCGGATCGCGCAGGACATAACCCCGGCCCCAGACCGTTTCAATGTAGTTTTCGCCATCGGCCATATCCTGAATTTTCTTCCGCAATTTGCAGATGAAAACGTCGATAATCTTAACCTCTGGCTCGTCCATACCGCCGTAAAGATGGTTGAGGAACATTTCCTTGGTCAGGGTTGAACCCTTGCGCAGCGACAAAAGCTCGATAATGCCGTATTCCTTGCCGGTAAGGTGCAAGGGTTTTTCATCAACCTGCACCGTCCGCGTATCGAGATTAACCGCAACTTTTCCGGTTTTGATGATGCTCTGGGAATGCCCCTGAGAGCGACGCACAATGGCCTGAATCCTGGCGATCAGCTCACGCTTGTCAAAGGGTTTGGTCAGGTAATCATCCGCGCCATACCCCAAACCCTTGATTTTATTGTCAAGTTCGGTTAGGCCGGAGAGGATAAGAATAGGCGTCTCCACCTTGGAATCGCGAAGCGATTTCAGAACGTCATAACCATCCATATCAGGCAGCATCAGATCGAGAATAATGATGTCGTAATCATAAATTTTGCCGATTTCCAGACCATCTTCACCAAGGTCGGTTGTATCAATGATATAACCCTCGGTCTTGAGCATTAACTCAATGGATTTGGCGGTGGAACTGTCGTCTTCAACTAACAATACGCGCATGAATGATTTCCCGTTTCTTTGATCTGGACCCTGTTATATTAATCTTCTTTAACATCTATCTTAACAAAGATTAACAATCTTAACAAATCCTTTATGAGCCTATTTTTTAGTGCAAAGGCAGCCCTTTAGCTTTGATATTGGCGGATATGCAGTAGAATAGAGGACAATACCGGGCCGTAAGGCTTTAATTTTTTGGGTGATAAATTTTAATGGATCGTCTCACAGAACAGACCGCAGCGCGTATTGATACGCTGGACACCGCCGAAATATACGGGGAGGTCACGAAGATCCTCGGTCTTTTGGTGGAGATCGCCGGATTCGGCAGCGGGCTTTCCATTGGCTCCATCTGTCATTTGCGGCCCAATGCGGTGATTGATGTGCCTTGCGAAGTGGTGGGATTCCGCGATGGGCATGCTTTATTGATGCCTTTTGGCACGCTGGAGGGGATTGGGCTGGGCTGCCGCGCCTATCTCCAGCAGACGCAACCTGTCGTAACGCCGGATGAACGTTGGCTGGGCCGGGTGATTAATGCGCGTGGTCAGCCGATAGACGGTCTTGGCCCTTTGAAAGTCGGCGGGCTGGCCGTTCCGCTTAAAAACAGGCCGCCACCACCGCATTCCCGGCAAAGGCTGGGCCGTCAGCTTGATCTGGGCGTGCGGGCGGTTAATTCATTTCTGGCAACATGTCAGGGGCAGAGGATGGGGATATTCTCCGGCTCCGGCGTTGGGAAATCGGTCCTGCTCTCGATGATGGCCCGCTACACCAGCGCGGATGTCTCCGTGATCGGTCTGGTGGGGGAGCGTGGCCGGGAAGTGCAGGAATTTTTGGAAGATGATCTCGGCCCCGAAGGGCTGGCACGCTCGGTGGTGATTGTGGCAACCGGGGATGAACCGGCGCTGATGCGGCGGCAGGCGGCCTATATGACGCTGGCGGTGGCGGAATATTTCCGGATACAGGGTCGTCAGGTGCTTTGCCTCATTGATTCGGTCACCCGTTTTGCGATGGCACAGCGGGAGATTGGCCTTTCCGCCGGAGAGCCGCCAACCTCCAAGGGTTATCCGCCCACAACCTTTGGCGAACTGGCCCGGCTTTTGGAACGCGCAGGCCCCGGCGGACCGGGCGAGGGGTCGATCACGGGATTATTCTCTGTTCTGGTGGAAGGGGATGACCATAACGAACCGGTATCGGACGCCGTGCGCGGGATTGTGGACGGGCATATCGTTATGGAGCGCGCTATCGCTGATCGCGGGCGCTATCCGGCGATTAATATTCTAAAATCTATATCCCGCTCTATGCCCGCCATTTTAAACGATGAGCAAAATACAATCATCCGGCGCGCAAGGCAGGTGGTGTCAACCTATGAAGATATGGCCGAACTGCTTCGCCTTGGCGCATATCGGCGCGGCAGCGATCCGGCGGTGGATGAGGCTCTGGTGCTTTATCCGCAGATCGAGGCCTTTTTGCGCCAGAACAAGGATGAACGCACGAGCATAGAAGACAGCTTTGTCAAGCTGGCGGCTATTATGGGGCTGCCCTATGCCCAATAGGAGCCCGGCACAAGGCAGGAGAGGGTGAAGAATGGCCGATCTGAACCCGCTTATCCGCGTTCGTAAACATGCGGTGGAACAAAAGCAAAAAGTGCTTTCCGATTTATATCGTAAGGCGGAAATTCTGGAGGGGGAGCGCGCCGCCTTAATCGAGGATCTGGAGACCGAAGGGCTTAAAATGCATGAGATGGGCGTGCAGATGCTCTCTTATTTCGGCCCGTATTCCGAAGCCGTCAAGGAACGGATCGAGGCGATAGACAAAAACCTCAAAACCCTCGAAGCCCGCATCCAGATCGCCCAGGATGATATGACCCGCGCGTTTTCCGATCTCAAAAAAGTTGAAATCGTGCAGGACCGCCGGGAAGAGGCGGAAGAAAAAGCGCAGAACAAGAAGGAATCAGACACGCTGGACGCCATCGCCATCGAAGGCCATCGCCGCAAAATGCAGGAAGAGGAAGAATAGGGGAGCGCCCGTTAAGGCGCTCAACCTTCCTAGCCCGGTGCCGGCGCAAAAGCCGCAACATTCTGTGGCTTGGGCGCAGCGGAGATGCCAATGCTTTCAAGGTAGGCTTTTGCCTCATCCCCGGCCACGTCATGAGGCGTGTGTCCATTTCTATCCGGCGTGCTGAGGTCATATCCGTGTTCCTGCAAAAAGGTGAGGGCGGCGACTTCGTCATAATGGGCAGATTCAGTTGAGGGTTTCCATTTTGAACCATCGGAGGCGCCCAGATCCACTTTGGATTTTTCAAGAAACGCAAGGACTTCGACCTGACCGGCTCCCGCCGCGATGACGCCCGGAGAGTGACCATCCGGGGCCGGCTCACTCAAATCAACTTTCAGAGCGCGTAAGGCTTTAAGGACATTCACGTGCCCGTGGGCGGCGGCAGCCGTGGCAAGCGATTGCTGTCCATTATGTGCGGTCTTGAGATCAAAGCCAGCACTGGCCATGACCGGGACAACATCGGTATACCCCTTGGCCGCAGCCGTCACAAAAGTATTCCGCACCTTTTTGGCAAGGTTGTAGTCAATATTCTTGCCGGACAGATCGGCGCCCGCATCAAGCATGATCTGCAGCACAGGGGCATGGCCGTTTTCCAGAGCCGGGATAGCTATTTCCCAATTCTCTGCCGTGGTGTGTGCGTTTGTTTCAGACGGCGTAAACAATTTTTGCGCAAGGTCCATAACGGAGGATGCATTTTCAGGGAATTGCTGTGCCTCGCTTTGAAGGGCGGTTAAGAGCTGTGCTCTCATTACGCTTTGGGAATCCGCAGGGGAATCCGCTACGGTATCAAATTCTTTGTTTAATGCTCTCTGTTCAGTCATTGTTTTTGATCTCCTGTTTTTTATTGTAAATACGAAAAACAAAAGCTTATGTCAATGTCTTGAGGGAAATTAGATTTTTTAAGGGCAGTTTTCTAATGCCGGAAATGCCGCATGCCGGTGAAAACCATAGCCAGGTTGCGCTCATCGGCGGCGGCGATAACCTCCTCATCACGGATAGAGCCGCCGGGCTGGATAAGGGCCGTAACGCCCGCATCGGCAGCGGAAATCAAGCCATCCGCGAAGGGGAAAAACGCATCCGAAGCCACGACCGAGCCCTTGGCCATGGATTCCGGCATCCCGGCTTTATTGGCGGCTTCCTGCGCCTTCCATGCGGCAATTCGCGCGGAATCAACCCGGCTCATCTGGCCCGCGCCGATGCCGACTGTGGCCCCGTTTTTGGCGTAAATAATGGCGTTGGATTTGGTGTGCTTGGCCACGCGAAAGGCGAAGATCATATCTGCAAGCTCCTCGGCGCTGGGCGCGCGCTTTGTCACGACTTTCAGGTCAGAGGGCATGATTCGGCCAATGTCGGCATCTTGCACCAAAAACCCGCCGGCAATGCGGGTGAGTAAAGGTCTGCGGGCGGAAAGATCGGGCAGTCCGCCGGTCTCCAGCACGCGGATATTGGGCTTGGTGGCGAGAATCACTCGTGCCTCGGCGGAGATGGACGGCGCGATGATGACTTCGGAGAAAACCTTGATGATGGCCTCTGCCGTCGGCCCGTCCAAAACCCGGTTGAGGGCGATAATCCCGCCAAAGGCGCTGACCGGATCGCAAGCGAGCGCCCGCTCATAGGCCGCCAGCATGCTCTTTCCCGTCGCCACGCCGCAAGGATTGGCATGTTTGATAATTGCCAGCGCGGGTTCTTCAAAATCCGCCACCAGCGCAAAAGCCGCATCGGTGTCGTTGATATTGTTATAGGAAAGCTCTTTCCCCTGAATTTGTGCGGCGCGGGCCGGGCCGGGGCGATCCTCGCCCTCCAGCAGATAAAGCGCCGCATCCTGATGCGGATTTTCACCATAGCGCAGGGATTGCTTGCGGGTCCCCGCCAGTGAAAAACGTGGCGGGAGCTTTTCCGCGCCCCCTTCGTTTTGTACGGCGAACCATTCCGATATGGCGGTGTCATAGGCCGCCGTGCGGGCATAGGCTTTAGCCGCCAGAACCCGCCGCCGCTCCGTCGATACGCCGCCGCCATGCGTTTTCATATCGGCCAGAACATCCGCATAATCTTCCGGGTCAGTCAGGACACTGACAAATTCATGGTTTTTAGCCGCAGCGCGAATCATGGCCGGGCCGCCAATGTCTATATTTTCTATACAGGCATCAAAATCACCGCCACCGCGCACCGTCTCAACAAAGGGGTAGAGATTAACCACCAGCATATCAATGGGCGCAATGTCGTTTTCCGCCATCGCGCGCAGATGCTCTTCATTATCGCGCCGCGCCAGAAAACCGCCGTGAATTTTGGGGTGCAGCGTCTTGACGCGTCCGTCCATAATTTCCGGGAATCCGGTATGGTCGGAAACATCCTTCACCGCAATGCCGACCTCTTTCAGCGTGCGGGATGTGCCGCCGGTAGAGAGAATTTCAACCCCCAGCGCCGCCAGAGCACGGGCAAAATCAACCAGCCCGTCTTTGTTGGATACGGAAATCAGGGCGCGTTTGATCGGAATGGCAGACATGTATAAATAACCTCAAGCAGGACAGCAAAAAACGAAGTCCTTTGTTTAGGGGAAAATTTCCTGTGAGGCAAGAGGGGGCGGCTTTGCTAGCTGGCCGCTTTGAGGTGCTCACTATTTTGCAGGACATACATGCCGCGTTTATCGGGCAGAGGTTTAAAGGCATCGGTCAAACCCAAAACCGTTTCCGCGCCACCCAGGAAAAGATAGCCATCGGACTCGAGCTGCGCGGCAATACCGTTGAGCACTTTGCTCTTTGTTTTTTCATCGAAATAAATCAGCACATTGCGGCAATAAACTATGTCGAAGGAGCCAAGGCGCAGCATTGAATCCAGAAGATTGAACTGATCAAACCGGACCATCTGGCGAATATCGCTGTTGAGCTGCCACTTATCGCCGTTTTGCGTGAAATATTTCAAGAGCAGCGTAACGGGCATGCCGCGCTGAACCTCGAACTGGGAATAAATACCTTCTTTGGCCTGCGCGAGGATTTCCGTTGAAATATCCGTGGCAACGATTTCAAAGCTCCAGCCCGGAAACTGGGCGGCGGCCTCTTTCAGCAAGATGGCCAGCGTGTAGGGCTCCTGCCCGCTGGAGGAAGCCGCGCACCATATCCGTAGTTTTCTTCGCGTCCCGCGAGCTTGCTTCATATAGGGCAGGACAGTATCCCGAAACAGATCAAAGGGCCGCGTATCGCGGAAGAACGATGTTTCGTTTGTCGTCATGGCCTCAACGATGTCGTTGACCAGATTTCTATCGGGCACACCGCGCAGTTTTACGGACATGGCATCCAGAGATTCAAAACCCCATTTTTTGGCAATCGGGCTTAACCGCGATTCCAGAAGATAGGCTTTATCCTGTGTGAGGGACAGGCCGGATTTCTCCTTGAGCAGGTCTTTGTATAAATCGAAATCTGAAATCTTCATATTAAAATCACCCTAGAACAGCCTTTCTAATCCACGGACCTATAGAGTCCAGCGGGAGCACTTCGCTACACAAACCCGCTTTGGCCACCGCGCCGGGCATGCCCCAGACAACGCTGGAGGCCTCATCCTGCGCGATGAGCCGTCCGCCCTGTTCAACAAGCTGTCTTGAGCTGTTCAGGCCGTCATTACCCATGCCGGTAAGAATAACCCCCAAAATCCGCGAGCCGAATATATCTATGACGGTTCTAAGCATGGGGTCAACCGAGGGTTTACAAAAATTTTCAGGCGGGCCGCTGTCAAGCTTTACGCGCAACGCACCGTTTATGCGCATGATCTTCATGTGAAACCCACCGGGCGCGATATAGATTTTTCCATTCTCAACCGGCATGTCTTCCTGTCCTTCAAAAGCCGGAACCCCGGCTTGAGACGTGATATGCTCCGCCAGAATTTTGGTAAAAGTCGGCGGCATATGCTGGGTGATAACAATCGGGATATTGAAATTTTTAAAATGTTTGGTGACGTTAAAAAGCGCCTGTGGCCCGCCGGTAGAGGAACCGATGGCCAGAATAGAGGGGCGCCCCGTAAAGGCCGCCGGGTTTTTATGAAGCTGTATAGGGGTGCCGGCGCCGGGTTTGAGGGGGTGAATCTGTGGTACGGCGCTGGTGGCTTCGGGCGCAATTCTTTGGTGTTCCGGAACCAGATTGCGGATAGTCGCCAGAAGGTATTTTTGAAACTCCGACCCCTCGCCAACGCCCTGTGAGCTTGAGGGTTTGACAAGACATTCCACCGCGCCCAAAGACAGGGCCTTGAGCGTAACGCCCGCCCCCTTTTCGGTAAGACCGGAAAACATGATGACTTTTGAATGGGGGCTGACGGCCAGAATTTTCGGCAAGGCGGTCAAGCCATCCATAACCGGCATCTCAACGTCTAAAATGATAATATGGGGTTTTTTAACCGCTGCCGCCGTCACGGCCATTTCCCCGTTGGAGAGCGAGCTTACGACTTTAATGGCCGGTTCCTTGTCCATCAGCCGCGTCAGCGCCCCGCGAATGACCGCAGAGTCATCAACAAGCATAACATGGATTAATTTAGGAGAATCGACCATTCAATAAAACCGGCTGCGTTGGAGAAAAATATACGGCTATTCTTCCAGAATACCGATTTGTATAAACTTTGTTTTGATAATCTCGCTATCAAAGGGCTTCATGATGTACTCATTCGCCCCGGCATTCATGGCGCGCTGGATATGATCAAAAGCGTTTTCGGTGGTGCAAAAGACAACTTTTGGGCTTTGCCCGTTGTCCATCTGCCGCAGCTTTTCTAAAAACTCGATACCGCTCATGACCGGCATATTCCAGTCAAGAATGATGACATCCGGCATGGATTGCTGGCAGCTGTCATAGGCCTTTTGCCCGTCCTCCGCCTCCGTACAGGAAAAACCGAGATCCTCAACAATGCGCCGGGCAACTTTGCGCACAACGCGGCTATCGTCTACGACAAGACATGATTTCATCTATTTTTTCCCTTGAATTGAATGTTCCCGGAAGACAGCTCCCGCCGAAGGCCCGGCAAGGCGATAAGAAGTTAAAGTATAACCGTATCTGTTTTTGTCTGTACAGTGTGCTTTTCTCTCATTCCTGAAAAACCCGAAGATTTCTTCAGATTTGCCGTTATCATGGTTTCGTTTTAAGCGTGCCGCCCGGCCAAATTTCAGGCTCAAACATGCACCGTGTTAAGAAATTTCGGCACATCCAGAATAATCAGGAGTTCCCCATCCAGCCTGTAAACGCCGGAGGAAATATCCCGCCATGCCGGGTCGAGCGCGCCGGGCGTGTTCTCAAAATTATCATCCTGTAAGGTCAAAACATCACCGACCTTATCAATGATAAGGCTGTAAAGCTCATTATCATACTCAACGACAACGCTCATCTCCCGGGTACTGTCGCGGTTACGCGGCTCCATCCCCAGGCGGCGCCGAACATCAATGGCGGTTACGATGCGTCCGCGCAGATTAAGCGAGCCTGCCACCTCTGGCGGAGCGAGCGGAACGCGGGTTACGCGCTGCTGGCTCAGGACGTCCTGTACCTGAAGGATGGGGATGCCAAAACGCTGCTCGGCGATGATGATGGTCAGAAAATCCCGTGATTGCCCGTGCATGGTCATGCCGCGTGGGTCATGGCCGTTTTGCTGCACGTGCATTTGTGCTTGTTCGCTCATTGTGCGCCTCCTTCTTGGTGCCGTTTGGCATGCAGATCGGAAAGGGTTTTGGAAAGGGTATTCAGCAAAGTCTCCCGGTCGAATTTGGCGACATAACCGCTAAAGCCCATTTCCATTCCGCGATTAACGTCCTGTGGCGTGGCGTGAGAGGACAAGGCCACCATGGGAACGTCTTTCCACAGGGAATTGTCCCGCACTTTCTGTGCAAACTGGAAACCGTCCATGTCCGGCATTTCGATATCACTGATGATGATGTCAAACTCCGCGCCCTTATCACAAAGCTTCATGGCGGCAAGTGCGCTCTCAAGGGAAACAACGCTGTAGCCTGCCATGCTGAGCAGGGGGGTGAGCATATTGCGGAAAAACGGACTGTCATCTACAAGAAGAACGCGCTTTTTGGCGTGTCCGTTGCTGCCGGCGGCACCGTTTCTTTTTGCGCCTTCCGAAGAAAACGGCTCATCTCCATGATCCTTGAACCAGCCTTTATGAGCCTTGCTCAGGAAATAACCGACATCGATAATATCCGTAGCTTTGCCGCTGATGATGGCGCTCCCCATGACGCCGGATTGCCCGGAATCGAGTTGGATATGGATATGCTCTTCGGCGATATCAATGATCTCATCGACCATCAGCCCCAGAGAATTGTTCTTATCTGAGAAGACCAGAACCGGCTTTTCGCCCTCTCCAGTGGCGGAGACTGAAGGGTCCAGAGGTAAGATCGGCATAAGCTGACCGCGATACTGGACCATCATCTGACCGGAGGAGCGTTCAATTGTGGTAAGGTCAACGTTTTCAAGGCGGGCCACCAGAGAAAGTGGAACGGCCTTGGGCGTTTTATCACCGGCACTAAAGAGCAGGAGGGATGTTTTCTTGCCGTAATCGGAAAGGACATCCTCCTCACGCCCGGCGGAATCAATTTTGGTGTCCGTATCAACCTCCCCGATCTGACGGGCAATGCCGTTCGGATCAAGAATCATGATAACGGTCCCGTCACCCAAAATGGTGTTTCCGGAAAACAGCTCTATATTTCGCAGGATTTTAGCCACCGGCTTAACCACGATTTCTTCCGTGTCGTAAACCCGGTCAACAATAATGCCGAAATCAGATGTGCCGACCTGAACCACGACGATATATTGATGCTTCGCCAGCGCAGAAGGCAGGGTGTTTTCGGCGGCCGGCGTATCTATTTTCAGAAGGGTAGAGAGAGAGACCAAGGGCAAAAGATGATTGCGCAGCCGGAAAACCGGCGTCCCTTTAATGTGTTCAATGCGGTTTTCACCGTCACTGGTGGCCATGACCAACTCTCTTACGGAGAGCTGCGGAATCGCAAAACGCTCCTTGGCCGATTCGACGATCAACGCCGAAACAATGGCCAGCGTCAGTGGGATCTTGATCGTAAAGGTTGAGCCGGAGCCTTCTTTTGATTTCAGTTCAATAGAGCCGCCGATTTTTTCGATATTCGTGCGCACGACATCCATGCCGACACCCCGCCCGGAAACGGAAGTGACTTTCTCTGCCGTAGAAAAACCGGCGCGAAAAATAAACTGCTGAATCTGGTTGGGTGACATTTCCGCCAGTTCTTCCGCGGAAGCCAGATTTTTCTCGATAATTTTACTTTTGATGCGCTCAAGCGGCAAACCTTTGCCGTCATCGGAAATCTGGATAATGATATGACCACCTTCGTGGAAAGCGTTCAGAACAATTTTCCCGGTTTCGGATTTGCCGGCCGCCTTGCGAGCGGCGGGCGTCTCGATCCCGTGATCGCCAGAGTTGCGGACCATATGCGTCAGAGGGTCTTTGATAAGATCCAGAACCTGACGGTCCAGCTCGGTATCTTGTCCGCGCATGTCAAGGTCGATTTTCTTGCCAAGCTCAAGCGAAAGATCGCGAATAATACGCGGCAGCTTGGCCCAGGCGGCGCCAATGGGCTGCATCCGTGTTTTCATTACGCCTTCTTGAAGATCAGACACGACCTGATTGAGGCGTTGAAGCGGGGCAGAAAATTCACTTTCGCTATGTGCTCTTAAAATTTGCAAAAGCTGGTTACGGTTAAGCACCAGCTCGCTCACGAGTGTCATGAGGTTTTCCAGAACATCAACATTGACGCGCAGGGACTGCGAGGAAACGCTGCCGCTTTGTGAATCTTGTGGCTCTTGTGCTGAGGTTTCCGGTGCAGATGCGGGCGGCGGTGGCGCGGCGACCTCTGCTACAGGTTCTGCTATAGCTTCCGGGCCGGGCGCAGCCTGAAAAGCAGCCTCCAGCGCGTCCAGTTCATCTTGTGACAAAACGCCGCCAATTTTAAGATCCGGGTCCCCGGAACTGGGTTTTTCCACGGGGGCAGGCGTGGCTGGGGGGGGGAGTCGGGGTATCATTAGGCATAGCGGAGACCTTTCCTTCGTAAACTTCATCCAGCTTGAGAATGAGCGCAGAATCATCCCCTTGCGGCTCTTTGCCCTCAGCCTCAAGCCCGCGAACGATCAGTTTAATGCGGTCGATGGATTCGAAAATCAATGTGACGTATTCGGCGGTAACCTCAAGGTCGCCATCACGAAAGCGCCCCAGAACATTCTCGGCATGGTGCGCCACTTTTTCCAGACGGGGAAGCCCGAGAAAGCCACACGTACCCTTGATGGTGTGCATCAGCCGGAAAATCTTGGACAACAACCCCTTATCATTAGGGTTCTGCTCAAGATTAACCAGATCGAGATCGAGCTCTTCTAAGCTCTCATTCGTCTCTGTAAGGAATTCCGTAATCAGATCATCCATGCTTTCGTCCCCTCCTGGTACATAAAACACATCGCGCAAGTGTATCTTATTTTTAACAGTAAAAATACCAAAGAACAGTTAATGCATACAAAAATACGCATCATTCGCAGTTTTTCTGGGGTAATGGAATCCCGCTTAAGCTGGGGCGTTCAGTGTTATGACCACTGATTCGTTTTCGCCGGTATTTATAGAAATTTGATAGCCGTAAGTTCTGGAAAGCAAGCCGGTGATGTAGGGGTGAATATATTTTGGCTCAAGAACATCGCGGTGCATCTCCAGCGAGAGCGCCTTGGCGGTCTGCCCGCGGATATTGGCATCTGCGCCACGGGCCGTAATGGCGGTTTGTCCGCTTTTCGTACCCGGGCCGACATGCAAGCTTCCCCCTTTGGGCAGACATTCCATCCCCAGCAGCAGCGCACAGATCAGCATCTTGGCAAAGGCCTGTGGCCGGTCTTCATAGCCCAGGTCCCCGTAGGGGTCCCATTCCTGCCGAATCTTCTTATCCGCGCCCACCATGGCCTGAATGGATTTATGCACATCCTCCGGCTTTATAGTGTCATCCGCGCCGCCCGCGCCATAGGCCATGCGGTAGGCCTGAAGCTTTGCAGAGGCCTGTTGCGCGCTATAGGCGATCAGCCCGGTAACTTCCTCGCCCGCATCCGCGCCCATATCTTCCAGAAATTCAACGCCGTTATTCACCGCCCCGATCGGGGAAATAAGATCGTGGCATATTTTAGAGGCCATAAGCTCAAGAACAGCGGTGTCGATGGTGACGGCATTGCGGTCGGGAGGGGCCATAAGTTTAAATCCTTTTGTTTATGAATCAGCAATGTTTAATTTATAGCCGAGTTTTCCAACTTCATGAAGGGCCATGTCCCGAAGGCGTGCCAGCCCCTCTGGTGTAGTGCTTTCCACGCGAAAAACCAGTGCGGCCTGTGTATTGGAGGGACGCAGCAGCCACCAGCCATCCGGGCCGCTCACGCGCGCGCCATCAATAGCGTTCATCGTCATATTTGCAGGGAGCGTTTTTTTTAGATTTTCTATGAGCGCGGGCACAATTTCAAATTTAAGGGCTTCGTCAATCTCGATACGGATTTCCGGCGTGTTGTAGAGCCTGGGTAAATCTTTCACCAGCGTAGAAAGGCCGCCGCCCGCGCGACAAACATCGTTCAGCAGCCTTATGGCGCAATAAAGCGCATCGTCAAAACCGTAATATTTATCGGCAAAGGAAATATGACCGGAAAGCTCTCCGCCCAGTGGCGCTTGCAACTCGGCCATCTTGCTTTTGATCAGGGAGTGCCCCGTTTTCCACATGACGGGCTTGCCGCCCAGCCGCGCAATTTCATCGAACATCACTTGCGAGCATTTGATATCCCCGATAATGGACGCGCCGGGATGGGTTTTCAAAACCTCGTTGGCATAGATGGTCATGAGGATATCGCAGCGCATGATTTCGCCATTCTCATCAACAACGCCGATCCGGTCGCCGTCACCGTCAAAACCGATGCCCAGATCGCAACCTTGCCTTAGCACCGTCTGGCGTAGCGCCTCCATATTTTCATCAACCGTGGGATCAGGATGATGATTCGGAAAGCGCCCGTCAATTTCCTCAAAGAGCAAAATATGCTCACCGGGCAAATGGTTCGTCAAAAGCCGCAAGATTTCCCCGGCGGCACCATTGCCGGAATCCCACGCGATTTTCAAAGGGCGCGTGCCGGTGTAGTCCTTCAGGAGCCTTTGAACGTATTCATGGCGAACATCAATTTCCTGCAGCGCGCCCCACCCGCTTTCAAAGTCGCCCGCTGCAGCAATGCGCCCGATTTCCTGAATGCGCGCCCCAAATACCGAACCATTTTGCAGCATCATCTTAAAGCCATTGTAATCAGCCGGGTTGTGAGAGCCGGTGACCATAATGCCCGCATCCGCGCCGCGATCTTTCACGGAAAAATACAGCATGGGCGTGGGGCCAAGCCCGATCACATCCACATTGGAGCCGGAAGCGCGCAGCCCTTCGATCAGGGCCTCCACCAGTGCAGGTGAGGACAGGCGGCCATCATAGCCGGCGCAGATTGTAACGGGGCCGCCGGAGGGGGATTGTCGCCGTACAAAGCTGCCATAAGCCAGCCCCAGCGCGTAGGCATCTTTTGTACAGAGATTGATATCCACCTGCCCGCGAATATCGTATTCACGCAAGATGGTAGGCGAGAAAACATGACGGGAAGGCGGAATGCGGGTCAAGGGCGTTTTGCTCGATGGGGTTTCGGTGTCGATTTTTTTAGAAGCCTCACATTATTTCAGGAGACCGCTTTGATAGAGGCCTTGCCGGTCAGGTTTTCATTGATTTCACCAAGAATACGCTGAACATCGCCGCCGATTTCAGAATCGGCCAGTGCATAGGCAAGATTAGCCTCTATAAAGCCCAGACGGCTGCCGCAATCATAGCTTTTGCCATCAAAGCGCATGGCGTGGAAGGGCTGGGTATTGATAAGTCTGGCCATGGCATCGGTGAGCTGGATTTCCCCGCCGGCCCCGGTTTCAAAAGCAGCCAGATGCGCAAATATTTCCGGCTGGAGGATATAGCGCCCGATCACGGAAAGCGTGGAGGGAGCGTCCTCCGGGTTGGGTTTTTCAACGAGGCCTTTGACCGGCATGGCGGCGCTATGGTCCCCGCCGGTATCAACGATCCCGTATTTGGAAGTCTCCGCGCGCGGCACATCCTCCACCGCGATGAGGTTGCCGCCATACTCGGCGTAGAGATCAACCATCTGTTTGAGGCAGCCGGTCTTGGCGTGAATTAAAACATCGGGCAGCAAAACGGCAAAGGGCTCATCCCCCACCAGTTTTTGCGCGCACCATACGGCATGACCCAGCCCCAAGGGGCGGGGCTGGCGCGTCAGGAACAGCGCCCCGGCGGGCATTTCCGAGCTTTTGACTTTCTCAAGCATATCGGTTTTACCGCGCGATTTGAGCGTATCCTCCAGCTCCGGCTGGAAATCAAAATGCTCCTCCAGCATGTTTTTATGCCGCCCGGTGATAAAGAGAAACTCCTCAATCCCCGCCTCGCGCGCTTCTTCGAACACATGCTGAATCAAGGGGCGGTCATTGATCGGCAGCATCTCTTTGGGCATGACTTTGGTCGCCGGCAAAAAACGCGTGCCAAGCCCAGCAACAGGAAAAACGGCTTTGCGGATCGGGCGTTTCAGATTTGTGTTCATGGGGAATCTTTTTATGTTGTTGATAGGCATATTGAATTTTTGGCAGTTTTTAAGGCTTTTGGCAAGCTGGCCTAATGGTTTTTACCCAGCAGGATATCACGGGCCTGATTAAGCCGGCTGGCCATCCATTGCGAACCTTCGCGGTCGGGATGAAATTTTTGCATCAGTTTTTTATAGGCCAACTGGATTTCTTCTTCCTGCGCATCCTCTTTCAAGCCCAGAACGGCGAGCGCCTCGGCTCTGGAGCTGATCTCCGAGGTGGGTGCCGCCGCCGGTGCGCTTTTTTCTACTGGCCGCCATTGCCGGAAAAGCGCATTGGCCACAGGCGCCATCGCCACCAGCAGCGCCAACGCCGCCGGAAGCCGCCCCGTCACGGCCATAAAGAATAAGGCCGCACCCAGCACAAGCAGGGCCATGGATAAAAACAGGGCTTTGATCTGCTGCACATTCGCAACCAGAAAAAACCGGTAAAACGCATACAGACCAAGCAAGGCGCCGATAACCAAAAGAAGATACGGCATGAAAATGTTTCTCCAACATTAAAAGAGCAGGCGTGAAAACAAGGCATGCACTGCATAGCTTATACTATGATCGTGATGAAATTTCATTTCAAGAATGTAAACGCTGGCAAATTGAACCTCGCCACGCCAGAATAGAGGCTATGAAGAGGACAGAAGAAAAAATGCGGGCGCTGCGGGCGCAAATGAAGACCCAGAATCTGGAGGGCTTTATCATTCCGCGCGCAGATGAGTTTCAGGGCGAATTCGTTCCGCCCCGTGCCGAGCGTTTGAAATTTCTCACCGGGTTTACCGGGTCCGCCGGAATTGCCGTTGTTCTGGCTGAAAAAGCCGTGCTGATGAGTGACGGGCGCTATACGATTCAGCTCAAGGCGCAGACGGACCCCGATTTCTTTGAAACCGGGGATTCGGTAAAGGAAGGCCCGGAGAACTGGCTGATTTCAAATGCGCCGGAGGGGGCGCGCATCGGGTATGATCCGTGGCTGCATACCCCCCGGCAGATTGAAAAACTCCAATCGGCTTTGAGCGCCCGTAAAATTACGCTGACGCCCGCCGTGCCCAACCCGCTGGATGAGATATGGACGCAGGACCGGCCAGAATCGCCAGGTCGGAATCTTGAAATTTTCCCTGAACACATCGCCGGAAAAACTCTCGCGCAAAAGAAAAAACACATTGCGCAGACGCTGCGGGACCAAGGCGCTTTTGCGAGCGTTTTGACGCTGCCCGATTCTGTATGCTGGCTGTTGAATATCCGGGGCGGCGATGTTGAGTTCCTGCCCGTGGCGCTGTGCCGCGCGGTGATTTATGCGGAGGAAGTCCGGCCTGTCTCCTTGGTGGTGGAGGCCGAAAAATGCCCCGCCGATATTCTGGCGCATATAAAGGGCGAGGCGGAGATTGTGGAGCCGCAGGCATTTTTATCCGTACTGCATGCACTGGCGCGGGAAGCACATGCGCAAAATCTCCCGGTCGCGCTGGATTTTGCGCATGTGTCGCAGGCCGTTTTAACGCATCTGGAGACAGCAGGCGCGCGCGTGATTGACAGGAATGACCCGTGTATCGCGCCTAAGGCGATCAAGAGCGGCGCGGAGCAAGAGGCCATTCGCAAGGCGCATGTGCAAGATGGCGTGGCAATCGTAAAATTTCTGCGCTGGCTGGACAGCGAAGCGCCGAAGGGCGGGCAGAGCGAAATATCCGCCGAGGAAAAATTACGGGCGTTTCGTCAGGAGAGATCATCCTTCAAGGGTGATAGTTTCAGCACCATAGCCGGTTTTGCGGCCAATGGCGCTATTGTGCATTACCGCGCGGATGAACAAAGCAACGCCGTGATTACGCCGCCGGGACTGCTGCTGGTCGATAGTGGCGGGCAATACGCAGAGGATGCGGTTTACGGCACAACGGATATTACGCGCACGCTGGCCATCGGCTCGCCCACGCCGGAGATGCGGCGGCATTTTACGCTGGTCCTGCAAGGGCATATCGCGCTGGCGCGGGCGCATTTTCCGGAGGGCACAACCGGCGCGCAGATTGACGCGCTGGCGCGTCAGCCGCTCTGGCGGGAGGGGCTGGATTTCGCGCATGGCACAGGGCATGGCGTGGGGTGTTACCTGGGTGTACATGAGGCCGCCGCAAGCATTTCTCCGCGCGGGAAGGACGCACTGAAATCCGGGATGCTGCTCTCGAACGAGCCGGGCTATTATAAGGAGGGCGCATACGGTATCCGCATTGAAAGTCTGGTCCTCGTGCGGGAGGCGGAGCTGTGCAGGGAAACGGGCGCGCAAATGCTGCGCTTTGAAACGGTGACGCTGGCCCCTATAGATCGGCGCTTGATTGAAGCCGCGATGTTGACCGACGCCGAGCGTGCATGGCTCGATTCCTATCATCTGGAAGTCTATGAGAAGCTGGCCCCGCTTTTGGACCCGGAAACCAAAACATGGCTGCGGACGCAGACGCGGCCCTTATAAGGTAGAGCTTAGGCCAGGCCCAGTCTTTGTTCGAGCGCCCCGCAGAGCATCTGCCCCAGCGTGATGTGCATTTCCTGTATCCGCGCCGTGGTGGAGGAGGGGATTATAAGCAATATGTCGCAAAAGTCCGCCATTTTTCCGCCATCGCGGCCTGAGAGGCCTATGGTCGCAGCGCCCGCCGCCCGCGCGGCTTTCAAACCGTTTAGAACATTGGCGCTGGTGCCAGAAGTGCTGATCCCGATGGCGACATCGCCGGGCCGGGCGATGGCCTCGACCTGCCGGGCGAATAAATGCTCAAACCCGAAATCATTGCCAATAGCTGTCAGCGTAGAGCTGTCGGTGGTCAGGGCAATAGCCGCAATGGGGGGGCGGTTTTTTGTATAGCGCACAGTAAGTTCGGTCGCCAGATGTTGCGCATCAGCCGCGCTGCCGCCATTGCCGAAGAATAAAATCTTTCCGCCGTTTTGTATGGCTGCGGTGCAGGCCTCCAGCATGGCGGAAAATTCATTTCTCAGCGTGGCAAAGCTCGCAGCAGCCACGTCCTGATGCTCCCGGCTTTCAGTGTCCCAGAAGGTGTCGAGGTCAAAATCACTCATCTGCCCCAATGCCCCCCGGTAAGATTGGTTGGTTGCGCCTTGAGAGATTCACGCTCAATGGAAGATTGTGCGGGATTTGGCCCGGATACAGCTTTTGGCTTGGGCGCGCTCGCCGCTTTTTGCTGCTGCGCTTTCTTCTTCTCCGCCTTTATAACGGCGCGGTTATAGGAGAGCTGCTCATCGGCCAGTTGAAAGCCAAGCAGGATTTTGAAATGTCCGCTTTTTTCATTTTTCTCAATAGGAATGATCTGGCGAATATTCTCCCGGTAGGTGTGCTGGTTTTCTCCGGCGCCGTAGCTCATGCTGGCAGCAAAAACCTCCTTGGCCATGATTTTCCCCTGCGGTGAGGCGATGGCCACAAAAAACGGGTAGGTGAAAGACGGCTTCTCAGCGTTGGAGCGCCGGGCATCGGGCCCCAAAGCCCCTTGAAAGGTCACGTTCAGATCCACAATCGCGGTCTGCGCATCCATCTGGCAGGAAACTCTCGTGCCGGAAATGGTGACGCGGGAAACCAGTTCATTCGCGCGGGTTCGTCCGGGGTCGGAAAATTCATTATAAGTGCCCAGCTCTTCAATGACGCGCACCTCGGGGCAGGAATGGCTCTCGGCCAGATCCTCTATCCGCGGCTCCCGGTTGATGGAAATCGTGGGAACGCTCATGGAATCGAGATCGTCCAGCATGGCGCCAACCGTCCGGCATGAACTCAGCATCAGCAGGCACAGGCACAGAGTAAGAGGGCTGATGTTTTTCATAGATTTATTCCATCCAGCAGGAGCATTTTTCACCTCCCAGATTACGGAAGCATAAAGGTCAAAGCAAGTCATGGATTTATATTTGAGAATTGCTTATATGTAGGGACCATGAGTATGAACAAGCCTTCTTTGACCATTTTATTGGCCGCGCCGCGCGGTTTTTGCGCCGGTGTTGACCGCGCCATCCAGATTGTGGAAATGGCGCTGGATAAATACGGCCCGCCGGTTTATGTCCGCCATGAAATTGTGCATAACCGCTTTGTCGTGGATTCTCTCAAGGCCAAGGGCGCGGTGTTTGTGGAAGAGCTGAATGAAATTCCGCCGGACCGCGCGGGGGATCAAAGGCCTGTGATTTTCTCCGCCCATGGTGTGCCCAAGGCCGTTCCCGAAGAAGCGCGCGGGCGCGAGATGTTTTATATTGATGCCACATGCCCGCTGGTGAGCAAGGTCCACCGGGAGGCCGAGCGCTATCAGCGGCAGGGATGCCAGATTATCCTGATCGGCCATGCCGGGCATCCGGAAGTTGTGGGCACGATGGGACAGCTTCCGCCCGGCGCTGTGATTTTGGTGGAGACGCTTAAGGATATCGAAAAGATAGGCCTTCCGGAAGCACCCGTCATTCTTGACCCTGAAAAACTGGCTTATTGCACACAAACAACGCTGTCGGTTGATGATACGGCGGAAATTGTGGAGGCGCTTAAAACCCGCTACCCCCATATTCAAGGCCCGCATAAGGAAGATATCTGCTATGCCACCACAAACCGGCAGGCGGCGGTCAAGACGGTTGCACCTGAATGTGACGCGCTGATTGTGATCGGCGCGCCTAATTCTTCCAATTCCAACCGGCTGGTTGAGGTCGCCTCTATTCATGGTTGCGCGAAATCCATACTGGTCCAGCGGGCATCGGAGATTGACTGGCAATGGCTGGAGGGCGTGCGAACCTTGGGCATTACCGCAGGGGCATCGGCTCCAGAAAAGCTGGTGGATGAGGTCATAACCGCCGCGAAAGCGCGTTTTGATGTTACTATTCGAGAGATCGCCATCACGCAGGAAAATGTTAATTTCAAAATCCCCAAAATTCTGGAGAGTACCGCGTGAAGCTCTCCGCTGAGGAATTTTTAAAGAAGGATCGCAAGGCCATTACGTTCATCGGCATGTCCGGCGTGGGCAAGACCTATCTTTCAGGGGTGCTGGCGCAAGGCGGGTGGCGGCGCTATTCCTGCGATTACGAAATCGGGACGAAGCACATGCGGGAGGCGCTGGCCGGGGCGGTGGAAACGCCGGAGGATTTAAGCGCACTTTCAGCCTTTATCGGCAAGCTGGGTAATCCGGATACGGGCGGCCTGCCGCTCGCGGAATTTAAAAGACGCCAGAAATGCTATTATGACGCGGAATGTGCCTCCATCGCCGGAGTGCAGGCAGCATTGCACGCCGCACCGGAGAATTTCGTTCACGATTCCACGGGTAGTCTGTGCGAAATTCTGGATGAATCCCTGATTGAAAATCTGGGCGCGCAAACATTTTTTATCTACCTCAAGGCCAGCCCGGAGGAAGAGGAGATCGTCAAGGCGCGGGCAATCAGCCATCCCAAGCCGTTATTTTTCCCCCCGCAGAAATTCGAGGAATGGGTGGCGGAGTATTTAGAAATTCAGGAACTGGAAACGCCGGAGCAGATCACGCCCGATGATTTTGCGCGCTGGGTTTTCCCGCATCTTTTTGCCGCGCGTCTTCCAAAATATCAGGCCTTGGCTGATCGTTATGGCGTGAGCGTGGAGACAAAAACCCTGCAAGGGGTTGCGGATGCGGCAGATTTTCTGGAGCGCATCGCGGCAGCCCTGCGCGCCGAGGGAAAAGCGGTATGAGCAAACCTGCCATAGAAATTTTCACCGACGGCGCATGCAGTGGTAATCCGGGACCGGGCGGCTGGGGCGCGATTTTACGGGCCGGGGCGCATGAAAAGGAGCTTTTCGGCGGTGAGCCGGACACCACCAATAACCGCATGGAGATGATGGCCGTTATCAAGGCGCTGGAGGCGCTGAAGAAATCCTCCCGCGTGGATCTTTATACCGACAGCACCTATGTACAAAAAGGGGTTAGCGAATGGATGAGCGGCTGGAAGGCCAAAGGCTGGCCCGCCAAGATTAAAAATCAGGATTTGTGGAAGCGAATCGATGTGCTGGTTGCGCAGCATGAAGTGAAATTCCACTGGGTCCGGGGTCATGACGGTCATCCTGAAAATGAACGTGCCGATGTGCTGGCAAGGGCAGGGATCGCAACGCTTACGCCATCATAGGATCGCCCGCGCCTCTTTTTTGTCCACATTTTAAATCCGGCGTTTCCCCCGCTGGGAGGGAACCTTAATCTTCTGTTAACCATTTGCTGGGAGCCTGACAATAGACAGGGTTTTTCTTTAGGGGTGTCCTGAGAAAAGACCTCACAACGAAGGGAGTTTGTTATGATACAGACCAGCGTAGATACAGCAGGAAATTTATTTGCAGCAATCCCCGCGAAGGCATCGCAGGCGATTCTTCTGCCCCTCGCGCCCGATGCCGAGCAGGATCAGGAAATGGAAATTTATGCGCGCTTTATGCGCCACCTGCGGCTTGTTCCCAATTCAAGGATGGAGATCAAGGCGCTTTCCGCAATGCAGTTCACCGCAGATCTTTTGAATTGCAGTGATGCGCATGTCGCCAGAGTGCTTGTTGATCTGGGGCTGCGCGCACCGCGCATGGCCTTCCCGGCAGAGTTTCTATCCTACGCCGATGGCGCGTTGATGCGCAGCGGCTGGGAAGTGGGCGGTCCGTCCATTTCGCTTCTGGCGCTCAAAAATTTCTGGGATGAAAATGGCGAAGATAAATTTGCGGCCTTTCGCGGTGAGTACGCTGTTCCGGTTTCCCGCACAGTGATTTCCTGATGGTCAGACTAAACGGACAAGCATAATCCGCTAGTCGTTATACCGGTTACCTTCGGGGATGCTTCTCATTTCCGCTTCCAGATTTTTTAGTACGCTATCGGGATATTGCGCCGGGGCTCTTTTTTGCGGTTGCTGCGCGTGTTCACGGCGCACGGTGGGCGCACGAGAAAACCAGGAGCTTAACATACGCTCAAAAGAAGAGGGCGGCATGAAATCCCGGCTGTAAAACGGGGCGTATTGTCCAGTTGATTTGCTCATGACCTCGCGCCAGATTTTTGCCGGATAGCTTCCGCCCGTCACGTTTTTCATGGGGGAGTTATCGTCATTACCCAGCCAGACGACGCCAACCAGTTCCCGCGTGAATCCCATAAACATGGCATCGCGGCTGTCCTGGCTGGTGCCCGTTTTCCCGGCGGCGGGCACGCCGAAATTCGCCCCCTGTCCGGTGCCGTGTTCGATAACCATATTCATCATTGAGGTCAGGTTTTGTATATCGTATTCCTCAAAAACCCGTTTGGCGGGAATCCCCTTGGCCCGCTCGTAATAGAGCTTGCCGTCTTCGGATGTAATTTTGGTGATGGCATAGGGCGTAACGCTCATCCCGCCATTGGCGATGGTCGCATACGCATTGGCCATCTCCAGCAGGGAAACGCCGCTGCTGCCTAATGCGAGGGAAAGATCGGCCTCAAGATCTGCTGTAATTCCCATGCGCCGCGCCGTGTCGATCACCGCCGCCGGGCCAACCTCTTTCATCAGCGTATAGGCCACCGTATTGAGGGAGTAGGTCAGGGCCTGCTCCATCGTGACTTCGCCAAGATAGCGATTGCCGAAATTCTTGGGGCGGTAGCGTCCGGTGGTAATCGGCTCATCAATGAGAATATCCTGCGGGTCCCATCCTTGCTCCAGCGCGGTAAGATAGACCAAAGGCTTGAAGGCGGAGCCGGGCGGGCGGCGGGCCTGTGTCGCGCGGTTGAACTGGCTGTTATTGTAATCACGCCCCCCGACCAGCGCCACAACCTCGCCATTGGGGCGCATGACGATCATCGCGCCTTCGGAGATGTGTTTAGCCTCGCCGGCCTCATCAAGCGCGGTATTGATGGCCTTGCCTGCCGTGTCTTGAATTTTGACGTTCAGCGTGGTTTCCACGACCAGATCCTCATCCGGCGTGCCGATCATGTCCCCCAGAGAATCCACGATCCAGTCTGTATAAAAACGCACAGTGTCTTCGTTTTCGTCTTTTTCAGCCGTCTTGGGCGCTATATATTTTTCCTTCTTAGCCTCGTCCTTTGTAATATACCCGGCATCCACCATGGCCTGAATAACGAGATCGGCCCGCTCATTAGCCAGCTCTGGATTGCGCAGCGGGGAATAGCGCGAGGGCGCCTTGAGCATCCCGGCCAGTGTCGCGCATTCACGCAGGCTCAGCTTGTTCACGGGCTTGTCGAAATAAAGCCGCGCGGCGGCGTCCACGCCATAGGTTCCGGTGCCGAGATAAACCCGGTTGAGATAGGCGGAGAGAATTTCATCCTTGGTCAGGGAATATTCCAGCCAGATCGCCAGCATGGCTTCCTGAATTTTACGCTTGAGCGTGCGTTCCTGCGAGAGGAAAAGATTTTTGGCAAGCTGCTGCGTGATGGTGGAGCCGCCCTGTGCCACGCGGCCTTCCTTGACGTTCACAACAACGGCGCGTGAAAGGCCGAGAGGGTCAATCCCGAAATGATAATAAAACCGGCGGTCTTCAATCGCCATCACCGCTTGGGGCAGGCAGGCTGGCAGATCCTTTACCGTGACGCTCTCGCCAATGATCTCCCCATAGCGGGCGACAACCTGCCCGTCCGCAGCTTTGACAATGATGGAGCGTTTGCGGTCAAAACTCGCGCTTTTGGCAATATCCGGCAGATCCTTAGCATACCATGCGGCAATACCCAGAACGAAAATCCCGGCCCACAGGCCCAGCACAAAGGCCCATTTAAACAGGCGGCCTAAAAGAGACCGCTTCGGCGGGGCCTTCTTTCGGGTTCTTTTGGGCGGAGAGGGGTGCTTGCTGGCCATGTTTTTATTGACGTAATTCTTTGTTTGTTATAACGTTCGCGCCATTCAAGAGACTCGAAGGAGAAAAGATCATGGCATTAGCGCCAGAAATTGTAGAAATAGTCAACCAAAGACTGTTTGAGCCTTTTAATGGATTTTGCATTACTGATGATTTGCACAGAACTGCTCGTGGTTTGCGCGATGCAAAATCCCATCTAAAAAAGACAGATGTAGGGGTTATTTTTGGAGGGCGCAGTACTTCTGGCAAAGTGGCTAGCCTTGCAAGCACACTTCAGATGAATGGAGCTTATGAGCGCCATGTTGTTGCGGGTGGCGCACGTATTTTCCAGCCGGAAGTAGCTTTGGCTCTGGTAATGGATAGAAATCCGGAAATATTGAAGTCTCAAACCATTAAGGACATTTTTTCTCTAGCCACAGAAGCCGATTACATGAAAGAAGTTCTGGAACGGCGTGGAACATGGGGTAATCAAATCACGATTGGTAGTCGCGCCTGCCACACTCATGAGATTGTTCAAGACGTGATGAAGCTGGATTTTGAATCCGCAACCATCGTTGGCTATGCGCCCTATATGGCGCGGTTGATCGGCACATTTCGGCGTTATGGAGAAAATAGACCTTTGGTGCCATGCCCCGTTGGTGTCTTTGGCCTTACTCCGGAAAACTGGCATAAATCCAAGCTTGCAGGGCATGTCGTCAAGGAAGCCAGAAACATGGACCCAAAAAACCCGAAGGGTAATGTTGGGAAATTCTGTGTTGTTCCCGATTGGGAAGAAGAGCGGCGCAAAAATGAAACGCTCGCGCCCATTAATCCCTAGAGCAGGACAGGCGGCCAAACACGCAGAGCGCAAATAAGGCAAGGCAAAGCGCAATGTTATAATTCGCCATCGACAGGCCGAGCAGAGGGTCCGCCCACGGAATTTCATCACAACGCCCGGCGGGCGCGCTCAGGATATTTTCAAGAAAGCTTTGCTCCGTCTTGCCAAAGCCGGGAATGACGCAGCCATCAATGGCCGATTTCCACCAATGCCGCTCCACGCCCGAATGGTAAAAGGCAATTCCCGCATTCAGCAAGTAAACCGGCGCGCTCAGCAGAAGGGCATGCGCAGGCAGCTGCGGATATTTACCGCGCGCGATAAGCCCGGCAAAGGCAATCCCCGCCGCCAGTACATAGGGCCAGCGTTGATAGATGCACAGCTTGCACGGCTCCAGCCCCAAAAAAGCCTCGGAGGCAAAAGCCGCCGCCAAAGCCAGAATGGATATAGCCGCGCTCAGCATTAAAACACGCGCCGGAGCGCAGGAACATGTTTTAACAATGGAAATTATTTTGTTCATACGAGTTTTTGCGTAGTGATGCAGGTTGACAGCGCGGTATGCGCAAGAGTAATACTTTCTCCACGTCTATACCATGCTTTTTTTAATGTGCGGGTGTGGTGGAATTGGTAGACGCGCCAGACTCAAAATCTGGTATCCGCAAGGATGTGTCGGTTCGAGTCCGACCACCCGCACCATATTTCTTCACGGCGCATCATCATTAATCAATCAAAAATAAAAAGGCCCACCCCTTTTTATATAAGGGATGAGCCGGAAAATGAACTACGGTTTCGTTCTGCGCGCGCCTAGAAGTGCCACTCATATGCCAGAAGAACTTTGACCGTGCCGTCAGGCGCGCCGTCCGAGAGACCAACCAGATAGCCAACATCATATTTAACCGGGCCGAGCTGTCCGTAAACGACCGGACCTGCGCGGTGGTCTTCATCATTAAAATCACTGTTATCATTCAGCTTGCCAAATTCGCTGTGGATTTCAAAGCCCGGCTCGAAGGCAGGGCTGTAGCGGTAACGGCTGCTCCAGGAAACGCCAAATTCGGTGTCATCTTCGGAATCCTCACCAAACTCGCGCTCCAGACCCAGATTGGCCAGATGCGTAAACGCCCCGGTGTCCTTGGCCAGAAGCAATTTTGCTTCTGCCTTGTCCGCCCCGCCGGAGGTGTTGTATTCAAGCTCGGTCAATAATCCCAGATCAAGCCAGTATTGCCCCGGCTGGGTCAGCTGAAATCTGTTCTCCCATTCGATGGCTGAAAATTCGGCGTCGGCATCGCTCTCCCCGTCTTTTTCGACTTCGCCGTAAAGCTCGGTAAACCAGAAATCATTCACGCCGTAACCGATGGCAAATTTTTGCTTCCACGCGCCGTCCACATCGTTGTTATCGTCAATGTCATAGCCGCCGCGATATTCAAGCTCCAGCTCGCCTTTTTCAACGTAAGGGGCATAGACTTTTTTCGTGGCATGCGCCTGCATCGGCATGGCAAGCCCGGCTATCATACCAAGAATAAGCGCGCCGACCGCCGCGCGTGTTGGAAGTTTTTTAGTGCTGGATAGTTTTAAAGACATAGTGAGTATTCCTAATGTTAAGAGGTAAACGATAAGTTGGATAAGTGTAGGTTGGGCGGTATAGCCGATCAGGGTTTTAAGGCTCTGGCCGATAATGCCGTGTTCCCCCAGAAGCCATGATGTGTCCCAGATGGTTTGAGAGAGATTTTCAAACACCCCGGCTGCGGTCAAAAAACCGATAGCCTGAGACATCATTCCGGCCACCAGAAGGATGAGCAAAGTGCTCGTAATGCGGAAGAAATGCTTGGTGGAAATGCGGACCAGTCCGGCATAGAGCAACCCGCCGAGCAGCCCGCCGCTCACCAGCCCGATTAAGGACCCCATCAGCAGGCTCGAAGGCGATTCGCCGGCAGCCAGCATGCCATAGGTGAACAGGGCGATTTCAGAACCCTCACGCAAAATGGCCAGCGCGATAACGACGGAAAGGCTGAAAAACGGAACATCGCCATCGGAAACGGCTTTTCCGATTTTTGCAAAATGCCCTTTCATTTCGTGAGCATGGCGCTTCATCCAGATCACGGTCCAGCCTATGAAAACGGCGGCGGTAAACAAGATCCCGGCATTGAAAAATTCCTGCCCCAGCCCCTCGGCGAAGGCGGAGATTTTGTCCATAAAAAAGGCCACGAGGAGCGACCCGCCCAGCCCGCCGGCAAAGCCGAGATAGATAGCTTTTCTGCGGTGGGGGATGCCGCGCGTGGCCGCCAGTATGATCCCGACAATAAGAACCACCTCAAAGACTTCGCGAAAGACGATAAGTGCGCTGGAGAGCATGTGACAGACCTCTGATCTAAAAGCGTTGCGGGGAGCGGGCGGATTTATTTGGCGATAATCTGCCCCTTAGCGGTTTCCATGTTGAATTCACCGAAATAGGGGTAAGTCCCGGGCTTTAACGGGCCAACAAAAATAATGCCCTTGCTGTTGCCGCCGATGATTTTCTCACGGTTGAGCTCATAGCTTTCAAATTCTTCCGGGGTGGGGTCCTGATTGAGGATGACAAGCTTAACCTTTTGACCCGCCGGGATTTCCAGCGTTTCCGGCGTAAAGCGGTGATCTTTGATGGTGATCGTAAATTCCTCAGCTGCGGCGGCGGGCAGGGAGGTCATAAGGAAGAGCCCAAGAACGGCCAAAAGAGCGATAGTTTTTTTCATAGACTTGAAATTCCCATTCGTTAAAAAGCGCACCTCGTAGGTGAGAATGGTTTTCATTAGCACTGATGATTTCAGGAGTCAACGTATAGAAAGGGAACCTGAAAACTTAAAGGAAAGCGCGGCAGAAAATAAGAGAAGGGGCGAAACCTCAATAAAAAACGCCGCCCGTAATGCGGCGGCGTTTGTGGTTTTTTACGGCTCTTTAGTTGTTAATCCAGCGCAACGAGGAGAGCCTCCCCCTTAGGTAGAGGGGGCTCCTCATATGAAATTTCAAATCTGGACATCGGCGAAGGTTGAGGTGATTTGTCTATATTTTCGCTCGAACTGCCGCCAGCGGAAGCGCGGAAAGGTTCTGTGGGGTTTTGTACTGTATTGTTGCTTTGTTTCATTTTTATCTCCCTTTGAGAAAGATAGTAACGCTAAAGCTTTTGATATGTCAAAGTTGGAGCATGAAAACGGCGTAGGCACTCTGGGGATAAGTGGTGCCGGATTTCCAAAGACTTCAGAAAACTAGACCGCCGGGCATGCCAAAGGTGCACCCGCCATCGTTGCGGTGGCTGCGCTGCCGCCGACACCCGTGAGATTTGCCAGTCCTTCAACGCCTGTTGTAAAGCTTGTCTTTAAAGCCTCCCACGCAGCGCCTGCATCGGGTGTGACCGTGGTGCCTAGTATATTAGGCGCGGCGGCTAAGGAATTGAAAATACCCACAGGCTCAATAGCTGCGGTGGCGCCCCCGGTGGCTGCAGTGGTGCCAGTAGTCGCGATGGGGGCGGCGGCGGCGGCGGCGGGTGCCAGCACGGAAAAGGTTAAAACTGTCATGCCACCCACGGCAAGCCATTTGAGCGTGGTCATGTTGAAAACTTTACTGGCAACGCCTTTTGCAGCGTCTGCAGCTTGTGTTACGGGGTCCGCCATTTTTTAACTCCCTCATTTATAATTATGAGTTCACAAGATACGCTGAAAAAGGCAAAAAGTCAAATAATTATGAATAATATGGGTGTTATTCCGCGGCCATCACCGCATTTTTTTTATGCAGAAGCGGTTTAAGGTATTGCCCCGTATAGCTTTCGGGGATTTTAACAATATCCTCCGGCGTGCCCTCGGCAATGACCACGCCGCCTTTATGGCCGCCTTCGGGGCCGATATCGATGATGTAATCGGCGGTTTTGATAACGTCCAGATTATGTTCGATCACCACGACCGTATTGCCCTGATCCACCAGCTTATGCAGCACCTCCAGCAATTTGCGGACATCCTCAAAATGCAAACCCGTGGTGGGTTCATCCAGAATATAGAGCGTTTTGCCGGTTGAGCGTTTGGAAAGCTCCTTGGAAAGCTTGACGCGCTGCGCCTCGCCACCCGAAAGGGTGGTGGCCTGCTGCCCGACCTTTATATAGGTGAGGCCAACATCCTTGAGCGTTTCCATTTTATCGCGAATCGAAGGTACGGCCTTGAAAAATTCGGCGGCCTCCTCAACCGTCATATCCAGAACATCGGCGATGGATTTATCCCGGTATTTTATCTCCAGCGTCTCATGGTTATAGCGCCGCCCCTTGCAGGATTCGCACTGAACATACACATCGGGCAGGAAGTGCATTTCAATCCGGATCAGCCCATCCCCCTGACACGCCTCGCAGCGCCCACCCTTGACGTTAAAGGAAAAACGCCCGGCGTTATAGCCCCGCGCCTTGGCTTCGGGCAGGCCGGCAAACCATTCGCGGATCGGTGTAAACGCGCCGGTATAGGTGGCGGGGTTGGAGCGCGGCGTGCGCCCGATCGGTGATTGGTCGATATCAATGATCTTATCGACAAACTCCAGCCCCTTGAGGGCCTTGTGGGGCAGAGGAATCTCATTAGATTTCATTAAAATACGGCTGGCGGCGCGGTAGAGCGTATCAATGGTGAAAGTGGACTTGCCGGAGCCTGAAACACCGGTCACACAGGTCAGCGTCCCCAGCGGAATACGCGCGGAGACATCCTGCAGATTATTACCGCTGGCGCCGATAACCTCGATATAGCGTTTGGCCTTGCCCTTACGGCGGGTTTTGGGAATGGCGATCTCTCTGGTCCCGTTCATATAGGCCGCCGTGACGGAGCGCGTGGATTTAAAAACTTCCTCCGGCGTGCCTTGCGCCACGATCTCCCCACCGTGAACGCCCGCGCCCGGCCCCATGTCGATCAGGTGATCAGCCAGCCGGATGGCGTCTTCATCATGCTCGACCACGATGACGGTATTGCCCAGATCGCGCAGCCTTTTGAGCGTCTCCAGCAGGCGGTGATTATCCCGCTGGTGCAGGCCGATGGACGGCTCATCCAGCACATATAAAACCCCGGTCAGGCCGGAGCCAATCTGCGATGCCAGCCGGATACGCTGGGACTCCCCGCCGGAGAGCGTGCCTGAGGCGCGGGAGAGGTTGAGATAATCAAGCCCCACATTCATCAGGAAATTCAGCCGCTCATTGATCTCCTTAAGGATTTTATCGGCAATTTCCAGCTGTTGCGCGGTCAGGTTTTTATGAGTTTTAGAGGCCTTGCGCGCGGGCGCGGGGTCTGAAAGCGCCCCGAACCAGTTTTTTGCATCTTCAATGCTCATCGCGGTGATCTGGGAAATATTCATGCCCGCGATTTTCACCGCCAGCGCTTCGGGCTTTAAACGCAAACCCCCACAGGAATCGCAGGGGTTAAAGCGCAGATATTCCTCCAGCTTGGTACGCTGGGAATTGCTGTCGGTCTCCAGCAAGCGGCGCTCCAGATTGGGAATAACCCCCTCAAAGGGCTTGTTGCTCTTCCAGACATTCTCGCTCTTGCTTTGATAGGTCGTCTTGATAACGGTTTTACCGCTGCCATAGAGGATGTAATCCTGCTGTTCCTTGGTCAGCTTGCTCCACGGCGTATCAATGCTGAACCCGTAATATTCGGCAACGGCCTCCATGGCCTGCATGTAAAAGGGCGCAAATCCACCGGACCATGGCTCCACCGCGCCCTTGCGGATGCTTTTTGACGGATCCGGCACGACCAGAACAGGATCAACATGGCGCTTCTCCCCCAGCCCGTCACAGGCCGGGCACGCCCCATGCGGAGAGTTAAAGGAAAACAGGCGCGGCTCAATCTCCGCGATGGTAAACCCCGAAACCGGGCAGGCGAATTTCTCGCTGAAAAGCGTTTGTGCCTGTGTATCAGCGTTTTCCGTCACGACCAGCCCTTCGGAAAGCTTCAGCGCCGTTTCCACCGAATCGGCCAGCCGGTTGCCAAGGTCGGGCCGGATAACAATGCGGTCCACCACAACTTCGATATCGTGTTTGAGCTTTTTATCCAGCTCCGGCACATCTGTGATCTCATATAAAACGCCGTCAACCTTGACGCGCTGGAACCCCTTGGCCTGTAAATCCCGAAATTCCTTTTTGTACTCGCCCTTACGACCGCGCACGATGGGGGCCAGAATATAAAGCTTCGTCCCTTCGCCCATGGATAAAATACCCTGCACGACCTGACTGGCGGTTTGCGCCTCAATCGGCAGCCCGGTTGCCGGGGAATAGGGCACGCCCACCCGCGCCCAGAGCAACCGCATGTAATCGTAAATCTCCGTAACCGTCCCGACGGTGGAGCGCGGGTTTTTCGATGTGGTTTTCTGCTCGATCGAAATGGCGGGCGATAGCCCCTCTATGGAATCCATATCGGGCTTTTGCATCATTTCAAGAAACTGGCGGGCATAGGCCGACAGGCTCTCGACATAGCGCCTCTGCCCCTCTGCATAGATCGTATCAAAGGCGAGCGAGGACTTCCCCGACCCGGAAAGTCCGGTGATCACAATAAGCTTATCGCGCGGCATATCCACGTCGATATTTTTAAGATTATGTTCGCGCGCCCCGCGCACGGAAATTTTCGTCAGCATAGGCAGATATATAGGGGGGCGCGTGCAAAAAGGGAAGGGGGGAGTTTTGAGGTTGACAAATAGCACATAATATAGGAATATTATCCTTATTAAACGCCATAGATGCGCCCGCATCGTGGCGTTTTTTCATTTTACAATGGAGGTTTTCTGAAATGTTCACATTAAAAGGCCCTATCGCCAGCAACGCATCCACTGATCTCGAAGATTCAGCCATGATTAAAATGGCACTGACATCCTTGAGATATTACGACGATACCGAAACAGGCTTATCGCCGTATGGTGATAGGCAATTGTTTCAGGCCGTCAAATCATTCCAGAAAGATAATGGCCTTAAAGTTGACGGCGTGATCAATCCTGACGGCCCCACGCAAAAAGAAATAAAGAAGAAACTTTGGGACACACCGCAAGTTGCTGGCGCGTTCAAAGATTTTGTGAAAAATTATAATGATATGAGAGAAGATCGTACACGCGACGGCGATAAATATTTTCATTGCAAAGCTAATTATGAAGCAACCCAGCGCGGCTGGGCTGGAAAGATTATAGCGCAAAAGCTGAGCAATGCACGAGAGGTCTATGGTCAGTATATTAAAGGTGATCCAGAATCGGATAAGAAAGCTGATCAAAAAGCTAATGTTTATGGTCGTGATGCAGCTTTGTCTGGTCAATACCACTCTGCCAGAGAGGCCTGTGCTATATACAGAGTTAAGGGTATAAATGAAAAATATTAATGATAGTTTTATTCTATTTCGGCGTTTATCGGTGTGGAGTTGCGTGCTCGCTGTTTCCGCAGTGTTTTTGTTATTGATTGCTTATAACGCGGCAATATGGGTGTCTCTGGATTTTAATCCTTACTTTTTTTATATCGATTCCTGCATGGATCTTGGTGGTCAATGGAATTATGATGCCAATCAGTGCGAAGGATCAGCACTGTATAATGAATGGAAAGAGCGCACTATCTGGTAGAGGCAAAAAACCAAGGTTACATGCAAAAAAATCAGGAAGATATTTATCCGCAAGGGGCGCGTGCGCGATATTCAGACCAAAGGGTATAAATGAAAAATATTAAACCTGTAGCTTCAAGAGTATGGAAGATTGGAAAATGGGTGTGTGCTCTTCTTCTCGCCGCTTATGTACTGGTTTTTTCTGTATATACATTGGCAATTTGGGCGTCTCTGGACTTTAATCCGCATTTTATGGAGATCGAAAGCTGTATGGACGCAGGGGGAGTCTGGGATTACGACATCAACGAATGCGATGGTGCTCCCGAAAGGTGAAGCCAGCATCAGGCCCAAAGGATAACCGCAATATATAAAATTCGGGGGCTTGCAAAAGCGCAGGGCCGAAATAGCTATCTCACTGTGCAATCTATTTTTAGGAGTGAATTTTATGTCTTACGAACTCTATTGTCTGTCCGGGTCCTGTTCCATGGCCGTGCATGTTCTGTTGAATGAACTGGGCGAGGATGTAAAAATTCACATGCTGGAGCGCGGAGAAAAGGGCCAGAAATCGCCTGAATATCTCAAAATCAATCCGCATGGTAACGTCCCGTTCCTGATCGAGGACGGCAAGGGCATGAGCGAGGGCGGCGCCATCATCACGTATCTCTGCGACAAGCATAAATCGCCGTTGCTGCCGCAAAATGGCTGGGAGCGGGCGAAGGCCCTGCAATGGCTGATGTTCTGTAACGCCACGCTGCATCCGGCGTACGCCCGTACGTTCTGGATCAATGCCAACCTGCCGGAGGAGCAGCGCGAAGAGGCCCTCAAGGTCGCGCGGGCGCAGATCCAGAAACTCTGGGATTATGTCGAGCAACAGCTTGAGCAGGGCGGCGGTCCCTATCTGACGGGCAAGGCCGTAACGGCGGGCGATATTTTACTCTCCGTCATTGCCAACTGGAACGCTGCCGCGTACAAATTCGGACCTAAAACCAGAGCGCTGTTTCAGGCTGTATCCTCCCGCCCGGCTTACCAAAAAACACTGGCGACGGAGAGCGTTGAATATAAGGCCGCAGCCTGAACAGGGGCCTCTAATTATGCGCCGGACAGCTGCCGGAAGCGGTGCAGGAATTTATCCTTGCCGGCTTCCGGGGGCAGGGGCGCCAGATCATTCGGGGTTCTCAGCGCGGGTTTCGTGCCAAAAATCTTTAAGGCTTCCTCCTGCGTAAACCCGGCGAGCGTTGTGGCCTCCAGCCATGCGGCGGCGCGGTCGGCATCCTTGATACGTTTTTTCAGCGCGGGCGGAATGTCCGGCGGCAGCCCGAAACGGATATGGATGGCGCGTTGCAGCCGCTCCTCAAAGGCTCGGTAATCCATGCCCAGAGCCGCCTTGAACGGGGAGATCATATCCCCAATCACATATTCCGGCGCATCATGCAGCAGCGCCGCCAGCCGCCAGGCGGGGCTCATCTCCCGGTTCATCTGCACCGTTAGCTCCTCCACCAGCAGGGAATGCTGCGCCACGCTGAACGGATATGCCCCGGTGGTCTGCCCGTTCCAGCGCGCCACGCGGGAAAGCCCGTGGGCGATGTCCTCGATCTCGATATCCACAGCCGCAGGATCAATCAAATCCAGCCGCCGCCCGGAGAGCATTCTTTGCCATGCGCGCATAACTTCAAATATCCCCTTTTGAATTAGCCTGCGTATGGTTATAGTCAGATTCTTATATGAAATTGAAGGAGTATTGTTGTGGCCGGATCGGTAAATAAAGTGATTTTGATTGGCAATCTGGGGAACGACCCGGAAGTGCGTGCGATGCAATCGGGGGATAAGGTTGTGAACCTCTCCATTGCGACCTCGGAAAGCTGGAAAGATAAATCGAGCGGCGAGCGCCGTGAAAACACCCAGTGGCACCGCGTGGTGATCTTTAATCAGGGTCTCGTGAACGTCGCGCAGAATTACCTGAAAAAGGGCGCAAAGGTTTATATTGAGGGCCAGCTTGAAACCCGTTCATGGGATGATCCGAAAACCGGGGAGAAAAAATACGCTACCGAAGTGGTTCTGCGCCCGTTCCGTGGTGAGCTGACTATGCTGGATTCCAAAGGCGGCGGCGCGTCATCTTATAATGATGGCGGCAATGCGGGCGGGTATAATGCCGGGCCTTCCGCCGCGCCATCATCGCGCGCCAGTGCGCCGATTGATGAAATGGAAGATGAGAGTCCGTTCTAATGCGCATGGTCTTTACGCGCTGTAGCCTGTTTATATGCGCGGTGGCGCTGCTGTGGGGCCTCGGCGGTGACGCGGCCTTGGCCGCCCCGCCCGCAGATATGGACAAGCGCGGTGCGTTGGCCGAAGAGATGCTGGCGATCCGCCCCGTGCGGGTGCAGGTCGAGCGCGCTGTGGATGCCTATATTGAGGCCGCAATGCGCAATAAATCCGAACGGGACAAGGAGGTCTTTCGCATAGCGATGCTCCGGGCTTTAAACGTGGATGCGCTTGAGAAAATCGCGGTAGAGGCTTATGCGGATACGTTTACCGAGGCCGAGCTTTCGGCAATGGTTGAGTATTATCAAAAGCCCGAAGCACGCTCCGCCGCCGCGAAAGAGGGCGCATTGACTCAAAAAATAGGGCCGGAAATCATAAAAATACTCGATCAGGCGGCGATGAAAGCACGTACAGCGCCTTGAGGGTGTGTTTCGAAGGATTTTTACCGATATTTTTACCGGAAAAACACAGGTTTTGCTGTATTTGTGCGGCAGGATTTGCTAGAAAAATACAGAGTTTTTCAAAGGCGTAGGGCTGAATTATCATGAGCGATCAATCTATCGGCACACCCGAACAATTTCCAACGGTTTTTCTCGAAGACGAGATGAAGCAATCCTATCTCGATTACGCGATGAGCGTGATCGTGAGCCGAGCCTTGCCGGATGTGCGTGACGGGCTGAAACCGGTGCATCGGCGCATTTTATTCGCCATGCGCGAAGGGGGGTATGCCTCCGACAAGCCTTATAAGAAATCTGCGCGGATCGTCGGGGATGTGATGGGTAAATACCACCCGCACGGCGATCAGGCGATCTATGATTCGCTGGTACGGATGGCGCAGCCCTGGAGCTTGCGCTTGCCGCTGATCGACGGACAGGGGAACTTCGGCTCGATGGACGGGGACAGCCCCGCCGCCATGCGTTATACCGAGGCCCGCCTGAACAAGGCCGCGGAAACCCTGCTGGAGGATATCGACAAGGATACGGTCGATTTCAACCCCAACTACGACGAATCAATGCGCGAGCCTACGGTTCTGCCGTCCCGTATTCCCAATTTGCTGGTCAATGGCGCGGGCGGAATCGCCGTGGGTATGGCCACCAATATCCCCCCGCATAATCTGGGGGAGGTGATTGATGCCTGTGTGGCGATGGTCGAAAACCCCAATCTCACGACCGAGGAAGTCAATGAGATCATTCCGGGGCCGGATTTCCCGACTGGGGCTTATATTCTGGGGCGTAACGGCATCCGCAGTGCTTACCACACCGGAAATGGCTCTGTAGTGATGCGCGCTAAAACCTCCATAGAGGAAATCGGCAAGCGTGAGGCGATCATCGTGCATGAAGTGCCCTATCAGGTGAACAAGGGCAAGCTGCTTGAACGTCTGGGGGAGGTGGGCCGCGATAAAATCGTGGAGGATATCCACGAAATCCGCGATGAATCCGACCGTGAAGGCGTGCGTGTGGTTATTGAGTTGAAAACCAACGCCATCGCCGATGTGGTGTTGAACCAGCTCTTTAAGCATACCCAGCTTCAGACCAATTTTGCCTGCAACATGGTGGCGCTGCATAACGGCAAGCCGCAAACCATGTTGATCAAGGATATGATCAAGGCGTTTGTAAAATTCCGTGAGGAAGTCATCACCCGCCGCACCATTTTCGAGCTGGGCAAGGCGCGGGAACGCGCGCATGTTTTGGCCGGTCTGGCCGTGGCGGTTGCCAACATTGATGAAATTATCGCGCTTATCCGGAGCGCGCCGGACCCGCAGGCCGCTCGCGAAGGACTCATGGCAAAACGCTGGCCCGCCTTTGATGTCGCGCCTTTAATCGCGCTGATCGATGATCCGGAGCATAACGTTGAGGAAGACGGCACTTATCAAATGAGTGAAGTACAGGCCAAGGCGATTTTGGATCTGCGCCTGCACCGTCTAACCGGGTTGGAGCGCGGCAAGATCGGTGATGAGTTGAAAGAAATCACCGACAGGATCGCGGAATATCTGGCTATTCTGGGTAGCCGGGAAAAGCTTCTGGAGGTTCTGGTCGCGGAATTGCTGGAGGTAAAGGCGCGTTTTAACACGCCGCGCCGCACCGAAATGCGCGAAGCTGAATTTGAAATGGACATCGAAGACCTTATCCAGCGTGAGGATATGGTGGTGACCATTACGCATGGCGGTTATATCAAGCGCGTGCCGCTCGACACCTACCGGGCGCAGCGTCGCGGCGGCAAGGGACGCTCCGGCATGGCAATGAAGGATGAGGATTTTGTTTCCGATCTCTTCGTGGCCTCAACCCATACGCCGATTTTGTTTTTCACCAGCCGGGGGCTTGTTCACCGCCTGAAGGTTTACCAGCTGCCGCTGGCGACGCCGCAGAGCAAGGGGAAGGCGCTCATCAACCTTATGCCTTTGGAAAAGGAAGAGCGGATTTCCGTTTATATGCGCCTGCCGGAGGATGAGGAGAACTGGGATGATCTTGATATCCTTTTCGCCACATCGCACGGATCGGTACGCCGGAACAAGCTGTCCGACTTCAAGAACATCCGCTCTAACGGCTTGATCGCCATGAAGCTGGAGGGGGGTGAAAAACTGGTCTCCGTCCGGATATGCCGGGAGGATGAAGATGTCCTGCTGGCGACCAGGCTGGGCAAGGCCATACGTTTCCCGGTTACGGATCTTCGTGTGTTCTCTGGCCGGACCTCAACCGGTGTGCGCGGCGTGAGATTGGCGCAGGAGGGCGATGAGGTTATCTCCATGTCCATACTGGGTCATATCGACGTAACGCCCGATGAGCGTAATGCCTATCTCAAGGCCGCCAGTCAGATCGTCGGCAGCGAGGATGAAAATTTCGAATACGAAGAAACCAATCTGGAGCTTTCAGAGGAACGCTTCCGCGAAATGCTGGCCAAGGAGCAATTGCTGCTCACCGTCTCGAACAAGGGCTTTGGCAAGCGGACATCGGCCTACGAATACCGGGTATCCGGACGCGGCGGGCAGGGCGTAACCAATATGGCGCTGACGGCCAAAAACGGCGGCTCTGTTGTGGCGACGTTCCCGGTAACGGATTCTCACCAGATCATGCTCGTAACCGATGGCGGCCAGCTTATCCGCACACCGGTTGAAAATATCCGGGTCACCGGGCGCGGCGCGCAGGGTGTGACCATCTTTAAAGTCGGTAAGGATGAAAATGTCGTCTCCGTTGCCTGGCTCATTCAGGAAGATGAGGATGAGGAGGCCATTGAAGGCGAAGGCGCAGAGGGATCAGATTCTACGGCTTTGCCGGAAGCTGAGGACGGTCTCGCCGCGGCAGAGATTGCTCCGGAAGATACGCAAGAAGGTGGTGAGTAAGCCAAATTCGCCAGCGCTTGCCAATACCAGCCATGCAAAGATTAAAAGCAGATGTTCTGATACTATTTGCGGCTTTTATTTGGGGTACAGCCTTCGTCGCACAAAAAACCGGCATGGACGGTTTGGGTCCTTTCGGTTTCGTCGGAGTTCGTTTTTGTATTTCTCTGGCCTTTGTTTTACCATTGGCCTTTCACAGCTATAAAAAACGCCCGGTCGAAATTCGATCCTTGTTTAAGACAGATTTTAACCTTCTCTTGGCGACAGGCTGTGCGCTTTTTAGTGGCATGGCGCTTCAGCAAGTGGGTTTGTTGACCTCGACCGTCACCAATGCGGGATTTTTAACCGGGCTTTATGTCGTCTTTGTACCGTTAATGGCTTGGTTGTGTTTTAAAACACACGTGCGCCCTACCTTGTGGGTAGCTTGTGGTTTGGCAATTACTGGAATATGGTGCCTGAGCGGAGGTACGTTTTCGGCGCTCGTGGTGGGTGATTGGTTGATGTTTTTCAGCGCGTTGTGTTTCTCTCTTTATATTGTATTGCTTGGCCGCATTATGCTGCGCGGACATAGCGTGATGGTTGTTGCGAGCTTTAAATATTTGCTGTTAGCGGTTTTTGGCCTGACCTGCGCTTTCACATTCGAGGGGCTGGGGTTACAGATGGTGTATGATAATCTCGGGCAGTTACTTTATACTGGCGTGGTTTCCGGGGGGATCGCCTTTACTATTGCTATAGCGGCCCAGAAAAAGACTCCGGCATCGGAAGCGGCTGTTTTATACTCTACGGAAACATTGTTTGCCGCGCTGGCCGGGGCTGTGCTGTTGGGCGATACGTTGCCGGCATTGGGGTGGCTGGGCTGTGGACTGATTATCTGCGCCATGTTAATGGTTGAGGCCTTCCCGGCGCTATACTGTAAATATAGGGGAGTAAAAGTAGGCTAGCATGATAAAAACAGGCAAATATATCACCGGCGTTTACCCCGGCACGTTCGACCCCGTAACAAAGGGGCACCTGCATTTGATCCAGCGCGCCAGCCGGCTGGTTGACCGCCTTATTGTCGGCGTGGCGGATAATGCCCGCAAGAACCCGCTTTTTAGCCATGAGGAGCGCGTGGACCTCCTCAGGGCGGACATAGAAACCATGAAGGAAAAGGGCTGCGAGATTGAGGTGCGCTCTTTCGATAAGCTGCTGGTGCATTTTGCAAGAGATGTTAATTCATTTTGTATTTTTAGAGGGTTGCGCGCCGTTTCTGACTTTGAGTATGAATTCCAGATGACAGGCATGAACGCGAAGCTCGACCCGGAGATTGAGACGGTTTTCCTCATGGCGGCGGATAAGTGGCAGTTCGTTTCGGCCTCCTTCGTAAAGGAAATATGCTCAATGGGCGGGGATATTGAGGAGTTCGTAACACCGCGGGTCGCAGAAAAACTACGACAAAAGTTCCAAAAGTAGCTCCTAAGCGCTTGACGTGACGCTTGCAAATACATATTGTGCGTCAAATCTTCGATGCCTCATCGGTAAGATCGCTTAGCTCAGCTGGTAGAGCAACTGACTTTTAATCAGTAGGTCGTGGGTTCGAATCCCACAGCGATCACCACTCACAGCCAGTTTCCAGCCGATAATTTTTTGCCTCTGTATCATAGATTTCAATTTGTATCATAGATTATCGCCCCGGCAACACGATATCGACCTTGCGGCGGTATCGTTTTGTCATTGAGAGGTTGGCATGCGCAAGGAGTTTTTGCGCGTCTTTTTCATCCTTTATATCGCTGGCACACTTGGCGCGCAGGTCGTGCATGGTGAATTTGTCTTTGAGAGCGGTTTCTTTCAAGGCGCGTTTCATAAAGCGGCTCCATATGGAGTCCCATCCAGAGCATGAGCCTGTTTCTTCATTGTAATACGGCAGACCGCGCTTTGTGCATATCAGATAGGGCGTTATATCAACGGTTCGGGCATCGAGCAGTTGCTCAGTCACGAATTTAAGGGCGGGTGAAGACCCGCAAAATTTGCAAGAGAAGATCGAAAACTTAACAGCCAGTGTGGAGGAATGGCGCAAACGAGCTTTGCTGAATGGAGGCAGGCTACTTCTGGGTTTTGCCGCCGTGGCGGGCGTATCGGCGTTCACAGGGTACGTCGCTCAAAGTATAGCATCGGGTAATACTGGTGATGGAAATGTCTGGTTAATGGGGGCCGGCGGAACGGCTGCGATTTTTGGCGCGATGACGTATCTGGAGAATAGAAATAAAGATAAGACTAAGAGTGTGGCAATAAGAAACTCTCTTCAATTAGCATCTTTCGGGGCGGTCGTGGGGGCTGTGATCACAGCTTTAGTGTACGTGCCAATGTCCGCGAGCTATAATGATGAGAAAGGTCAGTTTAGGCAGACAAAACAAGAGATAGAAGAGGCCTATGGGCAGGCACTTTTAAAAAATTGTGGCAATTCCCCTTGTCAGGTAGTTCAAGGCAAAGATGGAAAATTATCCGTTGAGCCATTGGCCCATAAATACAACGGTAAAAGTGTCATCTTTACTTTTGGGGACAATAATAATAAAAACGCTCCCCCGCAGATACTGATCATGGATAAGCCCCTGAATTTGCCTGATGTGTCAGCAGAGCTGTAGTAGGGGAGAGGTGATATGCTTAAAGATTATGCGTTTCGGTTTGCTGAAAGTTTTTCAGATCATAGAATAGCTCTGAAATCATCCCAAATTGGTGCAGATATATTTAAATTTCTGGAAGATAAAGAAATAGAAATTACAGAAAACAAAGATATGCCAGAGGATGTGGAGGGTAGATTTATATCCCCATCTTCCGGTGAGGGAAATGGAAGGATAGAGTATGGAAGACACGTAAACGCCCTTATTCTGGCTCATGAAGGGCGCCATGCCTGGCAATATGCTAATTTACCGGGTGAAATCAAGGCTCCGCCAGCGCCGCAGGATTATGTCCTCGTGGAGAGATTTAAGGAGGCAGATGCCAGAGCCATTCATTTCGCCGTAACTTTAGAGATATGCCACTCCATGCGCGTGGGCCATTCGTATTCAGAAAAATTATTAGACTGTTTATCTCCCTCTGAAAAAGATCTGTATAAAAATGATCCTGATTATATTGAAACGCTTTGCGCAAATAAAAAGAAGTTTGGGCAGGTTGTCCGGGAAGCCTTTGATTTTTGGATGATACAAGGGCTGGGCACAGACTACGATGACCAGATTCAGCTTGCATTGTCTCAGGCAGGTAAATCAGAGATAAAAAGAAGTTTTTTTCCAGTGCCCGAAAAGCAAAAAGCGGTTTGAATTTCACAAGTAATACGCCCGACCCCGACTTTCCTAAGAAATTGGAAAAAATACTGGGAAAAGTGACAGACAGCTCCGAAACGAATTATCTTTTAGATACCGTTGGTCCCCCTTTGGACAGCCATTATTATACGCGCATTTGTAATGTTCATATTGAAAATGAGGTCGGTAAGCTGGTTGCGTATATACCCTCATGATAAATCCGGTCGCATAACACACCCTTATTCGTTGTTGATTTTTGTACCGCATAGCGCCATGATGCGCGCATGATGGACATAAATCCCCCCCCTGCGGATTCTGATATAATTACCGGCAGCCGCGGCGTCGGTCCACGGCTACGGCGTTATTTTCTAACGGGGATTTTGGTCACGGCTCCGATTTTTCTGACTGTTTATCTGACCTATGTTTTCTTTACCTTTATAGACACGCAAGTCTCCCGCATCTTGCCGCATGAATTGTACAGTGCGCTGTACGGCGGTCCAACGGTTCCGGGGCTGGGGATTATCATTGCCCTGGCGTTTTTTACGGTTGTGGGCTGGTTTGCCACCAATTTTATGGGCCGCATGATTATCCGCATGTCGGAATATGTTGTTCACCGCGTCCCGATCATTAACACGATCTATAAGGGCTTGAAGCAGGTTTTCGAGACGGTTCTGGGATCTCAGGCCCAGGCCTTTCGCGAAGCCGTTATGTTTGAATTTCCTCGCAAGGGCATCTGGGTGATCGGTTTTGTAACCGGCCTGTCCAAGGGAGAGGTACAGCGCCTGACTGAAGATGTAACGATGAATGTGTTCTTTCCGACCACGCCGAATCCTACCTCCGGTTTTTTACTTCTGATCCCTAAAAAAGATTTAATTCCGCTGGGGATGAGCGTCGATGATGCGATTAAAATGATTATTTCCGGCGGTATATTAACCTCGCCGGACATTGCCGTGGAGGGGGAGACACCTCCGCAGCAGGTGGTAAGCCACGCGGATAAATCCGGCGACGCATAAATTAATTAAGGAGCAAATAAGAACACCATGGGCATCAAAGACGACATCAAGGCCATTCAGGCTCGTGACCCGGCCGCGCCGGGGTTTCTAGAGGTTTGTCTGGCCTATAACGGTTTTCACGCCGTGCTTATTCACCGTATGAATCATTGGCTGTGGGGGAAGGGGGCGCGCACATTGGCGCGGGTTCTGGCCAATATTGGACGTATCTTCACCGGCGTTGAAATTCACCCGGAAGCGAAAATAGGCAAAAGATTATTCATCGACCATGGCATCGGCGTGGTGATCGGCCAGACCGCTGTTATTGGCGATGATGTCACGATCTATCACGGCGTAACACTGGGCGGCGTAGGGCGCGCGGACCAGCAGGGCCAAAAGCGTCACCCCACCATTTTGGATCGGGCCATGATCGGCGCAGGTGCGCAAATTCTGGGTGATATCACTGTGGGGCATCACGCGAAGGTCGGCTCGAATTCTGTCGTGACGAACGATATCCCGGATGGCGCAACCGCGCTGGGGATTCCGGCGCGCGTTGTGGGCGGGGATGACACCGCGCGGGGCTATGGTATGCCAAGCCGCGCCGAGATGGAGCAAATCACCTTCACCATCGATTGTATTGTCCGGGAGATGGGGAATATAAAGCGGGAGCTGAATATCGCGGAGGAAGACTGCGCAGAGGAAAAGCCAAAGCCAAAGAAAAGATCCGGGCCAAAGGCGCTTTAAGCCACCTGCGGCACCAGCCAGATCGCCAGAGAAAAAATCAAAAACGCAACGAGAAAAGCAATCACGAGGATCACATCCTTGCGGCTGAAAAAACGGTACATGTCGAAACGCTTGAGCATTTCTTTACCGTTCTTGGGTTCTTGCGGGTTTTCAGTATCCATAGCCTCTAGGCTACACCCGCTTTCTTGCCCTGTAAAGCGATGGTTTTGGAGTTTCCCTCCCGGATCGCGGCCTGCGCGGCGGCCAGCTTGGCAATCGGCACGCGGTAAGGGGAGCAGGAAACGTAATCCAGCCCCATTTTCTCACAAAATGCTATGGAGGCCGGGTCGCCGCCATGTTCGCCGCATATGCCAAGTTTGATGGCATTGTTCGTGCTGCGCCCTTTATCTCTGGCAATCTCAATTAACTGGCCCACGCCTTCTGTGTCCAGAGAGGAAAACGGATCGCGCTCGTAAATGCCCGCGCCGACATAGGCCGGCAGGAAGCTTGCGGCATCGTCCCGGCTCATCCCCAGAGTCGTTTGTGTCAGGTCATTGGTGCCGAAGCTAAAAAAATCGGCGCATTCGGCAATCTTATCGGCAGTCAGGGCGGCGCGCGGCAATTCGATCATCGTCCCTACACTGTAATTAAGCGTGCGGCCTTGCTCCGCAAAGACGGCTTTGGCGGCGTTATCAACAACGGCCCGCATCAGCTCCAGCTCTTTTTTAGCGCCCACCAGCGGAATCATGATCTCCGGCGTCACGGTTTGCGATGTTTTTGCGGCGGCCTCAAGCGCACCTTCAAAAATCGCCCGGGCCTGCATTTCGTATATCTCCGGGTAGGAAACGCCAAGGCGGCAACCGCGGTGCCCCAGCATAGGATTGGTTTCGTGCAGGTCGGAAAGACGGCGATGCACAAGATCGGCGCTGATGCCCGCGCTTTTGGCAAAGCTGCTAATGTCTTCATCCGTGTGCGGCAAAAACTCATGCAAAGGCGGATCAAGCAGACGCACCGTAACGGGCAGGCCGCTCATGATCTCAAAAAGGCCGGCAAAATCCTTGCGTTGCTCCGGCAAAAGCTTATCCAGCGCGGCGCGGCGTTCGGCTTCTTTCGTGGCAAAGATCATCTCGCGCACGTTTTGAATGCGCTGCGGGTCGAAGAACATATGCTCGGTCCGGCACAGGCCGATTCCTTCCGCGCCGAACTCACGGGCGGTTTTCGCATCCAGCGGCGTTTCCGCGTTCGCGCGCACGACCATGCGGCGGCGCTCATCGGCCCAGCCCATAAGGGTCGCAAATTCACCGGACATTTCCGGCTGGATCGTATCAACACTTCCGGCCATGACTTCGCCGGTAGAGCCATCAATCGTGAGGATGTCGCCTTCTTTAAACTGACGTGCGCCAACGCTGATAAGGCGGGCCTTTACATCAATATGCAGATCACCCGCGCCCGCAACACAGCATTTGCCCATACCGCGCGCCACAACGGCGGCGTGAGAGGTCATACCCCCGCGAGAGGTTAAAATTCCGGCGGCGGCGTGCATGCCGGAGATATCCTCCGGAGAGGTTTCCTGCCGGCAAAGAATAACTTTATGGCCTTCATGCGCTTGCGTTTCCGCATCTTCCGAGGTGAAGACGATTGCGCCGCTGGCCGCGCCGGGCGAAGCCGGAAGCCCTCTGGTCAGAACATCTTTAACCGCTTTAGGGTCCAAAGTCGGGTGCAATAACTGGTCAAGGCTCTGGGGATCAATGCGCAGCAGGGATTCCTCCTGTGTGATAAGCCCTTCACTCACCATATCTGTCGCAATTTTCAGCGCGGCCTTGGCCGTACGCTTGCCACTGCGCGTCTGGAGCATGAAAAGCTTACCTTTTTGCACGGTAAATTCCAGATCCTGAATATCGCGGTAATGCCGCTCCAGCTTGAGACGGACATCATCGAGCTGCTGGAAGACCTCCGGCATGGATTCCTCCATGGAGGGCAGGGCGGAGTTTTCTTTCTCCCGCCCCAGCTTGGTGAGCGATTGCGGCGTGCGGATACCCGCAACCACATCTTCGCCTTGCGCATTTATAAGGTATTCACCATAGAAATAATTCTCGCCCGTTGATGGGTCGCGGGTGAAGGCCACGCCGGTCGCGCAATCCTCGCCCATATTGCCAAACACCATGGACTGCACATTGACCGCTGTGCCCCAGTTTTCAGGGATTTCATGGATACGGCGATAGGTAATCGCCCGCGCCGCCATCCAGCTTTTGAAAACGGCGCCAATCGCCGCCCAGAGCTGGTCTTTGGGGTCGTGCGGGAAGGGTTTGCCCGTCTCGCGCAGAACAATGTCTTTATATTCGGCGACAATTTCCTGCCAGTTTTCCGCCGTAATGTCGGTGTCTTGCTGAATCCCGGCATCGCGCTTGTGGTTTTCAATGGCATCTTCAAATTCATGGTGATTAACGCCCAGAACCACATCGCCAAACATCTGGATGAATCGGCGGTAGGAATCCCATGCAAAGCGCGCATCTCCGGATTGTTCGATCAGGCCCTGCACCGTGTCATCATTCAGGCCCAGATTCAAAACGGTATCCATCATGCCGGGCATGGAAACGCGTGCGCCGGAGCGTACGGAGACCAAAAGCGGATTTCTAGCATCGCCAAATTTGCAGCCCATGTCTTTTTCAACACTGGCCAGCGCCTGCTCAACCTGAGCCTGCAATTCTGCCGGGTAGGCCTCTCCGTTATCGTAATAACGGGTGCAGACTTCTGTTGTAATGGTAAAGCCGGGCGGGACAGGCAGCCCTAAAGAGGACATCTCTGCAAGGTTGCAACCTTTACCGCCGAGGAGGTTGCGCATAGAGGCATTACCCTCATTACTGCTTTTGCCAAAACTGTAAACCCATTTTGTCATCTGCTTTTTCTCCTCATAAGGGCTTGGGCAGCGCCAATTCAAGGGACGCTCGCAGCGGGTTTAGCACACTTAAATCGCAAAAGAAAAGCATAATCGTTAAGGTCTGCTATGATTATGGCTATTTTTTATAATCCGTGCCGCTTGAAGTAACGCATACAGGCCGCATGGAGTTCCTGCACCAGAGCGTAACCTTCCGGTCCGCCGCTTCCCCTGAGGTTGTTATTCAAAATAGTGTTGATGGTGGATTTATGGATCTGAATAACCTCGAATGTGTCTTGGTTATAATCCTCCACCCCTTCCATGAATTGAAGGCAAATATCGGCAACATCGGAAATAAGCTCATATTTAAACATGCCGCCATTGGCTTTAAGCTGCATGACGGGGAAGACAAGCTCTTCCTTATCAATATCTTTTTCTGACCTGAGGGCCGCTTGAGCTTTCTTCAAAGCCTCATCCAGAGAATCGACCAGACGCCGCGCTTCGGGCCGGAAATCGCTCTCAAAACACTCCATCACCTGCTGTGCCTTGCGGATAAGGCTCTCAGGAATCCCGCCGCTGCCCACCTTCGCTTTAAGCGTGTTGGGGGGGTGAATAAATTTCACTTTTGTGGGGTCGAAAGATTTTGGTTCCGTATCAGACATGGAATTTACACAATTTATTAAGTTGGGTTTCAGGCTCTGTATATATCTTGTTTTGACAAAAACTCATATGTTCTTGGCTTCTTCTTGCAGTTTTTTGAGAATATCGCTCGTAACGTTTTCCAAAGTCTGTGGGGTGGAATCATCATCGCGCCGGCGGGGGCCACTGTAATCCTTCTCTCTTTTTCGGCGGCGATCCGGTCCAAAGAACTCCTCCGTTGAGACGAATTGCCGGGGTTTTTCAATAATCTGAAACACTCTGGCATAGAGGTCCTTGGCAGTAAAGGGCTTGACCAGAAATTCGGTAATCCCGTGATCCCGCGCCTTCATAACCCGCAGACGAGAGCTAAACCCCGTCATCATGATAATGGGCGTGAAGGGGTTGGGGGATTGGGGGTGTTTGCGCACAAGGCGCGTAAATTCCAGCCCGTCAACGGGATTCATCTGCCAGTCGGTAATGATAAAATCCGGTTTCCGCTCACAGTATTTATGGAAGCCTTCCTTGCCATTTTCAGCAAGAACGATTTTGGTAAATCCGAAAGAAGCCAGAATAGATTTCGTAAGCTCCAGCATGGGGCGCATGTCATCTACAAGCAAAACGGTTATATGATCGAGATTATAGCTCATACAGAACAGGGCCGCTTCAAAAGGTAAGTCCATAAGAAATAATGGAGCAGTAACGAGCGCGGAGTACGTTAATCCCGGCTACTTTCTCCATTTTGCGCTTTAAAACCGTTGTAAATCAAGAGTAAAGTGAAGTTAAGAGTGTAAATTACAGGGGCTTTCATGAAAACGGGCGCAAAAATTCTGGTCGAAGCACTGGCGCTTCATAAGGTGGAGCGGGTATTTGCGGTCGCGGGAGAGAGCTATCTGCCGGTGCTGGATGCGCTTTTGGATGCGCCGCAGATACAGGTCATAACCTGCCGTCACGAATCGGGTGCAACCTTCATGGCGGAGGCTTACGGCCTGTTGCAGGGCGATAAGCCCGGAATTGCTTTTGTCACGCGCGGCCCCGGCGCTTGCAATGCCGCCATCGGTATTCACGCCGCGAAGCAATCCTCCAGCCCGCTGGTGATGTTTGTGGGGCTGGTGGCGCGGGAGGGCCGGGACCGGGAGTCCTTTCAGGAATTTGATCTGCCGCAGATGTTCGCATCGCACACCAAATGGGCCGCCGTCATCGACAGTGCCGACCGCGTGGCGGAATATGTCGCCCGTGCCATGCATATCGCGGTATCGGGAAGGCCGGGGCCGGTGGTTCTGGGCCTGCCGGAGGATATGCTGGCCGAAGCGGTGGGGCAGAGCGTTGCGCGTCTTATCCCGCCGGTATCGTCCGCCGTGGCCGCGCCGGAGGTCACCAAAACGCTGGACTGGCTGGCGGCGGCAAAAAAGCCGCTGGTGATTGTGGGGGGTACAAACTGGAACGCGGCAGATTGCGACAATCTGGCCGCTTTTGCGCGCTCTGCCGATTTGCCCATAGCGGCGGCCTTCCGGCGGCATGATATCGTGGACCATAGAGAGGATTGCTACGTGGGGGAGTTGGGCACAGGCCCCAATCCGAAGCTTGTTGAAAGTGCGGCGCAGGCCGATGTGCTGCTGGTGCTGGGTGCGCGGCTGGATGAAATCACAACGCAGGGCTATAGCCTGCCAAAGCCGGGCCAGAAAATCATCCATGTTTACCCCGATGCCGCAGAATTTGGTAAATCCTGTATCCCGGATATGGCGGTTCAGGCCGATATCGGCGCTTTCGTGGCGGCGCTGGCCGCGCAAGGCGATGAAGCGGCGGCGGAGCGCGGTGGCTGGCGGGAAAAACTACGGGCGCAGTATGTGGCGTGGAGCGGGGTAGAGGCGGGGGCTTCTCAGGGCTGGAGCGGCGCGGATATGACCGCCATATTTGGCGTATTGCGCGATCTTTTGCCCAAAGAGGCGATCATCACAACCGATGCCGGGAATTTCAGCGGCTGGGCGCAGCGTTATTTGCGCTATGGCCGTCCGGGGCGGCTTTTGGCCCCCATCAGCGGCGCTATGGGCTATGCGGTTCCGGCGGCGATATCTGCGGCGCTGGCCCATCCGGATCGTCTGGTACTGGGGATCTGCGGGGACGGCGGCTTTATGATGACGGGGCAGGAGCTGGCCACCGCCATCCATCACGCGGCAAAACCTGTAATCATGATCTGTAATAATGCCATGTTCGGTACAATCCGCATGCATCAGGAACGCGATTTCCCGGGGCGGGTCAGCGCCACCACGCTCACCAATCCCGATTTCGTGGCACTGGCCCGCAGCTATGGCGCGTTCGGCGCATCGGTATCGGACGCGGCGCAGTTTGAAACCGTTTGGAAGGCGGCGTTGGCCAGTGAAAAACTGGCGGTGATTGAAATTCGCATGGACCCGCGCCAGATAACCACGCGCTCCCAATTATCGGACTAGCCACAGGCGGGTGGTTAATTCATCAGCGCGCCGATCACGATAATCTGCGGCACAGTGATCAAGGGCAGAAACAGCGCGATTTTCCAGCTTTTTGTAAACTCGCGCACCACCAGAATTTCTGTGTAATCGGTCGCCACCCCGGCCATGAGGAAGGCAAAGCCGTTTCCGGGGGCATTGGCGCTGTTGATAATTTCTGCCGCAATGGGCGCGGACCCTTCGGAGCAGATCTCAATGATCGTTGCCGCGCCCAGCGTTATCAGCAAACCCACGATCGTAGGGCCAAACCACTGCGTAACAAAATCCGTCGGTACAAAGGCACGAATAGCCGCCGCCGCAATGGCGCCGAACAAAATCCAGCGCACAATCATTTTTCCATCACGCCAGCCGTCAATCGCAACGCTTGTGAACCATTCTTTCGTAAATTTAAAGCCCTTCAGCCGCGCCCGCGCATCGGCGCGGATATCAAACCCGTCCATCAACGGGGCGGTATTGGGATTTTCCGGCAGAACGCCGCGCTTGGTCAAGACCTGAAAAACAAGGCCGGAAATAATGGCAATCACCATCGAGGCCAGCGTAAAGAGCAAGGTCCATTTTAACCCGATCAGCGCAATCAGAATGAATGTCAGGCTAAGCGAGTTCCAGGGGCTGGAGATAAGAAAGGCCAGAACCTGCGCCGTGGAAAGTCCGCGCTCGTACAGCTTGCCCGCAACCACCAAAATCCCGTGATTGCACATATCGAGAATGACCCCGGCGATGGCCGCCTTGACGATATCGCCCGGCGTATCCCCGCGCCCCATAATGGCGGTGAAATATTCGCGGGGAATCTTGTTCATCAAGCCCACGCTGAGCAGACCGAGCGCCACGCCCCAGGACATTTCGGTTAAAAGATCAATCTGCGCATGGGCAAACATGGCCAGTTTCTGCCATTGCGGGTTCAAAGCATACAGCATCATGGTAACGGCAATAATCACCAAAGAGCCCCAGGTGATATAATCAATGCGGTGGCCGGATTTTTCCTCCGGCGCGTGGCAGCAGCTACTGCCCTTGCCGTGTGCGTGATTTGTTTCCATTTATGCCCTCTATTCCGTGTTAAAGCGCTTGAACAGCACCTTCATTTCATCAATTTTTTTATGCGCCGCATCCTTGTCATGCTCCCCGAACGATTCTGCAATACACGAATGCAGATGAGTCTCCAGAATATTGGCCTCGACCGCGCGGATAGCGGAGCGGACAGCTTTAAGCTGGGTCAGGATATCCGGGCAGTACCGATGTTCATCGATCATGCGCTTGATTCCATCGATCTGGCCGGAAATGCGGTTAAGCTTGACCAGCTCTTCGTCATGTGAGGGGTGAGAGTCTTCCATAAGGGAAAATATATACCCATGGGGGGTATAAGTCAAGAGTTCTAAAAAAACTCTAATATTCGCGGTTTATGGTGTAATCAATGAGGTTATGCAGGCAATCACGCAATGCGCCCGCTGGTGCGCCGGCAAGTGCTTCCGCGGCCCGGTCGCCATAAATCCGCGCCAACGTCATCGCGCGGGTGATGCTGTCGTATTTTTCAAATAAGGCCTGCGCGGTTTGTAGATCCGCTTCGCTTTGCTCCCGCCGCGCCATGCAGCGTTCCCAGAATATGCGCTCTTCCGCATCAGAATCCTGCAGGGCATAGATGACCGGCGCGGTCATTTTCCCTTCCCGGAAGTCATCCCCGACCGTCTTGCCCAGCTTTTCGCGGGCGGCCATGTAATCCAGTGCATCATCCGCAATTTGAAAGGCAATCCCCATATTCAGCCCATAAGCGGCCATGGCACGGGCGGCCTCCGGTCCGGCTCCGGCAATAATCGGCCCGATCTCGCACGCCGCCGCGAATAAGGCGGCAGTCTTGGCCGTAATCACCTCAAGATATTGCTCAAGGCTGGTTTCGATATTATTCGCCAGCGAGAGTTGCATCACCTCACCTTCGGCGATCACCGCCGAGGCATTGGATAAAATCCGTAAAACATCCAGCGAGCCGTCCGCAGTCATAAGCTGAAACGCTCTGGCAAAGAGAAAATCCCCCACCAGCACGCTGGCCTGATTGCCGAAAACGAGATTGGCTGTTTCCTGCCCGCGGCGCTCAAGGCTTTCATCCACCACATCGTCATGCAACAGCGTGGCGGTGTGAATAAACTCAACGCAGGACGCCAGCCCGTGGGCGCGGGGCATGTCGCCGTTATAAATCTGTGTGGCGGCCAGCGTGAGCAGGGGGCGGATGCGCTTGCCGCCCGCCGCAATGAGGTATGTCGCCAATTGCGGGATCAGGGGAACATCGCTGTCCATACGCTTGAGGATAAGCGCGTTCACCGCCCGCATATCCGCATCCAAAAGCCGCCCCAGCCCATCAACGGGGTTTTGAGCCTTGCCGGGTTCGGACGCGCGGTCTGTCTGGTTTTTATGAGCGTTTTTCATTATCACAACAGTTTAAATCAGCTTTTTGGGCGCTTCACAAGCCTTTTACAAAAGCCCGGTTTCGGGCGGATGGGTACGGACAAACCACAGGCAATACACATACAGCGGTATTTCGATTTTCAAGGTTTTATGCAATTTTGCGAGTATTTAATTTTATAATACAATCTATGAATGTATATTTATAGGCGATGCACACTCTGAAAATCCTGATCATTGATGATAATATCCAAGGTCACGAAAGTCTTCGTAGGGCTTTTTCATCTGTGAACCAGCAACCCGCATTTACGCTTGTCGATACGGCGCAGGAGGGGCTAAAACGCCTGCAAGAGCAAAAATTTGACTGTGTTTTTCTCAGTGGCGCACTCGCAAAAGGCGGCAGCGCCTATTTTTTACAAGAAGCCTGCGCGGGCGGTCACGGTCTGGCGCCGGCGCCCATTGTGATGCTGATGCGTCATGGGCGTGAACAGGCCGTGATAGAATCCATTCGCTGCGGCGCGCAGGACTACCTGGTCCGCAGCAACATCACCCCCGATACGGTGCATATAGCCCTTAGTCAGGCCATGGAAATCTACGATCTGAAACGCCGCCATAAAGAGGCGCAGGAACAATTGTTTCAGGTGCAAAAACTGGATGCCGTGGGCCAGCTCACCGGCGGCATTGCGCATGATTTTAACAATCTGCTGACGGTGATTTTGGGCAATGCCCGGCTTTTGCGCAAAATGATGCAAGATAGCGATGATGATTCCGCCAGAAAACTGCGGCTGGAGACAATAGAAACCACGGCGCGGCGCGGCGCGGATCTGGTGCGGCGTTTGATGGTGTTCTCGCGCCAGCAATCCTTTGATTCCAAAATCGTCGATATTAACGAGGTAATCAGCCAGCTTACCACATTGCTTACGCACACAATCGGCGAGACAATTTTTATAAAAACCTTGATGGAAGGGGATTTATGGCTGGCCAATATAGATGTCAGCCAGTTTGAAAATGTAATCGTCAACATGGCGGTTAATGCCAGAGACGCCATGCCGAAGGGCGGAAAACTCCTGATCGAAACCCAGAACGTATTCATTGAGGAGGATTTCAAGGAAAAATACCCGGATATTCTCCCGGGTCCTTATGTCATGGTCGCCATATCCGATAGCGGGCAGGGGATGGAGCCCGAAGTGGCCGCCCGCATATTCGAGCCGTTCTTCACCACCAAAGAGGTCGGCAGCGGCACCGGTCTGGGGCTGAGCATGGCTTATGGCTTTGCCAGAGAATCCGGCGGTTTTATTCATGTGTACAGTGAAAGGGGTATGGGAACCGTCTTTAGGATCTATCTGCCGCGCGCAAAACACAGTTCCCAGATCGCCCCGCCCCCGGTGGAGGATTCCCGTGGAGAGGGTGAAATGATTCTGGTCGTGGATGATGATGAAAGACTGCGCCAGATGACATGCGCCATGCTGGGGCGGATGGGCTATGAAACCTGCGCCGCGGCAAACGGGGAGGCGGCGCTGGCTATGCTGGACGATCAATCCCTGCGCATTGATGCGGTTCTGACGGATATTTCCATGCAAGGGGGGATGAATGGCGTGGATCTGGCCATAAATCTGGAAACGCTGCGCCCCGGAATTGGTATTTTGTTTATGACGGGCTTTAGTGAAAATGCGCTGTCCCTCTCTGGCTTGCATAAAAAATACGGCATTATCGGCAAACCGTTCCGCCGCGACGTTCTTGCGCGCCGCCTCCATGAGGCCCTTGGGCAAAGCGCACGCGCACCTCAAGAGGATGAGGAAGTTAAAACGGCGCCCTTAAACGACAACAAGGAGAAAAAATCCCATGTCCAACCATGAATGCTGTGTGCTGGTGATTGATGATGAAAGCGGCGTGCGCGAAGTGATATTCGAAAGCCTGCGCCTGTGCGGCTATAAAATGCTTCAGGCGGAAAACGGCAAAAATGCAATGGATCTGATCGAACAGGGTTGCCGCCCCAATATAGTCGTGACGGACCTCATTATGCCCGAACAGGACGGCATGGAGACCATTCAGCTCCTGCGCCAGAATTTTCCGCAAATAAAGCTGGTGGCCATCTCCGGCGGAGGGCGGCGCAATAATGTGGATTTCTTAACGCTGGCGGATGATTTGGGCGTGGATGCAACGCTGCCCAAGCCGCTGGATATGGATGAGCTTGAACGCATTGTGCAAAAACTGGCCGCGCGCGCAGCGTGAGTTCCACCATTGATTTTTTATGCGGGGCCTAGCACCGACCTCAAAAAAAGCGTAATCTCTTAGCCGTAACCATTTCGCTTTCGCATTCGCTGAAAGCCTTATCGCAGGGATAAAACATGACCAAGACACCAATCACAGTCGCACGCGGCGATGGAATCGGCCCGGAAATTATGGATGCGACGCTGAATATTCTGGCCGCAGCCGGAGCGCAGCTTGATATCGAGGAAATCGAAATCGGTAAGGCCGTTTATGAGCGCGGTGTTAAAAACGGTATTGAAGACAGCGCATGGGATTCCCTGCGCCGGACGAAAGTGTTTCTGAAAGCCCCGATCACCACGCCGCAAGGGGGCGGGTTCAAGTCTTTGAACGTCACAATCCGCAAATCCTTGAGCCTTTATGCCAATGTGCGCCCCTGTGTGGCTTATGCGCCCTTCGTCGAAACATCGCACCCCTCTATGGATATCGTGATTGTGCGGGAAAACGAAGAAGACCTCTATGGCGGCATTGAATACCGCCAGAGTCAGGACGTTATGGCCTCGCTTAAGATTATCTCCCGCCCCGGAACGGAGCGTATATGCCGCTATGCCTTTGAATACGCCAGAGCCAATGGCCGGAAAAAGGTCACCTGCATGACCAAGGATAACATTATGAAGCTCTCGGACGGCCTATTCCATAGGGTTTTTGATGAAATCGGCGCGGAATATCCAGATATTGATAAGGATCACATGATCATTGATATCGGCACCGCCAAGGTTGCGGCACATCCGGAAATTTTTGATGTGATTGTTACCACCAATCTTTATGGCGATATCATCTCCGATGTTGCGGCAGAGGTTACGGGCTCGGTCGGTCTGGGTGGGTCGAGCAATATCGGCCTCGATTTCGCCATGTTTGAGGCCGTGCACGGCTCCGCCCCGGATATTGCGGGCAAGGGGATTGCCAATCCTTCGGGGCTGTTGTTGGGCGCGGTTATGATGCTGGTGCATATCGGGCAGGGAAAAGTCGCCGCCGCGGTGCATAACGCATGGCTTAAAACAATTGAGGACGGCATCCATACCGGGGAAATTTATCGCGAAGGGCAGAGCAAAAAACGCGCGGGAACGGACGAGTTTTCGAAAGCGGTGATTGAGCGTTTGGGGCAAACACCCAAAATTTTAAAAACGGTTGATTATTCCAAGGCTCCGGCGGGCGGGATCAAGCTGCCGCCGCTCAAGCCGCGCATAGAAGAAAAGAAAGAGCGCGTTGGCGTGGATATCGGCATCAACTGGGATGGCTCTGCCGAGGATCTGGCCAATAAGGTTCTGGCCTGCGTTAATGATAATCTGGATCTGCAGATGATCTCTAATCGCGGGACAAAGGTCTGGCCGAATGGACAGCCCGGCACATTTTGCGCCGATAACTGGCGCTTGCGCTTTTTGGGGCGTGACGGCTCCACGGTCAAGACATCACAGGTTATCGCCCTGATGGAGCGAATGAACAAGGCGGATTTGAACTTTACCAAATCCTCCATGCTCTCAACCTATGACGGAAAACCGGGCTTTACGGTCGCTCAAGGGGAATAGGCAACGGTCCAGACATAGGGGGGAATGTTTTAATTCCCATCCAAAATTTGAAAAAAACGTGTATAATGGGTGATATGAGATTTTTATTGTCACTGTTTGTTCTGCTTAGTCTGGCCCTGCCCATGCACGCGCAGGCGCAGAGCCGTCAGCTCAAATTTGAGATGGGATACGACTTTCCGGAGGATGGCCGGGCCCCCGAGGTTTCGTCATCAAAAACCCCCAATATGGTTGATGGGGAGTATGTGCCTCCGCCCCAGCCGGACCCCGTGTTCGAACCCGTGACCTATCTAAAGGTCGCCCCGCCGGGGAGCCTGAATGAGCGGATTGAACGCCTCCTTTACGGCATATCAACGGATGTCCCGCCGGTTTACGATCATTACGGGTATGAAATTCGTCGCTATATGGCGGCGGTCGCTGGCCCCAAAATATTAGGTTCGCCGGATAATATCGCAGCACAGATTCGCAATATTGATAATGCCAAGATTGTGGCGCGTTACTGGCGTGAGGCGTTATCCAACGAAATGAACGAGATCGAAAAGCAGATTGATGCCGAAGATGCCGCGACGTCTGCGCGCTCGGCCTTCAAATTTAATAAGAGCGTGACGCAGGCTTTCTTTAGTGAGTTAGAAAGCTGGATGAACAACAACAGGATGGCGCTCGATATTCTTTATAAAATAGGGCTGGAGAACTATTCGTATACAGACCCTGTCTTATCCTTTAGAAATCGGGAAGACCTTTCTTATTTTTACAGTCTTTATCAGGCTAGGGAAAAGGCCCTGACGCAGATCAAAAAATACACACCCTTTCGGATGATGATTTATTGATCCGCTCCGGCAAGTTTTATAACCGCCCCTGAACCGCTTACGCCGCCTTGCTTTTCTTAACGCCAGCCGCGCCGCGCTTGTCAGTGTTATTACGCAGACGCACTGCATTAATACGAATAAAGCCTGCGGCGTCTTTTTGGTCGTATCCACCTTCTTCATCCATTGAGGCCTGCTGCGGGTCGTAAAGCGCATCATCGGACCGCCGGGCAATCGGATAGGCTCTGCCCTTGAAAAGCTGCACCTGCACCTGACCGTTCACATTTTCCTGCACCTTGTCCATGAAATGCATAAGCAGCTCAAATTCCGGCGCAAACCAAAAACCGTTATAGATCAGCTCCGCCACTTTCGGAGAGAGCGTATCGCGAAGCCTCATAACTTCACGGTCAAGCGTCAAGCCCTCAAGATCCCGGTGTGCAACGTGCAAAATCTCCCCGCCCGGCGTTTCATATACGCCGCGTGATTTAATGCCAACGAAGCGGTTTTCAACCATATCGAGTCGCCCGATCCCGTGTTTTGTACCCAGATCATTGAGCGCGCTAAACAGGACCAGCGGGCCGGTTGTGGTTTTCCCGCCAGCTTCCAGCTTGGCCGGAACACCATTTTCAAAATGAAGCGTGATAAGCTCCGGCTCATCCGGCCAGTCTTTAATGGTGGATGTGCGGGAATAGACATCCTCCGCACAGGGCGCATTGGGGTCTTCGAGAATGCCGGCCTCGTGCGAGATATGCAGGAGGTTATCATCCTCGGAATAGGGTTTCTTGCGCGTGGCCGTAACGGGGATGCCGTATTGATCGGCGTAGTTGAGCATATCGGTCCGGCCCTTGAACCGGGTCAAAAACTCATCCATTTTCCACGGGGCCAAAACTTTTATATCAGGCTTCAGCGCATAATAGGACAGCTCAAAACGCACCTGATCATTCCCCTTGCCGGTCGCGCCATGACCAACAAACTCGGCATTTTCCCGGATGGCAATTTCAATCTGGCGCTTGGCGATAATCGGGCGCGCTACGGACGTGCCCAGCAGGTAACGCCCTTCATAGACGGCCTGTGACTTGAACGCGGGGTAAATATAATCGCGGACAAATTCCTCTTTAAGGTCTTCGATATAGACTTTGGACGCGCCGATTTTAATGGCTTTGGCTTTGGCCGCCTCAAAGTCTTCCTTTTGACCGACATCGGCGATATAGGCCACGACTTCATAGCCTTCCTCGATCATCCATTTCAGAATGATGGACGTATCCAGACCGCCGGAATAGGCGAGAACGACTTTACCCTTACTCATTACATTGTCCTTTTTTGTTTTATATCTGCCGCAAATTCAAAATTCCGGGCTGATCATAAGGTAAAAAAACCAAATCGCCAAGATACAGGTTACAGTCTTATCGGGCGCTTATAATCGAAATCACAGCCCCAGAACATCGCGCATGCTGGATAGTCCCGGCTGACGATTTTTGGCAAGCCATAAAGCGGCGCGCAATGCGCCTTTGGCAAACAGGGCGCGGTTGGTTGCTCTGTGGCTGATCTCCAGCCGCTCGCCCGCGCCATAGAAAAATGCGGTATGTTCGCCGACGACATCGCCGCCGCGTGCTACGGAAAAACCGATATTACCATCAATGCGCTCTCCGGTGACGCCTTCGCGGGCGTAAAGCGCTTCATCCTCCAGCTTGACTCTGCGCCCCTTGGCGGCGGCCTTGCCGATGGCCAGCGCCGTTCCGGATGGAGCATCTATCTTATGCTTATGATGCGTTTCAAAAATCTCGATATCCCAGTCATCTGGTCCCAATCGGGCGGCGGCCTGCTCCACCAGCGCCAGCAGGAGATTAACGCCCACGCTCATATTGGCGGCGTAAACAATAGCGGTTTTTTTCGCAGCCTGCGCCAGAGCCGCTTCATCCTGCGCGCTCAGCCCCGTAGTGCCGACAATCAACGCTTTCCCGGTTTCCGCAGCCAGCGCCGCATTTTTCAACGTTGCCTCCGGCCTCGAAAAATCAATAACGATATCCGCGCGCGCAAACAAAGCGGCCGGGTCGGTGGTCACAAAATAAGGGACCTTGATTTTATCGGCATTGCGCGCAGTACCGCCCGCCAGCTCTAGCATTTTCCACTGACCGGAAAGAAGCTCCTGAACAATCAGGACACCAACCCGCCCGGTACATCCGGCAACACCAATCTTCAAGGAAGCGCTCATATTTCTTTGCCCTGTAATTGCAATAAGGTCATGTTCAGTCTTTCAAATCATCCCACAGCTCACGCACTTTTTGAAAAAAGCCATTGGCCTCTGGCGAATGCTTCCCGGCGCTTTTTTCATCGGAAAAATCCTGATCCAGCGTTTTGAGCATTTCCTGTTGTTTCTTACTGAGATTGACGGGGGTTTCTACAAAAATTTCAACATAAAGATCGCCGCGCGATTCAGATCCCAAAATGCGCATACCCTTACCGCGTAGCCTGAATTGCTGGCCGGTTTGCGTGCCCGCCGGAATTTTAACCTTTGAAGCGCTGCCCTCAATCGTAGGAACGTCAACCTCGCCGCCCAAAGACGCCCGCGGAATAGTGATGGGAACGCGGCAATGCAAATTCGCGCCATCGCGCCGGAAAAGCTTGTGCGGTTTAACGGCCAAAAGCACATAAAGATCGCCGCGCGGCCCGCCTTGCATGCCGGCTTCCCCTTCGCCGGACAGACGAATGCGACGCCCCGTATCCACACCGGGCGGAATTTTGACCTTGAGATTTTTGTCCTTGCGGATACGGCCCTGCCCATGACATTTCGTGCAGGGGTTCTGAATGGCTTTCCCCGCCCCGTGACAGGTGGGGCAGGCACGTTCTATTGTAAAAAATCCCTGTTGCTGGCGAATGCGGCCCGCGCCCGAACAGGTGGGGCATGTCTCGACACTTGTCCCCGGTTCCGCGCCGGAGCCATCGCATTTATCGCATGTATCGTTTAGCGGAATTTTTATCTTGGCTTCGCGCCCCTTAAAGGCATCTTCCAGAGAAATCTCCAGCGTATATTGCATGTCCGCGCCACGCGCCGGACCGCCGCGCCCCGCGCCGCCGCCGCGTCCGCCCATGAAATCACCGAACATATCTTCAAAAATGTCGGAGAAAGAGCCGGAAAATCCGCCCTCAAAGCCCTTGCCGCCGCCCGGATGCCCCATGGAGCCATCAAAGGCCGCGTTACCAAAACGGTCATAGGCCGCACGTTTTTGCTCGTCCTTTAAAATGTCATAGGCATGCGTGAGCTGTTTGAACTTTTCTTCGGCCTCCGGATTATCCTTGTTCTGGTCCGGGTGATATTTCATCGCCAGCTTGCGATAGGCCTTCTTGATTTCGTCCGCGCTCGCGCCGCGCTCAACGCCCAGAAGTTTGTAAAAATCCTCGCTCATATCCGGCTTACCCGTTGTGCAGAGTTAGGGGCGCGGATTCTTTCTCCGGCATATGAAATGATTTTGCTATCCATACGTTATTATTAGCCCCTTTAAGGATATTTTTAAATCCCGATAAATGGCTCTTACAAAAACAGACCCCCGCGCGAGAAGGCGGGGGCCGTTTTATAAGCGGCTTATCAGTCCTTGTCTTCGTCTTCGACTTCCAGATCCGTGAAATCGGCATCCAGAACATCGTCCGGTGCATTCCCGGCCTCAGCATTCGGCGCAGAAGGCTCATCCGGCGTACCGGCGGCATTCTCCTGCGATTTACGGTAGAGAATCTCACCGATTTTCATGCTGACTTTTGACAGGGTGTCCGTTGCGGCCTTAATCTTTTCGGCATCATCCGAATCCAAAGTATCTTTGAGCTCGGCCATCGCCTTTTCGATTTCTTTTTTATCGCTTTCCGGAACATCACTGCCGGCTTCCTCCAGAGACTTCTCAGTGGAGTGGAGCAGGGATTCCCCGTGGTTTTTAGCCTCAACAGCATCCCGTTTCTTCCGGTCGCCCTCGGCATTGCTCTCTGCGTCCTTCACCATTTTTTCGATATCGGCATCGGAAAGCCCGCCGGAGGCCTGAATGCGGATTTGCTGTTCCTTATTCGTGGCCTTGTCTTTAGCGGAAACCTGCACAATCCCGTTGGCGTCGATATCGAATGTAACTTCAACCTGAGGAACGCCGCGCGGTGCGGGTGGAATACCGACCAGATCAAACTGGCCCAGCATTTTATTATCCGCCGCCATCTCCCGTTCGCCCTGGAAGACGCGAATAGTTACGGCGCTTTGGCTATCCTCGGCGGTGGAAAAGACCTGCGACTTTTTGGTCGGGATCGTTGTGTTACGGTCGATCAAACGGGTAAAGACACCGCCAAGCGTCTCAATGCCCAAAGACAAAGGTGTTACATCCAAAAGCAGGACATCCTTTACATCGCCCTGCAACACGCCGCCCTGAATGGCCGCGCCATCGGCAACAACTTCATCGGGGTTCACACCTTTATGAGGCTCTTTCCCAAAGAAATCCTTAACCGTCTGGATAATCTTGGGCATGCGGGTCATACCACCCACCAGAACAATATCATCAATATCCGAAGCCTTAAGGCCCGCGTCTTTCATCGCGGCCTTAAGCGGGTCAATGGTGCGCTTGACCAGATCTTCAACAATGCTCTCAAGCTTGGCCCGCGAAAGCGGAACCTGCAAATGTTTCGGGCCGCTGGCATCCGCCGTAATGAAGGGCAGGTTTACTTCGGTCTGCGTTGTGGAAGACAGCTCGATCTTGGCCTTTTCCGCAGCCTCTTTCAGGCGTTGCAGCGCAAGCTTATCCTGCCGCAGGTCAATGCCCTGCTGTTTTTTGAACTCATCGGCCAGAAAATCAATAATGCGCAGGTCAAAATCTTCCCCGCCGAGGAATGTATCCCCGTTGGTGGCTTTTACCTCAAATACGCCATCGCCAATCTCTAGAATGGAAACATCGAACGTTCCGCCGCCAAGGTCGTAAACAACGATCGTCCCGGTCGATCTTTTATCCAGGCCATAGGCCAGCGCGGCGGCCGTTGGCTCGTTGATAATGCGCTCAACCTCCAGCCCGGCAATTTTGCCGGCGTCTTTTGTGGCCTGACGCTGGGAGTCATTGAAATAGGCCGGAACGGTAATAACGGCTCTGGTGACTTTTTCACCCAGAAAAGCCTCCGCCGTTTCCTTCATTTTTTGCAGCAGCATCGCAGAAATCTGGGAAGGCGCGTATTTCTGGCCATTGACTTCAACCCACGCATCGCCGTTTTCCCCTTCGATAATCTTGAAGGGCGCCTTGCTTTTAAGGTCGGCAACCTGCGGGTCGTCAAAGCGCCGCCCGATCAGGCGTTTAATCGCATAAAGCGTGTTCTCCGGATTGGTCACGGCCTGACGTTTTGCGGGCTGCCCCACGAGGCGTTCCCCATCTTTGGAAAAAGCCACCATGGAAGGGGTCGTCCGCGCCCCCTCGGCGTTTTCAATGATTCTGGCTTCCTTGCCGTCCATAACCGCGACGCAGGAATTGGTTGTCCCAAGGTCGATACCTATAATTTTGCTCATCTCATTACCTCTTCTATAGCTTTAATTTTTTGCGCTCGCGCCGGGCAAACGGCGCAGCAGTTTTTCCCTGCATTTATATATGGGGAATATTTGCGTATTTTCAAGTCGTTTTCCTTTTATAGCATGCATCCACAAAAGGCCAGAGGCGCATATAAAAAATGCCCGTTTTTCAAAGCGGGCATTTCGTAGAAGCGTGTTTAATTAACAAAAGGCCGATTAAACCGGTCGTTGTGATGCGGCAAATTGCGATGTGACGTAATCATCAATCACATGCTGGAAGCTGGAATGGGTTTTTTGGGTCAGGGGCCTAAAGGCAAAGGAAACCTTGCTGCGCCCCTTGCGCACAACGCGGGCGCTGTGCGGCACTTCGATGACATCCTCACTCAGCTTGAATTTAAGGATGATGTTGATTTCCTCTTCAAGGCTGAAATTCCGCTCATCCGCTATAATTTGTGCGCCGCCCAAAGACCAGTTATCAACCGGGTATATGCGCCCGTTAATAATGGTCACGCACTGATCGCAATTCCGCCTTTGGTGACGCCGTCTCGCGGCCTCGGAAACATTATTGTTCTGGGCAATTAACGATGAAAAAAAACCTGCAAACATTCTTCTCTCCTGTTTTGACGCGCTTATATGCGGCGTTCTTTGTAATTTATTGCAGCCCGGGTCTGTGCCCCTGGGCTTTGTCCTGCTTGCCTTGTGATGATACTTTATAAGACATAAAGAAGGCAAATTTATGGCAATAACACTTTTTATTTTTTCCTTGACACGATAGGAAAATTATCCTATAAGCAAAACCATCAAAGGCGGACTTGCGTCCGGACTTTGGGATAATCCCTAAATTTCACCTGAGAGATAGATAACAGATTATGTGCCTTTTGGCCACTTCTGCCCATCCGCTCAGGCCCAACGCAGTTTCTCTGGGCCGCGCCTTATTGTGCGTGAGAACCCGCGATAACGGCATCTTTTTTTAATCTTATCAACAACATTCATCACCATTAAAGAAAGGTTATTGCTTATGTCTACGACAATTGACCAGGCCTTCATCAAGCAATTCGAGCGCGAAGTGCATGAGGCGTATCAGCGCCAGGGCTCCAAATTGCGCAATACGGTCCGCACCATCTCCAATGTAAATGGCGGTGCGGCTGTTTTCCAAAAGGTTGGAAAGGGTACGGCTTCCACCAAATCTACCCATGGCATGGTGCCGGTTATGAATCTGGATCACACCTCTATAGAGGTCCCGCTTCAGGATTTCTATGCGGGCGACTGGATCGACCGGCTGGATGAGCTAAAAACCAATATCGACGAGCGGCAGGTCATCGCGAACGCCGGCGCGCATGCGCTGGGCCGTAAAACCGATGAGCTGATTATCAATGCGCTGGATTCGGCCTCCGTCAACCTGATCGTTGATAACAATGTCGGGATGAGCAAGGCCAAAATTCTGGAGGCTTTCGAGATCTTTGGTGAAAAAGACATCCCCGATGACGGTCAGCGTTTTTGCATTGTCGGCTGGAAACAATGGAGCGAATTGCTGGCGCTGGATGAGTTCGTAAAAGCCGATTATGTCGGGACGGATTCCTTGCCCTTCGCCACGGTAACGCAAGCCAAAATGTGGCTGGGGACGTTGTTCATTCCGCATTCCGGCCTGCCGGTTGACGGCAATGATATCCGCTCTTGCTACTGGTATCACAAAACCGCCATCGGTCATGCCGCCGCCAGTGATGTACAGACGGATATTTCATGGCATGGCGACCGCGCCGCGCATTTCGTCAACAACATGATGAGCCAGGGCGCGGGTCTGATCGAAGATGCGGGCATCGTGACCATCAATTGCGATGAAACCCCGGACGCTTAGGGCGCTTTAAAAGCCTTTGGCGTTTTTATCATTCGAGAAATCCAAACTGGAAGGAAACCCATACCATGTCATTTATTGCATCCGACCTGAGCGTTTTGGCCTATGCCAATAATTTCACGCTCTGGCACTACACAACAATCGATTCAAGCGTAACCAGCGGTGGTTATTTTAATAAATCCGCCGATATGGTGCGCGTGAATGACCTGATTATTGCGAATGTCGACACCGACGGCACGCCGGCCACGAAGTTCTACGTGGTGACGGCCAATACCGGCTCCACCGTGAGTATAGCGCTCTACGCGTAGCGCCCTCTAAGCTGCGAGTAATGCGCCTCAAGCAGGCTCACGCGTGTTTCTGAGACGCCGCCCGGTGTACGGCCTGTGGTCCCGCTCCTGCCTTTTTCCTCTTCGGGCGGGGGCGGGATTACTGATTGCCGTTTTTTGTATGTTTGACGCAAAAGGAAATTTATCATGGCCTTATCTGATGTGGCGCTGTGCGCCCGTGCTTTGGTTCGCATTGGTGCGAGCCCGATCGAGAGTTTTAACGATGGCACCGCCGAGTCCGAGATTGCAGGCGCTTTATTCGCCTCCGTTCGGGATGCGTTGCTTTCCGCCTATGGGTGGAGTTTCGCGCTGGGACAGCAAGAGCTGACGCGGCTTGAAACCCCGCCGCTTGCCGATTTTACGTATGCTTATCAACTGCCGACAGACTTCCTGCGGGCGATTTCTGCGGGGAATGGCAATCGCGGGCGCGGCCTGCAATACCGGATCGCCAGAGGGGCGCTGCATACCAATGCCGATGCGGTGATTTTAACCTATATTTTCCGCCCCGAAGAAGAAGAGTTTCCGCCGTTTTTCGATACGGCCCTGATTTCCCGGCTTTCCGCCGAATTTACCATCCCCGTAACGGAGAACACCAGCCGCGCCGAGGCGCATTTCCGCCTTGCCGAAAATGAGTTCGCCAGAGCCAGACAGATCGACGCGCAGCAAGATACGCCGGGCCGGATAGAGCGCTTTTCGCTCATTGATGCGCGGGAGTAAGCGCTTATTGTATTGACGTAATGATTTTCCCGTTATAGGGTGCCTTCGTATTATGATTAATGATTACGGAGCATCCCTATGGCGCTGAAGAATAAAATGTCCTCGTACATGCTGGCTTTTAGCCTCTATGCGGCCGGTGGAGCGGAGGCAAAACCCGCCCCGCATTATGTAGATAATAACAAGACGCCAGCCGTTCAAAAAATTCCTGATATCCACCCTTGCGCGGGGGACGCGCATGAAAAGGACTGCAGGATCATCGAAGAGATGACGGATGAACAGATGAAACCGATTGAAATTCGCGGCGTAGATATGATTGGCGCGCAGATCTGTTATCAGGGAACGGGCGCACGAATAAAGGAGGATCTCTATTTACGCGCCTTTTCAAAGGCCGCTTGCGGCAAAGACAATGCGGGCAGCCGCGTTAATTACTATAAAGACGTCAAAGAAGCGTTCAGCATGAACGGCATTCCTCCGTTTATAATTTTACGCCAGCCTTTCTCGCCGGATGATCATGATTATGAAGGCCCCGTCGGGCAGTTTCGCTTCGTCGGCGAAGGGTATACGGGCGAGAGCATATACCTTGAGTGCCAAAGCGCGGTGGTCGTCGAACATGAAGGGGCGTATACCGCTTCGGAGTTAAATTGCGGGCTGCACAACGATTAGGTCTGATTTTTGTATTGACATAGCCTTAAATGCTTATTAATTCTGTAAACTCAATCACTGTTGAGTATATGAAGGGTTTTTTATGAGTCAGGAACCGGAAAAAGCATCAAATTCAGATGATGCAAAAAAGGCAGATAAAATTTTTACGGCCGTCACCTATGGGACGGGGGCGGGCATATTGGGCATGTTTGGTGCCGCTATGAGCATGATGTATAATCAGGCGGAGGAAGAGCTGCGTGCCGTGGAGCAAAAAATAGGCACGCCGGCTCAGCCTGAGGAGCTGACCAAAGAGGCGCTGAAGCAGACGTTTATCAATGAAGCCGTTCAGCAGGCGTTTGCAAACAACGAGCCGCTCGTGATTGACCTCACGGACCCGGTGCAGCGGCAGCCCTTGGAAGCCGCTGTCGAGAAAACCAGAGATGCAGAGAAAAAACGTGTTGAAACCAGCAAGACGATGCATAGTTTTTGGATGGCGAGTACAGGCGCTGCGATCGTTTCAGTGGCCGGATGGCATGTTTACCAAAGACGAAGAAAACAGCAGGCGAATAGTTCGCCGCCACCGCCGGGAAATGACTGATCGGCCTTCTTTTCCCTTATAAGGCTTAAATACCAGAACGTTTTTTTACGCCCGCCCTTTCGCAAAGGGGCGGGTTTTTTATTGTCTTAAAATTCAACAAGGAAAAAAACATGACAAGAATTCGGGAGGGTAAAGATTAATTGCATTGAATTAAGGTTGTTTATTATCAATGGAATAGATATTAAACGTTGATTTATGCATTATGAAAATGATAGTATCATGTTGTGAAAATTTTTAAAGAAGGTTTTGTTTGATGGTTCATGATCAAGGTGCGCATAATTCAATAAATTATACTCTCGAAAGAGTGCAGGATGAACAAATTCTAAAAAATGAATGGATTCCTGTTTTTGAACAGATTTTTACCGATCCAGCGGACCGTGAGCCTCCGGAAATGCTTCTGGAGCGTATGCTGAACAGCGAAAGTGAAAAGTTTTTCTTGCTGCGAGATGAAAAGGGAAATCCTGCTGGGATAGAATTGGCAGAAATATTGCCATCTGCTGAAAAAGCTTCAAGTAAGGCGATGTATGTGCCGTGGACCGGCGTTTTGCCGCCGTACAGAGATATGGGGATTGGTGCGCAAATGAACCGGCGCATATCCGATCATATGCGCGATGAGTCCGGAGTGACGCATACGTTGATTGATATTGAGGACCCTGAAAGGCTTCATAAATCATCATATAGCGAAGAAGAATTGCCCGAAGCTACTGCAAATGCAGTCCGGCGTATCAATTTTTGGAGGCGGCAAGATTTTTTTGTTATAGACGATAGCTCCAAAAAACCCGGTGAGAAGCTTGAATACGTCCGCCCCGGATCGGAGGATGACCAGTACGTGCAGGGATATGATCACATGACTGTTCGTTTTTCAGACGAAAATCTGAAAAATGAGGTGCTCAGTCCAGATAAAACACGCGTCCGCAAATCATTCGCGCGGGAAAGTTATCTGGATATGAGCCGTATCCAGTATGGCAATCTTCCGGAGTTGGAATTACGTAGCCAGTATCCAGCGATCGATAAGTATCTCCGTGATATCGATAAAGAGCCAGGAGTGTGGCTTTCTCTCCGCAGCGAGGAGATTAGGGCGAAAACGACGCCTGTGGCGAATGTAAATATTCACATATTGTCTGAAGAGGCTCTGTCTCCCACGGCGCCGAAATCGCAGATCGACTCTACAACAGGAATCAAGAACGCGTTTATAGGGCTGGGACTGCTTGCTACAGTCGTCGTCGGCGATGAGGTTGCTAACGATGGAAAAGTACGAAAACTCCTAACGGAACATGCGGCGAAAGTTCTGAACGTCAAACCAGCAGCAGCGCTAGAGATACCGAAGTCGTTACCCGCCGTTCTGCCGGGACCAGATATGTCCTAGGGATAAAAGCAGAATCTTCAACCAACCCGCCCTTTCGCAAAGGGGCGGGTTTTTTATTGTCTTAAAATTCAACAAGGAAAAAAACATGACAAGAATTCGGGAAGTTAAAACCAATTTCACCGCCGGAGAAATATCGAGAGATTTACTGGGCCGTGGTGATCTGCGCGCTTATGAGAACGGCGCGCTGGCCCTGCGGAATGTCTTCATTAACCCGACGGGCGGAATTGCGCGCCGCGCCGGTTTGAGGTTTATCGACACCGCGCCGGGCGATGGGCGTTTGATCTCCTTCGAGTTCAATACGGAGCAGACTTATCTTCTGGTTGTGACCGATCTTGAGATCGGGGTTTACGCGGGCGGGTATAAGGAAGCCAGTATCGCAGCCCCCTGGAGCGCGGCGCAGGTATCGCAATTATCATGGACGCAAAGCGCCGATACGCTTTTGATGGTGCATCCGGATGTGCCGCCCAGAAAACTGACGCGCGGCGTGGGCGGAACATGGTCCTTGAGCGCGTGGAATTTCTTTACGGGCGATAATGGCGTGCGGCATCAGCCCTATTTCAAATTCGCAGAAAGCGCAGTGACACTAACGCCCAGCGGCACAACGGGCGCGATCACGTTGACCGCATCCGCCCCGGTCTTTGAAGCCGGGCATGAGGGGACGCGTCTGCGCGTTGGGGGAAGGGAGGTGGAGATTACCGATTTCGATTCCGCCACGGTGGTCAGCGCCGATGTGATCGAAACGCTGAGCGGTACAACGCCGACAATTGACTGGGAAGAACAGGCTTTCTCCCCCGTGCGCGGCTATCCGGCAACGGTGGCCTTCCATCAGGATCGTCTGGTGATCGGCGGCAGCCGCGAAATGCCAAATCGCCTGTGGTTTTCAAAATCCGGCGATCTGTTTAATTTCGACCGGGGCGAGGGGCTGGATGATGAGGCTATAGAATTTGCCATTCTCTCTGATCAGGTCAACGCTATTCGCGGGATTTTCTCAGGCCGCCATTTGCAGGTCTTCACCAGCGGCGCGGAATGGATGGTCACGGGCGATCCGCTCACACCGGCGGCGGTGCAGATCCGGCGGCAAACGCGCATTGGTTCGGTCATCGGGCGGCATATTCCGCCGATCAATGTCGATGGCGCGACGTTGTTTATCGCCCGAAACGGTAAGGAAATTCAGGAGTTCCTCTATACCGATCTGGAGCAGGCCTATAAATCGACCGATTTGGCGCTGCTCTCCCGGCATATGATCGGCAACCCGGTGGATATGGATTACGACCAGAAACGGCGCTTGTTGTTTCTGGTGCGCGATGATGGGAAATTCGCTGCGCTCACCGTGTTTCGTGCCGAGGGGGTGAACGCCTGGACGCTGCATGAAACAGCGGGCGCGGTGAAATCCGTCGCCGTGGTGGGGGATGAGGTTTATATGCTGGTGGCGCGCGAGGATGCGTATCTGGTGGAGCAGCTTGACGATACGCTGGCGCTGGATTCCGCGCTGAGCGGAACGGTGGGGGTGCCGGCCACAAGCTGGGCCGGGCTGGATCATCTCGAAGGCCGGGACGTGGTGAGCGTGGCTGACGGTCTGGTGCAGGACGCCGTTCTGGTGAGCGGCGGAGAGATCGAACTTGAAACCGCCGCGCTGGAGATTGAAGCCGGGCTGCCCTTTACCCATGTGGTGGAGCCCTTGCCGCCGGGCGTTCTGGGGGCTGCCGGCGCGGGCCGTAAAATGCGCCTGATCGAGGGGATATTCCGGGTGCAAGATACGCAAGCTCTGCGGCTCGATGTCGGGCGCGGGCTGCGCGATGTGGCTTTGCGCCAGCTCGGCACAGAGCTTCTGGACGCACCGCCGCCAAAGATCAGCGGAGACATAAGCGTGCGCGCTCTGGGCTGGCAGGCGGATAACACGCGCCCGCTCTGGCGCATAGAACAGGACATGCCGCTGTCTTTTGCGCTGCTCTCTGTGGTTACGCATATCAAGGTCAATGATTGAAAGGAGTAATAATAAAATGGGATCAATAACACCAATACTATCGCAGGGCATCGGCCTGGCAAACGCGATCACAGGCGGCGGTCTGCCGTTTTTGGGACCGGTTTCCAAAGTTCTGGATATCCAAAATTCCGGGCGCCAGCAACGGGAAGAGCAGAATATGGCTCTCCGGCAGTTACAGCAGCAACAGGCAATGCAGCAAACGCAAAGCATCGCGCAGGCGGGGCTGGAAAAGCAAAAAATCGCCACGCAGGCAGCGCAGGCAGAGTCCGACCGCCGAACCGCCTTAAAACGCGCCGTGGCACGGCAACGGGCGCAGTTCGGCTCGCAAGGTGTCGGCTCGGATGGTGGCTCCTCGCAGGCGGTGCTTTTGGGGCTGTTCGATGAATCCGAAGATGAGTTGAAAAAACGGGAACAGCTCGACGCGCTCAAAATCAATGCGCTGGATCAGGGAATAAGCCAGAGCCAGTCGCTCAACCTGCTTCAGGCGCAGCAGCTCCGCGAGCGGCAAAAACTGGCGCGGTTGTTTTAAGAAACAAGAGATAGGATCAGGGAGATAACGCAATGAGTGATACAAAACGCAGAACAAATAATAAGACTTCACCGGACTCATGGGTGCATTCACCGGATGCGGTCAATGAATCTGTCAAGAAATTCGTGCGCGATAATGAAAAGCCCGCGGATTATTTTTACAGAGACACCAAGGGTAAAGCCACAATTGGAATCGGTTTGATGATCCCGGATGCCGAGGCGGCAAAAAATCTGCCGCTTTACGTGTATGAAGGGCGCGATCGCCCTATCCGGCCAGCTAAAGACGAGGAGAAAGCAGAAGCATATAGGCGCGTGATGGCAGCGCCGATAGGGCAGGTGTATACAGAGTATGATCCACTGTCAGGTAAGGGGCTAAGTAATCTACGCCTGAAAACACCGGACATGGAATTTTTACAGGAACAAAGGCTGCGCGAGGGCGTACGTTATCTGCACAAGACCTTTCCCGATTTACCGACCTATCCGGCGCCGGCCCGTGCCGCGTTGCAGGATATGGAATACCAGATCGGCCCAACAAAATTCAAAGAAACAACATGGGAAAAGCTTTTTCCGGCTGTGCGTGATCGTGATTGGCAAAGGGCTGCAAAAGAATCGCGGCGTAATATTCATAACGGAGATGTGGGGGCGAATGAAAGGAATAGAAGAAATATAGAAACCAGAAAATTATTCGAGGAAGCTGACCGAATTGAGAGGGCGCGGAAGAAACGAAAGCCGAACAGTTAATCCCTGGCATAGGCTGCAGACGAGGAGACCTGATCCGAGGACTCTTCCATGTGCTTTTTGATTTTTTGCCAGTGTTGTTCCGGTGTAAGGGTAACCCATTCCTCTTCCGTTGGGATGATTCTATAGATATCCCTTTGCAGGACTATTTCGGCGGGGTCGACGATCGAAGGTTCAAGCCAGATGTGTATATAGTCATAATGAAATCTTGGTGCGTGGTTTCCAGATGGATCTCGAAAATACCAATCATAAGTGTTGATCAGATAAAAATCCTCTGGTCCGGCTTGATGAATAATCCTGTAATATTCATGGCTTGTGAGTTTTTTCCGATCGTATGTTTCCACAACGCCGTTTTTATAAAATTTGAGATCATGAACGGAATCTGAAAATGGTTGCCACGTATGCGCCAGAAAGCTCTCCGGCAGGGTTTTGGGCGGCGGCGGTGTGATGGCCGCACATCCGGACAGAAAAAGCGCCATGAGAAGGCAAAAGCTGTGAAGGGCAAAGCGATTCATAATGCAATTATAAGTTACGATTTTCACCCGCACCAGATGAAAATTTCATCCTGAAGCCGCCGGGCCTGAGACGCGTAATACCGAATTTTCCTTAAAAAAAACCAATGGAGTAATCATGACCGAAGATATTAAAATGCCGGCGGTGACGCCGGTTGTTCGCTATGTCGCCAACGGAACGCAGAGCGTATTTGTGTATCCGTTCCCGATTTTCGCCTCCGAAGATATGGCGGTTTACAAAAACGGCGCAAAAACTCTGAGCGGGTTTGACATCACGGGCGCGGGCAACACGGCGGGCGGCAGCGTGACATTCGATACGGCCCCGGCGGAAGGGGTGATCATTACACTTTCCCGTGAATTACCGATTGAGCGCATGACCGATTATCTGGAAGGTGGGGAGTTTTCCGCCGCCTCCATCAATGCCGAGCTGGATTACATTATTGCCAGCCTCCAGCAGGTGGACCGCGCGCAGGAACGCACGTTAAAATATTCGGATTATGAAACCTCATCGGGGACGGTTCTGCCGGACCGGGCCTTGCGCGTGAACAGGGCGCTGGGCTTTGATGGTAATGGCGACCCGGTGGCGGTCTCTCTGGAAGGCGCCATGGCCGCGCCGGATTTCACGCCCTATGGCAGCGGCGCAGCCACGCGCACCAGTCACGATAAATTCTCGGATTTCGTGAGCGTGAAGGATTTCGGCGCGCTGGGCAACGGGCTGGCGGATGATACGGCGGCGATTCAAAACGCGCTGCAGGCGCATGATGCGGTGTTCATCCCGGCGGGCGAATATATGACGAGCGGCACCATCACGCTCACCGCAAGGCAATCCCTCATCGGCTGCGGCCAGTTTTCCGTGATTAAGGCCAACGCCGCAACCTTTAACGTGCTGGAGCTGACCGAGGATTTCATCACGGTGCAGAATTTGCGCATCGAAGGCGGTCTGGCCGGGATTAAACTCTACGGCAAGACGCGCCCCTGCGTGCAATGCGCCGTGAGCGATGTCACGATCTGGGACGCGCAGACGGGATTGCTTCTGGATGGTCATGACAGCCCCGACCGGCCATGTTACTGGAACAATTTCGACCGCGTGTTGGTGGAGGCCCCGGCGGTGCACGGGATTCACCTTGTCAAAACCGGCGCGGGCGATACGCCGAACGCCAACAAGTTTCATGCCTGCCGCGTGTATAGCCACGGCAGCGACATTTCCGGCGCGGGTATTTATGTGGAACACGGCCAGTACAACAACGCCTTTATTGATTGTGAGGCGAATGTAAAAGGCACGGCGCAAGGGTGCTTTATTCTGGGGCCGGGTTCGAACAAGACGCTGTTGGTCAACCCCTATGCGGAGAGCAATAACGAGGTTCCCAATATCAAGCTGGAGGCCGGGTCTATAGAAACTTCGATCTATAACCTGCTTTCGGCCTCAAACGGCGCGGCGATATGGGATCTCTCCGGCGGGGAATACAGCGCCTATAACGCCGGATTTCCGCATAAAAACAGGCTCCAGCGCACAAGCTGCGTGGATATGAACGCCACGCTCCAGCGTTTCGATACGAAATACGTGGATGCCAGCGGCACGGTGACGCTGGATATTTCTCATTCGGTGCATCTGGTCTCCTCCTTTGGCGGGGCGCTGACGGTGAAGCTGCCCGGTGCGGCGGTGGCGGTCGGCGTGATGATGGTGGTCAAGAAGATTGATTCCTCCGCCAATGTCATCACCATTACCGAAGATGGTGGCGCGGGGCCGGACGGGCGCAGCTATTATCTGGGCGCGGAGAATGATTACATGATGGCGCTCTCCAACGGTGCGGAATGGTTCGTTATTGCCTCCAACCGCAGCCCCGGAAACACGCGCTATTTCGATGGTACAGGAACCTACGATATCGACATGGCGGTGGATACCTATCTGCTCTCCAGCTATGGCGGCGCGTTGACCGCCCGCCTGCCGCCCGCAAACGCGCCCGAAGCTGTGGGGCGCACCGTGACGATCAAGAAAACCGATGTCTCCGCCAACGTGATCACGGTGAGCGAGCAGGGCGGCGCCGGCCCCGATGGCTATGCTCAGCCCCTAAACGCGCAGTATAAGGCCATCACTGTCGTTTCCGACGGCGCGCACTGGCACATCGTGAGCAAGTTTTAGGGAAAGGAAAAAGAGATGAGTGAATCTATATCTCAAAATTTTGGAATTCTGCGCCTGATTAAGATTGCCGTAAATAAACTCTTGACATTTAATATGGCAATAAGGCAGTGTTCGCATATTACATAAATAAATTAACCAGCGTTTAGGAAAAAATTATGTCTAACGAGATCAATATCACTGGCATGGATAAGGCTGAATTGTTAGCCGCCCTGTACAACAATTCCAAGCCGCTTGGCTTAGGCTTTCTGCAAGCCGATCCTAATCCTATGACGAGAGACGAGGCAGCGGAAATAATCCGTGAGCAAGGTTTATACTTTGATTATCTCAAAGGCCGCGTTATGAAGATCAATCTGGAAGGCGACGTTCTCAATCCTCGGGGCTATGATCGTGATAACGGCCAAGGCAGTGTTGCAACTGTTGTAAGTAATCTGAAGAACGGTATGGAAATTCAACCCGAAACGTCTAAAGCCTTCGGTAAAGGGCTTGAAGAGTTCTTAGCCAACGCAAGACCCACCACAATGGGGGACAACGGAATGGATCTTGGTGTTGATAAAGAATTGCGCGAGGCACTCGAAAGAGCGCGTAAAAAGTTTTCTGGTCCAAAAGACAATGAAGGCGGCCCAGTCTAATACTTTGCATTGATTGTTACCTCGAATGTCTTCGGCATGGTAGATTGTACCGTGCCGAAGGCATCCTTATCTCATGTGGAATGTATTCAAAGTTCATCCCCCTTTTGCCTTGATCCTCACGCCTGACCAGACTTTAATGCCGCTACCCTTTTGACGCTCTGCAAGTCCTGCGCTCGCGCTAGAAGAAATTTTCTGGCAAATCCACCTCTGTGAGGTTTCTATGAGCCCTGTGCCTTTTTGTGGTGATTTGTGGTGAGATTTTCAGACCTCCGGCTTCGCTCGGCGGTGATGACGGCTCAAATTTCAAATTTTAAAACCTGAAATCTAAAAAATAAGGAGAAACATGCCGAATATAGAAAACGGGATGCGGGAACGCATCGCCGAATTTTTGCCGTGCGCTTTGGAAAAAGCCATCGGCTCCTACGAAGATTTTATGGATCAATCCCCGGAAAAAGCGGGCGATTTCAAGGCGCATCACGATGCGTGCAAGGTCGCGCTGGCGCATATGGAGCTTCTGGTGAAGCTGGCGCGCTGGGCCGATCTGCCCGATCCGCAGATGGAAAATGCCGACCACCAGAAAATGTTGATGACGATGATTGAATCAGCCCGTGGGGAGTTGGAGGGATAATGGCAAAACACGATATTACAAACGCGGATTTCAAGCTGTTCCTCGTATTGTGGAACCAGCGTATGGGCCTTAAAACGCCAATTATTCATAAAGGAATGGCCAATTGGCTGGAGGAGGCATGGCGGCGGGGCGATACGCGGCTTTTGCTGATGGCTTTTCGGTCCTGCGGCAAGAGCACGATTGTCGGTGTGTTTGCCGCATGGCTGCTCTATCGTGATCCGAATTTACGCATTTTGGTGCTGGCCGCCGATGAGGCACTGGCGGGGAAGATGGTGCGCAACGTCAAGCGCATTATCGAGCGCCACCCGCTGACCCCGGCGATGAAGCCTAAAAACGCCGATCAATGGGCGGGAGACCGGTTCACGGTGCGCCGTATGCTGGAGCTGCGCGACCCGTCCATGCTGGCGCGCGGCGTAAGCGCGAATATAACAGGCAGCCGGGCAGATGTGATTATCTGTGACGATGTGGAGGTTCCCAACACCGCCGATAGTGCGGAAAAGCGTCATGATTTGCGCACGCGTCTGACGGAGACGGCGTTTGTTTTGGCGCCCGGCGGCACGCAGATTTATGTCGGCACGCCCCACACGTATTTCTCGATCTACGCTGACGCCCCGCGTACGGAGCTGGGGGAGGGCGCGCCCTTTCTGGATGGATACCGGCGGCTGGAAATTCCGCTCATTGATAAAACGGGCGAGAGCGCCTGGCCGGAGCGTTTCTCGCGGGCCGATATCGAGCGCCTGAAGGTGAGCGCCGGGCCGAATAAATTCACCAGCCAGATGCTGCTGCGCCCCGTGAATATCGCGGAAGGGCGCTTGCGTCCGGCTCTGCTTAATTTTTATGATTCCTCAATGGCTTATATCAAGGAATTAAACCGGCTTGAGATCAGCGGGCGGGAGATGGTCAGCGCCAGCGCATGGTGGGACCCGGCCTTTGGAAACGGAGACGGCAGCGTTCTGGCCGCGGTGTTCACCGATGCGGAAGGGTTCTACTGGCTGCATAAGCTGGCCTATCTCAAGCTTGATCCGTTAAGCGCGCTGGATGAGGCCACGCAGCAATGCCAGCAGGTGGCAATGATCGCGCAGTTTTTACGGCTCCCGTCAATTTCATTGGAAACCAATGGGGTAGGGAATTTTCTTCCGGCAATACTTAAGCATGAACTGGCGCGAAAAAAAGTGCGCTGCGCCGTGCGGGAGATTCATAACCGCCGCCCGAAAGACGTCCGGATTTTGGAAGCCTTCGATGCCGTTCTGGCGGCCCGTGCGCTTTATGCGAATGAAAGCATCAAGGCAACGCCGTTCTTGCAGGAAATGGCGGAATGGAATCCGGGTGGCCGAAACCGGGATGACGGGCTGGACGCCGTTGCGGGAGCCTTGTCACAAGAGCCGGTCCGGATAGCCAGAGCCTATACTGCAGGCGGGCAGGACTGGATGAAAGGCGCAAAACCGCAACGCGCGGAAACGGATTTCGGAGTCTAGCGGCGGGAAACGCATTTTGGGATTTGCGATTTAAGGCAAAAGATAAGGATATCATCATGAATAACACACTGGATTGGGTGGCGTGGATTGCGCTGGTTGATCTGCCCGCGCTGGCGGGTTTGCTGATGCTGATCTGGCGGACGCGGCAGGAAAACGGGCAGGCGATAGACGGCTTGCAGGATTTGCTCAGCAAACGCACGGACCAGATGCGCGAGGCGCTTTCGGCCTTCAAGCTGGAGGTGGCAAAAACATATGCCTCTCAAACCGATCTTAAGGCGCTGGAAGACCGGCTGGTGTCGCATCTGTTGCGGATTGAAACCAAGCTGGACGCTACAGCCCTGAAGGCGGAAGCGGCAAAAGCAAAGTCACGCTGAATCTGGCCGGGTACCGGCACTCATTTTTTTAAATCTCAAAGGAGTAATGACATGAAAAAACCAAGGTTAATCGCCGTGGGCGGGAAAGATGCGTCTGCGAATGTGCAGGCTGAACAGTTTTATAAAACACTGGAGGTGGATGTGCTGGCGCGTACGCTCTGGGGCGAGGCGCGGGGCGAGGGTTCCGCCGGGATGCAGGCGGTGGCCTGTGTGGTTCTGAACCGCGCATGCGTGGCGGAGCAGCGCGGTGGATTCTGGTGGGGCGGAAATATCATCCAGATCTGTCAGAAGCCTTATCAGTTTTCCTGCTGGAACCGTGCGGATCCCAATTTTCGCAAGCTGCAGGCGCTGGATAAGAGTGATTTGTATTTTGCCACCGCCTTACGGATCGCCCAAAGGGCCATCGCGGGCGCTTTGGAGGATATAACCAAAGGCGCAACGCATTACCACGCCCGCAGTATTACGCCGTACTGGGCGCGGGGCGAGCAGCCGGTCGCGATCATCGGCCAGCATTTATTCTATAAAATCATTTAAAGCGCGCAAAAGGCGAGAACAGGAAAAATCATGATTGAATCCGTTTTAGTAAAGTTAGGAATACCACTTCTTATCAATGTATTATCAGAGAGTTTGAAAACAATGGATGCGCCGGTTGCCAGGGGCGCGTCCAAGGCGCTGGAGCAGGTTGATCTGGCCATAAAGGCCGGACAGATCACGCAGGAGCAACTGGCTGAGGCCAATCGCCACGCTGAAGAAATGGCGCGTCTGGAGGCCGCAGAATACAAGGCGGCGGTGGAGCAGGTGAATGAATCCCTGCGGGCGGAAATTGCCAGCGAGGATAAATTTGTGCGCCGGATGCGCCCGACTTTTGGTTATCTGATGGCTTTAACATGGGCAGCTCAAATGCTTGGGATTGCTTATATAATCATTTTTGATACGGGCCGCGCCGGAGAGGTGATGGCGGCGATGGGCTCCCTGAGCGCGATCTGGGCTGTGGGTCTGTCGGTTCTGGGGATTTATGTTTACAAACGCAGCGAGGATAAAAGACAGGGCGAACCGGAAACTATTTTCTGGAAGAGCGCACGTAAGGGCTAGGCGGAGGCTTTTTTTTCCGGCGGGATGTGTTTATAGTATGCCGGAAATCACATAATGGTAACCCCGATGAACATAAAAAGACCTCCACTTTTACCTTCCGGTCAGGATGTTTTTCAGCCGATGAGAGAGTTTTTCAAGCTCTCCTCGGCAGGGGGGATATTGTTGGTAATCGCCGCCGTACTGGCGCTGGTGGTGGCCAATACGGAGCTGTACGCGCTTTATGATTACGTTTTGCATACGATCAGCTTTCGCATAGGCTTTGACAGTGTCGGGCGCGGCGGTTTTGATTTCGAGGTTAAAAAATCCCTTCTACACTGGGTGAATGATGGCTTTATGGCCGTATTTTTCTTTCTGGTCGGTCTGGAGATCAAGCGGGAATTGATGACCGGCGAGCTTTCCACCCGCTCGCGCGCGATTCTCCCCTTTCTGGCGGCAATTGGCGGAATGGCCGCGCCCGCTCTGGTCTATTACTTCATAAACAGTGGTACGCCGGAGAATCTGGCGGGCTGGGCCATCCCCTCGGCCACGGATATCGCCTTTGCGCTGGGGGTTCTGGCTTTGCTGGGCACACGCGCGCCGATGCGGCTCAAGATTTTGTTGATGGCCATTGCCGTTATTGACGATCTGGGCGCGATTCTCATTATCGCCGTGTTTTACAGCCATGATCTGGAACCTGTACCGTTCCTGTTTGCCGCCGCCGCGCTGGCCGGGCTGGCCGGGCTTAATCTGCGCAAGGTATCATCAACCGCGCCTTATATCATTCTGGGTATAATTTTATGGGTGGCGGTTTTGAAATCCGGCGTGCATGCAACGCTGGCCGGGGTGGCAACGGCATTGTTTATTCCGATGAGCTGTCCGAAGCGGGAGGGCTTTTCCCCCGCCAAACATCTGGAGCATGCGCTGCATCCCTGGGTGGCGTTCGGGATTTTGCCTATATTCGCTTTTGCCAATGCCGGCGTGCCCTTCACGGGAATGGGGCTGCATTCTCTGGGGGAGCCGGTGACGCTGGGGATAACGCTGGGGCTGGTTTTAGGCAAGCAGGTCGGGATTTTTCTGACGCTCTGGCTGGCGATCAAGCTGGGCCTTTCACCCATGCCCAAGGGGGTGCGCTGGGTTCACCTCTATGGCGTATCGATTCTCTGCGGGATCGGCTTTACGATGTCGCTATTCATTGGCGGGCTGGCCTTTGCGGATCTGCATCATCAGGCTTCTATCCGGCTGGGCGTGCTCGTTGGCTCGATCTTCTCCGCCTGTCTTGGTTACGCGGTGCTGTATCTTGCCCCGCAAGCCGAGGACCCAACCCCGACACCGAAAGATCAATGGAAATAGAGGTTTACAGGCTGGCCGAGTGTTCTGAACGCGGCATGTTATTGAAATCCGTGCAGATTTTCGCCTGAGTATGCTAGACTGAAAGAGGAGCGTTTTTAAATTGCAGGCTAGGGCTTTGGCGGTACGATTTTTCACCTTTGTGGGGCTTATGGGGCTTTTGGCGATGACGCCGGGCTTTTCTATGGGCGGCCCGGTGATTGCCGAAGGCCCGGGCTGTGACCCGGCTTTTTCCACCGTTATGGGCGACCGGGCATGGCTGGAGGGCCAGCGCGAGATCGAGGCCGCAGAGCGCATTATCCTCAAACCCGATAGTATTTTGCAATATAGCTGTTTCGTGGTGGAGGCCGCCGCTGCCGGCGCGGCCGCAAATGTAATGTTCAGCGATAACGTCACCAGCCCGGTTTTATTCAAGGGCGGCCCACCGGTTTCGCCCTTTGGTCCTAACCCGCCGGCTGGAACGCTGACGGGCGGGGAACTGGAAGAATATCTGGGGTATATTGCCATGGGGCCGCCCACGGGCACCGGGCCGGGTGGAACGTATCTGGCCTCGAATTTCGGACATAATTTTGCGGGCGGCTTTTTTGGCGCGGGCGGTGTTTGCGCCAGTATGGGCGCGGTCTGGCATTTCGTGAAATGTAAGGATTTCAACAAGGACTGGTTCAAGACGTTTGAGGAGTTGGTCGCGGCAGACCCGCGCAGCGTGCCCTGGGCCTGTAACTCCCCCGCGCGTAATCAGAGCTGGAACGATGCCATGATCGGCGCTTTCCCGCCGCCCGCAACGCCCGCCGTGGCCGGGGGTATGGATTTAACGGTTCATTATAATGGCATATTCTTTGGCGGAAACTGCGCAAGCTCCCAGCCTATCCCCACAGGCGTATCGGTGATGCAGGGCGGGGCCGCGCGCGCGGATCATGTCTGCCCCACGCCGGGCTGCGACTACGATGGCTCCGTCTGCCGGTAAGGATGGATTTTATCCGCCCTGCGCGGGTACTGGTGCGGGGAGGAGTCCAGCTCGTGCATCTATCTTCTTCTCCGGTGCCGTCTCCTTAAGGGGCTCCGGCCATTTCACAATAGCCCATTCATCCTGAACAACTTTGTTATAGATATAGGCCAGCTTGGCCTCATCAACGACTAGCCCTAGACTAAAGGCTGCGCTTGAAAACAGGGGTTTTGTTACCGGGCTTTCGGCCTGCGTTTCGAGGGCCGTAAGGACTGCAAAATGGATGGGGATCGTGCCAGACATTACCGCAGCAAACATGGCATTATTGTTTCTCATCAGTTTCGCCATCGATTTTAAATGCAGGGGCGTTTTGGTGTCCGGTTCCGGTTTTGTATCAATGCAAAACGTGGTCAGGGCTTGTCGTCCAAAAAGATTAGAGATACTTCTTTTATTTCTTTGTTCTATACGGCTGCCCAGAGATAAGCCCAGCGCTCCGGCAAAAAGGGAAAGCCCATCGGTATGGACCATCTCCCCCGCGGCGGCAAAGATAGCGGGAAGCACCACGCTGCCTGTTCTTAGATATTCCTGAGGCAGGCTTCGGCGCGTTGCATCCGCCAAAATATCCTGCCCGTCGAGGGTGAGGTATTTGCTTTTTTGTGCCTGTGGCTTGTTTGACATATGTAATTTCCTGAAACAGCAAGAGATTGCATAACTTATCTCTCCCTGTCAAGAAATTGATAACTCAAAAGAAGGGGAAGGCGTTATTTGTTGACATAATTTAAGTTATATGCGAGAAATTTTTTCTATACAATGGTTTAGATTTTTCGAGTGGAGATTAGCGTTATGAGTATTTTAACATGGTGGAAATTCAGACAAGAAGAGCGGCAGCGCGAAGCAGAACAGGAATCCAAAAGAATTGAATTATACGCAAAAAACCAAAGAGTAGAGGGCTATCAAGCAAAAGATAAATATTATCGTGATGTCTACCGCGATGGAAAGTGGGGCGAGGGGGCTCGCATCGGTTTTTCTTCCGTGGAGGCAACGAATGTCTTTTATAGAGTGCTTGCGGAGCAAGGAAAGCCGGAATCTACTTTAAAAATTCTTGCTTCTCCGCAAGATCTTGAGGCTCTGTCCATGGAGGAGTTCGCACCGTCACCGCTTGGTGTTATGGCGGTGAAGCGGGCTAGGCTTTCTCTTTTCTTCCGAGACGCGGCAGAACAGCAATCGCCGAACGGGCAGGCTGTATTGAAGATCACAAAGGATTGGGCCGAAAAAATTGAAGGATTTAAAAATAATCTTTTTATCGGAATTATAAGTGCTGACGATTTTCAAGAGTTGAAGGAGAGGAATATTGAGTCTTTTACCGCTGCGAATGTTTCTCCAAATGTTGACGGCTATATGCACGCTTTTAAAGTGCAGCGTTCTAACGGAAATCAAGTCGCAGAGTTCTTTTCTTTGGAAGAGGACGGAAAATTTTCCGGCGTATCAATTGATAGGGATATTACCGAAATTTCACGCCGTGTACAGGCCATATCTCTGGACAATATATAGGTTATTGCCGGGCGCATGCCGTTGGTGCAAAACAGGCCTGTTAATCTATTTTTTAAAAAGTTGGGGCAGAAAACCGCCTCTTCAGGCCGTGAGATCTACATTCGTGCCGCGCGCGGAGGAAACCGGCGCGGAGCGGACAGCCTGCTCAAGGATCTGGGCGATGGCCTGTTCCTGATCTGCCGATTGCTTGATGACCGACAAAGCGACATTTTGTCTGAGCAATCCTTGTTCGGCGGCAATGGCGGCGGGCAGTTCCATAAGCGGTGATTCTCCTTAACGTCCTCTCTTAATTTTAATACCAGAAAATTAAGAAACTCTAAAGAAGATAATGCCGGCACACCCCATTTTCTTGACATAAGATGATTTTCATGGCAAATATACCCGGCTCATCCACGTTAGGGAAAGAAACAGCCAATGCCGAAATCAAAACGCCCCGATGACGAAGCAAAAAAAGACGAAGAATTTTATAAAAAAATCATGGCCTCTGCTTTAAAGCAGGAAGCCTTGCTGGCAATGCGCAAAAACTTTTCTGAGGCTACGGCGCATCCCAGGAGTTCTCCCTCTCCCACTCTTGAGGAGAAAACAGGCATTTTTTATGACATGCTTCTTGAGAATGGTGGCCAAGGGTCGCGCATCTTTATATTTCCATCGAAAGCAGATCTTAAAGTGCTGGCCAACTATTGGTATCTTGTTGAAGATATGGTCTCCAAGAAATTCAAGCTTGATGTTGTTTTTCAAAACGCCGCGAATCTGACCAGTGCAGAGGATGTCGAGGTGGTAAAGGAAAATACGGCTAAACTCGTTAAAGTATTATCGCGGGCGCGTTCTATATATCCGAAAAACGCTGATAATATAACGGTTTGGGTTAAAAATAATGAGCGCCTGGATGAGGAGCGCCGCGGAACAGTTCTGGCGGACCTGACCTTGAAAACCGGCGTTGAGGTCAGGGTTTTAAAATCACCGACGAGAATCCCCGGAGAGATAGATGTCGAGTTTTCTGAGGACTGGATGCGCCGGCAGGTACGTGAGCTTGCAGAGGTAGGTAAGAACTCAAGGGTCGTTCTGCTGGCGGAAATTGCGGAACATCTGGACTTATAGCGAATGTGCCGATTACAGGTTGTGGTTGACATAAGCGTATTTGCATGCAAGATAATCTGATAATACCCTAGAAGATGGAGTTGCGTAAAATGAATCTGATTGCTGATATTACTGGTGCGTTTAGAGAGGAAAAGCAGGAAAAAGCGGAAGAAGCGGCGCGTCAGGCGAGATACAATGAGCAGTTTAATGACCATAGCCGGCTGTTTATATACCTTTCTGAATTGAAGAAAAGTGAAAACCCAACTGAAAAATCCAAAATATTTCACTGCGATGCTCCTGTAAAAGCTAAGGCCTTTTATGATCATCTGGCCGTTTCTTCCATGAGCGGTACGGAGGAGAAAATCATTTTATCGCCGGTCGCGCTTAAAGCCCTGACCATGTCTGATGTGGAGTTTCATCGACGCTGGAAACCGGTCGCCAGCAAGACAATCAAGGTTATGGCAACAAAAGATTTTAGGCTCTCCCTTCTTTTTCGCAATTCGGCGGAGATGGGCTCTCCGGATGGGCAAACTCTTCTGCAGCTTCTTGACGAACACGCCGGGCAAAACCCTGCCTTTGCCAGTAATTTGGGCGTTCGGATTATGACAGAAGACGATGTGGCCTTTTTGCGGAAGAAGAATGTTGACGGGTTTTCCACAGCGAGGAATGCTGTTCTTGATGCTTACAGGTTCGAAGGCGGTGGCAGCGGCGCTATCGGTTCGTTAAACAGGCCTGCCGTGGCGGCGAATCTTTCAAATCAGTTTGATATACTTTTTGAGCGGGCCGAGCCGGTAAAGATAAAGCTTGATCATCTCGATATGTAATATTCTTTATACCATGCAATAAATTTTTTCAGGCCCGCCCGTAAATCTGTGGCGGGTTTGAAATTCACGGCGCGCGCCAGATCGCTTGTGTCGGCAAAGGTGGCGGGCACATCGCCCTTTTGCATCGGCAGGAAGTTTTTCTGCGCTTTGCGCCCGGTTTCCTCCTCTAAAATCGTGATGAAATCCATCAGCTTTTCCGGGCTGTTATTGCCGATATTATAAAGCCGCCATGGCGCGTTCGAGCGTGAGGGGTCCGGGTTTTGGCCGCTCCAGTTCGGGTCGGGCGCGGGCGGCGGCGCGTCTATAAGCCGCATCATGGCCTCCGTGATATCATCAATATAGGTGAAATCGCGCATCATCTCCCCGTTATTGAACACATCAATCGCCCGCCCTTCAAACAGCGCCTTTGTGAAGCTGAAATACGCCATGTCGGGTCGCCCCCACGGGCCGTAAACCGTGAAGAACCGTAAGCCCGTACAGGGCAGGCGGTAAAGATGGGCGTAAGTATGCGCCATCAGCTCATTAGCTTTTTTTGTTGCGGCATACAGGCTGACGGGGTGATCGACATTATCGCTCACGGCGAAGGGAACCTTGGTATTGGCCCCGTAAACGGAGGAGGAGGAGGCGTAAAGCAGATGCTTCACGCCGTTATGGCGGCAGCCCTCCAGTATGTTCAAAAACCCCTGAAGGTTGGAATCCAGATAGGCCTGCGGGTTTTGCAGGGAATAGCGCACCCCGGCCTGCGCCGCGAGATTGACAACAATCTCCGGCTGCCATGCGGTGAATACGCCCTCCATAGCGGCCCGGTCCGCCAGATCGCATTTTTGGAAGCTGAAATTCGCCAGCGGCTCAAGTTGCTTCAGCCGCGCATCTTTAAGGGAAACATCGTAATAATCGTTCAGATTATCGATGCCCAGAACATCATACCCGGCGGCACAAAGCCTTTGTGTATAGTGAAAGCCGATAAATCCGGCAGCGCCGGTCAGGAGAACTTTTTTCATGCAGATAAACTAATCCCTTTGCGCCGCCCTTTTCAAGCGGTCATTAATGGCAATACCCAGACCCGTTTCTGGAATGGGCATAACGGCAATCTGGCGGGGGCGGGCGCTATCGAGGACCTTGAGCATGGCAAAGAGGTTGCGCGCGGCCTCGTGCAGGTCACCGCTTTCGCTTAAGTTTCGGCGCAGATGCTCCGGCAGGTGCGTCGCCGCGCCGCCGCCCTTTATACCCATGAACCGCTCGCTGCCAAAGGCCAGCAGGGCCTCCCCCGGTTCCAGATCAATAGCACGCAGACGCAAATTTGTATCAGGCGCATAGTGCTTGAGGAGCATCCCCGGTGCTTTTGGTGCATTTTCGGTGCATGCGCCATCGGGATTGAACGCGCAGGGTTTAACCCCAAGCGCGGCGTGTATATCGGGCGCCGTAATTGCGCCGGGCCGCAGGATAACCGGCTCGGCGCCGCTGATATCCAAAATGGTTGATTCAAGCCCGACTTTGCAGGAACCCGCCGCCAAAATCATATCTACCCGCCCGGCCAGAGTGTCGGCCACATGCGCGGGCGTTGTCGGGCTGAGCTTCCCCGATTCATTCGCGCTGGGCGCGGCCAGCGGCAACCCCGAAGCCCTCAGCAGGGCCAGCGCCACGGGATGCGCCGGAATGCGCACCGCCAGCGTCGGCAAGCCCGCACTGGCCAGATCGGAAATCCGGCAGTCCTCCCGGCGCGGCAGAATGAGGCTCAACGGGCCGGGCCAGAAGGCATGAGCCGCCTCAAGAGCCAGCGGTGTAAAAAGGGCGATTTGCTGCGCGGCTTCAAGATCGGGCACATGGATAATCAGCGGATTGAAAGCCGGGCGCGATTTGGTGGCGAATATACGGGCCACCGCCGCGCCGTCCAGCGCATTGGCCGCCAGCCCGTAAACGGTCTCGGTCGGCATGGCAACCAGCCCGCCATTTTGAAGGATTTTTGCGGCCTCATTAATGCTTTGCGCGTTTGCGGTTTTAATCATGGTGATTTCTTCTCTGGCGCCTCATCGGCACGAAACAGCACACCGCCCGTTATAGGCGCAGGCACGCCGGTTGTCGATGGCAGGCTTAAAGGCAGGCCGAGCAAAGAGCGCACCGCCAGATAGGCAAAGCCCTGCGCCTCGATGGCATCGCCGTTCCAGCCCGCGTCTTCGACAGGCAAAACCGGAAACGGTAAAAGCGCATTAAGCCGGGTCATCAGGAAGTCATTTTTGCGCCCCCCGCCACAGGCATAAAGCCGGCATGGAGGCAGCGGAAGGTTATCCAGAGCCGCTTTTACACCCCGCACCGTCATTTCACAAAGCGTCGCCAGCGCGTCATTCGGGTTCAGATGCGCCACGCAATCCAGATCCCACGCATTGCGGTCCAGCGATTTCGGGCCGGATTTCTGAAAGTAATCATGCGTCAAAAAAGCCTCCACAACCGCGTTGTCAACGCGCCCATTTCGTGCCATTTTGCCGTTTTCATCAAAGGCCGCACCGGTGCATTTTTGGGTCATATCATCCATCAGCGCATTGGCCGGGCCGGTGTCAAAGGCGATGAGATCATTGTTTTCATCAATGAACGTAATATTGGCCACACCGCCCAGATTAAGCACCGCAACGGGCCGGTGTGCTCTGGCCATGATCGCCCGGTGATAGAGCGGGATAAGGGGCGCGCCTTGCCCGCCCGCCCGCATGTCGGCGCTGCGGAAATCCGAGATGGTGTCTATGCCGGTTGCCCGTGCCATCGCCGCGCCATCGCCGATTTGCCATGTGAAGCCCGCCGCCGGGTCATGGGTCAGAGTCTGGCCGTGAAAGCCGATAATGTCGGCAGGTTGCCCCAGCGCCCTGACCGCCGCGATATGCAGGTTTGTCACCAGTTTTTCAGCCGCCAGAACGGCCTTATCGGGCGCACGTTTGCCGAAGCATTCCCGCACCTTGTCCCGCACATCTTGCGCGTAGGGAAAGGGTTGAAAAGCCAGCGCCTCGACAAAATCATGCCCATCGGTGCGGATCAGCGCCACATCGATTTCCCCGTCCAAAGACGTGCCGGACATAAGCCCGATTGCTGTATAGACTTTTGCAGCATTCATAATTATAAAAATCCAATGACAAATTATAAATCAGACTTTCTCAATACCTTAAATGAGCGCGGTTTCATACACCAGTGCTCTGATTTTACGGCGCTGGATTCATTGTTGATGGAGGGCGTGCAAAGTGCCTATATCGGCTTTGATGCCACGGCGCAGAGCCTGCATATCGGCAATCTGACCGGCATTATGATGCTGCACTGGTTCCAGCAGAGCGGCCACAAACCCATAACCTTGATGGGCGGCGGTACGAGCAAGATTGGCGACCCTTCATTCAAGGATGAGCAGCGTAAATTGCTGGATGATAAAACGATCAACGCCAATATCGAGCAGATAAAAGCCACGTGCTTCAAACAGTTTTTGCGCTATGGCGATGATGAAACCGGCGCGTTGATGGTCAATAATAATGACTGGCTGGACGGGCTGCGTTATTTGTCGTTCCTGCGCGATTACGGGCGGCATTTCACGGTCAACCGCATGCTGGGCTTTGATTCGGTAAAAACCCGCCTTGAGCGGGAAAGCCCGCTTTCCCTGCTGGAATTTAATTACATGGTGATGCAGGGCTATGATTTTCTGGAGCTGTATCGCCGTCACGGCACGATCTTGCAAATGGGCGGATCGGACCAGTGGGGTAATATAATCAACGGTGTTGATCTGGCGCATAAGGCCGATCAGGCAAAATTATTCGCGCTCACCGCGCCGCTTTTGACCACGCCGGACGGGCAGAAAATGGGCAAGACGGTGAATGGCGCTGTATGGCTGAACGCGGAAATGCTGGCCCCTTATGATTACTGGCAGTACTGGCGCAATGCCGATGATGCGATGGTGGGTACGCTGCTGCGACGCTTCACGATTTTGCCGATGGCGGAAATTCTGCGGCTCGAAGCTTTGCAGGGCGCGGAGATCAATGAGGCCAAGAAAATTCTGGCCTTTGAGGCAACAAAACTCTGCCACGGGGAAGGCGCCGCGCTGGCCGCCGGACAAACCGCCGCGCAGGTCTTCGAGCAGGGCGGAACGGGGGAGGATTTACCGCGTTTCAGCTTCGGCAAAAGCCGTTTAAGCGCAAAAGGTTCGGTGATTGACGCGCTGGTGGAGGCGGGACTGGCCGCCTCGAAAGGGGAGGCCCGCAGGCTCATTCAGGGCGGCGGCGCACGGATCGAGGGCGTTGTTGTGACCGATGCCGAATCCAGCGTGGAATCGGTTCATCCCGGCGCAAACGGCGCCGTTAAACTCTCCGCCGGACGTAAAAAACACGCCATCATCGAGATTGACGATGCGGCCTGACGCGAAGTCCCGCGCGTTTTAAGCGCGGGGCAGGGCCTTTTCCATGAAGCTGGCCATACGCCGGGCGAAGGCCGCCGGGTCGCGTACGGGTTGCCCCTGAATGATTTTGGCCTGATCCAGCAATAAGAGCGCCGCGTCCGCAAAACCCTCCGCGCCGCTTTCCATCTTCTCCAGCGTTTTAATCAGGCTGTGCTCCGCATTGATCTCAAGCACGGGTTTTGCACCGCCGGAATATTTCTGGTTAATTTTCAAGACGCGCTCCATATGCATGTCCACCCCCGCGCTGGAGGCCACCAGACAGACCGGGGAATCGGTGAGCCTGCGCGAGATGCGCACATCCTCCACCTCATCTTTCAGCTCCGCCCGCAAGGCATTGAGCAGCGCCTCATGAGTTTTTTCGTCATCCTCTTTTGCGGTTTTATCCTCATCCGGGCCAAGATCAATGTCCCCTTGCGTTACGGATTTGAATTTTTTGCCTTGAAAATCGGGAACCTGCTGGAGCCAGAAATCATCAATCGTATCGGTGAAGAATAAAACCTCCAGCCCGCGCGCTTTAAAGCCCTCGATCTGCGGCGAGTTTTTCAGGCTCCCCAGATTCTCGCCGGAGATATAGAATATCTCCTTTTGCTCCGGTTTCATGCGCTCCACATATTCCGCCAGTGAGGTGAGTTTTTCGCCGTTTTCATGTGTGGAATAAAAGCGGCAGACTTTGAAAATATCCTCGCGATGCTCGGCGGCGTCATAAAGCCCCTCTTTGAGCGCCGCGCCGAACTGCCCCCAGAAGGTGATGAACCCCGTCCAGTCACTTTGCGCAAGCTTATCAAGATCGGAAAGAACGCGCCGGGCCACGGCACTGCGCATTTTAGAGATCACCGGATTATGCTGGAGGTTTTCCCGGCTGATGTTCAAGGGCAGATCGCTGGAATCGATAACGCCCCGCACAAACCGCAGCCACGGATAGACAAGCTCACTGAGCGAATCGGTGATGAACACGCGGCGGACATACAGTTTTACAGTGTTTTTACGGGAAGGGTCGTAAAGATCCCATGGCCGCATCGTGGGAATGAACAGCAAGGCGCTGAACTCGATTTTCCCCTCCGCATGCCAGTGCGATGTCAAGAGGGGCTCATCAAAGCCATGCGTGATGTGACGATAGAAATCGGTGTATTCTTCGGGTTTAACTTCGTTCTTTGGCCGCATCCAGATAGCCTGAGCCTTGTTGACGGGCTGGCCCTCGCCCTTGGCGGTGTCCTCCGGCGTATTGAGAAAAATTTTAACGCCGATATGGTCGGAATAGGTCTCCAGCGTCTGGCGGATTTTCTCATCCAGCAGGAACTCAACCCCCTCATCCCGGATATTCAGGGTAATGGCCGTTCCGCGCGCGCCATCAAGTTTTTTGGCTTCTTCCGAACTGGCGGGGCGCACATCAAACCCGGTGCGACCATCCGATTCCCAGACCCAGATATCCTTGCTGCCCGCCTTGCGGCTGACGACGCTGACCGAGGAGGCCACCATATAGGATGCATAAAACCCGACCCCGAATTGCCCGATAAGCTTGAGCGGGTCTTTGGCGTCTTTCATCTGCTCCATCAGCGCAGCCGTACCGGATTTAGCGATAGTGCCGAGATTTTCAATCAGCTCCTCGCGGCTCATACCGATCCCGTTATCAATAACGCTCAGCGTGCGGCTCTCCGTGTCTTTATAGACATGGATTCTAAAATTGGCATTGTCCTTGGTCAGGGATGGGGTCTGAATAGCGTCATACCGCAAACGGTCGCACGCATCGGCGGCGTTGGAGATCAACTCGCGCAAAAACACATCATGATTGGTATAAAGCGCGTGCGCGACAATATCCAAAAGCCGCGAAACATCTGCGCTGAAATTCATGTGATCCGGGGTTTCCTTGCGTTGTGCAGTCATTGTTTTTTACTCCGATTAATAAAGAAAACGCGTAAGCGAGGGGGAGGGTAGCAGACAAATCAAGGGCAGAGCCATGTTGCTGTCCAGTTCTCCCGCTCTTTTTTGTAGACAAAACGGGTGTGCAGGCGGTGTTCCTGCGCGATCCAAAATTCAATAGAAAGCGGAACAAGGCGGTAGCCCTTCCAGTAAGGCGGGCGGGGGATGGAATCGGCACCGGAAAATTCATCCTCATATTTTTTGACCTGTGCTTGCAGATCCTCCAGCTTTTCATAGGGCGTAGATTGCTGAGAGGCCCACGCCCCGATTTGCCGCTCAATAGAACGCGTGGCGAAATAGGCATCGGCCTCGGTCTCAGGCGCTATTTCAATGGCCCCTTCGATCCGGATTTGCCGCCGCAGGGATTTCCAGTACAGGCACATGGCCGCAAAGGGGTTCTCGGCCATATCCCGGCCCTTGCGGCTCATCTCATTGGTATGAAATTTAAAGCCGTGCGCGTCGATCTGTTTCAACAAAACCATGCGGTTTGAAGGTCGTCCTTTCGCATCGCAGGTGGCAAGGCAGACAGCCTCAGGGTCGTTTGGCTCAGTTTTTTGCGCCTCCGCAAGCCAGTCTCTGCACAGGGCAAGCGGGTCGGCGCCATAGCGTGTAAAAATTTCTTTCGACATTATTTTGACTTTTCGCGAAGGGCCTCTATTTTAAGCTCGTATTATATTTGCATGGAATTATTTTAGATATATGCTGTGCCCACTCAATCGCAAGGCTTAAGAAAGGCAAAACGAATGAAAAATTTATTTCTGATACCGCTGGTGATGGCGGCTTTTATGCTTAATGGCTGTGAAACGCTGCAAAACAACGGCACGAAACAGACAGTGGGCGGATTGACAGGCGCTGTGGCCGGGGGGCTTTTGGGTTCTCAGGTCGGCGGCGGTTCTGGCCGTTTATGGGCAACGGGTGCGGGCGTTTTGCTTGGCGCGTTGGTTGGTAGCGAGATCGGCTCTTCTCTGGATAAGGCCGATATGGCCTATGCCCAGCGGGCACAAAACCGCGCCTATTCCGCGCCGGTTGGTGAAACGGTAGCCTGGAGCAACCCTGAAAGCGGTCACCATGGAACCTATACACCGGTCCGTGAGGGGCAAAGCAGCGCCGGTCGTTACTGCCGTGAATACAACCAGACGATTTATGTCGGCGGCAAGCAGGAAAGTGCTTATGGCACAGCTTGCCGTAACCCCGATGGCACATGGGAAATCATGAAATAAGCCAGCTTTAAGGGCGCTAAACGCCTTTAAGGTTACGAAAGCCTCCGCCGCGCCGGACCTGTTAAGGGTTTACATGCGGCGGGGGTTTTTTATTTTGCCGGAGGCACATTCGGGAGATCAAAGGCCGGCTTCATAAAATGCAGATCTTCATGAGCGGCAATCAGGAATTGTGCGGTCTGGTGATCTACAGGCTCACCGGCGCGCCGTGCGCCGATAAGTAAACGGTGCAGCTTTCTGATGAGCGGCCATTTCACCTCGGTAATCATATTCCGAAAAGCGCGGGCAGAATTTTGAACGGGGCTGTCTTCGCTGTTTGCCAGATAGGCCCGGTGCGCCGCCAGAAGCGGCAGCGCGCACCAGCCGGCGGGATTCCCCTCCAGAAGCTCTGTATTGTTGCGCTGAATCTGGCTTAAAATAAGATCGGGATTTTCGCTGTCTTCAATTTTTTCGAGGAGGATATCAAACATATCCCGGCAGCGTTTGAGGTGAAGACGTTCATTGATTTCATCATCCGTGAACGGGTTATAAAAATCATGGTGTTTTAAAGGAACCGGATCCGTGTTCAGGGTCTCGGCAACGATATAGGCCGTTGAGCGGGTATAGGGGTTATCACTGGTGTAAACGGCTGCGCCCAGAATTTCATTTTTGCCGTGCCCGGCAAGGGCCATTTCCTGCGCCGCACGGCAGAAGGATACCCATTGTTTCAGGCTCATGTCATCGTAAGTTTGCCCGATTTCCTGCGCCATGAAATAGCTGTGGGCCAAAGGCCCCGCGCCGGGCGCGGCAGCATCCTTGAGGTCTTTGTAAACAAGATGCGTGGCATCCAGCGCAACGGGAAAGGGGAAATTTTCGGGGCGGTAACCAAGAGCGGGCTGAAGGCATAATGCGCATCGCTTTTTTAAAAGCGTGGAGATCGCGCCTTTTTCGCCCTTGCTCTCCAGCATCATGGTGGCAAAGCAGTCAATCATCATTTGTTCACGCAGCCATTCAACATGCGAGGCTTTGTACTGTAAAACCCCCTCATGGTTTTCGAGCGCCGGATGCTTTCTTTGCCAGCCCTCACGGATATGCACGGCGTCCCATATTAAGGTGTAGGCCAGATGTTTATTCACAAAGGCGGCTTCCTCGCCCTCATCCGGTGCGGTGCGTTCATCGGTATTGATTAGAAAAACCCCTAAAAAGGCTTCTTTTTTCAAGAGGGAAAAATAACGCCCATATTCGTGGCGCGCAAACGCGGATACGGCACCGGTCTGTTGCCGCCCCTGCGGAGAGAGGGTCTGAAGATGAGGCCAAAGAAGGCGCCCGGCGGGATGAGTGAGAATTTCCTCCTGCCAGCTCAGGAGCGTTTCCTGAAGCTTATCCGCAGGCGCACTGATAAAAATCAGGGTCGTATCCGGAAATTCATCGTTGAAATCCCGGCGAATGGCGTTGAGGATGTAATCGAGATTGGCGGTGTCTATGGACATGAGTTGTTTTTTATGAAGATAGGGTTTTTTCAAGGGGCTTTGCGCATTTGGCATTCTATCAGCAATCCGCGCATCCTCCAAGATGAACAGGGCGGGCGTGAGGGGCTGGACGAGGCCGTGGAATTGTGTAGGATGGCTTATAGTCGTAAAAAGCCCCCTATAGGCGTAAAATCTGGAAGTTGAAAAGCATGGATGCACAAAATTCATTTTTGAAAGGCAAACGCGGTCTGGTGATGGGCGTGGCTAATGATCGTTCCATCGCCTGGGGGATCGCCAAGGCGGCGCATGAGGCCGGGGCCGAACTGGCCTTCACCTATCAGGGAGAAGCGCTGGAAAAGCGCGTAAAGCCGCTGGCCGAAAGTGTTGGCTCCAAAATCGTTCTGCCTTGCGATGTGACGAATGATGAATCGGTGGATGCGGCCTTTGCCGTGATTGAAAAGGAATGGGGCCAGGTTGATTTTGTCGTCCATGCCATTGCCTTTTCCGACAAGAACGAGTTGGACGGGCTGTATCTCGACACCACCCGCGCCAATTTCGCGCGGACGATGGATATATCCGTTTATTCCTTCACAAGCGTTGCCAAGCGGGCCGTGCCTTTGATGAAAGACGGCGGATCACTGGTGACGCTGACCTATTACGGGGCGGAGCGCGTCATGCCCCATTACAACGTCATGGGCGTGGCCAAGGCCGCTCTGGAGGCCTCTGTCCGGTATCTGGCCGCCGATCTGGGGCCAAAGAATATTCGTGTGAATGCGATTTCTGCCGGGCCGATTAAAACACTGGCCGCCAGTGGAATCGGGGATTTCCGCTATATCCTGAAATGGAATGAGCTGAATTCGCCCCTGCGCCGGAATGTGACGATTGAGGATGTGGGCCGTTCGGGGCTGTTCCTGCTCTCCGATCTGGGCAGCGGCGTAACGGGCGAGGTGCTGCACGTGGATGCGGGCTACCATACCGTCGGCATGGTCTCGATTGACAGTGCGGGCGAAACGGCGGAGCTTTTATCCTCCATCGCCCCCAAAAAAGGCGATAGCGAGGCGGCGTAATCTGCCTCTTGCCTCTATTTTAAAAAGTCATTTTGAAGCGGGATTAAATGATCTGGTTCAAGGATTATAAGCTCGATTACCTCGAAGGGCTGCGCAACGCCAATATGGGCGTGCATATTGGGCTATCGCTGTGTGATCTGGGGCCGGATTTTATCAAAGGCCGCATGCCCGTGGACAAGCGCACGACCCAGCCCTTTGGCATTCTCCATGGCGGGGCGAGCTGCGTTCTGTCCGAAACACTGGGCAGCGTGGCGGCGTGGATGACGATCGACCCGGATAAATACCGCGCTGTGGGGCTGGAAATTAACTGTAACCATATCCGCGCCGTAACCGAAGGGCACGTGATCGGCGTTTGCTCGCCGCTGCATGTCGGCAGGCGCACGCAGGTCTGGCAGACCGATATCACGGAAGAAGCCACCGGCAAGCGCGTGGCGATTTCCCGCCTGACCGTTGCCATTATAGAGCAGGGGACCTTGAGCGCCCAAAAAGACAAGGTGGTTGTAGGGTAAAATATCAGTATTCTGAAAAATATTGACAAAAGCGGAATTATCGGGTAAATATAGCCCATACAAAAAACAGGAGGAGAATATTATGGCGAGAGAAAAAGGAATGGGAGCAAGTATTGCACCGACCGTTATAGGTTTTGCGTTTCTAACTTCTGCTCTTGGGATCGTTTCTGATGGAGATTCAGAACACACACAGGCCGTTGATAATAACACGATCACGGTAAGTTCAGCTCCGGCCCCAGCACCAGTTCCTCAGAATGACGGACCGTCAGCACAATAAGAACAAACCGGCCTTTAATATCTTAGGATAACTGGCCGATAGGGGTCTGGATATTACAGCCATCTTGCTCTAATATCACGCGCATGACAGGCAACCGTTTCGGCACATTATTTCAATACACCACCTTTGGCGAGAGCCACGGCCCGGCCATTGGCTGCGTTGTGGATGGCGTTCCGCCGCGTATCCCCCTGTCCGAAAAGGACATTCAGAAATATCTCGATCTGCGCAAACCCGGCCAGAGCCGCCACACGACCCAGCGCCGCGAACCCGATGAGGTCGAAATTCTCTCCGGCGTGTTTGAAGGGGTCACCACCGGCACGCCGATTGGATTGTTAATCCGCAATGTCGATCAAAAATCAAAAGATTACGGGGACATAAAGGACAAGTTCCGCCCCGGTCACGCCGATTTAACCTATATGGAGAAATACGGCATTCGGGATTATCGCGGCGGCGGACGCTCCAGCGCGCGGGAAACCGCGTGCCGCGTGGCCGCCGGGGCCATCGCCCGCAAGGTTCTGGAGCACCAGATCGGTAAAAAGGTCAAGATTCAGGCCGCCGTGGTGCAGATTGGCACGCAAAAGATCGACCGCGAAAACTGGGACTGGAAACAGGTCGCGCAAAACGCGCTCTGGCTGCCCGATGAAAGCGCCGTTCCGCGCATGGAAAAATATCTCGATAGTATCCGCAAAAAAGGCTCCAGCGCCGGGGCGCTGGTAGAGGTGCAGGCCATGGGCATTCCCGCCGGGTTGGGCGCGCCGGTCTATGATAAGCTGGACGCCGATATCGCCAAGGCGATGATGAGCATCAACGCGGTTAAAGCGGTGGAAATCGGCGCGGGGTTTGAGGCGGTATCTCTGGGCGGGGAACAAAATGCCGATGAGATTCGCACCGGAAAAAACGGAAGCAAAAAATTCCTGTCCAACAATGCGGGCGGCATTTTGGGCGGCATTTCCTCGGGGCAGGATATAATCGCGCGCGTGGCCTTTAAGCCAACCAGCTCTATTTTAACGCCCGTGCGTACCGTCGATGTGAACGGGCAGGAAAGCGAAATCATCACAAAAGGGCGGCACGACCCCTGCGTGGGCCTGCGCGGTACACCGGTGGTGGAGGCTATGCTGGCCTGCGTGCTGGCCGACCACTGGCTGCGGCATAAGGCGCAGTGTCTTTAGGGGCCGTCGGGCCCCATCGGGACGTTAGGGGCGGCTAGAGAGTCCCAGCATTGATCCTTTATGGCTTCGCGCTCTTCATCCGTGGTGTCTTCAGCGGAATAATCAGCATTGGACACAAGGCATTCATAGTATCGAGCCTCAGAACTTGATTTTAGTACGGTCTTTGACTGGTTGTCGGGGGATAAAACACCATCCACCAGCCCGAGATGCAGCAAATCCATTGCGGAAAGGCGGATATCTCCGTTGTTTTCAAGTGCTTCATGGCACGCATCGTCCATTTGTGGATTAGCGCCGTTTTTTGTTAATACGCTTTTATAATGATTATCCGCACGCTCGGTAGCTTGCAGATACGCTTTAATATCCTGCCGGGAAGCGGCGGTCAGATTAAAGGATGTGTTGTGTACGATGGCATGGCAGTTTGGAAATGCCAGACGCTCCTTTCCGGCAGCCAGAACGGCCAGAGCCGCCGATGAGGCCTCAGACGCACAGACCGTGGTAATGTTTTGGTGTGGACTCATATTCATGGCTGTTGTGATGGTTTCCACCTGCTCAAGATGACCACCTGAGGAATTGATCATGACGAGAAGATCGCCGACTTCTTTCAAGGTGTCCGGCACGAAAAGGATAGAATCCCTGATGGTCGCGGTTGTGTAAGAATCAATGGGGCCGGACAAGGCGGCTACGTGGCCCCAGTCATTTGTAGAAAGGTTCAGCCCGTAAGGCATTTTGGCCGTCTCGACGGCGCCGGGTTTTAAAGAGGGGCAGGCCTCAAGAATTTTTTCGTTATGTTCCGCAGCCGGAGCAGAAGTGTTGCTGCACAAGGCAAAAATAACAGCCAGTTTTTTCAGTTTGTGCAATTGCAAGTCTGTCTCCTTCTGTGGGATAGTCGGGATGGAATAACATGCGAATTGCGGCTATGTCAAATAAATATTATGGATATATAAGATGAACAAACACAACTGGAGGCGGCATCGCCCGCTTTTTGCCCAGAGTGCCGCAAAAAATCCACCCGTATCGCACCGGAGATGGCGAGTTTTATCCTTTTTATGGTCCGGCACAAAACGGCTGGCGACTGTTCTTGGTTTTGTGATCATTATCAATGTGATTTTGATGATCTTTGCGTTTTCGTTTCTCTCGCCCGGCTCCGCAGGGAGACAGAGTCTGCCGCATGAAATGGTTTTGTTTCTGGGCTTTGAAGATGGTTTTCAGGAGCAGACCGGCGGTGGCGGCCTGATGGAGGCCTTTGCGCCGCCCGAGCCCAATGTCCGGCAATTGATTGATGCACTGGACAAGGCCGCGGATGATGCGCGGGTGAAGGGCGTACTGGCGCGGATGAACGGCGGCAGCTTTGATCTGGCCCATGTTTACGAAGTGCGCGCCGCGATCAAGCGTTTCCGCGCCACCGGAAAATTTGCGCATATTTATTCAACATCCTATGGCGAGGGCGGCGGCGGTCTGGGCCGGTATTATCTGGCCAGCGCGTTTGATGAAATCTGGATGCAGCCCTTGGGTGTGGTTTCCATTACGGGGGTGAGCGCGGAAATTCCCTTCGGGCGCGGCCTGCTGGATAAAATCGGTGTAAAGCCCGAGTTTTTCCAGCGTAAGGAATATAAGAGTGCCTATGAGAGTCTGACGAACAAGACGATTTCCCCCTATAACAAGGAGGAAATGACCCGCATTGTGAAGGATATTCGCGCGGAAATTCTGGCCAGTATCCCGGCGGATCGGGGGATGACCCCCGCGCAGTTTGAGGCCTTGGTGCATAAGGGGCTTTTGACCGCCAGTGAGGCTGAAAAAGCGGGGCTTATCACCCGCGCGGATTACGGTGATGTATTGCTGGAGAATATCGCGGAGACGCTGAGCGGGAAACGCGATGCCGATGCCGTGAATCTGGTTTCTCTCCCGGATTATATCGCCGGCAGCGGGCATAAGCGCCCCGCCGGATCAAAACCGAAAGTGGCTCTGGTCTATGCGCTGGGCGCGATTATGCCCACAGCCGAAGGCGGGGGTTTTGGCGGCGGGCATATTGCCGCGGCTGATGAGATTGCGCCCCTGCTCTATGACATCGCCAAGGAGAAAGATATTCAGGCCGTGGTCCTGCGGATTGATAGCCCCGGCGGCTCCCCCACCGCATCGGAAAGTATTTTACGCGCGGTAGAAAAAGTGCAGGAGGCCGGAAAGCCGGTGATTGTCTCTATGGGGCCGGTGGCGGCCTCCGGCGGATACTGGATTGCGGCCTATGCCGACCGGATTTTTGCCCTGCCGACGACCTTGACCGGCTCGATCGGGGTTGTGGGCGGAAAATTTGTGATTGAGGGCCTGTCCGAGAAGCTGGGTGTGAATTGGGAGACGGTTTCCTGGGGTGAAAATTCCGGGCTTTGGTCGTTGAACACGCCGTTCAGCCCGGGGGAAGCCGGGCGCATGAACGCCATGATGGACCAGATTTACGATAGCTTTATAGCGCGCGTGGCCAAGGGCCGTAAAATGACGCCACAGGCGGTTGATGCCGTGGCCGGCGGGCGCGTGTGGTCGGGCAGGCGGGCTGTTGAGGCCGGGCTGGTTGATGAGATCGGCGGTTTGAATGAGGCGCTTGATTATGCGGCGACACTGACCGGGGGAAAAGACCGCCATGATCTGAGCATTATCGCTTTGCCGAAGGAGAAAACACCGCTGGAGAAGGTTCTGAAGCTTATGGGCGCGCAAGTGGCTCTGGGCGGGCAGGGGGTGCAGATTCCGCCCGCCTTGCGCAAGCGTTTAGAGCCTCTGGCGCAGATGATCGCGGTGCAGGAAAACCCGCAGCTCTATAGCACTTATGAATTTATGCGTATTGAATAGACAGGGTGAGGCGCTCTAAAGCCTAGCGACCTTGCTGGTGCGTCTTGGAAATTGCCGGTGGCACGTCTATTTCGGCTATGGGTGGGCTGCCCAGAAGCTTTGAAAGCTGCGTATGAATGTCGCGGTGGCTCATGAGGATATGATGCGGCCCCAGTCCCTTTTCTATGACGGCAATAGCGGCATTAACGCCAAAAGCCACCGGAACAACACGGCAGGGTGTTATTTTTCCGGCGGCCTGCGCCGCTGTGATGTCCTTGTGCCGATCACCGATATACCAGACGATGTCGGAGGCTTTAAGCTCTATATCCATGCGTTGCAGGGCAAGAAGGATGGCTTCGGGATTGGGTTTTGATTTAAGAATATCCTCCCGGAAAATGGCCACGGGAAAAAATTCCTCCAGAGCGAATTTTTGTAAAATATCCAGCCCGTAGCCCTTGCCGAGACCGTTGCTGACCAGGGCCAGAGGGATGTTGTGCTTTTTAAGCAGCCCCAAAACGGAATAAATGCCGGGATAGGGCTCCACCAGAAGCTCGACCGGCTTGCGGCGGAGTTTATGAATGGCGCGGTGTACGATGATGGAGCGGGCCTTGCGCACGGGACGTTCGGGGTCTGCGACGTCACCCGGCGCGAGAATGGGGCCATGTGCGCGCTTTTCAAACAGCCAGCTCCAGAATTTTACGATCTTGAAGGCCGTATCGTCCATCCATTCCATCACCCCCAGCATATGCGGGTTGAGATGGCGCACAGTCGTTCCATCCATATCAAAAATCACAATTGTGGGGCGCGGCAAATTCATGTCCGGTTCTTTGAACCATGTTTTCCCGCCCGTGTCGAGATATTAGGGCTTTTTACAACACGATTTTTAGGTGGAATGGCCAGCTTGCGCGGCTTTGAGCGTATTGGTCAGCAGACAGGCGATGGTCATGGGCCCAACGCCGCCGGGAACCGGGGTTATGGCGCGAACCTTGCCCAGCGCAGCCTCAAAATCAACATCCCCGGTCAGCTTCCCGCTCTCCAGCCGGTTTATACCGACGTCAACCACGATGGCGCCGGGCTTGAGCCAGTCCCCCTTGACCATTTCGGGCCGCCCCACGGCGGCAACGAGAATATCGGCGTTGCGGCACAAGGCGGGCAGATCCCGCGTCCGTGAATGGGCGGTTGTAACGGTGCAATCTTGCGCCAGTAAAAGCTGCGCCATCGGTTTGCCGAATAAAAGCGAGCGGCCTATAATGACCGCATGTTTGCCGGAAAGCGCCGTTTCCACAGATTGAATCAGGCGGAGCGCCCCTTGCGGCGTGCAGGGAACCAGCCCGCTTTCATCACCGGAGAGGAGTTTACCTTGATTGATAAAGCTCAAGCCGTCCACATCTTTATGCGGGGCGATCATTTGGATAAGCGCCGCCGAGTCAAGATGAGCCGGGGCAGGAAGCTGGAGCAAAATACCGTGAACATCGGGATTGGCGTTAAAGGCCTTGATCTCCGCCGCGACTTCGGCTTGCAGGGCCTGCACCGGCAGGCGGGATTCAAAGCTGCGGATTCCGGCCTCCGCGCAGGCCTTGATTTTATTGCGAACGTAAACATGGGAGGCCGGGTCATCCCCCACCAGAATAACGGCCAGCCCCGGTTTTACAGGCATGAAATCAATTTGCGTTTTAAGCGTTGCGCGCAGGGCCGCAGAAATGGTCTTGCCGTCTATGATCTGGGTATCGGTCATGTCGTTTATTATAGCATTTTAAAAGGTTAAAACAGCGCCCCAAGCACTAAAGAGCGCAGGAGCTGAAGCCCTAAAATCACAATAATGGGCGTTATATCTATGCCGCCAATGGGAGGGACATATTTTTGCAGCGGCTTATAAATCGGGTCCGTAGCGCGTTTCAGCAGGCTTATAAGGTTTTGCGCCTGTGGGTTGGAGGCATTGATAACATCAAAAATAATCAGCCAGCTTACGGCGACCTGTAAAATAATGATGATGATATAGGCATCTATAGCCAGGCTAAAAAGATAAGCAAGCAATCCCATGTTCTCATTCCTTCTTTGATCCTGTTCCTGATATACTACATGGAGAGCATTTTAAAAAGGGAGTTGAGAGTTTGCGCACATTTTTTCCCCGCAGGGGCATCTTTATCATGTGCATATTGGCAATGGGGGTTGGTTTTGGACCCTACGCCAGAGCGGCAAATGAGGGAGGCGGATGCGTTTTACCCAAGGCGGTGGACATAAGCGTACTGCCGAGCGCCAGTGCGCTCAGTATAGATACATCTCGTAGCTACAAGGATATGAAAAACGAAAATATTGATACGATCAACCCCTATGACCACGGTAGCACAACCTATCTAAACGGCTATATGGACGGCACCATCGGCATGAATCACGCCACCAGATTGGGCTTTCAGAAAACGCCGCATGGCGATGGATTGTGTCTGTGGTACGACACGATTGAGATCAACATGACCATCGAGCCAAAAATCGTTATCGCCGCCGAAGCTGCCGCTGATGATTGTATGTATGAGGCAACGCTGGCGCATGAAAAGAAACACGTGCGCGCAGACCGGGAGATTGTAAATAAATACGCGCAGGTCATGGCACAAAAACTCTCTGACGGTTTAAGCCAGCGCGGCTTTGTCGCCGGGCCGGTTCCCGCCGCCGATGGAGAGGCAATAGCGGAGCGCATGCGCCATACGGTCGGGCAATTGCTGGATCTGGAGTACAAAAAGATGGATCTGGAGCGCCGGGAAATGCAACAGGAAATAGATAGTCTGGAAGAATATAATCGCGTTATGGCGCTTTGCCCGGATTACAAACCGCCGGGCGTAAAGGAGACGCGGCGTTAGGGATGTAGCTGCGCTTCTAATGTGGTCTCATCCCGGAAAGAGGAGATTGTGGACATAAACACCATCTTATAGCTGTTGAATGGCATATCGGGCAGATGATCGACTTCTTTAAGCAGGGCCATGAGATGGGGGATTGCTTTAGTACTGGCTTTGGTATCACCGGTTATAGCCTGAATAAGGTGGTCAGGCTGAACAATGCGTTCCGCAAGCAGGGAGATGCCAGCCTTGGTATCGAAGGCATCCAGAGTAAGCCTGCCCGATTCCTGATTTTTATTGATCCACAAAACACTTTCCAGCGCTATAGCATCTATCCATAGAGACGGGCATTTCTCCATCGAATCCATCGTAACTTTTGTTATTTCCAGCAGTGCCGCATCAGGATTTACCTTTTCGGCTGATGTGGTTAGCTGCTTTGCCAGATCATTCCTATAGTCGGCTATAGTGTCGAGGGTGTCGTTTTTGAGCCTCGGATCTGAAATGACCTTTTGCGTTCGCGCTCCTGAAGCAACGCTGAAAAGAGGGTTGATAACATAGCGCGTTTTGGGCTCGTGCTCACCTTTGCCCCCTTGAATTAAAGTCAATGTTGGTTTTTGATGTGTGCTCATGGGATTATTATGTAATTGAAAAACGGGGTTTTGTCAACTATTAAGTCGCCGAAGCCCTATTCTGCGCATGAAAATTATAAGTTTTCAGGGTTAAAGGGCGCTTGCGGCATTGGTGGGTGCTCCCCGAGAGCTGCCAGCTTTGTTATGAAATCCTGCGCATATAAAGGCCGGGCATCGTTAAATTCCACGTCAATTTCTTCAAGGATCTCCAGCAGGATATGTTCTGTTTTCTGGCTGTTTTCAGGGTCGCCGGCAAAGGTTTCCCGCAGATGCGTTTCATCGAGAATACGGGCGCAGGCGCCTCGGATGTATTTTTCAATACTCGTTGAATCTTCTCCATGGTCGTTTTGCTTGTGGAAAAAATCAATCAGAAGGGCAAGCGCGTAACCATCAATAACGAGAGAGGGGCAGTGGAGATGCGAGTCCAGTATTGAATCTGCGATTTTCTCCAACTGCTCGTGCAGGGGTATGGTTGGGTTTGCCGCGTGGCTCATGGCTGAGAAAAGAACGCCTTTGTGTAATTCATCGCTGACGGTACGGACCTTTGGCGGGGTGTTGGAAACCGGGCGCGCGCACAGGCGCTGCAAGGCCGGGCTGCTGCCGCGCGTTACATCTTTACTTTCCCAGACAAGGGTGAGTTCTGGTTTCTCTTCATCGGTCATTGGTTATTATGTAATTGATTGAGCGATGTTCTGTCAAGAAAAACTCAAGCCGTTTGAAGCGCAGCCTTCAGATTGTCCAGCAAATCGTCAATATGCTCGATCCCCACGGAAATGCGCAGGAGATCATCGGTAACGCCCGCTTTGGCGCGGGCTTCCGCCCCCATGGAGACATGGGTCATGCTGGCCGGATGGTTGATCAGGCTCTCCGTCCCGCCCAGAGATTGCGCGAGAGAGAACATGGTCAGCTTTGCCAGAAAGGCGTTGATATCCCCCTTAAGCGTAAAGGAAAGCATGGCGCCGGGACCTTCCTGTTGCCGCGCGGCCAGAGCATGGCCGGAATGAGATTTCAGGCCGGGATAGTGAATCCGGGTGACTTTAGGGTGATCCTCGAGGAAGGCCGCAATGGCGCGGGCATTTTCCTGCGCCCGGTGAACCCGCACCTCCAGCGTTCGCAAGCCCCGCAGCGTCATGTAGGAATCAAAGGGCGCGCCGATGGTCCCCAGCGCGTTATTCCACGTTTGCAGCTCCGCCAGAATTTCAGCGTCCTTATGCACAATCACGGCCCCGCCGACTACATCGCTATGGCCGTTGAGAAACTTGGTGGTTGAATGAAAAACAATGTCCGCGCCATGGGTGAAGGGGCGCTGGAGCATCGGCGAAAGAAAGGTGTTGTCGCAGATCACCAGCCCGCCCGCTTTATGCGTCCGCGCGGCAATATCCGCAATATCGGCAACGCGCATCAGCGGGTTTGAGGGCGTTTCGATGATCGCCATGCGCGGCGGCTCGGCAAAGGCCTCCGCCAGCCCGGTATCGCTGTATTGATCAATGAATTTAAGCCGAAAATGTCCCTTTTCCGCCAGCGCGCGCAAAAGCCAATAGGCCCGCCCATAGGCATCATAAGGCGCAAGCACGAGATCGGAAGGCTCCAGAAGGTGCAGGATCAGCGTTAGCGCGGCCATGCCCGAAGCGGTAACGCATGTACCTATCCCGCCCTCCAGCGCGCTTAAGGCATCCCCCAGCGCATCGCGTGTGGGATTGCGGGTGCGGGAATACTCATACGGCCCGCGCTCGGCCAGATTATCAATCTGGAAGGTGGAGGAGAGGTAAAGCGGCGGCATGACCGCATGCCACGCCGGGTCTGTCCCGACGGCGGCGCGGACGGCTTTGGTACGGCGGCGTTTATCCTGTGTGCTCATGGTTTATTTATACCCGTACGGGCGAGGGGATGCACCCTGTTTTTATAAAAAGCGGGATGTGCCTATGTGGTTATTGACAAAGATTTTAAAGTTATGTAATTGTCAGGATGCAAAAAATCGGAGTTTTAAAATGCGTAGTAATACCTCAGAGAATAAACAAAACAGGGGCACTTCATCGGCCATATTCAATGGAGGCGCCAGTGAAGCCGCTAATAAAACAGCCTATGAGAGAGCCGAGCAGATATTTTCTGAGGGTGGGTCTGTGCGTAGTGATCCGGAATTTCGGGCTGCATTTTTTGAGGGCCTGCGGGATATTATTAAAACGGATCCGGAAAATGCTGATGAAATAAGAAGCTTTGTGGAAGATCGCGTGGCGCCCCTCTACCCCAAGGTGGCTGCTGTTCTCCTCGCAACGCGCAGCGGCGACGCAGCGCCTCAAGAAGCTTTTGTGGTCACGGAAACGCCGGAGTCTACCATTTGATATTGTAAACGGCGTGGCCCCAGGGCTTGAACGCCGTTTATAAGATTTGTGCCGGGGTTATCGGCTACAGCTTCATTGTAAGTGTCTGATTCAAGATGGGATCTTGTGCCGGATCGTTCGTAATGGTTTGTCCGCCCATGCCGCTGATGTACTCTGCGGGTTTTCCTTCAGTGGCGTATTGTCTCATCGCGCAAGACTCAACACACGCGTCTCCAAAAATTGACCTTAAATAGCTCATATTCACACTCCTTCTATTTTTTCGGTTTTTGCCTTTTATTTATTTTTTGTGGTATTGCCCGAATTTTTTTCAGGGCTTATTCTTTTCTATGGATAATCAGGGGGACGTAATTTCCTTCCTTTGCTTCCCCCGTATGCTGGTCCAGCAGAACCATTAGGATCTGGTGGCTGTTTTGCATGTATTTTGAAACACTCTGGCTAAGCGGTAATCCCGCATCGCGGATATCACCATCGTCCAGGATAAAATCAAGCCGGTTAGTATCAAGATCGAATTCAAACCACGTTACCTCCTTCTTAAACGGGCGGTTGTGAAAAACCACGACCTTGCCTTTTTCATTAACGGCAACTTCGATATCAAGGTGGTTGGTTTCATCAACACCATAGACGAAGTCCGTCAGGTTTCCGACAGGAGGGCGATCCGATATTTGAGACAATTCATCAGTCATACTCATGACTATAAACGCTTTTTATCGGAAGACCAATCTCCCTTCTTTACCTACACTTAAATTCTATCACAGGAGTTTTAGCCAATGCAAAGAAAAACCGGGGTGTTTTTGATGTTTTTTGTATAATTATCAATAGGTTAATAAATGGTTAACGGCTAAGAAATCATCACGGTTTTTAAACACAAAAAATGCAGTTTTTTAACGCTCTGAAGGCAATTTACCAGCGGCGCTATGTTTTAATTTTGTGCGTGAGGGGCAGGAACGTGCCGTCAACGGCCTCCCCATCCTTGGTCTGGACGATTTGCACTTCCTCGGCCTTGGAGAAATAGGGGCGGATGAGCCATTGAATCTTCACGCCCAGATCAAGGGATGTGCCATCCTTTTTAAACACTTCGACGCTGTAATCATCCGGGTCGTATTCCAGCCGCGCCAGCGATTCATAATCTATCTTTTTGGAGTGGAAAATGAAGGTTTCCCTGGTAACTTTGTTACAATAGATATCCATTTCATCAGGCAGAAACAGGCCCGGCTTCCCCGGCATTTTCCCGGGGCCGAATGCCTCCTTTATACTGCCGTTGGGGGATGTGATTTTTTCATCGGTCATGGGAATGGGCGGGTAGCTCGAGATATATTTTTCATAAAATCAATAATGTCACGGAGGACCCATAACAAAACACCGAACAATTGTAGCACTGCCTCGAAAGAAAGACAAAGCCCTTGTTTCAAGGCCCCTGGCGGGGTGTTTTTACTGCGGGACATAATTCTCTGGTGTGCCGAGGAAGATATTCTGAAAACCTTTGGCGGCTTTGTCGATTTCGACTTGAAGCTTGGTCAGTGTAACACCGTCATGCGTCATGGCATCATAACCGAAATCTTCCTTTTTAAGGCCCATTGTATCAAGCGATTTTTCGGAAATGATGATCGGGTCTTTTCCGGGGCCGATCCAGTCCTGAAGCATTCTCATATCGGCCAGAGTCTTGCCATCTTTGCCGGAGGCCTGTACAGCAAACTTCTGAGGGCCGGGGCCATCGGGATCAACCGCCTCGACCTTGCTGATGGCCGAGGTGTCATCTGGGGCTTCCCACAGGACTTTCCGTACTTCCTGCCCAGTGTGGGAAACGCTGGGAACGCTGGAAACGCGGGTGGCTGTGGTAATAATATTGGGGGCATGCGTTTTGTTGCTATCGCCCTGCCGGAGGACATCTCCGTCCATGATCGCCTTTGCGCCTTTGGCCAGCATAGGCAGAGCCAGAATAAAGCTGATTATACCAATAAAGGGAATAGATTTGATAATGGGAATATTTTGAACCCATTTCCCGATCATGAGCGCGCCGATGGCACCGATACCACCGCTAAGCCACCAGCGTCCGCCCTCAATTTTCTCATTGTAAAGATTGCTTCCCAGATCGCCGATAGCGGAAAACATACCGGATAACGCGCCGCCAACCACATTGATGCCGTCTTCGAGGTCGCGCGGAACATCGCCGTCAAAGGTGTAGGCGGCTTTCAATGTGCGGCCGGGCAGGGTTGCAAGATTGCTCAAGCTTTCGCTAACGCTGCGCTCCGGGCCGCTTGCGCTGCTGCTCTTGAAGAACTCCTTCTTCGCAGGGGAGGTGGGCGTTGTTGTCGTAGTCGTTGTGGTTGTAATGGGTGCGATTGCCGGGGCAATGGCTGGGTCAACAGGGGCCACCGCAGGATCAACAGCAGGAGTAACAGGCGGAGCTGCAGGATCAGCCGAAGCAGCAGGGGCCACCGCAGGGTCAACAGCAGGATCAGCCACAACAGCAGCAGGGGCAGGGGCGGCCGCAACGGCTGCGGCAGGTGCGCCCAGCTTTAATGCATCTTGAATAACATTACTGACATCTTTGGGGTCAACGGTATTGCGCTTAACCAAAGTGGCCACAGCATTGCCGTAATGCGGATGCGTGGGCGGAAGGTAAAGCGGGTTTTGTGGGTCGTTATGGCTGATATCATATATCGCCGCTCTGGCGTCTTTTTTGGAAACAGGGCCTGTTTTCGCGTTAGGATCTAAAGGCTGATCACCCAGAGTGGAGCGCACAAAGCTGCGAACGCCATTTTTCTCCAGATCAAGGTAATCTGTGTATTCAGGCGCAAATTTATCGACTGCGAATCTCCCTATCGCCAGAGTGGTGTTGTCGATCACGGCCAGTTGCGCGGCCCATATAGACGCGCCGGCGTCTATTTGCCAATCTGTGCCGGGGACTTTGAATTCGGTATCGAATGCCCATTCAAGACCCTCTTCGATACCCCAGAGCAGCCCTGCACCAAGAGCAATTTTTCCACTGGTCTGGGAAAGGGTTCCGAAGGAAGTATATTTTCCGAATGTTAACGCAGGCTGAGCAACGAGATCATTTAAAGGGCGCCCGACGATTCTTAAGGGAACTTTCCATGCGGGCCCCCATTCCTCTTGGAAAACACGTTTGTATTTTCTTTTGTTGGCCGCAAACGCTGCTTCTGTAGCCTTTTCATCTATAGGCTTGCCCATAAAATAGTTGAAGGTAAACAGGCGATCTGCCCAACCGGCGAGAGGTTCGTTCATATACCGCTCTTTAAACGGAATGGCAAAAATCCCATTGCCCCGATGCCGGAATGAATAACGTGGCATGAAAGTTGCCATGGAATAGAGTTTGTATACTTCACGGTCTCCACCGCGCCAGATTGGCCCGGGGTGATGTCTTTGATCTCCGTCTGTTACTGTTTTCTTTAGCGCTGCCATAAAATTTGTAAAATGCTTATCATCGCCGAGAGGGGTGTTGCCCAGAGTGAGTTGATGGGCGTTTTTAACTTCCTCTCTGAATTTTGAAGGGACGAAATTACCAATTTTCAGGTTATCAACGCCATGCTTGCTGACATCGCCGCCTCTTCTGGCGAATAAGTGTCTAAGAGCGTATAGGGCTTCATGCTCCATACCAATTGCGTACAGGTCGTAAACCAGTTTTCCCAAATTGGCGGCATCAGTTTGGTCGATTGATTTTCTGCCATCCCAAAAGCTTTCAATGCTCATGGCCAGGTTTTCAGCATTCTGGTATTGATCAACTGGACGATCTATCTTGGTTAGGCGCGGGGCATCATTGACGTAATCTTCGCGAAGGCTCCGGATAAGGATTTCCCGATAATCGGCATTGGGAGTTATTGCATATCGGGATTGAAACATTCTGTCCTTGAAAGTCTCAAAGGATGTCTTTCCGAGTTGATAGATTTCAACTTTCAACGGGTCACCGTCGGTAACTCTGTGCGTCAGGTTATCGGCCTGTTTTTTGATGGCGCTGGCGGCCTCTCCGATGTTTTTGGCCAGATCCGAATCGCTCGCATTGTTCTTTATGGCTTCCTCAATTTTTGTGATTGCTTTTGTGACATCGGCGCTTTCTTTTTTCGCGACGTTTTCAATATCATCTATCTGTTTTTGTAAGAACTTTTCAAGCTTTAAGACACCATTTTTATCGGCGCGGTTTATGCGTTCGCCCGGCCAGTACATAGTGGCGCCAGGAATTCTTTCCGGCCGTGTCCCCATGGGATTTAGGATGGGAATCTGCCATTTTGCTCTTATACCATCTGTTATATCTTGTCTGTCTTTGAAGTCCTTATCTGTTAAGCGGTCTTGGACAGATTTGAGCTTTGTTTTCAGATCAGCCAGGTTTTGATATATTTCCTGCTCATTCTTCGTGTGCGTTGTTTTCAGAGTAATAATTTTTTCTTCTGCGGCAGCGCGCGACACACTCTTGCCCAGATTGCCAGAAAGTGTTTGCAGGTCTTCAGCCGTTTTATGAATCTTGGAGGTAAGCGCATTGGGATCAATCAGACTGGTGTCATACTTACCTTCGGCATTTTTCAGGACCCCACCAAAGATGCCGGAAATATGTTTGTAATAGGATTCGGTGATGTAATCGGTGAAATCCCTCGTTCTCTTCATCATGTTGACCGGAGGAAGAATTGTCGTTTTAAAAGGGTATCTCTTTACCTTTATTTCTTCGTTCACAACGGGTGTTTTAGGATCTTGAGCATCCTTGGTTGCCGTCGTCGCAGTTTGTGGATCTTTCGCGTCCTTGGTTGCCAGTGCCGCAGCCTGAGAAGTTTGGGCGTTGTCGGGCGTGGCCTGATCCACAGCTGCTTTTTTATTAAATCGACCTTTTATGGAGTGGCCTAATTTTGTAGAAAGATTATGCATCCCGTCAATGACAGGTTTAAAGATAAAGCCGGCCGCATAACCGCCGCCTGCACCGACGGCGCCGCCTACGAGGACACCGCCTGCGGTTTGTGATAGGCTGTACTCTCTGTCGACATTATTCGCCTTGGAGCCTGCGATCTCTACGTTCTGGCGGATGTGAGTGTCGACACCGCTATAGACGCCGCCAATGACGGCCATGTTCAGAGCAGAGCCCATGGCGGTATTGCTGGTCATTCTGGCAGCGGTGTTTTTTGCTATTGTTGTGGTAATGGCCGCGGCTGTCGGGAGTTTAGCGCCAACCTTGGCAAGGTTATTCGCAACAGCGGCTCTAAGGGCCACCACGAAAGAAAGCTGGCCGGCTTTTGTAAGCGCAGCCGCTCCGGGAACACTGGCGCCGCCGGTGGCGGGTGCAAGCGCAAAGCCCACGGCCATTGTGCCCAATGAAAGGGGATCCATAACCGAGGCTATAAAGGCGCGGCCAAAGGTTCCGGCTGTCCAGTCCTTATGGTCGTAGGCGCTCATCATAAAATAAAGAGCGTTTTGCTGGTCTGGAGTTTTATCATCAAGCGTAAAGCCAACCTTGGCGGTTTCCCAGGCTTGATAGTTGAAATTAACCATGTAGTCGATACCGAAATCGGCGAGTTTTTTAGCGGCGGTTTTTTCATTCCAGCCGTTAAGGATAACTTCGCGGTCCCAGTTTTTTTCCTCGCCGTGGACCATGTTGTAGATAATTTTGGAAGCCTTCAGCCAGCTTTCATCCGCGCGAAGTTTGTCCTCGCTCAGGTGGCCTGCGAAAATCTTGTGATCATAGTCCTTGGCGTTTTTCCAGAAGTTGAAATACTCCGCGTTGCCTTCTTTTTTGTCGAGGGCATTGGGGTCGATTTTGAGACTGCCGCCCTGACCTTCAGGCGCAGGAACGGACGCACCATAGCCGGAGCGGCTTTGGTTTTCTTCTAGTGCGTTCATTACTGCTGCATCTGTTGTCATTTAATACCCTCTAATCTTCTTCTACGCATTCGCCCGGCCTTTTTTATGGCTTCGTGGCGTCTTATGAGTGGTTACTGTGGTTCTGGTTGTGGCTCCTGTACGGTTCTGGCGGAAGATGGCGCACGAACATGCTGTGTTCCTGTGCCTACAAAATTGGGATTATTCTTCATCTGTGCCGTATCTGGCAGGAGCCCGGTTTTTTGCGCCAGGCTCGCAGCATTTTCCTTGATCGCGGCAGTGTTGAAGCCGTTTTTCGACACATGGCTGTAGGCGGCATAAGCGGCCACGCCCAGACCTATAAACAGCCCCAAAGAGGTATTGCCTGTACCCAGAAGCCCTAAGCTGAGCCCCGATAATATGAGCTTGCCCCAATGATCTTTCATAAAGGCTCCAGCCTCGCTATCGGCACCCAAAAAGCTATCAATACTGTCGGCAAATTTAGCGCTTATTTTCTCAGCTGTTTTATCAATGCCTTGCTGGGCAACTTCGCCGCCGACATCAGCCGCTTTTCCCAGTGCTCCGAGCGTTAATTTTGAATCGTTGAAAAAATAATCGGCGCCAGCGGCGGCGGCTGTGGTGAGCTTCCAGTGCGTCATCAATTTTCCTAGCAACGGAAAGATCATCTTTGTTTTACACTCTCTTTATTAAGCCGTTTGTCCTGTGCCCTTTTTTATATTTTTTCGGGCTTTTTCTTTTTCTCTGGAAAGGGGCTTTAAATAAGGGCCTCCTTTCACAGTTCCCATGATAAAGATCAGGTCTTAATAAAAGGTTAAAAAAGGGCGTGAGCGGGAGATTTGAGTGTTTTTTAGGTTATTTTGCGGAAGAAATAACCCGGATCAGACGGAAACGCCCAGAGCATTCTTGCGGTCTGTATCAATATTAACCCATTGTTCCGGGCGATTTTGAAAGGAAAGCTCGCCCGTGACCTGGGTGTCACGCAGGGCTTTTGCATACAGACGGCGCATTTCCGCCTGTGCGGCGCTTGAAAAGACACGCTCGGTCCGTACGGCCAGATCGAGCCGTTTGCCCGCGCTGGAGACCGGACGAAACAACCCGTCAAGCTGCGCCCGGCCCATGGTGCTCAGGGCCAGATCAAATATAAAGCGCGTCCCCTTAAGGCCGCCCCCCTCCGGCGCATCATCGGGCGGGGATTCATGCTTGTAATAAAGCGCGATTTTGTGCAACTCGCCCTGATGATACAAGGGAAGATTAACCGCGCGCCAGTCCTGTGATAAAGGCTCGGCAGCCACGCGGCTCAAGGTGGAGCCTTCCTGCGCAAGGCGGGAGAGCAAAGCCCCGCGTCCCGCCCGGCGCAGGATATCTGTCGTTTTATCGCCCAGCCATTGTGTAAGATCGCCGCCGCGCACCGCCGCGATGAAAAATAATATAGCCGGAGACATCTGCTGCGCCGGACCGGAAGAGGACGGCGTCAGGCTGAGCAGGGCTTGCGTGGCCTGCGGCGAGATTTGCATCAGATTGCGCAGAATCTCATCCATGAGCGGCCACGGGCCGGGCGTAACCAGCGTGGAAAAGGGCGCAGCCTCACCGGGCAGGGGTGTTGCTGTGGCTTTAGCGGTCTGCGGCAGGCTTTGCGGCATGAGCTGGAGCGTGGTGCCGGGGGAAATACCCTCACCCGGGAACTGCATGATATAGGATTGCTCCAGTCCGGAGGCCGGAAAATTTATGCTTAAAATCGGCAGATTCTGAACGGTCTTTCCGGTGATGGTGGCAGACAGGCTGCCCGCCGGACCGTTTTGCAGCAAGAGGGCGGGCCTGGTTTTAATGCCGGCGTCGATGAGCGCGTTTTTGGAGTTCAGAAGCGTTTCGGGAGGTGTTTGCCCCTCCGGCGCCGGGAACGCATTCTCCGGAGAAAGGGGCGCGGCAGCGTTGCTTAAGACCGGCGGCGGCGGCGCGGCGCTCAGGATCTGGACGTTTAAGGCCTGCCCGCCCGGCATGGAGACAGCAGAGAAAGAGGACGGAGCGAGCAGGGCAATGGGCAGGGCTGGCGGCTCTGTTCCTGCAAGGGGGGGGATGCTCCCCGTTAAGATTTGTGGCGCCGCCCCGCTTTGTGTTTCTTGCGGGAAAGCAAATTGTGGCGCGGTAAGGAATAAGGGGGCGGCTTGGTTTGAAAGCTGCGGAAGCTGGCCGGTCTGCGCGCCCGTGTTGATCGTTGTATGCTCTCCGGCAGCCGGTTGTGCATGCGGAAGAATTGTGTGCGTTAAACCGGATTGAGCGCCCGGCGTTATTGCGGCAGGCAGCGGCGCGAGAGGAGAAAAAACCCCTTGCTCGGGAGCGGCATTTATAATCTGTGGCGGCAGCGACGGAGCCGGGGCGGTCACATCGGCGGCGCTCTGTCCGGGCAGGGGCAGGGGGAGTAAACGCACGATCACCCCCTCCGGCGGGAGGCTTTGCCCATTGCTGGAGACTGGCCGGGGCTCCGCCGGTGGATAGGTGATTTGTACGCGGGGCGGCTGTCGTTGCGCAGGGTCAAGCGCGAGCGTGATTTCAGTGTCTGTCGAGGTTGCCGGGGGCGTATCGGCGCGGGGCGCAGGCCGGATATTCGCCGTCTCCGGTGGCAGGTTTGGCGCGCGGTTGGGATAAATCTCAATTTCGACCTTCTGGCCCTTTTCAGGCGGTCTTTGCCCCGGCGCAGGCCGGATATCGACATCCCCGCGCCGGGTTTGAACCCGAACCGAGCCATCGCGATTTTCGCGGACGACTTCCCCCCTTAATTTCAAAGGGCGGCGGCTCTTGCTGACCTCTTCGCGGACATCCTCAGGCGCGCCGATCAGCTGCGCGCTGCCGGTACGCTCTGAAGCACTTCCTGCTTTTTCAGGCAGCGCCCCGGCAGAGGGAATAAAATTTATAGGCCCGGAATCGCTCATATATAGAGTTTACAGGAATTTTTTCATTTATGCGCTGTTGGCGCGTTTGTGTGCAGCAGGTTTTTCAGGCGCTGACGGCGGCGGTGCGCCGCGCTTCGGAGATAACCTGCCAGGCGTAGCGGGCAATGCGCTCCACGTCTTCCGAGGCCTGCGTATTGGGGGAGCGAATCAAGATAGGGGTCTGGTGACGAATGCTCTCCTTGACCTTGGGGTCAACCCGGACCATCCCGGCCAGAGGCGGGGAGAGGCGCAGAAAGTTCTCACACGCCTTGAGCAGAGTTTTGTAGGTCTTCTCCCCTTCCGTGTCACTGGAGGCCATATTGACCACAATACTGACATTTTTGGACATGCCCGCCGCATGACCCAGCTTTATAAAGGCGTAAGCATCGGTGAGGGAGGTTGGTTCATCCGTCGTGATCAGCATGGTACGGGCCGCCGTGGCGGAAAGCATGCGCACAGTCCGGTCCACCCCCGCGCCAAGATCGGCCACAACGATATCGTAGTTATCGGCGACTTCTAACAACTGGTCCCGCAGATGCGCCAGACGCTGGGACGGGAGAGAGGAAAGAGAGGCCTGTCCCGAACGGCCCGCGACAACGTCAAAGCCGCCCTCTTCAAATTCCTGTATCACTTTATCGAGCGACAAACGCCCGCGAATAACATCGTTGAGATCCCGCCGCGGCATCAGGCCTAGCTGAACATCCACATTGGCAAGCCCAAGATCGCCATCGAATAGCAAAACTTTCTTACCCATGCGGGCCAGCGCATTGGCCATGGTGATTGAAAACCATGTTTTGCCGACACCACCCTTACCGGAAGCCACCGCCAGCAGATTTGTCGCCCGGCGGAAAGTGGGCATCGCGGTGGTGGGATTGGCCTGTATTATGCTGTCGTTCATTGACGTGTTCCTGTTTTGCGGTTCTGGCCAGCGGCGCGGGCGGGCGGTTCATCCCGGAAAGCCGAGGGCATGAGCAGTCTAGACAAAATTTTGGGATTTAGCGAGATGAAACCATCAGCCACTCTGGATGTGTTGGAGGCATCGGTAAAACTCATCCCGCCGTGATGGGCCGCCGAAAGGACACCGCCCAGCCTGCGGGCGATATCAAGGCGCGTTGCCAGAAGCTGTCCCGTGCCGATTGTGGCGAATACACGCGCAATTTCTCCCGATTCTTCGGCGTCGATCCCCGCGGGCAGGGTGAGGATGGGGGTCATGCTCTCCGCCCCCATGAGCCGGGCCAGCATTTTAACATCTTCGGCATTAAAGGGGTTTATGCCGGGCGTATCGATCAGGATCTGGTCGCAATTATCCAGCATCGCCATGCGCTCCCGCAGGGAGGTCGGACTATCCGCCTTGCCCAGATCAATCTGTAGCAATTTTGTGAAGGCCTGAAGCTGCTCCAGCCCTCCGGCGCGAACCGTATCGGTAGAGATAACGCCGACATTCAAGCCGTTCATCGCCGCTCTGGCCGCCGCCTTGGCCACCGCCAGCGTTTTACCCGCACCGGGCGGCCCAACAAACATCAGAGCCTTGCCCTGTGGCTTTAAGGGCAGGGGCGTAAAGTGAAAGAGATGCTCAATCGCGGCGATCAGTGCGACCGAGGGTTGTTCAAATCCGACCACAGTGGCGCAGGACAGAATATGGTCCATGACATCTTCGGGGACGGCATGGCGCAGCATGGCATCGGTGATTTCCTCCGCCACGGCAGATTCGTCCTGTTCATCATCATATTGCAGCCATGTATCGGCGCTGGCGGGCTGGCGGTTGCCATGCGTCTCAAACGCAGGCTCGCGCCGCGCTCCGCCGCGTTCGCTGTAATCTCCGGGGTCTATTGCCGCGGTCACGCGCACGGCCTTGCCGCCCTTTTCCTCGCGGGTGGCGACAATAACGGCGTCTTCGCCGAGCGTTTCACGAACCATTTGCATCGCCTCAGTCATAGTTCTGGCATAGAAAGATTTTAGCCGCATGGCGGGAGTGTTTCACAGAAACTAAATTATCAGAAAATATAAACACTTTCGAGTATAGCACACCATTTCTTATTCATAAAAGGGGGTAAGTGGTCGTAGGAGGCTTTAAAGCTGGAAATATGGGGATAAAAACCAGATCAAACCTGCCCCAGAGTCTTGATCCGCGCGCGCGGGTGAATCTCGTTTTGCGACAGGACCACGGTTTGCGGGCGAAAGCGTTCAATGACACTGCGCACATAAGGGCGGATAGCAGGGGAGGTCAGCAGCACCGGAATTTCCCCGGAGGCAGAAAGTTCATCGTAACGCGCACGAATAGCGCCGATAAATTCCTGAAGTTTTGAGGGCGGCATGGCCAGCTGGCGATCTTCGCCATCCCCCACCAGCGCGTCTGCAAAGGCGTGTTCCCAATCGGGCGAAAGCGTGACCAGCGGCACAACCCCGGCACGATTGGCGTTGGCATCGCAAAGCTGGCGCGCCAGACGGGTGCGCACATGCTCGGTTATGTGGGCGATGTTTTTGGTATAGGCCGCAGCTTCGGTAATCCCCTCCAATATGGCCGGAAGATCGCGGACGGAAACCCGCTCGGCCAGAAGGCGCTGCAAAATGCGTTGCAGGCCGCCGACGCTGATCTGGCCGGGGATAACATCACTGACCAGTTTTTGATATTCACGCGGCAACTCATCGAGCAGTTTTTGCGTCTCCGCATAATTCAGGAGGTCGGGAATATTGTCCTTGATGATCTCGGTAATATGCGTGGTGATAACGGTGGGCGCATCAACAACGGTATAGCCCCGGAAATGCGCCTCTTCGCGGTATTGCTCGTCAATCCACATGGCGGGCAGGCCGAAAGTCGGCTCCACAGTGCTCTCACCGGGCAGGGAGATGGTGGCCCCGGTCGGGTCCATGCACATAAGCATATTCGGGCGCACATCGCCGCGCCCGGCTTCGATCTCCTTGATTTGCACGACATAGGTGCTGGCGGCCAGTTGCAGATTATCCTGAATCCGCACCGCCGGAAGAACATAGCCCATATCCTCCGCCAGTTGTCGGCGCAGGCCCTTAATCTGGTCGGTGAGCTTATTACCGCCTTCGCCCTGCACCAGCGGCAACAGGCCGTAGCCAAGTTCCAGCCGTACGGTGTCAATCGCCAGCGCCTTGGAGATAGGTTCCTCCGCCGGGGGCGGTCCGCCCGGCTGCCTCGCCTTGGGCGCGGCGGCCAGCTTCGTGGCAGCGGCCAGCTCGCTCTGGCGGCGGAAGGAGAAAAACGCCATCGCGCCCGTGGCCAGCGCCAGCGTGATAAACGGCACCGGCGGAATACCGGGGATTAACCCCAGCGTGAGCATAAGCCCCGCACTCATGGCGAGCGCCCGGGGATAGGCACTGAACTGGTCATACAGCGCCTTATCCGCCGACCCTTCAACCCCGGCCTTGGAAACAAGAAGACCCGCGCCCACCGAAACCACCAGCGCCGGAACCTGTGATACAAGGCCGTCACCAATGGTCAAAACGGAATAGGTCTGCGCCGCATCCTCCAAAGACATGCCGCGTGAAACCGTGCCGATAATGATCCCGCCGATAATATTGACGAAGGTAATCAAAAGCCCGGCAATGGCATCGCCGCGCACGAATTTTGCCGCGCCGTCCATGGCGCCGTAGAAGGTGCTTTCCTGCTCCAGCGTACGGCGACGGGTCTTGGCCTCTTCCTCTGTAATTAATCCGGCGGACAGATCGGCATCAATCGCCATTTGCTTGCCGGGCATGGCATCAAGGGTAAAACGCGCAGCAACCTCCGCGATACGCCCGGAACCCTTGGTGATAACCACGAAATTCACAATCACCAAAATTGCAAAGACGATCGCGCCGATAACGTAATCATCCCCGATGATAAAGGTTCCAAAGGCCTGAATAATCTGTCCGGCGGCATCGGTGCCGTCATGCCCGTGCGAGAGCACAAGCCGGGTAGAGGCGATGTTCAGCCCCAGCCGCAGCGAGGTCGCCACCAGCAAAACGGTTGGAAAGGTTGAGAACTCAAGAGGTCTTTGGATAAACAAAACCGTCATGAGAATCATGACCGAGAACATGATCGAAAGCGCCAGCCCGATATCCAGCATTGCGGTCGGCATCGGCACCAGCATGAACATAAGAATCAGGATGATCGAAAGCGCGAACAGCACATCGGTCCGGAAATAAGGCGCAAGCGTTGTGGTGATGCCGCCGGTACTGAACGCGCCGGCACGTTTCACCGCCGTGGCTGCGCCGGTTTGTTTTGCGGGAAGATTGGAACTGCTTGGCTCAGGCATGGCTATCCGGCGGGGCGCGAATACGCCCGAAGGTGAAAATCAGCCGTCATTCTATATGCCGCTGGGGTTTTAGGCAAATGGATGTGTGACTTTATACCTTGGGAAGTGCTGCCTGAGTGTTAAGGGGTGCTGCGGCGGCCATCGACGGGGTGCTTTCTGCGTTTATCAAAGCCTGCCGCTGGGCCTCCAGATTTTTAAAGGTGGCGAGGGTCTGCGCCGTGTCGGCAGGGAGGAAGAGGGCATTTTCTTTTGCTATACCCTCGACTTGAGCCAAATATCCCGGTTCTCTCATCTTTTCAACATTAAGTTGATCTCCGATTTCTTTCCTTGCCAATTCACTGGTTTTACCAAGATAGTTATCTATGAGGGCCTGCTGCTGCTGCTCTATCCGGGCGATGGTTGGGGGGGCCTCTTTCAAGCCAAGAGCGCCGGCATTAAAAGCCTCTTCTGAACTTGATGGCGAAGCGGGGCCTTTAACCTGAGCGGATTTCGGCCCTTTGGGCGCGGCGTTTTCAGCTTCCGGCGCGGATGTGTCCGCCATCGTTACGTTCTCGGTTGCGGCTTTATCGCCACCGATCCCGAATTTGGCAAGTATCCCATCAAACATGGTCTCAAGCCCGGGCAAAAAGCCAAGGATGGCGTTGATGACACTTGAAAATTGACCGCCAATGGATTCAGACAGGCTTGAGGCCGTTTCCTTAATGCCGGAGAGCGCGGTTTTGATGCCATTGGCCTGTTGCGCGATATACCCTTTTGGATCTGAAAGAAAGCTGATTTCCTTCTCGGGGTCTTTGGGTTTCAGGTATCTATCCCAAAAACCGCGTGCATCAAATTCCTCGCCCTTAAAGAAGCTCTCAACATCGGATTGTTCATGCTTGATGCCTTTTTCAACCAGAATATCTACTACAGGCTCAATACCCCCCTTAGCGGCATCGCGGAGATGGGCCAGGGTACAATCTGTGCGGAGTGCGGCCATGAGTATTCCTTAAATCTGTTTTTTACTTTGTCCTCCAGATTGTAGCGAAGCCAGGTTAATAAACAGTTAAGAAAGGCGGGCGGCGGGGAACATCCCCTTGAGCCAGCGGGCTTTATCTGTGACAATCCTTTTGAGAAGAATCGTTTTTTAAATGTTGTTGGGGAGTTTTTCCGTGGAAGTTTTTGTCATTGTTTTTGTGGGGCTTTGCGTCCTTCTGGTTTTTAAGGGCATTAAGGCCGTGCCGCAGGGCTATCAATATACGGTTGAGCGTTTTGGCAAATACACCACCACAATGGAGCCGGGTCTGCATTTCATCGTGCCCTTTGTCGATGCGGTCGGCGCGAAGCTCAGCATGATGGAAACGGTGCTGGACGTGCCCTCTCAGGAGGTTATTACAAAAGATAACGCCTTGGTGCAGGTGGATGGCGTGGTCTTCTATCAGATTTTAAACGCCGCCAGAGCCGCCTATGAGGTGCGTGATCTTGAGCGTGCGGTCTTGAACCTGACCATGACGAATCTGCGGACCGTTATGGGGTCTATGGATCTGGATGAACTGCTCTCCGAACGCGATAAGATCAATGCGCGGTTGCTGACGATTGTTGATGAAGCGACCGAGCCATGGGGCATCAAAGTCACGCGGATTGAGATCAAGGATATCACGCCGCCGCGCGATCTGGTGGATTCAATGGCCCGGCAGATGAAGGCCGAGCGTGAAAAACGCGCAACCGTCACCGAAGCCGGCGGCCACCGGGAGGCTGCGATCCTGCGGGCCGAAGGGGAAAAACAGGCACAAATTCTGGAATCGGAAGGGCGCAAGGAAGCGGCATTTCGTGACGCAGAAGCCAGAGAGCGCGAAGCCGAAGCCGAAGCCAGAGCCACGCAGATGGTGTCCGATGCCATCGCGGGCGGCAACGTGCAGGCCATCAATTACTTCGTGGCGCAGAAATATATTGAAACCCTCGCGGAGTTTGCCCATTCCCCGAACCAGAAGATTTTGTTCATGCCGCTGGAGGCCTCGAATGTTATTGGCGCGCTGGGTGGTGTCGCTGAAATCGCGCGGGATGCTTTTGATAAAAAAGGAAAGATCGGCTAGATGGAAATCTTCGGCTTTGAAATGACGCAGATGGAATACTGGCATTGGTGGATTCTGGCCGGGGTTTTCCTTGTGCTTGAAATATCGACCATGAGCTTTTTCTTTCTCTGGCTGGGCGTTTCCGGGGTTTTAACGGGCGCTGTTTTGTTGGTGTTCCCGGGGATGGGCTGGCCCGCGCAGTTTATGATCTGGGCCTTGTTGGCGCTTGCGGGGGCTGTCGGCTGGCGGGTTTACAAAAAGAGAAATCCGGATCAGGCGCACGCGCAGGAGCCGTTTCTAAACCGGCGCGGTGAACAATATGTTGGCCGCATTTTCACGCTGGAGGAACCCGTTATTGATGGTTTCGGACGCGTGAGCGTTGATGATTCCCTCTGGCGCATTGAGAGCGCGGTACAAAATATGCCCGCCGGCAGCAAGGTGCGCGTTCTGGCACTTAAGGGCACAGTGCTGCGCGTTGAAGCGGCGGAAGAGTAGGGAGTCTGGCCCCTTTTTAAGGGATTAATCCCCGCTCGCCGTCGCAGGGACATCAAGCCCCTCATCTTTATATGTATTGAGCTTGTTGCGCAAGGTGCGGATGGAAATCCCCAGAATATTGGCCGCATGCGTCCGGTTACCGAGGCAATGCTCCAGCGTGTTGATGATCATATTCCGCTCGACATCGGCGATGGTGCGCCCGACCAAGGCCTCTACCGCGCCGGGGTTTTTCAACGTTCTTCCTCCTGCGGTTCCCGTTGCGGATGTTCCGCCAGCGGTGGTCTCCGGCGTCTTGGCGGTCGTGCCGGGCGCGCCGGGGGAAAAGGCGCTTTCCTGCACATGGATCGCCAGAGCCTCCAGTTCATCCTCAACCGAGACCAAAATGGCGCGGTGCATGGTGTTTTCCAGCTCCCGGATATTGCCGCGCCAGCCATAGCCGACCAGTTTGGCTTTAGCGTTTTCAGAGAGTTTTTTGCGCTTCATACCATTGGCATCGGCGTATTTATCGGCAAAAAACTGGCCCAGCGTAACAATATCGCCGGGGCGCTCGCGCAGAGGCGGCAGGCCAAGATTAACGACATTCAGGCGGAAATAAAGATCTTCGCGGAAATCGCCCTTTTGGACGGATTGTTCAAGATTGCGGTTGGAGGTGGCAATAATCCGCACATCAACCTTGACCGCGTTGTTGGAGCCAACGCGGGTAATCTCCCGTTCCTGAATGGCGCGCAGGAGCTTTGCCTGAAGCTGCGGGTGCATTTCGCTGACCTCATCGAGCAAAAGCGTGCCGGAATGGGCTTCCTCGAATTTACCGATCCTCCGCCCGGTCGCACCGGTGAAGGCGCCCTTTTCATGACCGAACAGTTCTGATTCCAGAAGGTTTTCCGGGATGGCCGCGCAATTGACGGCCACGAAAGGCGCCTGCGCCCGTTTGGATTTGCGGTGGATATACTGACTCATCACCTCTTTACCTGTCCCCGATTCCCCGGTGATGAGGATGGTGGCATCGGAAGGGGCGATTTTATCCGCCAGCTTCACCACCGTTTGCATGGAAGGGTCGGCGGCGATCATATTGCTTTGTTCTTCGGTGACGGCGGCCAGAACGGCAGCGATCAATTCCGCATCGGGCGGAAGCGGAACGTATTCCTTGGCCCCTTGCTGGATGGCCTTCACAGCGGCCCGCGCGTCGGTATCAATGCCGCAGGCAATCACGGGCATGTGAATGCGCTCGGACGCAAGCCGGTCGATAAATTCCCGGATTTTCTGCTTAACGTCGATCATGGCCAGATCCGCGCCGCGCCCGTTGAGCAGCGCGCCGATAGCCTGTTCCGTATCTTCGCAGTGAATGACTTTTGCGCCCTTTTGCAGCGCAATCTTGCCTGCTTGCGAAATATAACCTTCGAGTTGTCCGATAATCATAAGGCGCATTGGTTATTTCCCCGTCTCAAGCGATTTTAGAAAGTGCAAAATGATAGCCTGTGCATCGAAATCGTACACGCCGTTGTGCGGCGCTTCATCAAAAACTTTTAAGGTTTTGGGCGCGGGCGCCATTTCATACAGATTTATGCCGGTTTGCGCGCCGATCACCGTATCTTGCCCGGCGATCAGGAACAATTTCGGCATGGTCAGAGTGGAAATTTTCAGATCGGAACGGAATTGATCCGTCATCAGATACTCAAGAAACGGAATAAAAAAGTAATTTCTTCGCCCGATCTCCAGCAAGGAGGCGTAGGGCACTTCGAGAATAAGCGCATGTGCGCCGTTTCGCGCGGCCATTTCAACAGCCACGCCGGAGCCAAGCGATTCGCCATAGAGAATAATGTTCTCCGGCTTTGTCCCGTTTTCAATCAGCCAGTCGTAATAGGCCTGCGCGTCTTTATAAAGCCCGGCCTCCGTTGGTTTTCCCGGATTGCCGCCATAACCCCGGTATTCGGCAAGAAGTACGCCGTAGCCTTGCGCAAGAAAGGGCGCGGCTTTAAAGACTCTGCCTGAGATATCGCCGGAATTGCCGTGAAACAGCAAAATCACCCTCCCGTTTTCGGGCGTGGGCGGAAAATACCAGCCATGAAGGCTCAGATTTTCCTCCGGCGTAACGGTAATATCTTGAGCAGTTAATTCATGAGCGGTAAGCTCGGCGCGGTTCGGCGGGTTTGAGGCGGGCAGATAAATATGGTCGCGCTGGGTCAGGTAGAGCGCCGCAACAAAGGCAAGATAAAGCACGATAAGGACGAGAGGCGTTACAAGAAGAATGCGCATTTAATCAAAATACCGTAGCCGCTCGGACGGGGAAAGCTCCGCGTTAAGCAGCATTTCAAGTTTACGGGGGTTTTCCTGACGCGCCATGGAGGTGGCGGTAATGCGGATCATGGTTTTGATCAGGGTTTCATCGCTGGAGCGTTTTTCCAGCTTGACCGCCAGCGGGGCCATGATAACGGTTCCCAAAATAGCGCCATAGAATGTGGTGAGCAGGGCCAGCGCCATCGCCGGGCCGATGGTTTCCGGCGTTTCCAGATTGGCCAGCATCTGGACCAGCCCGACCAGCGTACCGATCAACCCCATGGCGGGCGCTACTTCGGAGGAGCGCCGGGCAATACTGGCAGCGCGTTTATGCCGCTCCGCCCCGGCCTCAAGCTCTTGCGAGAGTAAAAAATCAATATCATCGGGATTATAGCCGTCAATCACCATCTGCATGGCGCGGTGGAGAAAAGGCTCATTCCGCAGTTCACTTTCATAGGCCGAAAGCGCCAGTGGCCCTTTTTTCTTTGCCACAACGGCCAGATCAATAAGGTCAGAAGCCATTTTGGAATGATTCTGTGTCGTGCGGAATAAAGATTTTCCAAGCAGTCGTCCGGCCTGACCCAGCTCCTCCACCGTATAGGAAATGGCCGTGGCCGCCATGGTGCCGAATAATACAATCAGAAGGGAGGGGACATTAAAGAAGCTGGCATCGCTTTTCCCCATCAAGATAGCCACCGCAATAAAACCAGTGGCGAAGATCAGCCCTAGGATAGAGGCCAGATCAGGACGTTTTTCGGACGGCTGAAGCTTTATAAGGGGAAGGGGGCTGTTATCGGCGTTGGCGGCGTCTCCCGGCATGGCATTATGTGCTGCTTCGCTCATGATTTGTTTTTTCCGGTTCGGTCCTGCTTGATTGCGGTTTATTAACTTGTGCGGTCGGATTTGACAATTTCGGTCATGGTTATACCCAGCTTATCCTCGACAACAACGACTTCCCCGCGCGCGACCAGCCGGTTATTGACGTAAATGTCTATAGCTTCGCCGACTTTGCGGTCCAGCTCCACCACAGCGCCCCGGCCCAGTTTCAAAAGCTGGCTGACCTGCATGGTCGAGCGGCCCAGAACGGCAGAAATCTGCACAGGGATATCATAGATGGCCGTAACGCTGTCGGCCATAGGCTCGCCCACGGCGTATTGACGGTCCTGCTCTGTTGAGGAGCCTTCGGTGGCCTCAATCTGGCTTAGATTCATAGGCTTGTCAGCCGCCGGCGGCGTATCGAACATGCTGTCGATCTCATCCTGTCCAACGGAAGCGCCGCCATCTTTATTCTGGTTATCATCACTCATCGGGGTTCTCCGCTCCGGATTGTGTTTCCCGGCCCTTTACGGACGCATCGTCATCGTTATCTTTATCATGGCCTTTTGCGCTTCCCGCTGCAAGAGCATCCTGCAGAATGCCCAGAATTTCCTCAGCGATGGCTTCGTTGTTTTTGACCGCGCCGCCATCTTCCCAGCGGATTTTACAGCTTCCTGATTTTACGCTCTCATCGGCGGTGATGGCGAAGTTCACCCCTTGGTGCTGCGCGGAAAGCGGCGTTATGAACTTTTCAACGCCCGCCGCAAAGTCGGGCTCAACAAAAATACTGATTTTTTTCTGGCCGCTATGTTTTTCAAGAACGCCGGTGATAAAGCCCTGAAGTTCTTCAAAGCCATGCGCAGCCGTGTAGGCCGGAAAGAGTTTTTTAAAGATTTTCAAGGTAAGGTCAACAGCTTCACGCTCATATATTTTTTCCCGCAGATATTCCTGCGCGAAAAGGGCGGTGATATTCTTGGCAACAGTATCCATGAGCGCAGTCAAATGTTGCGCCCGGCTGGCGGCGGCCTCGGTTTCCGCCTGTTTACGCCCCTCGGCAAAGGCGGCGGCCTTGGCGGCTTCATACTCGGCCTCTTCATAGATAACCGGCGGCTCTTCGCCCTCAGCCAATTGCTTGTCCAATGCGTCTTCATCGCTATTGAACATATGCATATTGAAAAGAAATTTCTCGTCGCTTCTGGCCACAGCTATTAGAGCCCTTCCTTACCTGGCGGCTAGTAGATCAGCTCATCTTCGGCATCGCCGCTTGCGATGGTGATCTCGCCTCTTGCCTCGAGGTCTTTTGCCACATTGACGATGTACTGCTGGGCTTCTTCCACGTCCTTGAGGCGAACCGGCCCCATGGCCGCCATGTCTTCTTTCATGATTTTTGCCGCACGCTCCGACATATTGGAGAAGAACAGATCCTTGAGCGTTTCGGTCGCCCCCTTGAGCGCGATCGGCAGCTTGTCCTTGTCGGCAGCGCGGATAAGGGTCTGGGTCGAGGCCGGATCGAGATTGACCAGATCCTCGAAAGTGAACATGAGGGAGCGGATTTTCTCAGCCGCATCCGGCGCCGATTTCTCAAGCTCCTCCATGAAGCGCGTTTCAACGGCCCGATCAAGCGAGTTGAAAATCTCGGCAATAAGCTCGTGGCTGTCGCGCCGCTGGGTCTTAGCCAGATTGGTCATGAATTCCTGGCGCAAGGTCCGCTCGACCTCATCCAGAATATCTTTTTGAACGGCCTCCATCCGCAGCATACGGTGGATAACCTCCAGCGCAAAATTCTCCGGCAAAAGCGCCAGAACACGGGCGGCGTGATCGGTTGATATTTTGGAGAGAACCACCGAAACGGTTTGCGGGTATTCCTTTTGCAAGAAGGCGGCCAGCACTTCCTCCCCGACATTACCGAGTTTTTCCCACATGGTCCGCCCGGCGGGACCGCGGATTTCCTCCATGATATTTTCAATGCGGCTCTGATCCAGCCCGGCTTTGGACAAAAGGCGCTCTGTACTGTCCTGCGTACCGATAAGGACGTTTGTCGAGCTCATCTGCTCGGCAAAATCAACAAACAGACGCTCCACCACGGCAGGGCTGATCTTGCCGAGCCCCGCAACGGTTTGCGAGATTTCCATGATTTCATCATCATCCATTTGCTGGAAGATTTTGGAAGCCTGATCCTCGCTTAAGGACAGCACGAGAATAGCGGCCTTTTCAGGCCCGCTAAGCGTTCTGTAATCTTCACGTACGCGAATAGAAATAGTAACTCTCCGTTGTTCTTATCTTTTTATTGAGTGTATCAGCTTTCCTGCGTCATCCAGCTACGAATAACCGAAACGGTTTCAGAAGGGTAATTTTCAACGATCTCTTCAACTTTTTTGATGGAGGAGGATTTAACCTTACCCTCAACACCTTGGATATTGATCAGGCTCTCTTCCTCGGAAGGCTCGGGCGGAATATAGTCCTCGCCACCGCCGACAGGGGCTGCGAGCGCAGGGTTCATCGGACGCATGGCCAGAAGATCAGCCTCAATATCCTGCGGCATGTCCCCGCCTTCTGTACTGAGCAGTCTTGAGACCATAGGCTGCAGCACAAGAAGAACCACCAGAATGATCATGATGCTGATGAGGAGAATTTCCGCCATGCTGATCAAATCTGATTTTTCAAAGCCAAAGAGCAGGCTTTCATCCAGTCCGCCATCGCCCACATCAATTTCAGCAAAACGCATATTGCGCACAGTCAGGATATCGCCGCGCTCGGTATTAAATCCTGTGGCGCTGCGGACGAGATCCTCGATTTTTTGCAATTCTTCCGGGCTACGCTCTTCATAGATTTTATCGCCATTTTCCGCCGTCGTGTATCGACCATCAATGAGAACGGAAATGGAAAGCTTTTGAACCTCTCCAACCTCGCGCACAGTATTGCGCAGGGTTTTACTGATTTCAAAATTGGTGACTTCACCAGTGGCGGTACTTTCGGTTGAGGGCTGGTTGTCGGCCAGAAGATTGCCGCCGACACCGGGCAGGTTGTTTTGAACGCCGACCTCTTCGGATAGAGGGGTGCGCTCAAGAGAGTTTTCGGAATTGGACTGCGTCGAGCGAACCACTTGTCCTTCGGGGTCGAAGACCTCTTCATTGGTGCTGATGCGGTCGAAATTCATTTCCGCCGTGACGATGGCCCGCACACTGCCGAAGCCGACAACGCGGCTGACCTGATCTTCAATTTTTTCCGTCAGGCGCGATTCGTAATTACGGCGCATTTCCTCGGCCTTGGCGCTCATCATGCCGGCTTCGGTCTCTCCGCCACCTTTGGCCAGTAAGGTGCCATTACTGTCGATGATGGTCACATTCGTTGCCTTAAGATCCGGAACAGCGGAGGCAACGAGCGATTGTATGGCATAGATGGTTTGCTGCTCCAGATGCGCGCCGGGCCGTATGCCCAGATAGACGCTGGCGCTGGAGGGGCGGGGCTCTCTTGAGAAAAGCTCCCGCTGGGGCAGGACAAGGTGAACACGCGCGCTGCGGACACTTTCCAGTGAGCTGATGGTGCGCACCAGTTCCCCCTCAAGCGCGCGAACCTGATTGATGTTCTGGACAAAGTTGGTTGTGCCAAAGCCCGATTGCTGGTCGAATATTTTATAACCCAGCGACCCGCCATTGGGGAGGCCGGCCTCAGCCAGCAAGAGCCGCGCTCTGCCTATATCTTCCGCAGAGGCGGATATGCGCGTCCCATCCGGGGACACGGCGTAGGGAATGCCGGCTTCCTCGAGTTTTGCAGCGATAGCGCCGGAATCAACACTGGCCAGATCGCCGTAGAGAAGTTTCATTTCCGGGGTGGCTACCCGCAGGGAAACGAAAACGAAAAACAAAAGCATACCGACCAGAATTCCGCCCATTATAGCAAGTCTGGATGGTCCAAGTTGTTTTAAAGTGTCAACAAAACCGCTCACGTGAATCCGATCTTAAAAGTTTAGTCGTGTCATAAGCCGGGTCTCGTTGTGGGGCCCGAATCCCCGAAGAGGGCGGGGAGGGCCGTTTGACGATGGTTCCTCCGGAGAGAGCCTGCCATGGTTTTTCAACCGGACAAGCCCCGGCAATATTTATTATAGTCGTTTTTTTCACTCATTTCTACGGAGCTGTGTATAAAACACGTTTGTTGCGGATTTGCGGTGGAGAATGGCCCTTTTTTCGGGCTGAATGAAGGCTGGGGAAGGGGTAGGTCGTGGTAATACTTGACTTTTGCGTTTTGCTGCGTTAATATGATACTAGGATAGTATCGTTTGAATTTTTTCTGTATATGGAAAAGTCAAACTTTTAGGGAAAAAAATGATAGAAGCTGTAAATTCAGTCATATCGAATGCGCCGTTAATCCGCATAGCTGCGGACCAGACGTCCGCTCCGCGTTCTTTCGCCGCCGATGCTTTGGCGGTGGAGAGCGTTGCGCGCGGTCCGGTGGCCCCCTATATCAGCCCTTATATCGCTGTTGACCCGCTTTTGGATGCCGCTGTCCTGCAGTTGCGCGATTCTGATACGGGCGATGTAGTGGCACAGTTTCCAACAGATACGGCCTTGCGCTTGCGCCAGCAGCAAGAGGCGCAGAGCGCTTTGTCTTTGCCGCAGAGCGACGGTCCGGGGATCGTTTCTGAGAGTGTTACAGGCGGTAAGAGCGCCGATTTCTCTACGATTACCTTTGTGCAGGAGGCCCATGCCGATCTGCCGTCTCCCCCAGCCGGGGGGAGTGGTGCGGCACAGGCCGCCATCACCGCCTTGAGTATCGGAGCGCAATCCGGACAGGTTTCGGTGTCAGCCGTAAGCGTTACCGCCTGATTTCCCTCGATTCATAATCTTGTCTTTTTAAGCACCGCTATTCGGAAACCTGCTCCGGAAGTTTGGGTTTGGTCATGAGCCCGGCGGCAATTTCACGATTTATGCTGATAAGAATATCAAGTTTGTTTTTTTCCGGATCGGCCTTGATATTGATTTCCCGCTTGAAGATAAAATTCGCCAGATTGACGATATTGCTGCGCAGATCGTTCGGGCGGTTGTTTTCCGGGTTTTCCAGTGCGGTATCATAGAAAAGCATCCATATCTGGCGATTATAGGTGAGGGTTTCCTCCAGCAGGACCGGCGTGACGTTTTCCCAGTCCTTTTGGAGCTCGGCCATCATATTAGCCGCCTTGAGCAAGATACGCCCCTCGAGCTCTCTTTGGTCGGGGGTGTGTTTCTGCGCGTTGCTTCCATAGGCTCCTGCGGCCTGCGCATGAGGGTTATGGGGATTTGAGGACATTTTCGATCAATTCCTTTTCGTGGTCTATGAGTTGTCGCGCCAGTTTCATCGCCCGGTAATAGCCATTGCCCATGATATGTTCATTGATCTGGGCAAAGAATATTGTGGTGCTGGGGGCGGCGTTTTGAATTTCACGCAGCAAATTAAAATATTTCGCGTGGTACTCCTCCGGCTTTTTGGCCAGATACATGCATTGAATTAGAAAATAGATCTTCTTGGACGGCGTATCGGCGTCCTCCTCCTGCATTACATCCTTCTCCCGGAGGATGGGGGCATCACCGGCAATGTGAAGACGTGTGCGCTGCGAATCGTTAGTGATAACGGCCTCGCCTATTAAAATTTTTTCGTGAGGTTTGAGGTCGATAACAAGTGCCATGGAGTTCTTCCCTTATCTTTGACGGGGCATTCTGCCTATCTTTTAAGTTTAGCAAATTTCCGTTAAAAAAGGAATAAGCGCATTCCTTTTTATCCGTTAAATATGCCCGTGTGTTTTCTTGGTGATGAGCATTTTCATATCTTCCTCTGTTTGTGATCGTGATGAAGGAGCGGCAGCTTTTTAAAAAAGAAAAAGCCCCGGCGTTCTGCCAGGGCTTTTTTTGTACCGGGCAATGCCCATTTGTATTTAAAACTAGAACAACCGCAGAACGGACTGCTGAGACTGCGAAGCCAGAGACAGGGAGGTAACGCCCAGTGTCTGTCTGGTTTGCAAGGAGAGCAGGTTCGCACCTTCTTCGTTCTGGTCGGCAACCGTCAGGTCGTCAGCACCGGCTTTCAGTGTGCTGATCGTATCCTTTGTAAAGTCCTGCCGGGTTTGAATGATGGCAAGGTCGTTTGCAATGGATTGACCAAAGTTACGAACGGAGGCCAGTGCGCCACGAACATCATCCAGAGAGAGTTGAACATTGGCGGCGGAAGAAAAGTCCGCTGCCGCAATGCCCAAGCCAAGAGCGTCAAAGTTGACACCTTCTGATGTAAGGGAGCTAGAGCGATCCTCATTAAAGAATGTTGTGAGGTTGTCGCCGTTCAGGAGGTTAATCCCACGATAGCTGGCATCTTCAACGATATCGTCTATTTGATTACGGATATTGTTAAAGTCTGACTGGTATTGCTCCAGATTGGCGCTTGAGCCAACAAACGTAAAGTTTTCAGAGGCAGCGTTTGTCGCAGCAGCCAGTGCTGCATCAGATGCTCCCGTACCGAAGCCAAAGGCAGTCGTACCACCAGCTTCTGCTTCGAAGTTGAGGGACAATTGACCAACGTTGTCTGCAACGGTCAATATGATCTGACCCTTGTCGGTATCAAAGCTCGCCGTCAGGCCATTAACGCCGGAGTTATTAATTCCGTCAACAATGTCCTGAATTGTGTGGTCGGCAGCATTGTATTCGCCAATGGTTGTGTTTTGGCCGTCTATCGTTACTGACAAAATGGCATCGTCTGCGCCACCTGTTGCAAAGTTTGCATTCAGGTAGCCGGCAGTGCCGAGTGTGTCGCTGGCTTCAAATTTACCGTTGACGGCTGTGCCGGCGGTTACGGCGGATTTGATCTGGCGACCCGCAACGACAGTGCCGCCATTTCGGGTTGTTGCCACGTTGCTTTCCGTTGAGACGATATTGTCCAGTCCCAATCTGGCGAAGCCGGCAGCCGTCAGCGTGTTTGCAGCCCCATCATCAACGCGGATTAGTGCGTTTTCAGATAGAGATTCCAAACGAAGCTCACCGCCACTACCAACACTGGCTTTAACAAGTTGGGTGCTGGCGTTGGCCCCGATTGTGGCATCGGAGTTAATGATGGCCACGATATCGTCGATAGTGTCATTCGCCGTCAGTGCAACCTGTGCTGTGACCGTTGTTGCTGCGCCTGCTGAATCGAACGTTGTGACGGAAATAGCAAACTGGTCTGACGCACCGTCAACAATAACAGTTCCGTCAACGACATTGCCACCGAGAGCCTCAACGTTTTCCGTTCCTGCAAAGTTTGCAAAACCTTCCGACGCCCGAATTTCTGCCTGCGCAGAATCGGCGACTGACTCAGCTTGTTCAATCAGTTTGGTTAAGGCCGAAATCCCTTTGTCAGCTTCTTCGATTGTACGAATCGATTGGCCGATACCGTCCAGCAGACGGGTCAGGTCGCCAGCGCGGTTATTAAGAGATTGTGCCGCAAAGAAGTTTTGTGGATTGTCCAGAGCAGAGTTAACTTTAAGGCCAGTCGCCAGACGAAGCTGGGTCTTGTCAATAAGGCTTTGCGTGTTCTGGAGAGAGAGTAGGTTAGTCCGCAGAGCTGCGGTCAATACAACATCAGATGACATGATAGTTTCCTTTCCTAGGGTTCATGTATGCTTCCTGCATGAGGCCGATACTGGGCCACATCTTTAAGAATATATCATAACCATGAACGGAAGGTTAACGCTATATCGTGTTATCCCAAATTTTTTTGCATTTTCTACGGTTTTTTCGTTGCTCAAGGATTATAAAAAACCGCGTATTCACGTATTTGAGAAGGCGGATAAAAAAAGAGGGCGCACCGAGCGGTTGGGGTAGGGCTCGTTTTAGGGGAACGAGCCTTGGGCATTGCCCGGTGCGCCGTTTCTGTGGGGCCGGTACGCCTATTCTAGGCGAGGGATTGGCTTCCACAGAAATTTTCGGATCTTCCGGCTCCGGGACAGGGAATGCAGGGTAGCAAAACCCGGATATCCGGAAAATCCAAACTTTAAAACTTAAATCATCAACGTCTATCGCAGACGAAGCAGGTCCTCGGTCATTTGGTCAACCGTGGTGATAACCTTGGTTCCCGCGCCGAACGCTCTTTGCGCAATGATGAGCTTGGCAAATTCGTCCGCCAGATCCACGTTGGAGGATTCCAGCGTTGATGGCTCGATAAAGCCCGCGCCGCCGCGTCCGGCTTCCCGGAGGTTTTCCTCCCCGGATTCTTCGGATTCTGAATAGGCGGTCCCGGAAACCTCGGTCAGGCCGTTTGAGTTCGCAAAGGTCACAAGCGGTATTTTGTAAAGCGCAGCCGAGGCCCCGTTGGAGAACCGGGCGACCACAACGCCGTCTCGCGTAATCTCCACCCCGGTCCGAAGACCAAGCTCCGCGCCGTTCTGATCCGAGAAGATCACATCGAAATTCCCGGCAAACTGGCTGAAACGCTCGACATCAAGGCTGATGCTTTGCAGGCTGGAGCCGTTGCCCCAGTCGATATTGGACAGATCAACGGCAATTTCCCCTGCGGAATCCGGTGTGGCATTCAGCGTACCATCGCCATCGAAGTTAAGCAGGCCCTCGGAAAGTATGCTGCCATCCGGGTGGATAACTTTAAGTTCCCACCAGCCTTGCGTATTTGGGTTAACAGTGTTGGCCAGCGCCGGGAAATCGTCCTGATTGGTCTGGCTGGCTGTGAAACCATAGGGGTTGGTAACGCTTTGTGCGGCGGTTCCATCAAAGGTGAAGGCATCAAACGCCGTGCCCGATGCGCCCGGCAGATTGAGCCCCGTAGCGCCGAACATGGGCGTGCCGGCGGTGTCGGTGATGGTGATGGAGTCCGTAACGTTATTCGCCTGGATAAGGAGCTGGCCATCCGGTGTGACAAAGGCATCAACCTCAAGGCCTACGCCGTAGGTATCATTCAGATTGTCCAGCAGATCACCCAGCGTATCAATACGGATCTGGCCCACGCCGGCGGGTGCGCCGATAATATATTCCTGCGCCGCTGTGCCGGTGACGGCCACGGTAAAGGCGTTACCCGCGGCAATGCCCGGAATGTCAGAAACAAGATTTGTATCTCTGTTCATGACAACGGTGGTTTCCGAGCGCGCCTTGGCCATGGGGCCGTCCACTTTTCTGTATTCCAGCGTCAGCGTCTGGGCCGAGCCGAGCGTATCGTAAACCGTCAGACCGCGAGAGAAGGCTGCCGGGCTGGAACTGGGGATTGGGAAACCTGTTGCGCCGGTCGTACCGACAAACGCGCCGCCCTGTAAGCTTCCGGCATTGATAGGAGTCTGGTTCGCATCCAGATTGATGGCAAGCTGCGCCGAGGTTGTTGGCCGGGTAAGTCCGCCAAGGAAGGCCACATCCGCAGGAACGAGAGAAACAAGATCCCCCTGATTGGCAGGAAGATCGCCATTGGCATCAATCGGCCAGGCGTGAAGAATGAAGCCCGAGGCATTTCGAAGCAGGCCGGAGGCATCTTCCGAGAATTGTCCGGCGCGGGTGTAGAGATATTCCTGTCCAAAATCGGTGGAGCGCTTGACCGGGAAAAAACCGTTCCCGGAAATGGCCGCATCTGTTGCCGCCGCTGATTGTTGAATGGCGCCTTGCTGGTTCACACGCTGGATTCTGTTGATAGAAACCGTACCGGGCGAATAGCGCGACAGGCGGCTTTGTGAGGTCACGAGCGAGTTGAACGCCGCTTCGGAGCGTTTAAAGCCCGTTGTGTTGATGTTGGCGATGTTGTTGGAAATAATGGCCGTGTTTTGCGATTGCGCGAACAAGGCCGATACGCCGGTGAAGAGTGATCCGAAAAGTCCCATGATTGTGTCTCCTTTTACCTGAGTGTGTTTTAGGGTTGATTGTTATGATTGCGTTGTTGTTGTGTTGGTGTTTGCCGGTGGTTGACTGGCGTTCAGGACATTGCCTGTGGATACGGCGCGCTCCCCCACCAGAAGGAAGATAAGCCCGTCTTGTGTCTCCACACCGCGTACGCGTCCGGAAACCACAGTGGAATAGCCTACGGCTTTTTCATCCACGCCAACGGCATCGACCTTGATCTCATAGGTGCCAGCCGGAGCAGGTTTACCGCTGCTGTCCTTCCCGTCCCATGTGAAGTCATGCTTCCCGGCGGCGGTGGCCGCTGCGGTTTCATAGACAAGGCGGCCTTCTTCATTGTAAACGCGCACCTTGCCGCCCACGGATTGAGCGTCCAGCGCATAGGTGATTTTGGGCGCCTGCGTGCCGTCATAATGAAACTCACTGGAGATGTAGCTGACATCCAGACCGACATAACCCAGCGCGGAGCCCATGGTATTGCCGAGTTGCAGCGCGACCAGTGAATCCAGTTTCTGGTTGGTGTTGATCTGTTGCTCCACCCCGGTAAAGGCAACGAGCTGGTTCGTGAACTCGGTCGTGTCCATGGGGTTCAGGGGGTCCTGATTTTGCAGCTGCACCGTCAACAGGTTAAGAAACTGTGAGAAATCCTCGGCCAGACCGGTTTTTGCGGCTTGTGTCTTGGATTGCTGGTTAAGGGCGGTGCCCAGTGTAACTTCGGACGTCATTTTAAGGTCTCCTTATAATCTGTGTTGTTCAGGCCAGAATGTCGTAGCGCATGTGCCCGGAATTGGGGTCGATATGCCATGTCATTGTGGTCTGTAGAGTGTTGTCGTTTGTATCTGGGCCTGTCTGCGCGCCTGTGCCGCCGTTTTCATGGCCGCCGCCGCGCTGATTATCGCCGGTGAAATTATGATCCTGTCCGGCTAGCTCAAAGCTCAGGCCGCCACTATCCAGCCCTGTATTTTCCAGCACGCGCTGCAAGCTGTGCGCATCACGCTGGAGCATGAGATAGGTTTCCGGCTTTTCCGCGATCACGGTCGCCTGAACGGCTTTATCCTTGCCGAAGGTCATGCGGATTTCGACGCGGCCAAGCTCCGGCGGGTCCATTTCCAGCACGAAAGTTCTGTTTTCGCCCTGCGCCGCAGATTTTTGCAGGCTGATAGCCACCATCTGTGTGGCGGGGTGAGCGTGCGCGGCGCTTTGTGCCTGCGTCAAGATTCCGGTCAGGCTCATCGTGCCAAGAGCATTGCCAGCCGCATTCATGCCGGGCAGGCCCAGATCGCCCGTCTGGGCGCTCAGATCTGAAGTGCTGGCAAACAGGCTGCCCTCAACAGGAAAGCTCCAGCCACGCAAGGCGGCGGTGATCTGCGGGTTTTGTTGCGTGTTTCCCGGTGCATTTTGTGCATTTTGGGGCTGGTTGCCGCTGATTTCGCTGTTTTTGCGGTAGGGCGTGTTGGCGCTCTCAAGATTTTGGAGCGTGCCCTCAAAATCGGCCAATGTGCCCGGTGAAGCGGCTTGCGCACTTTGGCTTGAGGTGTTGTTGGCGGCATTTTGCGCGGGCGCGGCAGGAGGCGCGGTTGAGCCTGTGACAGGCTTGCTCCCCGGAGTAAGCGAAGTCTGGAGCGGTTTATCTTTATTCGCCATTGGTGCGGGAGCCAGTAATACGAGCAGATTTTGCAGCGCCGGGTCGTCTTCTATCTCCTTAGACTCATCCCCAAGGGCATTTTGTGCTGAATTTTCCGGCTGCGGCGGGATCAAAGTGACCAGACCGATCATAACGCCGTCCAGCTCTTTCGGCCATTGGCCTTCTTCGGCATTTTGCAGGGCGGTGATTTGCTCGGGCGTCAGGTTTATGCTGATGGCGACGGCTTCACCGCTTTTCATTAAATTCTGAAGTTTCTCCTTTAACGCATTGATTTTCAATTGTAAATTTTGGTCAACGCTTCCCGTGTCAATGAGCAGGGCCTGTAAAATGCGCGGGCTGCCATTTTCAATTTCTGCGGTCGTAATTATCCCGTTGGTAAGCGGCGCAAGAACCTTATCCAGAGCATTGCTGTTCAGGGAAAGAGTCTGAAGCAGATCGGAATCTGCCAGTGGCGGGGTCGTGCCGCTCAAAGGGGTTTGCAGCATCGCGGAGGGTTTGGCCTTTACCGCGCCATTGTCGGAAGCCGTAATGTTTTGATCAATATTCTGACCAAGGCGCGAGAGAATAAGCGCCATAAAGTCAAGCGTTTGTGCCGTGTTCAAGGCAGCGCGATCCCCGGCGGGCTTTGAGATGCCGCTCTGGGTGTTTGTGGTGGTTTGCAATGTGAACAGGCTGTCCATGCTCATGTCTTTATAACCTTTGGTTTACGCGGTTTCGCTAACGCCCATCGAGATTTGCCGTTTGTCATCATCGGGAACAATCCCGTTTGCTCCATAGCTGAGAGCGCGTTGTTTTTTGGTGGCATCCTTGGCCGCCTTGCGCAAAGTGCCGCCCAGACGCTCCATCGTGCGCTGCATACGGCTCAGCGCCTCCATGTTCTTGCGGGAAAGCACTGAAAAATCAGCCTGCATCTGCTCAAAGCGCGCGCGCACCGGCTGGGCCGCCTTGCGCATCTCGTTTTTACGCTCCAGCAGGTTTTGCATGCCGCTCTGATACAGCCGCGCCGTGGCGATTTTCTCATCCTGCAAGGCAAGGAAGGTTTTGGTATCAACCCTTTCAAGAGCTTCTGTCTCCAGTTCATAGATTTTAAAGAGCTGATTTATAGTCAGCATCATGTCTTCAAGGGATTTATCGGCGGTTTGCAGGGCTTGTGACATCTAAAGGGCTCCTTGTGTTTCTGTTTGCATCCCGGCAGGGGTTTCCTGCGGGGCATGTGCGAAGCTGACGGGGCGTTGCTGGCCCAGCTCCTGCGCGGTGATAAGGGCGCTTTGGGTCTTGCCTCTGGCACGCTCGTAAATGGTATTCACGCAGAGATTATTGCTGCGGGTTTTCTCCGCCAGCGCATTTTGAAGGCTCTCCAGCCGGTCGAGCAGCGCCTTATCTACGCCGCGATAGGCCTCGATATTGGTTCTAAACGCCTCGGAGAGCTGAATATACTGATCCTTCACCAGATTTTTTTCATCCTGCAAAATGGCAAAGCTCAGCATGTCATTCATCGCCAGCGCCTGGGATTCCCGCTCCGCCAGCGTCAGCAGGCTTTGCGTGATGCGGATCATCATGTTCAGCGCCTGCGACTTTTCAATCGGCAGAGGCGAGGGGGCTTTGAGGGTGTGCGCGGCAGTTTGTTGCATTCTTTCGTTCTCCATAAGGTTGTGTTATCCGGCCTGTTCCTGCATCCGGATCATTTCTTCGCGGATTTGGTCGCTAAAGCCCATGCCGCCGGATTGTGAGATAATTTTTCCGTATTCCTGAATGAGCAGGCTGCGAAAAACTTCTTCGCCCTTGCCGCCGCCAAATTCGCCGTCTGTGCTGATCCCCTCAAACATGGGCTTCATCATCTCGGCGATAAAAACGGCCTCAAACTCCTGAGCGGCTTCATTCAGCTTGGCCTTGTCCTTTTGCGCAGACAGCGCCTTGGACGCTTTGCCGACTTCCGCTTGCGAAGCCTGCATAAGGGCCAGATTGGTATCAGGGCTGAGATTGTTTGAAAAACCGCTCATCACAGCACCTCTATATCGGCTTGCAGGGCGCCTGCGGCCTTTATGGCCTGAATGATGGTGATAATGTCGCGCGGCTGCATCCCCAGACGATTAAGCCCGGTAACCAGATCGTGCAGCGTCACACCGGTTTCCAGCGTCGCAAGCTTGACATCCGCGCCGGTATTCACCTGTAGATCGCTGCGCGGCACGACAACGGTCTGTCCGCCTTCGGCAAAGGGATTAGCCTGTGAAACCTGTGGTGTTTCGGTGATTTTAACCGTCAGATTGCTCTGGGCGATGGCGACATCGCTGATCCGCACATCCGCGCCGATCACAATCACGCCGGAGCGCTCGGAAATAACGATTCTGGCAGGCTGGTCCGGCTGGACGGGCAATTGCTCTATATCGGTAATCAGATCAACAATGGAGCCGTCATAGCCCTCAGGCCGGCGCAAAACCACGCTGGCGGAGTTTTCGGCACGCGCAAGGCTGGAGGCGGTAAAGCCGTTAATGGCCTGCGCTATACGGCGGGAGGTGGTGAAATCCGGATTTTTAAGCGCCAGACGAATTTCCTGAAGGTCTTCAAGCTGGAAATTGATTTCACGCTCAACAATGGCGCCATTGGTGATGCGCCCGGACGTGGGAATATTTTGCGTTACGGTCGCGGCGTCGCCCTGAATGCTGAACCCGGCGATGGACAACTCGCCCTGCGCCACGGCATAAACTTCGCCATTGGCGGCCAGAAGCGGCGTGACGAGAAGGGTTCCGCCCTGAAGGCTTTTGGAATCGCCCAGCGCCGAAACGCTGACATCTATGCGAGAGCCTTGATTGATGAAGGGGGGCAGGGTGGCCGTGACCATGACGGCGGCGACGTTGCCGGTTTTAAGGTTTTCGCCCCGGACGTTAACGCCCAGACGCTCCAGCATCGCGATAAGGCTTTGCTCGGTAAAGGGGGAATTGCCAAGGCCGTCCCCGGTCCCGTTTAAGCCGACAACAAGCCCGTAACCGACAAGCTGGTTTTCCCGTACGCCTTCGATATTGACGATATCCTTGATCCGGGAAGTGCGGGCCTCAGCCTTATACAGGCCGGAGCCGAGCAAAAGGGCGGCGCTGAAAAAGCCAAGCGCAACACCGCGCAACGCAGCGCGCAGCCCGGCAGATGTTGCGTTCCTGTGTGTGTTCTTTGTGGCCGTACGGCTCTTTATATATTTACACATCTGTTTTCGATCCCTGAAATTCCGGCAATTTTTGCGCGGGATTATCTGTTCAGGAAAAGACTATGCGAAAGCCGTGCCAGTTTTTGGAATGCGCCCTTAAATGGATGTATATTCGCACTCAGCCTTTGTGTTTCGCCGTTTTTTCTCTGTGGATGAGCATGCGCGTGTTAAAAAAGTATTTTTGAAAAACAGATTCATATACACTCCACCATATTTCTCCGGCGCGGGATGACCGGGCAATTCTTTCCCTCAAGGGCAAAACGCGCTACAATTTCAGAAGGATCAACAAAAGGCTCCTATATCATGAAGGTTCAAGGACCGGGTGGGCCGCAGGGCCCCTCAAGAACAAAAGGCAAGGATAAAGCCTCTGGCACGAGCGGCGGATTCGGCGATTTCGTTGCGCCGGAAACGCAGGCAGCGTCCTCGCCGCAGGCCACGCAATCTATCGCCCGTCTGGATGCCTTACTGGCTGTGCAGGGCGCGGAAGACCCTGCCGCCCGCGCCGCCAAAAAACGCATGCGCCATCGTGCCAGTGATATTCTTAATGAGCTGGAAAAGATCCGGCTGGCGATGCTGGGCGGAACCTTGACTGTGGGACATATGATTGATGTGGCCGATGTTGTGGCCTCGCACCGGGAGAAAATTTACGATCCGGGCCTGACCGCGATCATGGATGAGGTGGATTTACGGGCGCAGGTCGAGTTGGCCAAGATGCGCATTGTGCTGGACGCGCGGAAAAACGCCGCTATCAACGAGGCATAACAAGGATTCCCCCTTTAAAATATAGGGCCTTGTGCGGTTTTTCTTGTTTTTACCGCGCGGCGTGCCTATATTCTCCCGGCTTTGTAGAAGTATATTGTTGAAAAGGGTCTGAAGAAACATGGCAACTCCAAACAGCGTTATTGTTCCCCCCGATTATGATCCTGAAAAGGATAAGGGCGCGTTTATGAATCCGGTTATGCTGGAGTATTTCCGTCAGCAACTCATTAAATGGCGTAATGAGCTTTTGCGCGAATCCAGAGAAACCATCCAGAACACCCTGCAGGGGACGGAGTTGCAAAAGCCCGATTTGACGGACCGTGCCTCCGCCGAGACCGATCATGCGCTGGAGCTGCGCACCCGTGACCGGGAGCGCAAGCTGATTTCCAAGATTAACTCCACGCTGGAGCGGCTGGATGATGATGAGTACGGGTATTGTGAAGAAACGGGAGAGCCGATTTCGATCGCCCGCCTGAAGGCCCGCCCGATTGCCACATTGTCGATTGAGGCGCAGGAACGCCACGAGCGTCTGGAAAAAACCCAGCGCGACGATTAAGCTGCGCCGGGTCTGTTCTGATTTTTGTTATAAAACTTAGCCCAGGCTCATTGCAGCAGGGACGATTCTATCCATTTTAGATGAGAGATCCGCATCGGGCTGCACTTCTGGCTGGGGAGCAGGTGCCGCGGCCGGTCCGGTGACGGCAGCCATAAATCGTTCAAATGGTGTTCGTCCGGCAGCATCCTCAATAACCATTCTGTCTAATGATTCATCAAATCTCATGGTTTGGGTGCCGGCTGATTTTCCTTCGCCGGTCATGGGGTTTGCGTATGTGAATACGGTGCCTTTGGCAATGTTGTCAATTTTATCGCTGGTCTGCGCTACGTCATTTTTAATATCGGCTATAACTTTGCTGGCTATATCCTGAACGCTGGCCAGTTTTGTCTCTTCCATGTGTTCATTCAGGCTGGCCAGAGTCATTTCCCGCGGGTCCAGTTTGTGTATTTCAGCATATTTTTCGATGGCGGCACGGGTAAGCGGGCCTTCTTTGCCATCCAGCGGGCCTACATTTATGCCCATTTCTGCTAGGGTTGTTTGGGCTTTGAGTACATCGGCATTCTGGGCAGCAACCTGATTACCGCTTAATGTGATGGCTGGCCGGCTCGCGGGGTCTGTGACCTGCGTCGCGGCGGCGTTAAATGTTTCGGGTAGCGCGGGTTTTACTCCCGGTGTCGTTGGGGCTTTTGCCACATTTTCGGGAGCATTTTCAACTTCCGGAGTGCTGGCGACTTGCGCATTTCCCTGCTCTGGAAATTGATTTTTGAAAAACTGGGCTGCCGCTAATTTTTGTTCATCAGTTAAGCTGCGCGAGAGTTTGTCCGCGGCTTCCATTTTTGTTGCTTCATCCGGGGCATTGTCGATCTCTTTTGCCCATCCCTGCTGTTTATCTGTAAGTAATTTCAGGAAGGCTTGTTGTTGGACTGTTCGATCGAACGTGGTGCTATCGTTCATAGTGCCGGGTTTGTTTCCAAAAGTTTTTTCCATGGCATTTTTAATGTCTTCTGCGCCGGTCTCGGCTGTGACGTTTACAACGGTGGTTGCCATGTCTGCTCCTCTATCGCCCGAATTTCTGTCTGTGGGTTTATCATAATTCGCAATGGTTAAAGAAGGGTTAACAACGGGGCGTTTCATAGTGCGTGAAGCAAAAAACCCCCGCGCGGGCGGGGGCTTTCTGGTCATGATGCTTCTGTTTCAGGAGAAGTTAGAACGGGAACACGATGTCGTAGAGCTGCTGGCCGTACCGGGGCTGCTGCACGTCGGTCATTTGCCCTTCGCCGCCATAGGCTATGCGCGCTTCGGCAATTTTTTCGTAAGAGATGGTGTTCTGGATGGTGATGTCCTCTGGCCGGACAACGCCGTTAATCTCCAAAATGCGCTTTTCAAAATTCACCAGAACTTCCTGCCGACCGTGCAGGACCATGTTCCCGTTAGGCAGGATTTGCGTGATAAGCGCGGCCAGTTTGACCTCGATCTTTTCTTCCCGGTCGATTGTACCGGTGCCTTTGAAGTTGCTGTCTGCTGTGCTGCCGATCAGGTTGGTATTGTCGATGGCCTGCGGCAGGACGCGGTCAAGCGCCTGTTCATAGCCAAGCAGGGCGGGTAGGGCTGCATTCTCTCCGCTTTTGCGGGTGCGCCCTGAGGCATTATCCAACTCCGCCTTGTCATCTATTTTAATAGTGACGGTGATAATATCCCCGACATCATTGGCGCGTTGATCTTTAAAAAAGGTCGTCCGGTCCGCCGCCCAGAGAGAGTTTCTCTGTGGCGTGGTATTTTTGGGCGTGGGCATGGGCAGGCTGACCGGCTGATATTCCTTTTTCGTGACCGGGTTTTCGATTCCGCTCATGGCCGGGGCCTGTCCGATATTGGCGATACGGTCTGCGGCGCTACAGCCGGCGAGCATGCTGCAGGTGAGCAGGCTAAGGGTCGCTTTTGAGAGAGTATTTATTTTCATGGCTCTATACCTTCTTTATTCGTTTACGCGAGAGATCTAAAAATTCTGGACGGTGACTTCGCCGGTATTCGTAACCCGCGCCTCCACCGTTTTGTTAGAGGTGCCGTTGGTCACGCGGATCGTGTCACCCTTGGCGCCCGGCTCCAGCGCCTTGCCCTGCGCGGTGAGGGTAAGCCCGTTCAAAGTGAAGATCATCAGCACGCTATCGCCGCGATCCACCAGCTTTGGCGGTTGAATTTCATTGGTCTTGATGGGCTGGCCGGCGTGAATCATGCGCCGGGGGCTCATGCCGATTACATCCTCGGCCCGCAAGGCGATATCCTGCACGATGTTCTCGCTTCGCATCTCGACAAAGGCCAGATCGCGCTCGCTGATAATGTCACCGCTTTGCAGTGTTCCTTGCAGAACAGGAATCTCGACCATCCGTTGCAGCGTGCCTGTGACGTCCATCTGTTTTACAGGGTTATCCTTTGAGGGTGCGGCGATGGTGGCCTTGAAACTACCCCGCCCGGCCTGCATATCCAAAGAAGTGATATCAAGGCCAGCCTCCATGTCCTGCGGCAGCACGATCTGGGTGTTATCGCCGGAGAGATTAATCTCGAACCTGCCGGGAATGCCTTGCTCTATGATTTTCTTTTTCAAAGCCTCTTCGATCATGGATTTATCAATAATCGTAGCGGCGCGGCGCAGGACGATCTGATCTGCGCGCGTGGCCGGACGCCAGGGAAGGTCCATGGCAATGGCGATGCGAAGCAAGGTCCGGGCATTAAGGGTCATGTCCTGACCCGGACGGGGGGCCGCGCCCAGAATTTTGTCCTCACCTTGCTCCAGCCCGTCGAATATATCCCCGAGGCGGATCTGGTCATGCTCTATCTTGCCGCTTTCCTTTAAGGAGACGGCCAGGGCAGTTTGAGGCAGGGCAAGCAGTGCCCCCATAACAAAGGTGAGAATCAGAACGGCCATCCGCATCCGGCGGCGCGGCGTATGTTTGTTTTGAATGTACTTACATCTTTGCATTCTCATTCTCCCTGTGAATCTACCCTGATTACTGAAAAACCCCTCCGGCCCTAACGGAGTTGTGAGACCGTTTGCAGCATTTCATCGCTGGTGGAGATCACCTTTGAATTCATCTCGTAAGACCGCTGCGCGGCGATCAGGAGGGTAATTTCCTCCACCACATTGACGTTGGATTGCTCCAGAGCGCCTTGACGCAGGGCGCCAAATTCATTTTCCGCCGGATTGCCGGTTACGGCCGCCCCGGAAGCATCCGTCTCGACGAACATGTTATCGCCGATCGCCTCCAGCCCCGCCGGGTTTACAAACCCCGCCAGCTGTAGTTGCCCGACATTCTGGGAGGTGATGCTTCCCGGAATTTTTACCAGAACTTCCCCGGAGTTATTGATGTCGATATCAACGGCATTTGCGGGGATGGTGATGCCGGGATCAAGCAGATAGCCCTGCACAGTCACCAGTTCACCATTCTCATTAACCTGAAACGTGCCATCCCGCGTATAGGCCGTGTCCCCGTTAGGGAGTTGAACCTGAAAATACCCCTCACCCGTGATGGCAATATCAAGAGAGTTCTCTGTGATTTTGATCGCGCCTTGTCCGTGCATCCGGTAAACCGCGCCTGTGCGAACGCCCAGACCCATCTGGATACCCGAGGGAACGGTCGTGCCCGCATCGGAAGAGGTGGAGCCGGGGCGATCTATGTTTTGGTAGATCAGATCCTGAAAGGCGGCGCGCTGGCGCTTGAAACCGGTGGTGGTCATGTTGGCGATGTTGTTGGAAATAACATCCACATTGGTTTGCTGGGCCAGCATGCCCGTCGCGCCTATATCCAGTGATCTCATGGTCTTTCTCCTTAAATGCTAAAGCTCGTTGTTCTTGTGTTTTTATCCCTGCCGGGTCAGTTTTTGTATAGCGCCGCGCAGACGGTCATTTTCTGTCTGCAGGACATTTTGTATGGATTGGTAAGAGCGCAGCGTTTCAACCATGTGCGTCATCTCGATAATGGGTTTGACGTTGGAGCCCTCAAGCATGCCCTGTTTGACATGCGTATTTTCCGCCGGAAGCGGGGCTTCGGTTGTTTGATAGAGCGTGTCGCCCAGAGGCTTTAGCGTCTGAAGATTCTGAAACTCGGCCACCATGATCTGGCCGATCTGGCCATCTTGATTGGAGATGACGCCGCGCGCATCAATTTTAATTTCCGTGGAGCCCTGAGGGATGACGATAGACGCGCCGCCTGCGGAGGCCACGGGATAGCCCGCCGAGTTTAACAATGTCCCGGCGGCATCCGTTTGCAGGCTGCCTGCTCTGGAATAGGCGATGGCGCCGCCCGGTTCCTGCACACCGATAAAGCCGGGACCGGTCAGCGCAATGTCCAGCGGGTTGCCCGTGGGGGTCAAAGAACCCGGCGCAGTGTCTTTATATTGTCCGCGGTCATAAACGAAGGACATGGGGTCAAAATCCTGCTTGTCTTTGCTGACATATTCCTCAAACATCAGATTTTGCGCGCGATAGCCGCTGGTGTTCATGTTCGCGATGTTGTTGGCCACAATGTCCATGTTATTGCGCAGGACCATTTGTCTGGATAGGCCGAGATAAATACTGTTTTCCATGACGTTCTAAATTCCTTGTTCCTGTCTTTAAGCCCTGCGGTGAGATCTGCCGGCAAGGGGGGGCCGGGATCTCACCGCAATTCATATGCTTGCGCTAAAGACGTTGCATGTGCCGTGCCAGATTTTAATAGTGTTGTTTTTCAGATGTTTAATGGTGTTTTTTATCAGGGGGCACTGGCTAAGGAATGAAAAAGGGGCCTGTGCCCGGGCGGGCGTACAGGCAAAATTTTCCTAAAAGCCCTATATCGTTTCCACAAAAAGAGGGCGCGGCGGCATATAAAGGTTTTTTGTGCGCGGATGAAGAAAACACACCTCACCCGGTTAGACGGGGGCAGTGTTTTGTTTTATGATGGGGCCGCGGATCTTTATCTTGAGATTGCCGCTTTTAAAAATTCCAATGAGGATCATAAACACTATGGCCGATGCAAAATCCGATAAAGAAAATGAAGCTGAAATCCTGGAGGGCGCAGCCGCTGCGGATGGCGCGGAAGGGGAAGAGGGCGCAGAAGGTGGTGAGGCCAAGGGTAAGAGCAAAAAGAAGCTCATATTGTTTATAGCCGCGCCTGTGTTGCTGCTGGCGGTGGCCGGGGCCGGTTTGTATTTCACCGGTATGCTGGGCGGCGGTGATAAGGCCGCAGAAGAAGGCGGCGAGCATGGCGAGGATTCCGGAGACGGTCACGGCGCAAAAGCTGAAAAGGCCGATGACGGTCATGGCGGTGGAGGCGGCGGCCATGGTGAGGCCAAATCCGGTAATTTTATTGAAATTCCGCCTATGATCGTCAATTTGAATACGGATGATGATACGCCGCGTTACTTACGATTGACGGTCCAGCTGGAGCTGGAGAAATCGTCAGACCGCGCGGCGGTTGAGGCGATCATCCCCCGTGTGATTGACCAGTTTCAATCCTATTTGCGTGAATTACGGGTCAAGGATTTACGGGGTTCCGCCGGTATCTATAGATTGCAGATGGAAATGCTCTGGCGCGTTAACCAGGCCGCAGCGCCCGTGAAGGTCAAAGATGTGCTGTTACAGGAAATTCTTATACAATAATGCTATAATATCTGGACGGGTATGAAAATTGCATGGTTTTCAAATGACCTGTAGAAAATGACGATGCGGCGCACCCGCAAGACAAGAGTCAGAACAAGAGTAAAGAAGGCATGAGCGATACCGGCACCCAAGAGCTCGGAGAAATGAGCGACGAAGAAAAGGCCATGATGAAGGAATGGGAATCCATGGCCGGCGATGATTCGGCTGCGGATGAGGGCGGCGGCGGAGAAATTGCCGCCGATGCCGTTCCCGCCTTTGACGGTGGCGATTATGATGGCGGCACCCGGATTCTCAATCAGGAAGAAATCGATTCTCTTCTGGGGTTTGATGATGACGGTGCGCTGAACGGCGAGCTATCGGGTGTGATGGCGCTTGTTAATTCCGCGATGGTGAATTACGAACGCCTGCCGATGCTCGATGTCGTGTTCGACCGGCTTGTGCGTTTGATGTCGACATCATTGCGCAATCTGACAACCGATAACGTGGAGGTCTCCCTCGATCAGGTCTCAACCGTTCGTTTCGGCGATTATATGAATTCCATCCCTTTGCCCGCCATGCTTTCGGTGTTCAAGGCCAATGAATGGGACAATAACGGCCTTTTGGTAACAGACAGCGCCCTGATCTATTCGATCGTTGATGTGTTGCTCGGCGGAAGAAAGGGCACGCCCGCTATCCGGGTTGAGGGACGGCCCTATACCACGATTGAAACAAAGCTGGTCGAGAAAATGGTGCATGTGACGATGGGGGATTTATCCTCCGCCTTCGACCCGCTCTCTCCGGTGAGTTTTACGCTGGACCGTATGGAAACAAACCCGCGTTTTGCGACAATTTCCCAAAGCGGCAATGCCTGCGTTCTGGCCCGTTTGCGGGTGGATATGGGGGAGCGCGGTGGTCGCATTGAAGTGCTGATCCCCTACGCAACGCTGGAGCCTATCCGTGAGTTGCTGTTGCAGATGTTCATGGGGGAGAAATTCGGGCGCGATTCGATCTGGGAAAATCACCTGACGCAGGAGCTTTACAAAACCGATGTGCAGCTTCAGGCCATATTGGGGGAAACTGTAGTTCCTCTGGGTGAAATGCTGAACTGGAAAATCGGCTCAAAAATTATGTTTAACACGCGGGTTGTTGATGAACTGGAGCTGCGCTGCGGCGATTTTCCGATGTTTCGCGGCCCGGTGGGGCAAAAACAGGATCATATTGCCGTACGGATTGAAAAATACCTTGAACCCGAAAAATCTGAGGAATGATGAGTATGTCTTTACTGAGTCTGGTTATGGATTTTGTGTTGCTGCTGGCGCTGGCCGGGGGCATGTATTACATGATGCGCCTGAGCCGCTCTTTGGACAATTTCCGGGAGCATCGGGAGGCCTTGAAAGCGGTGATTGTGGAGCTTGGCCGCAATATTGATGAGGCGCACCGCGCCATTGATGAGTTAAGAAAATCCAGCAACACCGCTGCGGACAATCTGGAAGATGTGCTGCATGACTCGCGGAAAATGGTTGATGAGCTGAAAATGATAAATGCCACCGGCGACGGTCTGGCCTCTCGTTTGGAAAAACTGGCTGAGCGTGCGCGTAAAGCCGCGCAAGGGCGTTTTGAGGATGACTATGACAGCGCGCCCTCTCATGAAAAAACGGAAGAGCCTTACAGGCCCGCCCATAGGGGGAATGTGGATGCTCCGGCTTTCTCCATTCAGGACCGCGATGTCAGCCTGCCCGAAGAAGATGATTGGGCGCAGGCTCCGGAAGAGTTTTCCTCTCAGGCCGAGAGAGATTTATACAATGCCCTGAAAAAGAATAAAAAGATAACGGGCGGAGGGCATTTCTAGATTATGTCGGGCGTTTCGCAGTTTAAAATTATTCCGGTCCTTGTGGTTGTGGTCTTGATGGCATTTTCCATCCGGCTGGTTGATTTTGCCACAGGTGTATCGTCACTGAGCGGTGCAGCCTTTGCTGAGAGCGTGGCAAAGCCACACGAAGAAGAAAAGCCGTCAGAGGAAAAGCCTGTGGCGCAGAATGAAGCGGCGGCACCGGAAAAAACGGATGAGGCTCATAAGGCGGAGGAAAATAAGCCGGCTGCCGCTGCTATTGACTGGCGGGATGCCAGTGATGAGGAGCCGGACTTTGAAAAGGTAAAAAAAGAGGTCTTTGATGATCTTGTCGCCCGTCAAAAGGAGCTTGATAAGCGTGAGCAGGATCTTGCAACGCGCGAAGCCCTGTTTAAGGCGGCGGAACAGGAACTGGATCTGAAATATCAGGAGTTAAATCAGCTGCGCGGGCAGATCGAAACGCTTTTGGATAAGCAATCAGCGGAAGAGCAGGCAAGTGTTGCCAGTCTGGTCAAAATATACGAAAACATGAAACCCAAGGAAGCCGCCCGGATTTTCGATACGCTTGATCTGGATGTTCTGGTGAGTGTTGTCTCCAAAATGTCGGAGCGTCGCCTTTCTCCTATTCTGGCGGCGATGAACCCGGAGCGTGCGCGGACAGTCACCATTATGCTTTCGGAAGAAAAGCAGCTCCCTAGTCTACCTTAGGGAAAACAATACCATTCCCGGCGCTTAAAATACACAACACTTGGTAGTAAAAAGCACATAGCCCTTGCAATTCCCGTTAAATACTGGCAATTAAGTAGGGTCCTTGCAGCGTTCGCTGCGCCTTTTCTTTTCACAATTCGTGTTGTAGAATTTTAAATTATTTTAAAGTTTTTTCGGGGAGATATTCAACGTGGCCGTCGATAAAAATATGAACGTTCTGATCGTGGATGATTACAGCACGATGCTCAGAATCATTAAAAACCTGCTTAAACAGCTGGGTTTTAACAATGTGGATGAGGCCTCCGATGGCGGCATGGCCTATGAAAAACTTACGAATAAGCCTTACGGTCTGGTGATTTCGGACTGGAATATGGAGCCTGTGACCGGATTGGATCTGCTGAAAAAAATCCGGGCCTCCAGCGAAAGCTTTAAGGCCGTACCCTTTATCATGATCACCGCAGAGAGCAAGACGGAAAACGTTATTATGGCCAAGCAGGCGGGGGTGAGCAATTACATCGTTAAGCCGTTCAATGCTGAGACACTGAAAATGAAAATCTCTGCGGTTTTAGGGGAGTTTTAATCATGACAGAAGTTTCGCCGAAGATGCAGGATCAGTCCTATGGTCGCGATCAGGTCGTCAAAATTATTAACTCCGTTCTCTCCAGAGCGGAGCAGCCGCGGACCGAGCAGATTACCGCCATATATGGGGAGTTGATCGAGTTAAAGCGTATCATTGAGGAGGCCAGGGCCGAAATCGGCGCGACACGGGCCAATGAAATCAGTGAGAAACATATTCCCACGGCCACGGATGAGCTTGATGCCGTTGTCGCCGCCACGGCGGACGCCACGGGCCGGATTATGGATTCGTGTGATCTGATCGAAGAGGGGGCTTCTTCTCTGGGTAACGAAACCGGGGAGAAAATTTCCGCCGAGGTGATTAAAATTTATGAAGCCTGCTCTTTTCAGGATATAACCGGGCAGCGCATTCAAAAGGTCGTGGGCACAATGCGCACGATTGAAGACAAGGTCGAAAAGCTGGTAACCGCACTGGGGACCTCCGGGAAGGGCGGGCAGGCCGGCGAGGAAGAGGATACAAGATCTCCGGATGAAAAGCTGCTGAACGGGCCGCAACTTCCCGGTAACGCGATTTCTCAGGATGATATAGACCGGATACTCTCCGAAGCTTGAGTCTGTTTGTGGACGCGCCCTCTCATTTTATCTGATTTCTGTGCTGTTATACGCGCCCTGCGTGGCGTATAATTGGTCATGGTTAATCAATTCCTAGCCCTGTCTCTTTTTATCGTGCTGTTATGCTTTTTCATTGTGTTGAACAGCATTTCAACCTTTGAGATCGCAAAAGCCCGCCCGGTGCTGGATAGTCTGGGGCTGGCATTTAGAACGGAAAACGCTGATCCGCTTCATGGCATGAGGGAGAGTATTCCTCTTGCACAAAATCAGGACACACAGAACGCAATGTCAAAAGGCAGTACGGTGCAGCGCGTTGAAGGTTTCTTCAGCAGTCAGATTGAAGGCGTGGAGACAAAACAGAATCGTTTGGGAACGGAGCTGGCTGTTCGTCTTGCGTTCAAGGATTTTGAAAAAGAAATTAATGAAGAATTGACGCCCGGCACGGAGAGCAAACGGTTTTTGCCGATGCTGGTTTCCTTGCTGGATACCCAACAAATGCAGGGTGTGGAACCTTACCGGATGGATATGGTTCTGGAAACGAAAGAAAAACCCTATTCCGCAGAAGGGGAAAAGGCCAGCGCCGCTCTGGTGAGCATCGCCGGACGGCTTGAGACCGCAGGGATTCCTGCGCGGTTGATGGGGGCGGGCCTTTCCGCCGGAGAGGCGGGAATGTTGACCTTATATTTTCGGCGGCATGAACCGTTTCACCCCGAAGGCATGGTCGCGGATACGGGGCAGAAAAATCCATGAGTGATCGTTTCGAAAAAGAATCGGAAGGGCCAAATACATACGCCCCGCGCAGTATTTGTTCAGTACGGCGAAACGCCGCCGGAGAGGAAGAGGCGGGGGTGAGCTTATGGTTGATTACGTTCACCGATATTATGGCGTTGATGCTGACATTTTTTGTGTTGATGTATTCCATGAGCACACCGGCGGAAGATAAATGGAGGGATATCTCCCAAGGTCTGAACAGTCGCCTCACGGGTGAAAGCAGCCCGGAGTGGTACGAATCCGGTCCAAAGGAGATAAATATAGGCAGATTATCGTTCAGTGAGGCGCTTAATCTGGGGTATCTTAGCACGCTTCTCGGCGAAATCATCGCGCAGGACGAGCAGTTAAATACTGTGATTCTGATTCCCGGTAAGGATTATCTCGTTGTGTCCCTGCCGGAGGATCTCCTCTTTACGCCCGGCGCAGCGGAGGTCTCGGAAAAAGGTCATAAAGCGCTGTTTGCCCTTGGCGGTGGATTGTCGCGCATTCGCAACAGGATGGAGGTCATCGGTCATACCGGCCCGCGTGTATCGGAATTGAAGGGAAGCGTTTTTGATTCTAACTGGACGCTCTCATTGGCACGGGCGGCGAATGTGGCGGCGGTTTTAGAAAATATTGGCTACACTAAACCTATGGTTATTCGCGGGCTTGCCGATGGCCGTTATCAGGATTTGCCCAAGGGTATGCCTGAAGCCGAGCGTCTTGCCTTGACGCGCCGTGTTGATCTTTTAATTATGCGCGATGACGGAAGCCAGAAACAGCCACTTGAGTTTGCGCCCTAGGGGCATGACCTGTTTTGCCGTATCTGGCGGGTAAATCCGGATAAGTGATGCGCGCCCGCTTGTTCTGCGGAACAACATATGCCACCTTTAATACATGCGCTCTGCTTGTCTTTTGACGCCGATATTTTTAATCCTTTTTCTTTTTGCGCAGCCTGATTTCGCGCAGGCGCAAGCGCAGGAACGCGCCGCTATCCGCACAGGTATTCACGGAGAGTATTCACGCCTCGTTTTTGACTGGCCAAAATCTGTGAAATATCGTCTGGAGCGGCCTGAACCGGGCACTCTGGTTTTGCATTTTGAGGCAGATTCGGCGCTTGATACCTCTGGTTTTAAATCTGTTCCCAATGTTACGGGGTTAAGAATCGTTTCCGAAAAACCGCTATCCGTATCGCTGTCCATACCTGAAAAAAGTCGAACGCGGGACATGGCCGCCGGCAGCCGGATTATCCTTGATGTTTACAATCCGCCAGAGGAAGCGCCTGCATCGGCGCCCCCGCCGAAAAAAACCGCAGAAAAGAGTGCGCCTGCGAAAGATTCTGTTGAGAAGCCCGTAGCAAAAGAGGCGACTGCAGAAAAAACGCCGGATCAATCACAAGCGGAGAGTGCGAGCGTACCGCCGCCCGCGGCAAAGGAGCCGGAAAAGCCCGCCCCCGCCGAGACGATCAAGATCAAGCCGAGCGAGCAGCCCACAATGGTTGTTTTGTCCTCAACGCAGAATTTCGGGCTGGCGGTTTTTGAGCTTGCCGGACGATTGTTCATCGCGAATGATAAAAGCGATCTCCTGACCGCGCCGCAGATTAGCGGGCCCGCCGCCGCCACGATTGGCCAGCCGGAAACCGTACCGGCGGAACAAGGCAAGGTTTATGCCTTTAAGATTCCGCCGGCTTTTAAGCTGATGGGGCAGGGCAAAGGCCCGGTCTGGCGGGTGATGATGTCCCCATCTATGGATGAAAAAGACGGGGCGGAGCCTGTGCGCAAAGAGGTTAAGCCGGAGGAAGCCCATAGTGGCGCGCTTTTGATCCCTTTAACGGGCGCGCAATCGGTTCTGGATATCGTTGATGAACATTCCGGGCGAACCATCAAGGCCGTGACCGTCACAAACGCCGCCGCATTCTCCGGACGCCCCCGCGATTTCGTGGAGTTCAGCCTTTTAAGAGCGCCGATAGGCCTTGCAGTGGTGCCCAAGGTGGATGATCTGAAGGTCGAAATTGTGCCCGAAGGGGTCGTGATTTCTCGCCCTTCCGGTTTGACTCTGGTTGAGGAGGCGATGGTTCATCCGCCCGCCAGATTGACGGGGCCCTCAAGCTCGAGCGCGCCAAGGCTGTTTGATTTTAAAGGCTGGCAATTGGGCGGCTTGCCCGCATTGGCGGAAAACAAGAGCATTATTTTGGGCGGGCTGAACAATGAAGGGGCCAAGATTGAGGGGCTGCTGACACTGGCAAAAATGTATCTCTCAAATGCGATGGGACCCGAAGCTCTGGGGATATTACGTTTTGCGGCACAGGAAATGCCCGCACTGGAGGACAGTCCGGAATTTGTGGCGCTGGTGGGGGTGGCTGATGCGCTGAGTCAGCATCTGGAGAAGGCCTTCAGCACGCTTTCCCGCGAAGATTTGCAGCTCTTCGTGGAAACGGGATATTGGCGGGCTTATACTCTGGCCGGTCTCGGTGACTGGCAGCAGGCCGCAGCCGTATTGCCCGATGATGTGGCGTTGTTGAACGATTATCCTGATGTAATCGTGGGGCGTTTGGGTCCGGCGCTGGCAGAGGTGGCGTTGCGGGCCGGAAACGTGGAGCTTGGCACGAAAATTCTGGAGCGTGTGGAGGCCGGACGCAAGGCGCTGGAAACGCCGCAGCTCGCGGCGCTGGATTATCTGAAAGGCGAGTTGGCCCGGCAGAAAGGCAAGCTGGAAGAGGCAAAAAAACTTTGGAAAACGCTGGCCTCCGGACCGGACAGGCTCTATCGCGTTCGGGCCGGATTGGCGTTGACGCGGCTGGGCGGGGAACGCGACGCGGCGGCTAATAAAAAAGTGATCGATGCGCTGGAGCGGCTGCGTTACGCATGGCGCGGTGATGAGCTGGAGGCACAGGTTAATTACTGGCTGGGCCGGGCCTATTTTGAATCCGGCGATTATATAAAAGGCTTGAAAATTATGCGCGATGCAACGACCTTTGCGCCCGGTACGGATCTGGCCAAGAGGATTGCGGGCGATATGGTCGATTTATTCACCGGGCTTTTTCTGGGCGGTGACTTTGAGAAAATGTCGCCCTTGAACGCCGTCACGCTGTACGACCAGTTTAGCGAACTGGTGCCGCTGGGCGATAACGGCAATCAGGTGGTGGACAGATTGGCCGAATATCTGGTGCAGGCCGGGCTGTTAGAGCGCGCCGGCGATTTGTTAGCCTATCAGATCGAACACAGATTGACGGGAGAGCAATCCTATAAGGCCGCCATGCGCCTCGCGGCCATTCGGCTTTTAGATAACCAGCCCGCAAAGGCGCTGAGTATTTTAAATCTGGCGGCACAGAAACTGGAAACCCTGCCGGAGGAGCTGCGCACCCCCAAAAACTATAGTGATGTGGCTTTGCTCAAGGCGCGGGCGCTTTCGCGGCAGGGACATCCCGATAAGGCACTGGCATTGCTGGGCGACATGGAGCAAACACCGGATGTTAACCGCTTGCGTGCGGATATTGCCTGGACGGCCAGTTATTGGGACGATGCGGCGGAAGCTTTGGAGGATGTAATTTCAGATCGGGATCTTTCTCTGACGCGGCCCTTGCGTACCGAAGACGTTGACTTGCTGATGCGGCGAGGCATTGCACTTAATTTGGGTGGTAATCGGATTGAACTGGCCAATATGCGGCAAAAATATACAGACCTTATGAACCAGACAGAGAAGGGTAAGGTTTTTGAGGTGATTACCCGCCCTCGCCAGAGCAGCGCGCTGGCCGATCGTGAGACCCTGTTGGGGATTGTCTCGGAGGTCGATCTGTTCGCGGATTTCCTGAACAGTTATAAAACAAATAGCGCAACGCCGCCTACGCCCAAGGCGTCAGAGCCGGCCGCAGCGACTGCGCCGTCCCCTGGCGCAGCAGAGAGAGCGCAATAACATAAAGAAAATTATGGACTATCCGCCCGGCGGAATAGAAAGCGCCGCAGGGTCAAAACTGCGGATCATCGAACCGGTAATGAGATACCAGCCATCCACCAGCACGAAAAACATGATCTTGAAGGGCAGGGAGATCGTGACGGGCGGCAGCATCATCATCCCCATAGACATCAATATAGCCGCCGTCACCAGATCAATAATCAGGAAGGGGAGAAACAGCATGAACCCGATCTCGAACGCGCGGCGCAATTCCGAGATCATGAAAGAGGGGATGAGCACCTGAATCGGTGTGTCCAGCGCTTTTTCTGGCATTTTTGTCTCGCTGATTTCCATGAATAATTGCAGATCCTGCGCGCGGACATGGCGGAGCATAAAGGTTTTAAACGGCACAACGCCGCGATCAAAGGCGGTGATTTCGTCAATCTCTTCATTCATCAGGGGCACAACGGCCTCCGTATAGGCCGATTGAAGCGTGGGCGCCATAATGAAAAAAGTCAAAAACAGCGCCAGAGAAATCATGACGGTATTGGGCGGCGTTTGTTGAATACCGATAGCGGTCCGCAGAAAGGAAAGCACAACGATAATCCGCGTAAAGGAGGTCATCATAATAAGGATAGACGGCGCAAGCGAGAGGATGGTCATCAAAAGGACGAGTTGAATGACGCGGCCCGTGACGGTGCCATCGCCATCTTGCCCCAGATCTATGGAGATGTTCTGCGCCGCGCCGGGCAGGGGAAGAAGGGAAACCGCACCGAAGAGCAAAACCGGCACAAGCAGGGCACAAAACCGAAAAAACGGGAATCTCTTATTCATGCGGGATATTATCCAATGGCTTTATAGCGGTTTCAATGACTGTTTCACTTTCCGCGCCCAGTATCACCAGATGTTGCACATCATCGCGCTGGAGCAGCACAAGGCGGCGGCGGGCATCAAGCGCCACAGCTTCTATAACTTTCAGGCGTTTTTGCTGGCCGCTGGCGCTGGCAACCTGCCCGGCAAGCCCCAGTTTTTTTAGCAAAAGCGCAAGCCCGCCCATAAGACCCAGTACCAGCGTTAACGACGCTAGAAGCTTGAGATACGACGGCAGATCCGTAAAATTATCCATCAAAATGCCCTTTGGTTATAAAATATGTATCACTTCTTCGGCGGGTTTGTCTCTTGGAAATCTGCCAGTTGTTCGGCGTAAGAATCCAGCTCGGCAATAAGTTCGGCCATAAAGGGCTGAAGCGCGCGCGCCGTTTGCGCCTCTGCTTTTAAAGCTTTGTCACAAAGTACCACCCCTTGTTTCTCCAGCGTCCGCAGATCGGCGATGCGCTCTTCCTCCTTAAGGCGGCGTGCCGCCTCACGAACAAGGTCTTTCATAGTTTCAAACTGACGGCGCAGGTCTTCAAAAGTCATGATTATCCGTTTTTATCATTTTCGGTGATCGCGTTGAAGGGATCAGCCTGCCCGTTGGCGCGGTATATATAAGAGAGTATTTCCGCCACCGCCATGAAGGCCTCGCTGGGGATGGGGCTGTCCAGTTCAACCTTCGCCAGCATTTCCGCCAGAGCGCTGTCCTCGCGGACGCGCACGCCGTTCTCAAAAGCCAGTTGTATAATCCGCTCGGCAATTTCCCCGCGCCCGGCGGCGGTGATGGTGGGGGCATCGCCCTTTGCCGCGGATTCCTTAAGGGCGACGGCGGTCTGGCGTTTATGCTTTCGGATAAGGTTAAGCGGCCTGAAACGCTCGTCCTTATCCATTTTTCGTCCGTCATCATAGGTATCGACCATTTTGGCACGCCTTATGCATAGGGTTTTATGTGACACCGCTCCTCAAGAGCAAAAACATAGTTAGTAATTTACAAGGACACACCCCTATGACGACACAGAGCATCGCACTTTTCAAGGCCATGGGCGCAAAAATGGAATATTTGAACCATCGCCAGCGCGTGATCTCGGAAAATATAGCCAACGCCGATACGGGGAATTATCGCCCGCGCGATCTTACGCCGGTGGATTTTGGCGGTGTTTTGAAAAAGGTCATCGGCTCAAGTGATGTGCGTCTCGAATCCACAAACAAGCAGCATATGTCGCTCTCCGGCATGGAACAAAGCGCGGACGAGAAAAAGCAAAAACTGGTCTATGAGGTTGCGCCCGCCGGAAATGCGGTCGTGATGGAAGAGCAGCTTATAAATTCCAACAAAACCATTATGGATTACACGTTGATGACCAGTTTGTATCAAAAAAATATAGGCATGATCAAAATGGCCATCGGGCGCACGGGCTAGGGTTTAATTAAGGATAGTTTTTAAAAGGGAGTATGAATTATGAGCTCTGAAATTCTAAATGCGATGCAGATATCGGCCATGGGCATGAAAGCCCAGGGCGCGCGCATTCGTGTTGTCACAGAAAACGTCGCCAATGCGGACACAACCGGGAAAACACCCGGTTCAGACCCATATCGCCGCCAGACAATTACGTTTAAAAATGAGTTGGATCGTAAAAACGGATTCAGTCAGGTTATGGTCGATAAAATCAGCACAGATAAAAAAGCGCTTTTCCCCGTGAAGTATATTCCGGATCACCCGGCGGCGGATGATAAGGGGTATGTGAAGATGCCAAACGTAAATTCTTTGATTGAATTGATGGATATTCGCGAGGCGCAAAGGTCTTATGAAGCCAATATGGGTATGATCGAACAATCACGTTCGATGATTATGCGCACAATAGAATTGTTGAATGCTTAAAGCTGGCGTAGAATAGAAGGGAAGGAGCATTAAATTCCATGGTAGATAAAATTATAGACCCCAATGTGGCCCTGAACGCCTATTCCAATACCTCAAATATCGGGAAGAAGGCAGGCGTTGACGGGGAGGACGGGGTAAGTTTTGCCGACTTCCTGCGGGAAAAGGCTTCCCAGTCCATCGATACGATGAGACAAAGTGAGCAAATGTCGGCAAAGGCCGTAACCGGTGAGGCTGATTTAACCGATGTGGTACAGGCCGTTGGTGCAGCGGAACTGACGCTACAGACTGTTATTGCGCTTCGTGATCGCCTTGTTTCTGCCTATCAGGACATTATGCGACTCCCCGTATAGAACGCACCAATATTACGAAAAACCATTGACAGTGTTTAGTTTTTCTTTTACATAGGGCGCTTCTTGTAACGTGTTCTTTGTAGATTGAGGTGTCATCATGGCGAGAACTAGCAGTGTCTTTAAACAGGTTTTTGATGGTGTGGCTGCAATGAAGCTGAATACTTTCCATTACCTGCAACGCCAGAATCAAGACCCCCTATATATCGCTATTAAGATGGATGATCCTGATTATAAGGGTTTCAAAGCAGTCTTATCCGGCGCGCGGGGTATGCAGGCACATCTTCTCAGTGGAGGCAATTTTAATAAAAAGATTCGCCTTGGCGAGATGCCGCCAGAGCATACGGGAGGTCAAAAAGAGCTGGTTAAGGGGATGACGCCCGGCATGATTGTTGCCAGCCACGGAGAACACGAGATTCGCATCTTTAAAAATTTTGGTGGCGAATTTGATCTGGTAAAAGATTCCAGAGGCCGGGATGCCGGATATTTTGCCGCACAGACGGGTTTGGAGGCCATGAAGGCGTTTGTTGAATGCGGCGGGCGCTTCACAAACGCACAGGAAACTAGGCCCAATGATCAAACACCGTGCGATAGCACTTTGATGCTGGCGCTGCGTCAGGGCGTTGAGGGTGGAAAATTGTTTCTTACCCATGGTGGATATATGGATGTTGACCAAAAATCCATGCGGCATGATATTCGCCCCCAGCGGAATTTTATCATGGGGCGCGAAACAACGCAGGAAAATGTTTTTGTGGGTGACGCCGGGACGGTGGCGCTGGAGCAGGGATTGGACGTGGCGCAATTCTATCTGGATAACGGCGGCGTTTTTCTGGAACGCCATGCAAATACCGCGATAAAACAAGGCCCGGAGGTTATAGAGTTTTTTAGTCGAAATGGCGGAGCAGCATTCTTGAAGAGCACTCCTCCAGCGCCCAACACGCCGGGAAACGGCTAGCATCTCAAGATTCCTTGTGGCTCAGGTCTGCGCAGGGGGCATCGTCCCATGATTGTGTGCTTCTATAACTGAAATCCGGTTGCCGTTGATCCCCTTTTTGCGCTAACCTTTTTTCTATGGACGAGAGCGTTGTTCTTGAGCTTGCACAGGAGGCCTTACTGATCTGCATACAGATCGGCGCTCCTGCGCTTGTGGTTGGGCTTGTGGTTGGTGTGGCCATCGCTCTGGTACAGGCCTTGACGCAGATTCAGGAAATTACGCTGGTTTTCGTTCCCAAGATTTTGGCTATTTTCCTGACGCTTATGGTGTTTTTGCCATGGATGATGAATGTTCTGGTGATCTTCATGGAAGAGCTGGCCGACCGTATCATCGGCATGAGCTAAAAACGATATAGACAAGAGGAAGCATGCAAAGCGCACTTGAAGCCTTTCTGACCAACAGTGCGTTTGCGTTTATGCTGACCTTCGTGCGTTTGGGGACGGCGATTATGATTATGCCGGGCGTCGGTGATTCTTTCGTATCGGAAAAAGTCCGGCTTCATATTGCGCTGGCGCTGTCCTTCGCGCTGTTTCCTTTGACTATGCCGCATATACCTTCGCCTTTACCGGGCACGGCGGGCCTGTTGATGTTGATCATTATGGAGTTTGTTATTGGCCTGCTTTTCGGGACGGTGGCCAGAATGCTAATGACCGCGCTCGATACGGCGGGGATGGTGATGTCGATTGCCTCCGGCCTTGGAAACGCACAGGTGTTTAACCCGTCTTTGGCGGCGCAGGGGTCTTTGGTGGGCGCATTTTTATCCGTAACCGGGGCAACGCTTTTATTTGTTACAGACATGCATCATTTGTTGTTCCGGGGTATTATGGAGAGTTACGCACTGTTCCCGATTGGCGCTATCCCCGATGTAGGCTCCATGGCGGATCTGGTGGCGCGCACGCTCTCGGCCAGTTTTGAAGTCGGCGTGAAAATCGCCAGCCCGCTGCTCGTTCTAACCTTGATTATCTATGCCGGTATGGGGGTTCTATCTCGTCTTATGCCGCAAATTCAGGTGTTTATGATCGTGCTGCCGCTACAGCTTTTGCTGACGATCATGCTGATGATGATCGTTTTATCCGCCGGTTTGATGTACTGGCTTTCGGAGTTTGAAAACGGGATGGTGTTTTTCCTGCGCGCGGCGGGTGGATAGGCCATGAGCGAAGGCGAACAGGGCGATGATTCCCAAAAGACCGAAGACCCCACCCAGAAAAAGATTGATGAATCACGAAAAAAGGGTCAGGTGGCGCTCTCCCGCGAGGTGAACAACTGGGTTATCTTGCTGGCTGGGACAATCATCATTTCAACGATGCTTCCTTCTATTTTCGTGGATTTAATCGTTATTTTGCGGGGGTATATAGAAAACGCCGCCGTTTTTCCGGGGATACCAGGCGGCTTAAGACTCGTCCTGGGTGATCGACTTTTGGATGTTCTGCACATTATGGCCTTGCCGTTCATCGTGTTGATGATGGCTGCATTTTTATCGCCGTTCGTGCAGGTCGGTCCGCTCTATGCGCCCGAGACCATTCATATGAAATGGAGCAAGGTCTCCCCCGTATCCGGCTTTAAACGCCTGTTTTCCATGCGCTCTCTGGTGGAATTTGCCAAAGGCATTGTAAAGATAGCCCTGATCGGCACGGTGGGCGTGATTATCCTCTACCCTTATTTTGATAAATTCGAGCATTTGATCGGCCTGCCCATGCAGGCGCTGTCGATAGAGATTCAAACACTGGTCGTGCGGCTGATGATCGGGGTTCTTGTGGTGTTAATGGTGCTGGCGGCTATGGATCTGGTGTATCAGCGCTATGAGCATAACAAAAAAATGCGTATGAGCCGTCAGGAAATCAAGGATGAATACAAGCAGACTGAGGGCGATCCGCATGTTAAGGGGCGTTTGCGGCAGCTCCGTTCGGAAAAAGCCCGCCAACGCATGATACAGGCGGTGCCCTCGGCGGATGTTGTGATCACCAACCCGACCCATTATTCCATCGCGTTGAAATACGATCCCGATAAAATGGAGGCTCCGCTCTGTGTCGCCAAGGGGATTGATGATGTGGCGCTGCGCATTCGGGAAGTGGCCAAGGAGCATGATATTATTCTGTTTGAGAACCGCCCGCTGGCCCGCACGCTTTATGACACGGTCGAGGTCGATGAAACCATCCCGCCGGAGCAGTATAAGGCTGTGGCTGAGGTGATCTCCTACGTATTTAAAACCAGAGGGCGCTCTGGCCGCGAAGAGGTGTAAGAGCGGAGCAATAAAATCCGTGGACGGGTAGCCCGATTACAAAGAGGGGGTCTGTTTTTCTTACGGCCTTTGTGGCATTTTCTATCTATGGATATTGATAATGCCGAGTTCGTTGCCCGTCATCATGGGCGGGGTCAGTCTGAGCCTGCGGCTTTGCCCGCGCTCTCGGCACGCAAATCTTATGAGGGCTGGTTTTTGCCAGTTTTAATTGTACTTTTCTGCGGATTTTTTGTTTTTTCTTTTATCTCCGAAGGTGTAGACCCCGGCGAGCGCGTGCTTGTGGGGTTGTTATTCGTTGTCATGACCTTTACCGGGCTGGTGGTCCATTACGTCTATAAGATCAACCGGGTGCGCAGTGAGGAAACGGAGCTTATACGCGAAGTGATGGAAGGCTCCCGCGCAGCCAGAATGATCACCGATAGCACGGGCAGCATGCTCTATTGTAACAGGAATTTTGAGAAACTTTGTCAGGGGGCCGGGCCACTCGGCTATGCCAGCCTGCTGCGTTTGTTTGAGGGTAACGCAGAAGGCAGCGCACATTTTTTATTGCTGGCGGAGCAGGCGCAGCGCGGCTTGAGCGATTCTGTTGAGCTGTTTTCCAAATTTGGGGACCGTGAACGCTGGTTGACGGTGACAGCTCAGCCGATTTCGGGCCGTGCGGGATTTATCCACTGGCGTATTGATGACGTCACACAAAAACGAACGGCGGACACGGCCATTCGGGATGAGCGCGAAAAGCTGATCGACTTTACCGATAATGCCCCGGTGGGATTTTTCTCTGTCGATGAAAATGGCCGGTTTATCTTTGCCAATGCAACCTTCGCCCGCTGGCTGGGGGAGGATCTGTTTTACCTCTTGAACAGCGGCGTATTGCATACCTATCTGGCGGAGCCCCCGGAAAATGTGCAGCCCTATGATCTGATCGAAGGCGGAAAAACGCGCCAGATTGTGGAAGTCCGGATGAAGGGCGTTGGCGGCAAAACCTTTCTGGCTTCCGTTAATCAGGTCATCGTTCGGGAGGGTGGCGGGCGTGTCCGCACACGGGCGGTGGTTCACGATATGACCATCGAGCGGGAAATGAGTCTTGCGCTCAAGGCCTCTGAAGACCGTTTCCAGCGTTTCTTTGATGAAGCGCCACTGGGTATTATTCTGGTGGATAAGGAAGGCGCTATTGCCGATTGCAACAACGCCTTTGCCGCCATGCTCGGGCTTCCGGTCGAGCAGCTTGAAGGGCGTAAATTTGAATCGCTCATTGATGAGGAAAATCGGGAGGAGGTTCTCTCCGCCATGGGCCGAATCGAACAAGGCCAGCAGCTTGAGGCCCCTCTGGAGATTTCTCTGCAGGACGGAAAAACGCAGGTGGAAACCCAGATGCACGCCCGAAAATTCAAGGTTGGTGGCAATACGGTTTTGCACTTCATCGATCTTTCAGAGAAAAAAGCATTGGAGGCGCAGTTCGTCCAATCACAAAAAATGCAGGCCATCGGCCAGCTTGCGGGCGGTGTGGCGCATGACTTTAATAATCTGCTTACGGCCATTATCGGTTTTTGCGATTTGCTGTTTTTGCGGCATAAACCCGGTGATCCGTCTTTTGGCGATATTATGCAGATCAAGCAAAACTCTAATCGAGCGGCTAATCTGGTGCGCCAGCTTCTGGCGTTTTCACGCCAGCAAACCCTGCGCCCGCGCGTACATGATGTCGGCGATATTCTGACCGAGCTTTCCCATCTTCTGCGGCGCTTGATCGGCGCAAATATAGAGCTGGACCTGATTCATGGCCGCGATGTCGGGCTGGTGAAGGTGGATGAGGGCCAGATGGAGCAGGTTCTGATCAATCTGGCCGTAAACGCTAGGGATGCTATGGGCGGCGGCGGGCAACTCACGATTCAGACGGAAAATTTTACCAATAGAAAACTTAAAAAGCTGATTTCTGAGGAAATGCCGCCGGGGCACTGGACCCTTATTACGGTTCAAGATACGGGCTGCGGTATTCCTGAGGATAATCTGGTTCGTATTTTTGAGCCTTTCTTTACCACCAAAGCGGTGGGGGAGGGAACCGGGTTGGGGCTGGCTACGGTTTACGGTATTATTCGCCAGACTGGCGGCTTTTTGGATGTTGAGAGCAAAATCGGCAAGGGCACGACCTTTTACATTTACCTGCCGCGCGCCCATGAAACGGAAACGGATGAGGCTGCCGAAAAACCGGGTATTGATATCAACGAATCAAAAGACCTCACGGGAACGGAGCGCATTTTGCTGGTGGAGGATGAAGATGCCGTGCGGACGTTCTCCCAGCGGGCGCTCAGCAATAAAGGGTATGAGGTTTTGACAGCCGATAGCGGGGAAAGTGCTTTGGAGCTGATGCAGCGGCAGGAAAATAAAGCCATTGATTTGCTGGTAACCGATGTTGTGATGCCAATTATGGACGGCCCGACCTTGGCCCGGCGCATGCGCGAGATTAGCCCTCATCTCAAAATTATTTTTATGTCCGGCTATACCGAGGATAAACTCAAGGACCATATGGGGGAGAATATCTATTTCCTCCCCAAGCCATTCACGCTCAAGCAACTGGCTGAAAAAGTTAAAGATGTTCTGGGTGGGTGAGGCGCTCACCCCGTTGATTTGGGGTGTAAATGCATAAAGTTCATTTTTTGTTCTTTTTGTGTTGACTGTAGAACAAAAAGAATACATTCTTGTGCATAAGAACGGCAATGACCGCAATGGAGAATTTACAGGCCGCAGCCCATATGTCATGAAGAAGGAGAAAAATAATGAGCGTTACACAACTGAAAACGGGTAAAGAGATGAGCACACAAAATTCCGGAGATAAGAAAAAAGCCCTTGATGCCGCCCTGTTACAGATTGAGCGGGCCTTTGGAAAAGGCTCTATCATGAAATTAAGTGGCGGGGAAAACCCTATGAATGTCGAGGCGATATCAACAGGCTCTATTGGGCTGGATATTGCCTTGGGGATTGGTGGGTTGCCGCGCGGACGAATTGTTGAGATTTATGGGCCGGAAAGCTCCGGAAAAACCACATTGGCGCTGCAGGTTATCGCCGAAGCGCAAAAAAATGGTGGAACATGCGCCATTGTGGATGCTGAGCATGCTCTGGACCCAACCTACGCTCGAAAACTTGGCGTGAATGTTGAGGATCTTTTGATCTCTCAGCCCGATGGTGGGGAGCAGGCTCTGGAAATTGTGGATACGCTTGTGCGTTCTGGTGCGCTGGATGTTCTGGTTGTGGATTCCGTTGCGGCTTTGGTCCCGCGGGCCGAGCTTGAGGGGGAGATGGGCGATACCCATGTGGGGCTGCAGGCCCGTTTGATGTCTCAGGCGCTGCGTAAGCTAACCGGCTCCATTTCCCGTTCGCGCACCATTGTAATTTTTATCAATCAGATTCGTATGAAAATTGGCGTGATGTTTGGTTCGCCGGAGACGACGACAGGCGGAAACGCTTTAAAATTCTATGCCTCTGTCCGTCTGGATATTCGCCGTATCGGCGCGATCAAGGATCGGGAGGAAATTGTCGGAAATCAAACCCGGGTCAAGGTCGTAAAGAATAAAATGGCGCCGCCATTCCGTCAGGTGGAATTTGATATCATGTACGGGGAGGGGATATCCAAAACCGGAGAACTTCTGGATCTGGGTGTGGCTGGAAATCTGGTCGAAAAATCCGGTTCATGGTTCTCTTACGGGGAGCAACGCATAGGACAGGGGCGCGAAAACGCAAAAAACTTCCTGCGGGATAATCCGGAAGTTGCGGCCAGGCTCGAAGCGCAGATCAGAGAGAACGCAGGTCCCGTTGCCGATGCCTTGCTTGTCGCGCCGGATAACGATGAACCATCCTCTGATACGGCGGAGGACATGGAAGAGAGTGCGCCAACTTCCAAGAAAAAATCAGGTTAGATAAACGGGGTTTTTAAACAGGTTAGAAAGCGGGGAAGAATTACGAATGCTAATTCTTCTCCCGTAAAAGCCGCCCTTTTTGCTTGTTCCAGTCACGCTCTTTTTCGGTGGCCCGTTTGTCATGAAGCTTTTTGCCTTTAGCCAGCGCAATTTCAATTTTGGCCATGCCTCTGGCATCAAAATACAGCTTGGTCGGGATGATGGTGTAACCCTCGCGCGTGACCGCGCCCAGCAATTTATGGATTTCTCGTCGGCGCAAAAGCAGCTTGCGCGGGCGTTTGGGGTCATGCTGCAAATACTGACTGGCCTGTTGGTATTCCGGAATATTGGCATTAAAAATCCAGATTTCACCGCTCTTGGGTCCGACATACGCCTCTTTGATAGAGCCTTGCCCGTGGCGCAGGGATTTAACCTCCGTGCCAACCAGCATGATACCGGCATCAAATCGGTCTTCCAGCGTGTATTCGTAACCCGCTTGACGGTTGTCGGCGACGGTCTGACTGGTCGAGATCAGAGCATGTTTCTTTTTGCTTTTTCCGGAGGTCATAAATTATTACCTAAGCGCCATTTCTATTTTTCCTGCGCTATCGCTCAAGCCAGCGTATTGAAGCGCTTCGTCAACTTTCTCCCGCGCGGACAGGCTGGCCGGCAAAAGCGGCAAACGCACCTCATCACGGCACAGCCCCAGCCTGCTGGCTGCGTATTTAAGCGGCGCGGGATTGCTTTCGCAAAACAGGTTTTTCCCCAGCGGGCCGAGCTTATCACGCAAAAGGGCGAAGGTCTGAAGATCACAGCTCTGCCACGCATTTTGCATACCCGCACTCAAGGCGGGGGCGATGTTGGACACCACCGATATAACGCCGTGTCCGCCCTGTGCAAGAAAGGCGGCGGCCGTGACATCATCGCCCGAAAGCTGGATAAAGTCCGGCCCGCATTCACGCGCAGTTTCAAGCGGGCGGGCAAGATCGTTGCTGGCATCTTTGACACCGATAATATTGGGCAGTTTGGCAAGCTTCCCCATTGTCGTAGGGGTCATGTCCACCACGCAGCGTCCCGGAATATTATAAATCACAATGGGTACGGATACGGCATTATGGATGGCCGTAAAATGAGCGATCATACCGTCTTGCGTTGGCTTGTTGTAATAAGGCGTAACAATCAGCGCGGCATCGGCGCCAATATCCTTGGCATGCTGCGTCAGCTCAATGGCTTCACTCGTCGAATTCGATCCGGTTCCGGCGATAACCGGAATTCTTTTGTTGACCACAGCAACGCATCTCTCGATTATGCTCATATGTTCATCATGCGAAAGCGTTGGCGATTCACCGGTGGTTCCACAGGGAACAAGGCCGTGCACGCCTTGTTCAATCTGCCACTCGACAAGGTTTTCAAAAGCACGCCAGTCGATCTCGTTATTTTTAAACGGTGTAATCAGCGCCGTGATCGAGCCTTTAAACATGTATATTCTTTCGTTAAAAATCGTGGGAAAGCGCCGTCCAATCTATACGCTCCCCGCATTCTATGCAAGGAAATCGCTTTCGCCGCCTTATTTTTGGCGTTGTGTTCGGTGAGCAGTGCGCCGGCACTGGCGGAAAAACAATCGGCCGCTCTGCAGGCGCAAACATTGCGCGGTCTGGAGGCCGTTAATCGTGATAAATGGCAGGACGGACGGAACATATTTGCAGGAACAAAGGACGCCTTTGCCTCCAAGCTTTATTTCTGGCTCCTTTTTTCCCGAAAAGATGCCGCCGATGCGTATCCGCAGCTCGCGCAATTTATTCGCCAAAACCCGGATTGGCCGGGCGTGGACAACCTTAAGAGAAAAGTTGAGCGGGTTATGCCGGGTTTCCTCAAGGCCAATGAGGTGATCGCCTGGTACAGGGACTATCCGCCAGAAACGGCGGAAGGCGTGGATAGATACGCCCAGGCATTGATCAGTGCCGGGCGTAGTGGGGAGGCCCGCGCTTTTCTATCGGACTGGTGGACAACAACGACACTCTCGCGCGATGATCAGCGCCGTATTTTCAGAATATACGCCTCTTATCTTGATCGAGGCGCGCATTTACGCCGTTTCGATACGATGCTGTTGCGTGAGCAAAATACAAACGCCCGTGCACTGGCGCAGGTTCTGGGGGCAGGGTACCCGGAGCTTGCGGAGGCGCGCATCGCTCTTGCCGCAGAGGATCCGCAGGCAAGCGCTCTTATACGTTTGGTGCCGCGCACGCTGCAGGGCGATGTCGGTCTGGCCTTCGAGCGCTTGCGCTGGCGGCGGAAAAATAATCTGGATGTTGAGGCGATGGAAATTCTGCATCATCCGCCGCCCATTGATAATATTCAAAATAAAAGTGCATGGTGGAAAGAGCATCATATTCTGATCCGTCGGTTGATGGAACGTCATATGTATGAAAGCGCGTATTTACTGGCCGCGCAGCATTTTCAGACAGAGGGGCTGGAGTTTGCTCAGGCGGAATGGTTGGCCGGATGGCTGGCTTTGCGCTTTGTAAATAAACCCGATGAGGCCGCGCGCCGTTTCGAAAATCTTTATAAGAATGTTTCTTCACCGGTCAGTCGGGCCCGCGCTGCGTATTGGGCCGGGCGGGCGATGGAGGCGCGAAAGAACACTGAGGCCGCGCGCCGTTGGTATGAGGAGGCCGCCAGGTATCAGACGGTTTTCTATGGGCAGTTGGCGGCTGCGGAACTGGGTGTGGATTATGGTCTTCCGCATGCCGCGCCGCCGACATTGACGGCGGACGATATGCGGGTTTTTGAAAGTGAGGAGCTGGTCCAAGCGGCCTATTTATTCAGCAAGGCCGGCATGAATACCGATTCTGTACGTTTCATCAAGGCGTTTATAAAAAAATATGAAACGCCCAAGGCCTATCGCTTCGCGGTGGAGATGGTCGTAAATATGGGCCGAATTTCCGAGGCAGTGCGCATTTCCAAAGATGCCACAAATAAGGGGCTGTTCTTAACGGCGCAATCCTATCCCGTGATACCGGAGCGGTTGCAGGGAATTGATCTTGAATGGTCATTGGTGCATGCCATTATCCGTCAGGAAAGCATGTTTGATTTTGAGGCAAAAAGCCCGGCGGGCGCTTTGGGATTGATGCAATTAATGCCGGCCACGGCAACAGAAACTGCTGGAAAAATGGGTGCGCCGCATCAAACGCTCTGGCTGGTATCGCGCCCGGAACATAACATCGCGTTGGGAAGCCGCTATCTCTCCGACTTACTGCGGCGCTATGACGGCTCTTATCCGCTGGCGATTGCGGCGTATAACGCCGGGCCGGGCCGCGTGAATCAATGGCTGAAAACTTTTGGAGATCCGCGTACGGGCGAAGTCGATCCGATTGACTGGATTGAAATGATCCCGATTTACGAAACCAGAAACTATGTCCAAAGGGTTATGGAGGGGGTGTATGTCTACCGTTTGCGCCTTAAAACCATCCAAAAACCGCCAACCGCGCCGATTCATCTCGCGATGAGCCAGAGAAACAGGCTCTAAACGCTAAAAATGTTAAATTTATCGCCCCTTAGTCCTGCATACGCCTGCATTATCGGGCGTTCTTATCAATGATCTGTCTTTTTTTGCGCTAGGATGAAATGCGTTACGGGCGAGCCGAACGAAGTTTCTAGGCACAAAAATACAAACAAGGCAGTCTTGATGAGTCAAACAGAAAAATTCAAAAGCCGGAGTTTTTCTTTGAATGTAAGGGGGTGGGTCAAAAGGAAAACCTCCGCCATACGGTACATTTTTCCGGGGCTGGCGATCTTGTTCTTTGGGATGTTGGCCATTCATGCCTCGATCGGACTTTCAGAAAAACGCAAGAGTTTACAAACGCACTATGACTTTCTGGCGGCTTATGGATTGCCCGGTCAGGCCCCCGAAGGAATGGTTTTACACAGCATCGAAGAGCTTCGGCGCACCGCACGAGTTCTGGAGGCGTGGGTCTATTGGTCGGTTGTGATTATGGGCGCGGTCGGGTTTGTGTTGCTCTTGCTCAATGCCCTCAAGATGTACCGGCTTGATAGTATGAATGATGAAAGAAAAGCGGTGCTGCAATTGCTGGAGCAACGGCTTGCGGCGATGGAGGCCTGTCTTGAGGGTATTGGGATTGTCGATGCCGGCGGTCATTTGTCCTATATGAATCGCGCTTTGATGGACCTGCACGGCATAAAACCGCACGAAGTGCCGCTTTATATCGGCAAAAGCTGGCTTAACCTCTACCCCCGTAAGGGACAGGATTATGTGCGCGAGCATGTGTTACATACGCTAAAGAAAAACGGATACTGGCGGGGACGCTCCCCCATCGTGAAGCTGGACGGCACTATCATTCCTGCGGAGCTGGCCATTACACTTTTGCCCGATGGCGGATTTATTGGCACGGCCAGAGATGTGACCGAGCAGATCAAGGCGGAACAGGAGCGTAAAAATATTCAGGATCAATTATATCAGGCGCAAAAAATGGAGGCGATTGGCCGGCTGGCCGGAGGAATCGCGCATGATTTTAATAATATTCTGGCCTCGATGAACGGTTATGCCGAGTTTTTGCTAGAAGATCTGGACGAGGGCAGTATGACGCATGGCTATGCCCGGAATATCTTGCAGGCAGGGCTTCAGGCCCGGTCTTTGGTCGATGGCATTTTAGCTTTTTCGCGCCGCTCCGACGGTGAAACAAAAATATTCGATCTGCGTGAGCCGTTGGAGGAAAGCCTTTCTATGCTCCGGGCCAGCCTGCCGCGCAGCATAGAGGTGCGGCAGAAAATAGGAGAAGACGCAGCGCCAGTAAGCGGCAGCGCAACACGGATTTCCCAGATGATCATGAATCTGTGCGTGAACGCGGGCGATGCGATGGAAGAAGGAAAAGGGGTGCTGCATATTCGTTTAATTCCGGCGCAGGATACAGAGCCACCGGCATCCTTCATTCAGCAGATAGTCCCGGATCCCGAAATGCCGCCGATCATTCGTCTGGAAGATCGCAGACCCGGCGAGACATGTTTGATGCTGGGCGCTTTGGTCGCAGGACAGGCCTATATGTGCTTGAGTATCGAAGATACAGGCTCTGGAATGAGCCGGGCAACTATGGAGCATGCTTTCGAGCCGTTTTTTACAACAAAAACCGTTGATAAAGGCACGGGGTTGGGGTTGTCTATGGTGCATGGCGTTATCGTGAGTCACAAGGCGGCCTTGATGTTATTGAGCCGCGTGGGGGTGGGAACCCGCTTTGACCTGTACTTTCCTTTGGCCGCAGGAAGTCCGGTGAACGATTCGCCTATAGATGAAGCTGAATTAAAAAGCGCGGCGGGTCGTATATTGCTGGTCGAGGATCAAAAAGACGTGCGGGAGATGATTGAAGCCATGTTGATGCGCTTGGGATACACGGTGGAGAGCGCGGCGACAGGGCTAAAGGCGCTGGAACTGCTGCGGCAAAACGAAGGCGCGTATGATCTGGTTCTGGCCGATCAGAATATGCCGAAAATGACGGGATTGGAGCTGATAAACCGGGCGCTTTTTGATTTTCCGGCGCTGCGTTTTATTTTGCTTTCCGGATATAGTCAGGAAAGGCTTGAGGATTTTATGAAAGAACAGCCTGCCATCAAAGCCAGCCTGCGCAAACCTGTCCCGCAGCAGGTGTTAGGCCGCGTTCTGGCGCAGGTTCTCTCAAACCCGTTATGAACGCCCCTCGCGCCACCAGGAAATAAGCGCAAGCCCCAAAAGCAAAGTCGCACTTACCCAAAAAGGCAGAAACGGTTTTTCATGCGCGCCGGTCACGATATAGGAATGATTGTCTCTCAGCCCCGCCCAGTTGCTCCCGGCGGCTCGGGCATTGGCGCTGACGGTGCGCAGGGCGGGCGTGGTCTGTGAAAGTCGCCAAAGCCCGCCCCCGGTTTGCGCGCTTAAGGGACGCAGGATTTTATCTGTGCTGAGGATGTCCCGGTATTCAAGAGGATTAAGATCACCTATAACCGCAAAACGGCTCTCCCCATCGGCGGTTTCAAAGCTGTATATGCCGGGTTGGTCGGCCTGAATTTGTAGGCGCAGGACTCCATCTTTTTCAGGGAGAAGGGTCAAATCCTGCACTGTGCCGTCCGGCTTTGTCATGATGATGGTATTGGATGTCGCTTTCGGGTCGTCTTTTTGGTATTCGGGCCTGCTTAAGGTGATATGGGCATCGCCGGTGATGACATTCAGGGCC
>JADLAT010000016.1 GCA_020848095.1 Alphaproteobacteria bacterium | reverse complement strand
TTACCGACATAATCATTGCCAGAAACACTCACCACAACCGGAACCCCGTTCGAGGTCAAAGCCCCGCCCTTCGCGCCGTTGAAGCTAAAGCTTGAGGGGTCATTCGCCAGATACGTACCCGGCCCGTCCACACCAAAATCAGCAACAATCTGACCCGTATCGCTATCCACCGGATTAAGGTCGGATTCATCAACCACCAAAGCCTTGACCGAAACCACCAGAGGCTCGTCATTCTGATCCGGCGTCTTGATCTTCAACTCGGCGCTGTCCGTATCGCCATCGGCGTCTTTGAGCGTATAGATAAATTTATCAAACACATCCGTAGCGTTGCCGCCCTTGGCCGTGTACGTCCATGCGCCGTTCTGCCCGATCTTGAGCGTCCCGTGCGTGGCATTAATCGTGGTCTGCGCTCCAGCATTGATCACATAGGTTGTGCCATCAAACACCACCTTGCTCACAACGCCCGGCGCGTCCGCGCCTGCATCATCATTGGCCAGAACATTCCCGCTGGCCTGCGCCGCATTTTGCTTCAGCTGCGCCGTGTCATTCACCGCATCCGGGCCGTCATCGCGCACATCAACCTTGATCGTGCCCAAGGCCGTATCACCATCCGCATCCCGTACGCTCACACCAAAGCTCAGCGTAATCGCATCATCGGGATTGCTCGCATCCGCATGGTCCAGAGGCAGACTCTGGATAAAATTATAACTTCCATCCGCAGAAATGCTGAGCGCAAATACAGTATCCGCGCCGCCATTAATAGTCCCGACATAGCCGTTCGCGGTTTGGGTAATGGTTACAACCTGCCCGCCGGAAGTCAAAGGAATAGAGGAGTCCGTAACCCCGTCCGGCCCAACCGTGCCCGGTGTATCGCTGCCGAAATCAAGATCCAGCTTGCCACTGGCAACCGATCCACCCGGCAGATTGCTTTCATCAACAACCTCCAGACCGGCGCCGATTACAGGCGTGCCGTTTAATGTTGGCACACTGTCCTTTATATTGACCGTAATCGTGGTATCCGTCCGGTCGCCGTCAAAATCAATAACATCAACACCGAAAACCAGGCTGATAATATCCTGACCGACCGCATGATCCAGCCCTTTAAATTGTGTGTATTCATAAGCGCCCGTTGCCGGATTAACACTCAAGGCAAAAACCTTCGCACCGCCGGGTAATTGACCCTCATAGCCGCCCGCCGTGGCAACGATCGTAACCGCCTGCCCGCCGGAGGTCAAAGCGGCCACGCCGTTAACACTATTTGTTCCGTTCAGGCTTACCGTACCGCCAACATCATTACCGAAATCAACCGCCAGCACATCGCCAACCACAATCAGCCCGCCAGACAGCGCAGATTCATTGATAGCCTCAACCACAGGCGGGGTAAGACCCGGCGCGTCATCGGCCACAAAAATCGTAATGCTTGTACTGGATTGATCACCATCGGCATCCTGCGCCGTTACGCCAAAGACCAGAGAAATCACATCATTGGGGTTTGTACCGTCCTGATGGTCGATCGCTGCAGATTGCGTAAAGGTAAACGCGCCCGGCGTTGCCGGATCAAACACCAGATCAAAAACCTTGACGCCGCCCGCCATACCGACATAACCCGTAGGCGTTGCCGTCACAATAATCGCCACACCGCCCGAACTCAGAGCGCCACCGGCCAAAGAACCATTAGCCTGAAAGGCGCCACTGGCAAAAACCGTGCCCGGACCATCCCCGCCGAAATCAAGCGGCACCGCGCCCGATACGGACAAAGACGGCGCCAGATCGCTTTCATCCACCGCCAGATCGACAACATCGACTTCTGGAAGGCTGTTAGGCGGCGTAAGATCTTCTTCCGGACGGAACAATAAATCGGGATTTTGAAAATTAACGCCGTACTGCAAGGCAGTAGGATCAATCGGCCCCACAGCATTCAAAGGGCCAACAGGCGTAATTTCAGGATTGGAAAAGGTAAAACCTGTATTCTGCGGGCTACCGGGCGCGCCGGCATTTTCCCCGGCGGCAGGTTCAATTTTCGCCAGCAACTCGGCCATGTCTTTCTCGGCAGCGGCAATCTCCTTAATATCCGCCTGCACAACGGCCTCATCCTGGGCAATCTGCCCTTCTACGGAATCAGCATTTTCCTTGCGCAGCTCGGCTTTTGCCGCCTGCAACTGGGCTTCATCGGGCGGAGAAACCTCAGGCACATAAATCTTCAAGGCCAGCGCGTCGGGAGAGATCGCATCGCTAAAAGCCAGCGTCGCCGGATCGGCGGTAGCCGAAGCCACAGAAAAACCTTTCAAGGCAATGGCGCTGCCGTCATCAAAGCGCAAAATAAGATCGCCGCCGGATTGCTGAAAATTCTGCACCGCATCGCTTGAGAAACTGAAAGAATATTGCTGACCGGGCTCAACCGCCACTTCGAGGGTCGACCCGGCTGCGGGCTTGTCTATGGCATCGGCCGGTAGAGGCGAAACTGCCAGATTTTCTACGCTTACAGAGGCTGGAGCCTGCGTATCTGCCTGAACTTTATTGCTTGCCTGATTATCTGCCTGCGTAGCGTTTGCGCCCTTACTAGCCATTTTTCTCTCCTCAAAACACACAAGTGGTAAAGACCTTATATCGTCTTTCACACAAATTATTAACAATTAATTAACAGAACGGTATGATTTTTAGCGAAATTGAACGCTTTTGTCAACAATTATGTTAAAATGAAAGCGGGCACATGATCTTGCGCCCTATGCACCATATACACCTGTTAAAATCTTCCCTCCCCTTTGTTGTACAGGCAAACGGTTAATATCGAGTGAAGCCGGGGTCCAAAAACCCCGAAGTCTGAAAACTATTCGTCTATGATCCGGATTTGAAACTTTCATCGATTCGGCCCTTTCCAAAAGACTGTTTCCATTACGACATTCTAAAATACAATTTATTTCAAAAGCATATGGACACAAATTAGACACTGAAAAAAAATTGGCTCATACTTTCCCCAATGTTCCGGACATTTATAAATGATCCTGAACGTCTGACCGGATGGTCACCGGTCGGGGTATTTGGAGAAATGTTTGCGGGCGTAATCCTTGCCCGCAAGACACCAAATGCTCAAGGGGTGAGAGAGTTCCTTATTTATTTGCCGGGATGATTCGGACCTGTGGTGGTACACATAAAAATACGACCTGGAATCTCCGAAAAATAACAGGGAACGTCTGCATCTTACTCTGAACGGACGGCAGCGCTGCAGCAAAAACCGTCCCGTGGTTGATCACCACGATAAAACCGGAAAGCGGGGTTATCCCGCCGATGGACAGAAAGAAAACAGGCGATAAAGCTAATCTCCTTTTTCTAAAAAACTGTTCTGATCCGGGCGCAATGACTGACCGGATTTTATGTCTGGCAAAGCCCCCCGGAGGGGTAAGCCCGTAAAAAACGGCAGTTACATTTCCCGATGGGCCCCGGCCTTCGGTTTCAGACACGATTACACTTGTACTCGTTTTGAAGCTGAGCACCGGGGCTCTTTTATTATGGCCCAAACACGCTTATTATAGGCCTGTTATCTGCCCCCGACTTTACGAGGCCCTCGTGAGTTATCATTTTCACAAATTAAGCGCCCTGATCGCCGAAGATACACCGCCCATGCAAAACCTGATCGGCGCGCTTTTGGGAACGCTGGGCGTTGGCCGAATCATCAAGGCCGCCGATGGCGCGCAGGGTTTTGAGCTTTTCTGCGATGAAAACCCCGATATCGTTCTGACCGACTGGCAAATGAGCCCGGCTACAGGGCTGGAAATGGTTGATCAGATCCGCAAATCGTCCCTTTCTCCCAATAAAACGGTCCCCATAATCCTCTTAACCGGCTACAGCGCCCCTGCGCGAATCACCCGCGCGCGCGATCTGGGCGTGACCGAATTTCTGATCAAGCCCTTCTCCGCTGGCGACCTCATCCGGCGCATAGCCCACGTCATCAGCCATCCCCGCGATTTCATTGAAACACCGGATTTCTTCGGCCCCGACCGGCGGCGCACACAATCCGCCCCCTTCGCCGGCCCTTGTAAACGCCGGAGCCCTGCAACCGCATAAAAAGGCTTAAAAAATAAATGACAGCCCTCAACACCGCGCCACAGATCAAAACGCATAAAGCCAGCCGCCTGCTCACGGCAAAAATCGGCCCCGGTCCGCTGGATGAAAGCCTGATACCGCGCTGTCAGGCGCTCATTGATAATAACGATACGGATTTCACGCCCATGGCCCGGGAATATCTTGACCGCCTGAAATTGGCTTTAGAAGCGGCCAGAGCCGCCAATACCCAAACCCCGCCCACGGTCCAGAGCTTCATCACGCCGGTTATGGAGCTCAAAGCCAACGCCTCGATTTTCCGCTACACCCTGATCGGCGGCGCGGCCAACATCATTCTTGGCTTTTTGGAAACCATAACCCGCATAGATAATGACGTTCTTAAAATCATAGAGGCCCATCACCGCGCCTTTTCGGTCATCATCGCTCAGGGAATAACCGGCGATGGCGGCCAGAACGGCCAGCGCATAAAAACCGAGCTGAACAACGCCTGCCTTCGCTATTTCGTTAAAAACGCCAAAAAAGCCTAAAACACCTGAAACGCGCTTAAAAACTAAGCCGTTTTGCGCTTTGAATCTGCTTTTGTGCTGAGATTTTTGCAAACAGATCATCACTCACCGGCCCATCCAGCGCCACCAGACAGATCGCACCGGACGAATCACCCTTACGCCCCAGACGGAAATCGGCAATATTCATGCCCGCCTGCCCCAGCAACATTCCCAGATCACCAATCATGCCCGGCTGGTCATCATTGCGGATAAAGAGCATATTGGCCGACAGCGCGGCCTCAATCGGCACGCCCTCGATATTAACGATACGCGGCTCTTTTCCGGTAAACAACGTGCCCATAACATTACGCGTCCGGGTAGAGGAGGTCACAATCACATTGATCATGGAGCGCCAGTTCCGCGCCGTCTTGTCATAGCTTTGCTTGATCTGAATGCCCCGGCTTTCCGCCATTTGCATGGCATTGACCATGTTCACGCTCTCGGTCTGATTGCGCAGCAGACTGGCAATAATCGTCGAGGTCACGGGATCGGTATTCAACTCCGTGATCGTGCCTTCATATTCAATTTCGATCTTTTGAATGGCACTCTCGGAAATCTGCCCGGCAAACTGCCCCATCTGCTCGGCCAGCTTGAGATACGGCTTAAGCCGCGGCGCATCTTCCGCCGAAATCGAGGCCGCATTGATCGCATTGCTCACCGCGCCGGTATTAAGATAATCCGACATCTGCTCGGCCACCTGCAAGGCAACATTGACCTGCGCCTCCGTTGTGGCCGCGCCCAGATGCGGCGTACAGACCACATTGGGCATCCCGAAGAAAATGCTCTCCTTCGCCGGTTCAACCTCAAACACATCCAGCGCCGCTCCGGCCACCTTGCCCGAATCCAGCGCCACCTTCAGATCGGCTTCGTTAATAATCCCGCCGCGTGCGCAATTGATAATCCGCACGCCGTCTTTCATTTTGGCAATCGTCTCCGCCCGGATAATATTAGCCGTATGCGCATTTTTCGGCACATGCAGCGTAATAAAATCGGCCCGCGCCAGCAAATCATCCAGCTCCACCTTCTCCACGCCCAGAGACACCGCGCGCTCCTCGCTCAAAAACGGGTCATAGGCAATCACGTTCATTTTCAGGCCCACACCGCGCGCCGCCACAATGCCGCCAATATTGCCGCACCCCACAACGCCCAGAGTTTTGTTATAAAGCTCCACGCCCATGAAACGCTTCTTTTCCCATTTTCCGGCATGCGTAGACGTATTGGCTTCCGGGATTTCCCGCGCCAGCGCAAACATCATCGCAATAGCGTGTTCAGCGGTGGTGATAGAGTTTCCAAAGGGCGTGTTCATAACCACAACGCCCGCTTCGGTGGCCTTGGGCACGTCGATATTATCAACGCCGATCCCGGCACGTCCCACGACTTTTAAATTTTTCCCGGCGGCCAGAATCTCTGCCGTGACCTTTGTCTCGCTCCGAACGGCCAGACCGTCATATTGCGGAATAATCTCCAGCAGCTCCGCAGCGGAAATCCCCGCCTTGAAATCAACCTCAATACCGTTTTTCTTGAAAATTTCGACAGCCAGAGGGTCCAGCTTGTCACTGATAAGAACTTTCGCCATGATTTTACTCCTAATTTTGTCTTGTTTAGGCAAACAGGCGTCAAGATGTAGCAGAGTCTAAAATAAAATCAATACGAAAGAATGCGGCCCGCCCCTCGGCGGCGCCCATAAACAAGTATCAAGGAAAAGTTTTTAGGCCGCGGCTCTGGCGCTCATCTTGGCGACCATAAAGGCCCAATCCAGCCACGGCATCAAATGCTCGACATCGCCGGGCTGCACCGTCGCCCCGCACCAGATCCGCAAACCTGCGGGCGCGTCGCGATAGGCGGCAATATCATAGGCCACTTTCTCATCCTGCAAAGCCTTGGTCATGGCCTTGATAAAGCCTTGCTGCGCCCCATCGTCCAGAGCGGCAAATTCCTGATCAATAATCTTAAGACATACAGATGTTGTCGAGCGACTTGCCGGGTCTTCCGCCAGAAAATCCACCCAGGGCGTCTTGTTCACCCAGTTCTCAATCGCCTTGAAATTCTCTTCCGACCGCGCAATTGTTGTGCGCAAACCGCCAATATTGGACACCCAGTTCAACGCATCCAGACAATCCGCCACCGCCAGCATGGAGGGCGTATTGATCGTCGCGCCCTCAAACAGATCGCGATTGACCTTCACCGCGCCGTCTTTGCCCTTTTTCGTCATGCGGAAAATTTTCGGCAAGGGCCGGTCCGGCACAAAACGCTCAAGCCGCTCCACCGCGCGCGGAGAAAGCACCAGCATCCCATGCGCCGCTTCTCCGCCCAGCACCTTCTGCCAGCTCCACGTCACCACATCCAGCTTCTCCCACGGTAAATCATAGGCAAACACCGCCGAGGTCGCATCACAAAAAGTCAAACCCTCCCGCGCTTCGGAAAGCCAGTCCCCGTCCGGAACGCGCACGCCCGACGTTGTCCCGTTCCACGCAAAAACACAATCCCGCGCCGGGTCGGCGGCGGATAAATCGGGCAGGGCGCCATAGGGCGCCTTATAGGTTTTCACATCTTCGATTTTCAGCTCCCCGGTCACATCCTTGAGCCAGTCGCCGGAAAACGCTTCCCACGCAAAAACATCCACCCCTCTGGCCCCAAGCATGGACCAAAGCGCCATCTCAAACGCGCCGGTATCCGAAGCCGGAACAATCCCGATCAGATAATCCTCCGGAATGCCTAAAATCTGTCTGTGACGATCAATCACATCTTTAAGCTGTTTTTTAAGCGGCGCCGCGCGGTGCGAACGGCCCAGCAACGCGCCGGAAAGCGCATCAAGGCTCCACCCCGGACGCTTGGCACAGGGGCCGGAGGAAAAACAGGGATTTCTTGGCTTTACAGCGGGCTTTTCCATGACTTAAAATCTTTTCTAATGTAAGGGCTTCTTCCCGATATAATGATACGATCTTCGTAATGCCGCAACCACTTGAACCCAAGGAAACAATAAAAATTCCTCTGCCGGAATCCTGCTTTACGCTGCGCCGGATAATACCAAAAATCTGCACAAAATCCTTCGCAGATTTCACTTGAAATAACAACCAAAATATTTTTTGAAAGCCCTCTTTAAATGACTCATATCCTCACACTTGTTTCCGCGCCACAAGGTACCCTCGAAAACGCCCACCTTTCCCGCGCGATAGAAATCGTACAAAACTATGGCTTGAAATGTGGTGATGAAATCACGTGGCTCTCCCCCGGCAAAGCGGCGGAATTTGAAATTAACGTCTCCGGCGAAACTCTTGGCGAAACGGAAAAAGCTGCACAAATTCGCGCCGCCTTCGCGCAGGAAAAATTTAAAATCGACCTGTTTATTACACCACAGGCAAACCGGCGCAAAAAACTACTGCTGGCTGATATGGATTCCACCATCGTTGCGGGTGAAACGCTCGATGACATGGCCGCCCATGCGGGCTTAAAGGAACAGATCGCGGAAATCACCGCGCGCGCCATGAACGGCACGCTGGATTTTCATGCCGCCATCATAGAGCGCGTAGGCCTCCTGAAGGATCTCCCCATAGCCATGCTGCAAAAAACGCTGGAGGAAACCATTGTAAATCCCGGCGCGGAAACACTCACGCGCACCATGCGCAAACACGGCGCAACCTGCGTCCTTGTCTCCGGCGGCTTCACCTTTTTTACCGAGGCCATAGCCCGCCTGACCGGTTTTGACCATCACCACGGCAACACGCTGGGGCTGAAGGGCGGGATAAAGGGGGGGATAAACGGCGAACAACTCAGCGGAGAAGTCATTCCGCCCATTTTGGATAAATTCGCAAAAGTCGAATTTTTAAACCACTATCTGCACATCTTGAATTTAAACCCCGAGAACGCCCTCACCATAGGCGATGGCGCGAATGACATCCCCATGCTGCACTCTGCCGGGCTGGGCATCGGCTACAGGCCCAAACCCGTTGTCGCCACTGCTATACAAAATCTCATCCTGCACGGCGACCTCACCGCCGCCCTTTACGCGCAGGGTTATAGCGATTCAGAGTTTTCATAGCATACAAATATCTTTTTAACGCTCTACCTTTAAGATAAGAGCTGGGCTATACTTGCCCAATGCGGCCTTGGCCGTATAACCTTCAAATTTATTCAAAAACCGGGAAGTATCGCCCATGTCTGAACAATGGCATTACAACGTCACCAACGGAGAGCTCGAAGACCTTTTCAGAGCCTATTGCACGGATTACACTGCCTTGGCCCGCCTGAACCGCTTTGGCCCCATCACAGGCCGGGACAAAGAGGTCGAGGAAACCATTTTGATCCTGCTGCAAAAGGGCCGCAAAAACGCGGTGCTTCTGGCCCCTGCCGGGGTTGGTAAAACCGCGATGGTGGTCGCACTGGCCCAGAGAATCGCCGAAGAAACCGTGCCCGACTACCTGAAAGACGCCCGCGTGCTTGAGGTTGAACTGGCCCGCATGGCTGCCGGAACGTCCGGCCCGGCGGAATTTCAAGAGCGCTTCATTCCCCTGTGTAAGGGCGTGGCGGAGCGCTATCACAACAGCGAAAACCCGCGCATAATCCTCTTTATTGACGAGATTCACCAGATCATGCCCAATTGCACCGGCTCCTCTTACGCCGGGCTTTCGGATGTTATGAAACCCTATCTGACGGCGGGCGACCTTATGGTCATTGGTGCCACCACCTTGGATGAATTTCGCATGTATGTAGCCGAGGATCCGGCGCTCGAACGGCGTTTCCAGAAAGTCTTCCTGAAAACACCCAACGCCGTGGAAACCTATCAAATCCTAAAGGCGCTGCGCCCCAGCCATGAAAAACACCATGGCGTAAACATCTCCAATAATAACCTCATGCTCATCATTAATCTGTGCGATGAACATATGCGCAAAAGAAGCCAGCCGGATAAGGCCATCATCACCATGGATGCGGCCATGGCCTACCACGTAAAAACCCACGGGCGCGGCAGCGACGTCACCCCTGATTCCATCTACTACATGGTGGCGCGGGAAACCGGCCTGAACAAGCAGGCCCTGCACGATGAAAAGAAGCTTCAACGCATCTTAAAGCAGGTTGCCGAGCTTGAGGCCGAGGGGCATATTTACTTCATTTAACCGCTTCGATAACCTTAAAACCCTGCCCCTCAAACGGTTTGGCGCTTTTTGTGAAAAGCCCCTCAATCGCGCGTTCATAGCCGAGCTGCCGATTGGCGACCATAAATAACCGCCCGCCCTTTTTAAGCGCCACCGCCGCGGTAGCAATAAACCCTTCCCCGATCCCCGCATCCGCCGCGCGGCCTTCATGGAAAGGCGGGTTCATCACAATAAAATCCAGATTGCCAATGGCCCTGTTGGGCTGGCACAGATCGACCCATAAAAACTCAATTTGCGGGCCGCCATCGCGCATTTGCGCTTGTGTATTTTCCCTGCACATCCGGAGCGCCCGGCTATCCGCATCAATACATAAAAGGGATTCCACGCGCGCTTGCTGCGCCACATGCCGGGAAAGATAACCGTAACCGCAGCCAAAATCCGCCCCCCGCCCGTATAAATCATCTGGCAAATGCCGCAACAAAATCTCCGATCCTTTATCAATCTTGTCCCAGCCAAAAAGCCCCGGCCATGACTGAAAATCGCCGCCCAAAACCATTTGCGGCGCCCCGGCGCTTTGCGCCTTTCCCCAGATGTCTATAAATTCCTTCGCCGCCCACGCGTTCTTGATCCCGCTCACCCGGCGGCATTTATTACGCGGCTCGCTCCGGAGGGCCGCCAGCCCAAAACCCGCCAGCGTCTTTTCAAGCCGCCCGCCCCCGGCACGATTATCCGCGGCCGCCACCAAAACCCCGCCCGGCTTCAAAGCCATCATCGCGCGGGCCAGTAAATATTCAGCCTCAATCCGGTTTTTGGGCAACACCGCCAAAACCATATCCAGCGTTTCTTTTTCATCGCCGCCCGCGCCGCGCCCATCATCCTCTAAACCTGTAAATCCTGCCGCCGCCAGCCTGTGCGCATAGGGTTTAAAATATTGCTGCAATAACAAATCCGGCTTTAAAAACATCTCCAGCGCGGGATGAAACTGCGCATTCAAAAACAAAACCCGCGCGCCGGCCAAAGGCACGGCGATTTCTCCGGATTGGAAGGGGTAAAAAAGAGTGTCCAACACCCGCTGCGTTTCATCGATCATGGCCCGAAGCGTACCGGAAACTTTGATAAATTTAAAATTATTTCTGGAGCAATCACCCCACAGACACCCATAAAGCAGCCACAAAAAAGGGCGCCCGAGAGCGCCCTTTTCTAAATTCATATCTCGTTGAGGAGAGATTAGAAATTGATCTGTGTACCCAGAACAACATATGTCGCATCTGCATCGCCAGCACCAACTGGGTCATGCTCGATGTGACCAACGGAACCACGGAAAGTCATGCCGGGACCGTATGTGTATGTAACACCGCCGGAGTAACGGTCTGTATCCAGGCCATCAACACCATTTGTGTTTTCTTTGTTCAGGTAGGAAGCGCCGAGTTTGAAAGGACCCGTTGTGTAGTCAGCACCAACAACAATTGTCTCTTCATCATCTGTGTTTGGCGTACCAACGCCAGCTGTAGAAGCTTCACCGAAATTGTCTTCCATGTAGGCAACGCCCAAACCGAATGGTCCGAAGTCAAAGTCAGCACCGACGTTCCAGGCTTGACGATCATCCGTGAAGTCACCGGCAATGAAAGCGCCAGCGGCTCTTTCAGCTTCCAGTTCTGTGTGTGAGTAACCAGCACCCAAAACCATACCGATATTGTTGAATTGACCTTCGTAACGAACGCCGGCTTCATAGGTTTCGCCAAAAGCATTAACAACGTCGTCAGAACCAACACCACCCAGCTCCGTTGCATTGTCTGTGTCAGGAGAGTAAGACACACCAGCCTGGAAACCGTTCAGAATTGGCGTCAAGTAGGTCAGCTTGGAAGCTTTACCGGAAACGTCCTGATCGTAGTCAATACCGCCTTGGTTAAAGCCGGAACCGATGGAAGAGCTGATCGTACCAGCAGCAACACCCGGAAGAACCGTGTAGTTAACTGGCTGAACATACTGACGCAGACCGTCAATGTTAGCATCAGCAGAAGGAGCCTCAACCTGCAACAGGTAAGCAGCGCCATCTTCGTCACCGAAGTTCACGCGGCCCCAGCCGCCGGACAGATAAACATAGGACTCATCAACGCCAAAAGCATCGCCGCCATCAGCAGCCGCTTCGATATGGGCACCGACCGTCAGGCCGTTATCCAGTGTTGTTTCGCCACCGAAGTGAACTTCAGTGTTACGAATGATGTCAAAGTTGTTAACTTCGCTGGCAGCAGCTTCGTCTTGATCGACATAAGCGCCATAGCCTTTAAAGTAACCACCAAGATCCAGCTGAACCTGAGCGGCAGCAGGAGTAGCAACAGTTGCCAGACCGATTACGGCGACAGAGCTGAGAAGTAGTTTTTTCATTATCATTCCTCCAGTTTTAAACAGACGATAATTTTGTTGAATACACAGCAACGAAAAGCCGTGAACGCTCATCGAAAATTCAATAAGCCTGCACAGTAAGCCTGAGTTTCCGATAGGGGTCAATTTTCTTAATGGCAAAAACGCAACATTTTTTTTCATGCGTTGCAAATTTACAACAATCCCAAACTGCAAACAAAGCACAATATGACTCTTGAGGCGCATCACGGGGCATGCTAGGTTTGCCTTTCACGTTTCAAGGTAAAGGCGCGGCGCGAAAAAACAATGAAAAAATCCATCTCTCTCTTTTTGTTTCCGGTTCTGGCTCTCTTTGCTTTCGGCCTTGCGGGCTGCAGCGGCAATAAAATCCAGTCAGAGGCCAAATACCCCTCCGGCGCTGACCGCCCGTCAACGGGCGGCGACATCTACAGCAAGCCCAAAAGCATTTTTGGCGCGGGCGGCCTTTCTTTTGGCGGCAAACGCAAGGAAGGGGAGGGCGATGGCTCAACCGGCATCGGCGTCAACAGCTTCTTATGGCGCGCCTCGCTTGACACGGTCTCTTTCATGCCGCTGGCCAGCGCCGACCCGTTCGGCGGAGTTATCCTGACAGACTGGTACAGCCCTGACAGCGCGAAAAAAGAGCGTTATAAACTCAATGTCTTTATTTTAAACCGCCAGCTCCGCTCAGATGGCATAGAGGTCCGGGTCTATAAACAGATCAACCAGACCGGCACATGGTTTGATACCGCACCGGCACCCGAAATGGCGCGCCAGCTTGAGGACACAATCCTGACCCGTGCGCGCCAGCTTCGCCTGAGCCAAAACGGCGGCGACAATTAACTATCGGGAAACACCCCGAACAAAGCCAGCTTGTCCCTGAACCTGCTGGCTTTTCTGCATAAAGCTGGAAGTTGGAGCAATGAGCACAGAAAAATACAATATCCGGGAATCCGAAGCCAAATGGCGTAAAATCTGGGAGGAGCAAGCCTGCTTCACCACCACCGAAGATCCCGAAAAACCAAAATATTACGTGCTGGAAATGTTTCCCTACCCTTCCGGGCGCATCCATGTCGGCCATGTGCGCAATTATGCGCTGGGGGATGTCGTGGCGCGCTACCGCGCGGCCCGGGGCTACAACGTCATCCACCCGATGGGCTGGGATGCTTTTGGCCTTCCGGCGGAAAACGCAGCGATCGAGCGCGGAGAACACCCGGCCAAATGGACCTACGCCAACATAAAATCCATGCGCGGCCAGCTCAAATCCATGGGTCTGTCCATTGACTGGTCGCGGGAAATCGCCACCTGCCACCCGCAATACTATAAACATGAACAAAAAATGTTTCTGGATTTCCTGAAAAAGGGCATCGCCTATCGTAAGGAATCGCTGGTGAACTGGGACCCGGTGGAAAATACGGTTCTGGCCAATGAACAGGTGGTCGATGGCAGGGGCTGGCGCTCCGGCGCGCCGGTAGAGCGGCGGCGGCTGAACCAGTGGTTCCTGAAAATCACCGATTACGCCGATGAGCTGCGCGATGACCTGCAAAAGCTGGATCGCTGGCCGGAAAAGGTGCGCATTATGCAGGAAAACTGGATCGGTAAATCCAGAGGGCTGCAATTCAAATGGGATATCACCGGCACAAATGAAAAAATCGAGGTTTTCACCACCCGGCCCGATACGTTATTCGGCGCCAGCTTCCTCGCGCTGGCGCCCGATCATCCTCTGGCGCAATCTCTGTGCAAAGCCAGGCCCGGCTTCGATAAATTCGTACAAACCTGCCAGTCGGTCGGGACCTCGGAAGAGGCCATAGCCCAGGCAGAAAAACTGGGCTTTGACACCGGCCATACCGCCACGCACCCGCTATTGGGCCGCGAAGTGCCTATCTATGTCGCCAATTTCATCTTGATGGATTACGGCACCGGCGCCGTTTTCGGCGTTCCCGCGCATGACCAGCGCGATTTCGATTTCGCAAAGAAATACAACTTGCCCGTCCTGCCCGTTATCGCGCCCGATTCCCCAGACGCGCCACCCGAATTAACACAGGCCTATACCGGGGAGGGCATGCTTGTAAACTCACAATGCCTCAACGGCCTGACCATCGAGGCCGCCAAGGAAGCCGTCATCGCAAAATGTGAGGCCGATCAATCCGGCTTCGGCGCAACACAATTCCGCCTGCGTGACTGGGGCATCTCGCGCCAGCGTTACTGGGGCTGCCCCATCCCGATCATTTACTGTGAAACCTGCGGCCCCGTTCCCGTGCCGGAAAGCCAGCTCCCCGTCACATTGCCCGAGGACGTAACCTTCGATAAGACCGGAAATCCGCTGGCTAATCACCCCACATGGAAAAACACCGACTGCCCGGTATGCTCCAAGCCCGCCCAGCGGGAAACCGACACGTTTGATACGTTCTTCGAATCAAGCTGGTATCAATTCCGCTACTGCGACCCCCGCAATGACTCCCTGCCCGTGGCCAAGGATAAAGCCGCCTACTGGATGCCGGTGGAGCAATATATCGGCGGGGTGGAACACGCCGTTTTGCACCTGCTGTATGCGCGCTTCTTTACCAAGGCCCTGCGCGATTGCGGCTATGTCGATTGTTCGGAACCCTTCGCGGGCCTGTTTACGCAAGGCATGGTCACGCATGAAACCTATCAAAACGCAGAAGGGAAATGGCTTTTCCCCTCTGAAATTCTCAAGGGCGAAGATGGAAAATTCACGTATGATGGCGGGAAACCGGTAAAAATCGGCCCTTCCATCAAAATGTCAAAATCCAAGAAAAACGTCGTGGACCCTGAGGATATTCTGGCCACCTACGGCGCGGACGCCGCGCGATTGTTCATTTTATCCGACTCCCCGCCGGAGCGCGATCTGGAATGGACCGAAAGCGGGATTGAGGGCGCATGGCGCTACGTCAACCGCCTCCACCGCATGATTATGGACTACCGCCAGCACATTCCCGCCAATGACGGTGCAAAACCCGCACATTTTGACGCGGAAATCCTTAAACTGCGCCAAAGCGCACATAAGGCCATTGAAAATGTCTCGGCGGATATTGAGGCCTTTGCAATGAACAAAGCCGTAGCCCGCATCCGGGAGCTTTCCAATAAAATCGCCAAGCCGGAGCAGGCGGCAGATTACGCGCTGCTGGATGGAGGCGACTGGGCGCTGAAGGAAACGCTGGAGATTCTTATCAAACTCATGAATCCGATGATGCCCCATCTGGCCGAAGAACTCTGGAGCGCGCTGGGACATAACAGCCTTCTGGCCAAGGAACCATGGCCCGTAGCCGACCCGGCCCTGCTCGTTGAGGAGAGCATCACCATAGGCGTACAGGTCAACGGTAAAGTCCGCGCGTCTTTAAGCCTGCCCCCGGATGCCGCCGAGGACGAGGCCCGCAGCCGCGCACTGGCACAGGAAAACGTCATAAAGGCCATGAACGGCCTGACCTTGCGCAAATTCATCTACGTTCCGGGTAAAATCATCAATATTGTAGCGGGTTAAATATGAGAAAATTCAAAAATTCCGGCCGGTCGGTCTTTTTATATATCCCCCTCATCCTCACAGGGATTTACCTTGCCTCCTGCGGGTTCCAGCCCGTCTATGGCGTGAATAAATACACCGCCACCGGCGTTGAAACCAGGCTGGAGCAAATTGAAATTGGCGGCATCCCCAACCGCGAAGGGCAATTCCTGCGCAACGCGCTGATTGACCGTTTCTACCGGAACGGACGGCCCGCATCCCCACTTTACGCGCTTGATGTAGAAACCATACAGGAATCCAAATCCGATCTCGACATCACCAAAAACGCCGATGCCACGCGGGGCCAGCTCCGCCTGTCTGCCGATTTCAAGCTCACCGACACCCGGACGGGGGAAATTCTGCTGCAAAGAACCGCTCTGGCCGTCACCAGCTATAACATCCTCTCCAGCGAGTTCACCAACCGCGTTTCCGAACAAAACACGCGGGAAAACGCACTCAACGACCTCGCCCGTCAGATCGAATTGCAAATAACGCTCTACCTTAAAAACACACAATAAGCCTCACTTTATTTGACAAATTGCTTTTGTGTGCGCTATGTAAATAAAAACAATGGCGCGCACAAAGACATAAAATGGCTGACAACCCCTCAGAAAACACAGACCCGCAAAAACGCAAAACCTACCATAATATTGCGGAGCACTTCGACACCATGGCCCCCCGCTATGATCGGGGCGCAAAAAAAGTCGCATGGTGCGGCCCACTGACCATGTTCACGGCGCTGAATATGATCCATAGCACCCCTGATGAATATGCAACGGACCCCTTGTATATAAACCCGCTCCACCCCGAAAAACTTCCCCCGGAACGGCCCATACAGCTTCTGGATCTGGGCACCGGAACGGGGGAAATCGGACGGCTGTTCAAACAAAGATTTAAAGACATCCACATCACCGGCGTGGACATCGCGCTGAAAATGCTCGAAAAAGCCAGAGAAAACGGCCACATAGATGACAGCCATCACGGCAGCATCGAAGACCTGCGCTGGAGCAAAAGCGATCAATTTGATGTGGTCACGGCCTGCGGCGTGCTGGATTTCATCGAAAGCCCGGAAAACGTGATCACCCAATCCCTGCGCGTATTACGCCCCGCCGGGCTGATGGCTCTTACGTTTGAGCCCGAAGGAACAGATCATCCCGGCCATAAAACCCTGCAACATGATGAACAAACGCTTTCAGATCTATTTAGAAAACACGGTGGACGCCTCATTCTGGATGGGATTATGGAGGAAGCCTATCGTAACTTTGCCGATAAAACGCATCAGGCGGTCGAAAACCGGATCATGGTCCTCCAGAAGGATTTTGGATTTAAATACTAATTTTGCCTAAAAAAAATTTGACAGATTTTTTAAAGCGCCCTATAGAAGACTTGTTACGGCAAAATCGTAACCGCGGGATTTGATGGACTCAGCTTGCACCGCGTCAAAAATGCTAAAGCGCCACGGCCAGAGCGCCCATTTATGCTCCCGCCCGTGGTCTCCACACTTTGGAAACCTTGGCGGGAATTTTTTTGAGCGCTGCTCTAACCAATTTCCCGACAAATAACGAAAACCCCGGCCACCGGGCAGAACTTCGGCATTAAACCCGAATCTGCTCGTAGCTTTTGGGATTTGAAAGGAAAAAAGACAATGGACTACGAAAACAAAACAGATCTGACGATCGCCACGAGCTACGGCCCCATAAAAACCGCCAAAATCAGCGACCCGTTTGCCTCAGCACTCAAAGAAGCCATCTGGAAAAATTTACGCGAGCTGGAAGACATCCTTCACGAGCGCAAGCCGGAGAAACTGGAAAAATTTTTCCGTGCCGCCAATAAAAACGGTGACATCCGCAACGTGCTTGTCCACGGCGATGAAAATAAACCAGGAGATCAGATATACACAACAAGACTGCAACAAATTGAAACCAGCATACGCAATAAAGTGAACGCATTCCCTAACAACGAAACGCTTCAGGAAATCCTGAACATATGGAACACATACAAAAACCAGATCCCCGAAAAAAACCGGCATCTTCAAGACGTCCACACCCACACCGTGGCCGTTTTAGAAGGACTCAATGCCGACCCCGCCAAAATTAAAGCGGCAAGAGAAACGCAGGAAACGCTCCTGCGCAACCTCACGCCCGATGCCACCGCTGATTGGGGACAGGCAAACCCAAAAACAACGACACCAGAAAAACCTTTTGCCCTGGATACCACGCAGGAATTCATACCAAACCTCTAAAACGGGAATATAATCGGATATAAGGGCATTTTTCTTTTTGCCTCCGGCGCACAAACACCCATATTATGAGGGCGGTTTTCAAAGGAGCCCTCATGTCTGAAATCAACCCCTCGGATCGGCGGATTATCGCTGCGCCAGACGATGTTGCCGCGCTCTATACGGGCGCGGGCAAGCAGGAGTCCAAAACCGGGGTAGAGGTCGAGCTCACCTTCTTCGATGCCGCCAGCCCGGATCTGGCCACCATGACAGTTGCACAAAACCATGAAGTCGCCCGCGCCGCCAACGCGGCCTGCGGCGGGGATTTCGTCCGCAATGAACCCACCGCCGAAATGCTCGAAGTCGGCTCCGAAGCGGGGGAGCAGGACTGCCTGCGCACCGTCATGGACAATCTTGATTGCCGCCTGTCCTGCCTGACTGAGGCCGCCGCAGAGCTGGGGCTAAAACGCTCCTGGTTCCAGCATCTGCCCGAAAAAACGGCGGAAGACCTGCTTAAAAACCTGATGGACACCCCGCGTTATCAGGCTTTTTTCGGCCCGCCCCGCGCCGATATGGTCAAAGTCGCCGCTTATTTCTCCGTCTGTAAATCCACGCAAGTCTCGGTCAGCTACACCGACCCCGCCCATCTATTGTCCAATCTGCGCCGCTTATACGTGCTGGCGCCTTTTTTATTCATGATCTCGGAAAACACCGCTCCCTTTAACGAAGGCGCGCCCTTCCGCGGCCATGCCGGCATGCACCACCGTGCGGCGCTGGGTTCGCGCGGCGGCATCCCGCCTTATGTTTTCACCGCCCAAAGCGGGGAGGATTATATCCGCGCCCATATTGATGCCGTAATGAACAATCCGCTTTTCGTGCATTACGATGAAAACGGCAATCTTCTGCGCCTGCCCTCCGGTACATGGACCAGCTTCAACGCGCTTAAAACCAAGGGCCTCAACACCGCCACCAACTATTTCTTCGCCCAGAGCGTCTTATGGCCGGATGTCAAAATCGCCGCGCTCAAGGACGAAGCCGGGCTGGTCAACGGCCACCGGTATGAGGCCCGCATGTTCGGCGTAGGCCTGCACCAGCACAGAACAATGCTGCTCATCACGGCGGCGCTGGCCTATGACCCCGTCTTTGCCAACAGCATAGACCAGCTCCTGAAACATCACGGCTTTAACCAGCGCATGCCGGAATCTCTGAAGACCCCGTTGCTCAAGGCTTATGATACCGCCCGTAATCACAACGGCGCCTTTCTCGATATCCCCTACGGCGCCGGACAAATGTCCGAATTCGCAGCAAAATTTGCCGATCTTCTCGAACGCTCGCCGCAAATCGCGAGCTTTGAAAAAGAGATCGAGCCCATACTGACCATCTGCCGCACCGGCATGACCGATTCAAAAATCAACGCCCGGCTTTTCCCCACGCTCCAATCCGCGCTTGATTTCCAGCGCCACTATGACCCGGAAATTTTCAAGCGCAGAGACCAATGCGCCTACAGCGCCCTTGAACGTGAACTTGCGGCATGAAACTTTCCTTCCGCGACATCGAATCTTTCGTCAAAAAACCAAATCCTGCGGCGCGGGTAATCCTGATCTACGGCCCCGACAGCGGATTAATGAAAGAGCGCAGCAAAACCATAGGCCTGTCCGTCGTGGCCGATATCAACGACCCGTTCAACGCCGTCACCCTCTCTGCCGATGGCCTTGGCGAGGACCCGGCCCGGCTTGCGGATGAAGCCTTCGCGATCTCGATGATGGGCGGCGACCGCCTGATCCGCATTGAAAACGCTGCCGATAAACTCACTCCCCTGCTCAAGGATTACCTCCAAAATCCCGGCGAAAATGCGCTGGTCCTGCTCGAAGCCGGAGAGCTTGGGCCAAGATCCACCCTGCGCCTTTTGTGTGAAAAGGCTAAAAACGCCGCCGCCCTGCCCTGCTATATAGAAGATGAGCGCGACCTTGGCCGCCTGATCCGCGAAACGCTTCAGGCTGAAAACCTGTCCATAGAGCCCGAAGCCGCCGCATGGCTCGCCGCCGGAATTTCCGGCGACCGGCTCAAGGCCCGCTCTGAAATTGAAAAACTCCTGCTGTATAAGGGAACAGACAAAACCCCGGTCACGCCGGAGGATGTCCGCGCCGTTTGCGGGGAAACCGGAGCCCTCGCGCTTGATGATCTGGTTTACGCCACAGCGGGCGGCGACACCGCCAAAGCCCTTAAAACCTATAACCAGCTCATGGAAGAGGGCGTCTCCTTCGTCATGGTCCTGCGCGGGCTGCAGGGACAGTTCCGCCGCCTGCATCTTGTCCGGGCCCATATGGAAGAGGGCGCAGACATGGACCAGGCACTTAAAAAACTCTCCCCGCCTTTGTTCTTTAAGCAAGAACCGGCCTTCCGCGCCCAGCTCCAGCGCTGGAGCCTCAAGGGCTTAAACCTGATCTTGCAAAAACTTATGGAGCTGGAGGCCCAGTGCAAACGCACCGGCGCGCCCGTTGAAACCCTCTGCGCCCAGGCCATACTGGGGATCAGCAAGACCAAAGGATAACCCGCAGCAAAAAACCCCGCTCTCAACAGAAAAGCGGGGTTTTGTTTTGTTTCAAATAGTCAGGATAAAACTCAGGCCGCATCCAGATGCTGGAAGGCCAAAGAACCCGCAAACCGAGCATCCCGGCCTAGATCTTTCTCAATCCGCAACAGCTGATTGTATTTCTCCACCCTGTCCGATCTGGATAAGGAACCCGTCTTGATCTGCAGGGCGTTAAAGGCCACGGAAATATCCGCAATGGTTGTATCTCCCGTTTCGCCGGAACGATGGGAAATGATCGTGCCATAACCCACGCTTTTTGCCAAAGCGATGGCCTCTACGGTTTCCGTAAGCGTGCCGATCTGATTAGGTTTGATCAAGATGGAATTGGCAACACCCGCATCAATCCCTTCTTGGAGTATTTTCTTATTGGTCACGAACAAATCATCCCCGACCAGTTGCACCTGCGGCAGAGCCTCGGTCAGCATTTTCCAGCCTTCCCAATCACCCTCATCCAGAGCATCTTCCATGGAGATAATCTCCGGATGCTTTTCCTTCAGACGAACGGCATATTCCACCATGCCGGCACTGTCCATATTTTTGCTTTTCCCGGTTTTTTCCGGCGAATAAAGGCCGTTTTTGTAAAACTCGCTAGCGGCAAAATCAATCGCAATGGCGATCTGCTCACCCGGCTTGTAACCGGCATTTTCGATAGCCTGTTTAATCAGGCTAATCGTCTGGTTTGGCGTTCTAAGCTGGGACGGGGCAAAACCACCCTCATCACCAACAGTGGTCGACATTTTCTTGCTCTCAAGACGCTTCTTCAGCTCCATAAAGGTATTTCTGGCTGCCTCAAGAGATTCACTAAGCGTATCAAAACCTTTAGGAACAATCATAAATTCCTGAATATTCAGTTGGTTCTCTGCATGCTTCCCGCCATTGATAATATTGGCCATGGGCACGGGCAGATAAAATCCGCTCTTGTCATCCAGAGAAAATCCGGCATGTTTAGAAAATATCTTGCCCAGAGACTTATTCTCCCGCAAGTACTGGTACAGCTTCTGGCCTCGGTAATCGGCCCCTGCCTTGGCCACGGCCAGAGATACGGCCAAAGTGGCATTTGCACCCAGTTTGCTTTTATTATATGTCCCATCGGTCCTGTTTATAGCACGATCAATTTTAACCTGCTCTTCCACAAATTTGCCTGTGATGGTGTCCTTAATTTCATGCCGAACATTCTCCACAGCGCGCTCTACACTGGCTCCCGTATACTTATTTGGATTGTGATCCCGCAATTCCACAGCTTCCCTACTCCCCGTGGATGCGCCGGACGGAGCGGACGCAGTTCCGAACGAGCCGTCTTCCAGAGTAACCGTCGCCTCTACAGTCGGATTACCGCGACTATCGAAAATCTGCAACCCATCAACATCGGAAATTCTTGATGCCGGATCGGGTGCCCGCTTCACAGGCTTTGCTGTTGACGCGGCAGATTTCGCCTGCTCTTCAACCGCCGCCCCAACAGACTCAGCAAATTTTGGACCATTATCGTTTAATTCGCTTTGATTAATTTTTTCTACAGTCGAAATTCTCAACTGGTCTCTACTTTTACCATTAGCCATATTGTTATCCTTTACGCATAGCCGTTGTAATAAAACTTTAAAATCTTAGGTCAAATCAATGAACCGCGAATAGATAACAGCCGGAAAATCCAAACACAAACATTTTTTCATATAAATACGAAAATCATTATGAATAAGAAATAAAATAACCCGTTTCATCGGTTAGCAACAAAACGGGCTTGGCCGGATCGGCCTCGATTTTCTGGCGCAATCGGTAAATATGCGTCTCCAGCGTGTGGGTCTCTATATCACGGCCATACCCCCAAACCCGCTCTAGAAGCGCCTCACGGCCCAGCGGAACCCCGGCGCATTCATGCAAAACCACAAGGATTTCCTTCTCCTTATCGGTCAGGCGAATCGGCGCCGCCGCCGCACCCTCCTCAGCCTCAACATGCAAAAAGTTCAAAACCGGGTCGAGCCTGTAAACCCCGATCTGTATAAAATCGGCAGGCTTTTCCCGGCCCTGCCGCGCCTGCAACAACCGCAGGCGATCAATCACCTCTCCGGCGCGCACAGGCTTGCGCAGCACCGCCTCAGGGGGCAAAGAACGCAGCGCCTCCGGCACATTTTCCCCCGCCGCCAGCATCAGTACATCCGGCAAGGCACCCTCTGCGAAATCAGCCGCCCCGCCCAGAACCCAGCCCTCCGCCAACGCCGGAACCTGCGCCAAAATCCGCGCCAGCACCGCTCTGGAAGCCGCATCCTCATCAATAATCGCCAATGGCTTCAATGCCCGCTCCCCGGAAAAATTTCAAAACGCAAAACCCGCCAACCCGCCTGTCAGGATAAAGACAACCCTTTATAAAATCCACCTTTCTCGCTCTGGCACGGCGCTTGCAACGCCTTTTTCGGGAATAAACCCCCGCCAGAGGAAAACTACATGATCGACATACCGCCGCGCCCCGGCCATGAGCCGCAAATCGCCGCCGCAAATGCCCGGCACAAAACCCTGCGCATGGTCAAAAGCGACCGCATGGCCGGCAGTATTCCCGTATGGATAAACGGCAATGGCGAGAGCCAGAGAAACACCATAGAAAACACGCTCAGCGCCGCCGCACAGGGCCGCCCTGCGCCGAATTTAGCCCCCGGAAAAACGCTCGCCTACCGCGACCCGGCGGGACAGGCCAGCGCAAATACGCGCGAGGAAAAAGAATTTGGCTTTGCCGATCTGCTGGACATGGTCAACCCGCTCCAGCACATCCCGGTTCTCAATACGGTTTACCGCGAGATCACCGGCGACACCATCCGCCCCATCAGCCAGATCATAGGCGGCGCGGTTTTCGGCGGACCTCTTGGCGCTGCGGGCGGAATCGTCAATGCCATCGTGCAGGAAGAAACCGGCAGCGATCTAACCGGCGCGGCCATGGCGCTCATGCTCAACGGGCATCTGCCGCGCGCGGCAAAAATCCACGGCAGCCCCGAAGCCCGGCTCAGCGCCGCCGCCGCCCCACCCGAAACACCCTCAACAAACGACATACCGGGCGGTCTTCTTGCCTTCACCGACCTTAAACATGCGCAAACGCAGGCCCCGCCGACCACGCGCTTTGCCAATGGCGAAACCGTAACATGGGACGCGCCCCGCCGCCCTGTGGCCTAAAATTCAGCCGTTTTTTAAAAACCATACCAACCGGTCTATACCAATCGATCCCCGAAAACACCGCTCCCCACCCGCACGAAATTAGCCCCGGCCCCAATAGCTTTTTCAAAATCCGCGCTCATCCCCATACTTAAATCCGTAAGCCCCAAAGCCGCCGCATATTGCCGCAACAGGCAAAAATGCAATGCCGGCGGGTCTTCCACAGGGGGGATGCACATCAACCCCCGCACATCCAGACCGCATTCCTCCACGCAAAAACCATAAAACGCCTTAAGATCAACGGGGGAAATCCCGGCCTTTTGCGGCTCATCCCCGGTATTAACCTGAATAAAACACGGCAAAAACCGTCCCTGTTTTTTCATCTCCAGAGATAGAGCGCGTGCAAGTTTTTCCCGGTCCAGCGTCTCAATCACATCAAACAGCGCCACAGCCTCTTTCACCTTATTGGTCTGAAGCGGCCCGATCAGATGCAACCGCAAATCTGAAAATTCAGCCCGCCGCTGCGCCCAGCGCGTCTGCGCCTCCTGCACCCGGTTTTCGCCGAAAACCCTCTGCCCGGCGGCCAGGGCCTCTTCAATTTTCGCCTCCGGCTGCATCTTGCTCACGGCAATCAATGCCACAGCGGAAGGAGACCGCCCGCTGGCTTTGGCGGCGTTTTCAATTTTCTGCCGAACGTCTTTAAGATTTTCCAATACCGACATAACGCTCCCTTATTTAATACCCGTAAAAGCATAACCCTCTCCGGGCGCCGGGGTACAGCAAATCATCCTTACGGCCTTTTAAAAGGGGAATATATGGCAAAACCGGAAAAAACAATGTAGATTCTTGCCTAAAGACAACAACGCCACAGATTACAGGATCTTATAACCATGCCCAAAAACGGCCCCGCCAACCGGACCGGAACCATCGCCCGGAAAACCAAGGAAACCGACATATCCATCACGCTTGATCTGGACGGGCAAGGCCGCTCGGAAATCACCACCGGAATCGGCTTTTTCGATCATATGCTGGAACAACTCTCCAAACATTCCCTGATTGACTTGAAAATCCGGGCCAGCGGCGATCTGCATATCGACGGGCACCACACGGCGGAAGATGTCGGCATCGCGCTGGGACAGACTTTAAAATCTGCGCTGGGCGATAAAATCGGCATCCGCCGCTATGGGCATTTCGATCTGGTGATGGATGAGGCCAGAGCCGCCGTCGCGCTGGATCTGTCCAACCGGCCTTATCTGGTCTGGAAGGTAAATTTTTCCGTAGATCGTCTCGGCGATATGGATACGGAACTGTTTCAGGAATTCTTTAACGGCTTTGCCGGGGCGGCGGGCATGACCTGCCACATCACGCAACTGGCCGGGACCAACAACCACCACATTATTGAATCGATCTTTAAATCGCTCGCCAAAGCCCTGCGCATGGCCGTTGAGATCGACCCCCGCGCCGCGGACCAGCTCCCCAGCACAAAAGACATGCTCTAGGGGTCAACCCTGATGATTTAAGGCGATTCTGCGCATTCCCCATCGCCCGAAATAATCTGGGCGCTGGCCACAACGGCGCTTTTTTGCTGCTCGGCCTCTTGTTCGCGCTGGCATCCTCGCACGCTTAAAAAATGAAAAAGGGCCCCGGAAGCAATATTCGCCGCCGCCAAAGCCACGGCAACCCCGATGACACCGGCAAGCTGCGCGCCGATATAAACGGCGGGAACGGTCATCAACAGGGATTTCACAAAAATCATGGTGAATGCTTTTTGCGGCTTACCCATCGCATTAAAGGCCGAAGACCAGCCAAAAACCAGATTCCCGACCCCGTAAGAAAACGGCACAATCCATAAAAACAGGGCCGCGTAATAGATCACCTGCGGGTCCGCGGAAAAGGCCCGGCCAATCGCCTTGGCAAACACTGCCAGCACAATAGCGGCCAACCCGGACCATAACAGGTTAAAATTAATCGCCAGCCTGATCGTTCTATGCACGCGGCTATATTGCTCCGCGCCCCAGTTCTGGCCCACAATCGGCGCCATTCCGATCGCCAGCGCCAGCACCAGCAAAAACGCAAAGGCCTCCACCCGTGTCACCACACCATAAGCCGCCACGGCTTCGCTGCCATATCCGGCCAAAATCGCCAGCACAAACGCGCCTGAGGCCGGCT
>JADLAT010000015.1 GCA_020848095.1 Alphaproteobacteria bacterium | reverse complement strand
TGCACCTGTCCCAGCATCCTGATCATCATAGGTTCCATCTTCGTCACGAACAAAATATTCGCTCTGAAGAATGATTTCCTGTTCAGCGTTATTGCCGGTGGGCGCGTAAACCATGCGAGCATCGGCAATGTAGAGGCCGCTGTCGCCATCGAAAACAACCATGTCTTCGTTGGCAGAGCGTTCTGCCCCTTCGGTTTGCAGTGTGGACAAGCCTAAACGCCAGCTTGTGTTGTCGCCTACATCGCCCCCAACGCGGCCATAGGCCGTCCATGAGCCGATATCACCACCATCTGCGCCGCCACCAGGGAAATCATTCCCCCGATAGACACCACCGCCGATTTCAGAATAAAGATCGGTCGGGAGTACGGCAGAGATTTGAACGCCGTCATCACCATAGTTGCTGTCGAGAAAAGCACGGTTCGGAAGCGGTCTGTCAGCAAAATCATCGGCATGGCTGTGATGGGCGTTGAGATAGCCAAGTTCAGAGAAGAACCGTCCGGCTTTCGCCTGAAGGCCGTATGGCAAAGAGGTCGTCTCTACATAGGCTTCTTCAATCTCCACTTCCGTTTCACCGCCATGCTCATGTAGGGCCACAGTCGCGCTTCCACGGAATTTATCATCAACACTGGCGGAGAAATTCAACTCCGTTTCATCAATACCTAGGCCTTCAGTGCCGCGTTCGGCTTCCTCGCCAACAGCAAAACCTGCAAATTCGCCCTCGTTTTCGGAAAAGCTCTGATACTTCCCTCGCAGGATCACGCCGATTTCAGGATTAAAGCTGTTATCGTTGATTTTTCTTTGAGATGTGGCAGGAATGGTATTTCCAGCCGCCGGTTCAACCAATGCGACCTTTCTTGCCGTTTGGTTTTGCTGGCTTTCAAGGTTTTGAACCTTGCTTTCCAGTTGATCGATTTTACTTTCATAAGCCTGTTTCATGGCGGCAATTTCCGCACGAAGAGCTTTAAGGTCAGGACCATCCGCCGCAAAAGCCGGAGATACGTTTAATATAGCGAGCGCACTGGCCGCCAATAGCAGTTTTCTAGACATAGATATGTCCTTTCTTATCTAAAATTTTTGAATTGAGTTTTTTGTTTAGATAAGAAAGATAGGTGGTGCCCGGGGCTGATATGCGCTGGCAATCGCCTGAACACGCACATCCTGCGTAGAAGGGAAAACAAAGATTACCTTAAACGTGTCATGGGAAATAAGTGCCGGATTGCTTAAAAGAGCGTGTGAAAAGCTCTTGGCAAAAAGGCAAATTTGGCAAAGTTTATTGGTATATGGTGATTTATTCTGATCACTGCCGTGATCTTCGTGATCTACGCTGTGGGCAAGATGAAAGCCAGCATGGTCCTTTTCGGAGAAATGCACGGTCGAATGCTGGGCAAGCGCGAATTGCGCCAGCACAATAAGGGCTAGCAGGATAGGCGCAATATTCTTTCTTATCCCGTTAGGCATGGACGACATTTAACCTATGAATGCTCAGATGACAATGCGCGTTATAAAATTTATGTAATGCTAATAGTTTGAGTTCATAGACATTGAATACCCACTGAAAATGCATATAAATCCACCGTACATAAAATTCTAAGAAATAGAATTTATACGGGTGACTTTGAATGGGATGGTCAGCTTTATAAAGGAACGCATAAGCCAATTGTAAGCTGTGAACTATGGCAGATCGTGCAGGATGTTTTGGATAATCGTTCGGGTAATCGCCCCAAAAAGAGAAAGCATGATTTTGCTTTTTCAGGGCTGATCCGCTGCGGACATACAGGGACTTACTTGGTCGGTGAAATCAAGAAGGGTCGATATGTTTGTTACCGCGCACTTGGCGCAAAAGGTGTCCCATACGTTAAGCAGGAAGTGCTGGAAGATAAGTTTTGTCAGGTCTTAAAAGGGCTTCATTTTGATGATGATGTGTTGGAGTGGGTTGTACAGGCTTTGAAAGAAAGCCAGGCCGATACGCGGCAATTTCAGGAAGAAACGGTATCCAGGCTGCAAACCGAATATAAACGGCTGGAAGGCCGTTTACAGGCCATGTACATCGACAAGCTGGATGAGAAAATTACCTCTGCCTTTTACGAAGAAAAGGCCGCTGAATGGCGTAAAGAGCAGAATGACATTCTTGATCGGATTCGCCAGATTCAGGATGCAGGGCAGTCTTACATGGATGAAGGTGTCCAATTGCTAGAACTAGCGCAGAACGCCCATTACCTGTTCGTAAAACAGTCCCCCGCTGAAAAACGCCGTCTTCTGAACTTCATGGTATCGAACTGCATATGGAAAGATGGGGAATTGGCCGTAGAGTTAAAGCAACCCTTTGGTATGCTTGCAGAACAGAACAAGCTGGTTTCAGAAGAAAAAGGCGTTTTAGGCCAAAATGTCGCTGTATTTGAAAAATGGCTCCCCGGGCCGGATTCGAACCAGCGACCAAGTGATTAACAGTCACCTGCTCTACCACTGAGCTACCGGGGAACATCAAGGCAGTCAGAACCTAATACCCTTCCTCATATGCTGTCAACTGCAAATATGGCTTAAAACCCTGCTTTGATCAAACAATGGTGCCGCCGTCCGCACCCGCATCCTGCAACGCCTCTTTCGGCGCTATAAAATCCTGAGTATGCCGGGCCGTACGGCCTTGGCAGGACCCTTGCCCCCCTGTATGATTGGCTGGCTATTTACTATTCAGGCTCTTTCCGAGGATTCCCCCATGACCACCACATCCGTTTTTGTCCCTGCATCCGGCTCCACTGCTGTTTTTCTAAGCCGCAAGCGCAAGAATCATATTCCTGTATATGTTTTGAATGCCGCGAGCCTTAAAGGTTTTTTGAGTAAACAGCCCACATTTGCACAGGCCCAGATTAAGGCGGCGGGATATGAGGCTGCGCCTGAAAAAGCGCTCCTCATCACTGATGAAAAGGGCGGTGTTTTTTGCCTGCTGGCCGGGGTTGGCAAGGCTATCGGCATTTATGATCTTGCCGGGGCCGCCGATCTGGCCAGCCGCACATTAAGCGCAAAAGTGCTGGAGGAGACGGGTTTTTTCCTGAACTTCGTGAACAAGCCCGCTGCCGGGGATATTAATCGTGCCTATATTGGCTGGGGGCTGGCCGGGTACAGCTTTAGCCACTACAAACCCAAACCGCCCGCAAAGGCGGCTCTGGTCTGGGGCAAGGATGCAGACCGCGCCCATGTCTTAAGCATTGTGGAGAGCATTGCCACCGTGCGGAACCTTATAAACGCGCCGTCTAACGATATGGGGCCGGATGAGCTGGAAACGGCGGCGCGCGCGATTGCCGGAGAGTTCAAAGCCAAGATCAGCACGATCCATGATCAGGCGCTGCTCGATAAAAATTTTCCGCTCATTTACGCTGTGGGACAAGCCAGCCCCCGCCGCCCGCGCCTGATCGATTTGCGCTGGGGCGATGCAAAGCACCCGAAGGTTACGCTGGTTGGCAAGGGTGTTTGTTTTGATACGGGCGGGCTGGATATCAAGCCCTCCTCCGCCATGCGCTACATGAAGAAGGATATGGGCGGCGCGGCGCACGCTCTGGCGCTGGCAAGGCTTATTATGGCGCATAATTTGCCTGTAAGGCTGCGGGTACTTATTCCGGCGGTGGAGAATGCCGTTGGCGGCGCAGCTTTTAGGCCCGGTGATATTATCCGATCCCGCAAGGGGCTTAGTGTTGAGAATACGAATACCGATGCCGAAGGGCGGCTGGTTCTGGCGGATGCTCTTGCCTATGCCAGTGAGGACAAGCCGGAACTTATTTTTGATTTCGCCACCCTGACCGGATCGGCCAGAGCGGCGCTGGGGCCCGATATTCCCGCCTTGTTTTCGAATAACGACAAGATAGCCGATGCCATCAAAAAGGCGGCCTTTGCCTGCGGCGATCCGGTTTGGGCCATGCCCCTATGGCAGCCCTATCGCAAGCATATTGAAAGCTCGATCAGCGATCTTATCAATAGCGCCGGGCTGCCCGGTGATTTGATTTACAGCGCGCTTTTCCTCGAAACTTTTGTAGAGAGTGGCATCGATTGGGCGCATTTCGACATTTTTGCATGGGAGCACAGCGGACGCCCCGGCAGACCGCAAGGGGGGGCCGATACGGGATTGCTTGCAACCTTCATCTATTTGCAGGCGCGTTATGCCTGAGCTCTGGCATGTTACAGCGCCTCTTGCCGCCATGTATGCGCAGCCGCGGTTGGATGCGGAGATGATTAACCAGCTTTTGACCGGGGAGGCTTTTCAAATACTGGAGCCCTCAACGGAGGAGACGGGCTGGATAAGGGCTAAAGTCATTCATGACGGCTATATTGGCTATATAGAACGTACGTTGTGCCGCCCAATAGAAACCTCACAACAGGCCGGTGTCATGCGTTTTTCTGCACCGCAAGGCCATCTCTACACAAGGCCGGATTTTAAATCTCCGGTCTGCGCGCCCGTGTTTTTTCTTTCTCGCCTCCCTGTTCTTACCGAGCATACAAATGGATTCACGTCCGTTTCAGGCAGTGGATGGGTTTATAGCACGCATTTATCCCCGTTAAGTCATACTGAGCCGGATTACGTGGAAACGGCTCTGCGCTTTTTAGAAACGCCCTATCTTTGGGGGGGGCGCAGCCGGGCGGGGCTTGATTGTTCCGGCCTTGTACAGATTGCGCTCATGGCCGCTGGTTATGCCTGTCCGCGCGATACTTCCGCGCAGATAAACGCCATTGGTGTACGTGTGGAGACGGCACCGCAGCGTGGTGATTTTGCCTTCTTCAAAGGGCATGTGGGGATCATGATTAATGCCACGCAGATGATCAATGCCACTGCGCGGCATATGCGCACGGTTATTGAGCCGCTGCAGACCGTCACAGCGGCCTATGACGGCTTGCTGCAAATCCGCAGATTATAAACTCACAGCCGTTATTGCCCAGGAAAGAGCGGCGCAGGATCACTGTTTGCGCGCCCTGAGGCCGGAGGAGCCGTATCCATCAATTGCCCCTTGTCATGGATGGGGCCTGATGTCTCAGAAAACGCATCAGCGCCGTTGGAGGGGGATACAAAAGCGCCGGGTTTTTGCCGCCGGATAATTTCCACGGGCTGATTATCTCTATCTGCATTTCTGCGTGGTGTTTCGGATACAAACTCTTCCAGAAGATGGTTTTCCGGTGCCTGTACGTCTGAAAGATTGTGTCCGGGGAGCGGTGAGCTTTTGGTTGGCACCCCTGTAAAATCAATTTCGATCACATCCGGATAGCGCCACAATGCGCCCGAAGCATAATCCCAGGCGTACCCGACGCCCGCATTGGCGATATTCCAGTTAGACGTACTGGACACCAAAGGCTTGATAAAAATCTTGCGCTCACGGTTCCCCGGGGCTTTGCAATCGACTTCCAGAACTTCCTTGGATTTAAATATGTTGATGGTCTGCGGCGGCTTCACCACGTATTTTACCTTTTCAACATAGACGTTGCATATGGCGCCGTACGCGCCGGGCGTTTCAAATTTTACGTCCTGAACCGCGTTATCATAGGTGTACGCGCAGGCACCCAGTGCCAGTAAGGGGATAAGAGCTGAAAAGTATTTAATCATGAAATATGCCCTGAGAGCTTTGCGGGAGTGCGAGGGAGGACCCCGATATCAGTAGAATCTACAGGAATTTGGCTTACAAGGCAATCCATGCCGATTGGCTCTTCGCTCTCCCTTGCGGCCTTTGTCACATAGAGACTCTGGATTTTTTTCCATTTGCGTCCGCAGAGGGGTGCGCCGCCGGGTTTTTAACCGTAAATGCCAAATGCCCTTTGCTCACGGAAACCGCGATCTGCGCCCCGTCCAAAACCTCACCGGACAAAATCATCTCCGCCAGTTTATTTTGAAGCTCGGATTGAATAACGCGCTTCAAGGGCCGCGCACCATAGGCGGGCTGGTACCCTTTATCCCCAAGCCATGTTTTGGCAGTCTCGTCAATTTCCAGCTTAATATGCCGATCCTTCAAAAGATCATGCAGGTGCCGCAGACGAATATCAACAATACCGGACATCTGCGCCCTATCCAGCCGTTTAAACAGCAAGATATCATCCAGCCTGTTGAGGAACTCAGGCCGAAACGCCTTACGTACGACCTCCATAACCTCCTCACGTACATGCTCAACATCACCAGAGTCCGGGAGATTAACCAGATACTCAGCGCCGAGATTAGAGGTCATGATTAAAACGGTGTTTGAAAAATCAACTGTACGCCCCTGCCCGTCAGTTAAACGCCCGTCATCCAGAACCTGCAGCAGGACATTAAAGACATCAGGGTGAGCTTTTTCAACTTCATCGAAGAGCACCACCTGATAGGGCCTGCGCCGGACAGCCTCTGTTAACGCGCCGCCTTCCTCATACCCTACATAGCCTGGGGGTGCGCCTAACATCCGTGACACGGCATGCTTTTCCATGTATTCGGACATATCGAGCCGCACCATGGCGCTGTCATCATCAAACATAAATTCCGCCAAAGCCTTGGTCAGCTCAGTTTTCCCAACGCCGGTGGGTCCTAGAAACAAAAAAGAACCCATGGGGCGACGCGGGTCCTGCAGCCCGGCGCGCGCGCGGCGAATGGCATTGGAGACGGCCAGAACGGCCTCATCCTGCCCCACAACCCGCTGACGAAGTTTATCTTCCATTTTCAATAGCTTATCACGCTCACCCTGAAGCATTTTATCAACCGGAATTCCGGTCCAGCGGCTCACGATTCCGGCGATATCGTCTTCTGTTACCTCTTCGTTGATCAGGCTCGATCCGCTTGCGCCGTCATGTGCCCCCGCGGCGGCCAGTTTTTGCTCCAACTCCGGAATTTTGCCGTATTTGAGCTCACTGGCTCTGGCCCAGTTTCCTTCACGTTCGGCCTGTTCCAGTTCGATACGCGCCTTATCCAGCCCTTCCGTATGTTTCTGGCCTGCGCTGAGCTTTTCCTTCTCCGCGCGCCATTGCGCCGTCATATCCGCAGATTTTGATTCCAGTGTTTTTAATTCTTCTTCCAAAGCTTTCAGGCGATCCTGAGACCCTTTGTCCTTTTCCTTTTTAAGAGCTTCGCGCTCAATTTTCAGCTGAATAACACGCCGATCCAGCTCATCCAGCGCTTCGGGCTTGGAGTCTACCTGTATGCGTATGCGTGAGGCCGCCTCATCCACCAGATCAATGGCCTTATCCGGCAGAAAACGATCCGTAATATAGCGATTAGACAGTGTGGCCGCCGCCACAATGGCCGTATCCGTGATGCGTACACCGTGGTGCAGCTCGTATTTTTCCTTAAGCCCGCGCAAAATTGAAATGGTATCGGCTACGTTGGGCTCCGGAACGAAAACAGGCTGAAAACGGCGTGCAAGAGCGGCATCTTTCTCGATATGCTTGCGGTATTCATCCAGCGTTGTAGCCCCCACCATGTGCAATTCGCCGCGCGCCAGTGCGGGTTTGAGCATATTCCCTGCATCCATGGAGCCCTCGGCCTTGCCTGCACCCACAAGCGTATGCAGCTCATCCAGAAATAGAACAATATCACCGGTCGCGGCCTTAACCTCATCCAGTACGGCCTTTAGCCGCTCTTCAAACTCACCCCGAAACTTGGCGCCTGCGAGCATCGCCCCCAGATCAAGGGCCATAAGGCGTTTGTTTTTCAGGCTTTCGGGGACATCGCCATTAACAATGCGTTGCGCCAGCCCCTCTATAATCGCCGTTTTACCGACACCGGGCTCCCCGATCAGGACAGGGTTGTTCTTGGTCCGGCGCGAAAGCACCTGTATCGTCCGGCGAATTTCTTCATCCCGGCCAATGATGGGGTCCATTTTGCCCTTTGCCGCCGCCTCCGTCAGGTCGTGCGCGTATTTATTCAGGGCGTCGAACTGGTCTTCCGCCCCCGCAGTATCCGCCGTACGCCCCTTACGCATGTCATTTATAGCGCGATTAAGGTTAACTTCGCTTAGTCCCGCCGCTTCCAGATAACCGGAAACATCCATTTTTTTGGCCAGAGTCATGGCCTGTAAAATGCGCTCTCCCGTGACGTACTTGTCCCCTGATTTTTCGGCTATATTCAGTGCGTTATCCAGTATTCTTGCGAAATCACCTGAGATACGGGCATGGCCAGCGCCTCCGCCTTCGACCACCGGAAACTTGCTGATGGCCAGTTCCGTATCACGCTTTAGCCGCAAGGGGTCCGCGCCCGCAGCCCGTAAAAGCTTGGAGATCAGAGCGTCCTGATCCTCCAGCATCACTTTCAACAGATGCTCAGGCTCGATTGACTGGTGGTGGCTGCGCATGGCAAGGGTTTGTGCGGCCTGAATGAAACTTTTTGATTTTTCTGTGAGTTTTTCGAAATCCATAGGAGAAATATAAACGCACGGACCCAAAATTCAATGGTTTTTAAAATGACAGCGTTAAAAAAAAATATGGCGACCCAAAAGATCGCCATATTGTTATAATAGTTCAGTGCGTTAGAAGGTTTTATTCAGCCGCAAGTTCAGCCGTACGCTCCACAGATACGCCATTGGCTTTTGCCTGAGAGGATGGCACCAAGATACTGCCGGGCAAGGATAAATCATCCTCTTCCTGCTCTTCTGTACGTTCCTCATTACGAGGCTGATGCTCCCGATGCTGGTGAACCGGGCGGTCATCCGCCCCCTCGTCCCATGAGCTGATAATGCGTTGATAATGCTCCGCATATTGCAGATAACTTTCCGCAAGAACGCGATCACCAGCAGAGGCGGCGTCCTTGGCCAAGGTTGCGTATTTTTCAGTTACCTGATGCGCGGTTCCGCGGATACGTACATCCGGACCGTTGCTGTCAAAAACCTGCATCCGGTTATGTCCCGGTCCACGCCGAGCCCCACCACCGCCGCCACCATTATTGGCGCCTCTGTTGCGTTGGCGTCTGTTATTTGTTGTTGCGTGTCTCATAAACTTATCCCGTTCCATATAGTTTTATCTTTGAATACACATACACGTACACCATACATCATCACAGTACGTATGGCTAGCCCAAAGGCTGAAAGCACAACATCTTGGGTTTCCTGGTCCCGTATCCAACCGCATATAGCGTTGCGATGCGCCGACAGAAAATACCCTACAGCGTGGTTCCGATTCTGATCAAGCGCCCAAAAAATATTTTTTTACTTATCCCCACTTGGCTCCGTCCGCGTTATTTCTAAAACCCGCGGAAGCCCGCCCGAATCAAGGTGTACACGTGTATTGTGAAATCCAGATTCTCCGCTGAGTCGCATTAAAGCCTCCGCCTGATCATACCCTATTTCAAAGAGGGCCAGCCCTCCGGTTTTCAAGAGGTATGCGAGTTGTAAAAAAATTATGCGGTACGCTTTTAATCCGTCATCGCCGCCATTCAATGCCAGAATCGGGTCATATTTTCTAACTTTTTCTGCCAAGCCCGGAATAATTTGATTCGCGATATAGGGTGGATTCGATACAACCAGATCAAAACCCCCGGAGAGTGAATCGCCCCAATGCCCGCAGACAAAGGCTACGCGGTCAGCCAAAGCGAAACGAATTGCATTATCTCTGGCGGTTTGCAGGGCCGACTGCGAAAGATCCACCCCGACTCCGTGCGCTTTTTCTATTTCTGCTAATTCTGCTAATAAGGTGAGTAAAATACAGCCCGACCCCGTACCGAGATCAAGGATATTCAGCCCCGCTCCAGCGCCGCTGAACCGTTTCAGCGATATATCAACCAGCGTTTCCGTATCTGCGCGTGGATCAAGCGTATGTTCGGATATTGCAAAATCCCGCCCCCAAAATGCACGCTCGCCATAAATTCGTGAAAGAGGCTTTCCCGCAAGCACCGCTTCCGCATCCTGCTCCAAAGCCTTGATAACGTCCGCCGCCAGAACCAGATCAGGGCTGGCGATGCTCTGCGCCCAGGTGAGGCCCGCCCGTTTGGAGATCATATAACGGGCATCCTGGGCCGGCGTATCCACACCCGCACGGCGTAAACACTGCTCCAGCGCCACGGAAATAGCCTTAAGCGTTTGCGGAAGTTTCATGTGCGGGCGCTTTTTTTCAGGTTAATTTTCATCCATTGCCGCAAGCGCCCCGGCATGATCCTCAGCGATGAGGGCTTCTATGATCTCATCCAGAGCTTCGCCGCGCATGACCTCTTCCAGCCTGTAGAGGGTCAGTGTTATCCGGTGCTCGCTCACCCGGCCTTGCGGAAAATTATAGGTGCGAATGCGCTCTGAGCGGTCACCAGAGCCGACCTGACTGCGGCGGTCCTGTGCTCGCTCCTCATGCAGCTTTGCGCGTTGCTGGTCATAAATGCGGGTGGCCAGCATTTTCATGGCCTTGGCCTTGTTTTTGTGCTGAGAACGCTCGTCCTGCATCTCCACGACCACGCCCGTGGGAATGTGCGTAATGCGCACCGCGCTGTCCGTGGTGTTCACGTGCTGGCCGCCAGCGCCTTGAGAGCGGTAGGTATCAATGCGCAAATCCTTGTCCTGAATATCAACATCGACCTCCTGAGCCTCCGGCAGGACGGCGACGGTAGCGGCTGACGTGTGGATTCGCCCTCCGGATTCGGTTTTGGGCACACGCTGTACCCGGTGTGTCCCGGATTCATACTTGAGCCTTGAGAAGACGTTTTTCCCGCTGACCTCGGCCACGATTTCCTTATAACCGCCAAGATCGCTCTCCGAAGCGGCGAGCACTTCCAATTTCCACCCATGAAGCGCCGCGTATCCCCTATACATTGAGAACAGATCGCTGGCGAAAAGTGCCGCTTCATCTCCGCCTGTGCCTGCGCGTATCTCAAGAATAACGTTCTTGCTGTCATCTTCGTCTCTGGGGATGAGCGCCATGCGGATTTGACGTTCAAATTCCGGGATTTTTGCCTCCAGCGCATAGAACTCCTCACGCGCGATCTCTTTCATCTCCGGGTCATTCATGAGAGTTTGCAGCTCCGCTTGCTCGGCTTTGGCATTTTCGAGTGCCTCCCATGCCTCAACCACCGGCGCGAGTTCGGCATATTCCATCGACATCTTTGAAAAAGCCTCCCCGTTCAGCCCCCCTTGTGACATCAAAGCGGCCAGTTCCTCATAACGGGTCTTTATGGAACTTAATTTTGCCAGAAAGGACATGATTCACTCTTCCGTGTTTTTAGTTATCCTGCGGGATATAGGGGTATTTACAGGGGATTTTCAACCGGTTTTTGTGCGGGCGCGCTCCCGGAAGGCGTTTGCGCGAATTCCCGCTTCAGGGCCTCCCCGTCCAGCCGCAGGTTGCGGAGCACGTCCCCGACGCGGCCAAGCGGGCGCAGAGCAACCCCGTCAACCTCTATACCAAGGCCGCCGGCATTACCAATGGAGATGAATAAATCCGGACGATCCGGCACGAAATACTGATCTCCGGCCTGAAGCACGCGGGAGAGCAGTACCTTGTCATCCTGATCCCGGATTTCGACCCAACTGTTTTGGATAATGTTCAGGATAATGCCCTCGCCCGGTTTCTCCGTTATGGTTTGCTCTGGCGGCTCTGTGGCCTGCGGCGGAGCGTCGGCTGCCATTTGCGGCCCGTAAGGTTGATTGTTTTCCAGCACAGGAGCATCGGCAGATGAAGGCGGAGTCTCAGGGGCCGCAGCTTTTTGCAATGACTTTTGCAATGACCTGGGCGCATCGGGGATGCTCTCCACAATATCACGATTTTCTATCATGGAGGACGCGCCAAACCAGATAACGCCTCCCACCAGCAGGATGGAGAATATAATCAACCAGAGCGGTGGAAGCTTGTTTTCGGAAGCGGAGACAGGGAAATTCAAGCCCGGATGACTTTCGGTCTTTCCAACGCACTGCGCCTTGAACAGCGAAACCATCTTATCACCATCCAGCCCCAGATACTCGGAATAGCTTCTAACGAAACCGATTGCGTAGACCCGCCCGGGAAGCTTGTCCGTATGCCCTTGCTCGATTGCCTCAATCTGGTCAGCCCGAATATGCAGGGCGTTTTCTATATTTTGAATCGTCTGGTTGTAGTGGAGCCGCGTACGGCGAAGAACCTCACCCACCGGAATTTCGGTGGAGGGGGGTTTGTCCGTTTTCTGCGCTGTCTGAACCATATCAGGATGGATATTAACTGATTTTGGCGCTTTCTTCCAGCGCCGTTATATTTCACAATGCCGGGGGTATTAAGCTACGTCCGCCAACCCGTAAGCCGCATGCAAGGCGCGCACAGCCAGTTCTACATATTCTTCCTGAATGAGTACGCTCACCTTGATTTCCGATGTGGAAATCACCTGAATATTGATGCCTTTTGCCGCCAATGCGGAGAACATCTTGTTGGCCACGCCGGAATGACTTTTCATCCCGATCCCAACGACAGAAACCTTGGCGACATTAGAATCACAGCGAATTTCAGCGCATTCAATGGCCGCCTTTTCCAGAGTCTCCAGCGCGCGCGCAAGATCGGCCTTTCCGACCGTGAAAGTCATGTCCGTTGTCTGACCATCCGCCGCTATGTTCTGAACGATCATATCCACGTTGATGGCGGCTTCGGCCATGGGGGTAAAAACCTGCGCGGCCACGCCCGGTTGATCCTTGACCCGCAGCAGCGTGATTTTAGCCTCATCCCGGCTATGCGCGATACCGCTCACCACTTCCTGTTCCATAATTTCCTCCTCATTTACAACTAAAGTGCCGGGCAGATCGCTGCCGATATGATCATCAAAGCTGGAGAGCACCTGAAGCGCCACGCCATGCCGCATTGAAATTTCAACAGACCGGGTTTGCAGGACTTTCGCACCGAGCGAAGCCATTTCCATCATTTCCTCATAGGAAATTTTATTCAGCTTCCGGGCTTGCGGCACTATACGCGGGTCGGCGGTATAAACGCCATTCACATCGGTATAGATATCGCAACGATCGGCCTTCAACGCCGCGGCGAGCGCCACCGCCGAGGTATCAGACCCGCCACGTCCCAAGGTGGAAATTCTGTTTCTGCTGGTGACCCCCTGAAACCCCGGGACCACGGCCACTTCGCCTTCATCCAGACGTTTATGAAGCTCCGCCGTTTCTATGCCCTCGATTCGCGCGCGTCCATGGGTATTGTCCGTTCGGAAAGGAATTTGCCACCCCAGCCATGAACGGGCCATGACGCCCCGTTTTTGTAGCGCCAGCGCCATCAGGCCCGCTGTGATCTGCTCCCCGCTGGAGACTACGGCATCATATTCGCGCAGATCGTAGATATTGCTGATCGCCTCACAATAGCCAATAAGCTGATTGGTCATGCCGGACATGGCGGAGACGACCACCACGACTTTATGCCCGGCTTTCGTCTCCCGCAGGACCTTATCGGCGGCATTTTCGATCCGCGCGACATCCGCAACAGACGTCCCACCAAATTTTGTAACAATTAACGCCATGTATTTTTCATTCTTATATGCTAAAAAGTCTAAGATTTTTATCAGCAATAGCGGAACCATGTCCAGCGTCGATAAGCTTGAAATAGAGAATTTTTCAAAGGATTCATCACATTGGTGGGATGAAGCCGGTCCTTTTGCCCCTCTTCATCGTCTAAACCCGGTGCGGCTTGGCTGGATTCGCAGACAAATCAGTGATCATTTCGGACTTACTGATGACAAAGGTCTTAGCCCCTTCACGGGATTGCGCGTTCTTGATATCGGTTGCGGCGGCGGATTGATTTGCGAACCCTTAGCGCGCCTGGGCGCAACACTCACGGGCGCGGATGCCGATGAAAATGCTATAAAAGTGGCTAAAGATCACGCCGCGCGTGCGGGGCTGGAGATTCGTTACGTGCCTCAGCCTGCCGAGGATATAGACGAGCAGTTTGATATCGTACTGGCTCTTGAAATTATTGAACACGTAAAAGACCCCGAATATTTTGTTAAAAATGTAGCCGCGCGGGTAAAGCCCGGCGGGCTGGCCGTTTTTTCAACCATAAACAGGACCCCCAAGGCCTTTGCGCTGGGGATCGTTGCCGCAGAATATCTTTTGCGCTGGGTTCCGCGCGGAACGCATACATGGAAGAAATTTGTCCGGCCTTCGGAACTGGCCGGATTTTGCCGCGCTGCGGATTTAATTCCGGGCGATATTACGGGGCTGGTTTTCAACCCCATAGAAAACGCCTTTACGCTGTCAAAGCGTGATATCGCTGTAAATTATTTCATGAGTGCGTCCAAACAGAAATAATTCTCCCGCGATTATGCAGGAAGCGTCGGAGGGAAGCTGCTGCTTATCCAAGGCTCCTAGCCGCATTCATAATTGTATGATTTCTCAAGACATTATTCATACCGCTACCCTGCTGAGGGTCGCCAGCAGTCCTGATGGCGTAGTCCCGCAGCGGATCTGCGTCCTGAGTGGTATGTGTCACGCCTAAAGCTGCTGCGTGGTGTTGCGGCGATATGACAGATTTTTTATTCAGCATTTTTAATCTCCCTGTCTTCTTTTTATATTCGCATTATGTCTGCGCTACACCGATATTAGTTATGATAATAAAAATTCACTAGTAAAATATGCGGACAGGTTTATCTTTATCCCCATGAATATGTTTCTTTATCTCTGCCTCGCTTTTGCCATGCTGGCGCTGGTCGGTGTGCTGGTGCTCGGGATCGCCTCCATGATCCGCGGGGGCGAATTCAATAAAAAATACGGTAACCGCCTTATGCAGGCCCGTGTTATCCTGCAAGGGGTTGCGCTGGCCCTGTTTGCTTTGGCATACTTTGTTTCACGAAATTAAATCACACCTGCCCCTCTGACGGAGAGCTTCTATAATGAAAATTCTGGTGCCTATAAAACGGGTCATTGATTATAACGTCCGCGTGCGCGTTAAGGCCGATTCAAGCGGTGTGGAACTGGCGAACATTAAAATGTCAGTTAACCCGTTCGATGAAATTGCCATCGAGGAGGCTGTCCGCCTGAAAGAATCCGGGAAGGCCACAGAGATTATCGCCGTTACCATCGGGCCGGACAAGGCGCAGGAACAGCTGCGCACCGCCATGGCGATTGGTGCGGACCGGGGTATTTTGGTTAAAACCGATGCGCCGATTGATCTGGGCGGGGTTGAGCCTCTGGCTGTTGCTAGAACGCTCAAAGCGCTGGTGGAGCGGGAAAAACCAGACCTTGTGATTATGGGCAAACAATCCATTGATGATGATTCCGGGCAAACGGGACAAATGCTGGCTGCGCTTTTGGGCTGGCCGCAAGGGACTTTTGCCTCGAAGCTGGAAGTGAATGACGGGAAGGTCACCGTCACGCGCGAGGTTGATGGCGGGCTGGAAACGCTGACGCTGACGCTGCCTGCGCTGATTACCACCGATTTGCGCCTGAATGAGCCGCGCTATGCCAAGCTGCCCGACATTATGAAGGCCAAGAAGAAAGAGCTGGAAATCACTGACCCTTCCGCGCTGGGGGTTGATTACACGCCAAGACTTCAGGTTCTCAAGGTTTCTACGCCCCCTGAACGCAAGGGCGGCGGTAGAGTTTCCTCGGTTGATGAGCTTATTGATAAATTGAAAAACGAAGCAAAGGTAATCTAGCACATGGGTATTTTGGTGATCGCAGAACATGATAATGGCGCCATAAAGGATTCGACGCTTTCCACTGTGGGGGCGGCCCTTAAGCTGGGTGATGACCTGAGCATTCTGGTGGCGGGGAAGGATTGTTCCGGCGCGGCGGAAGCTGCAGCAAAGATTGCTGGCGTTTCCAAGGTTTTAAAGGCCGATAGCGATGCGCTGGCCCATGATCTTGCAGAAAATTTTGCGCCCTTGATTGTCCAGATTGTGAAATCCGGCAATTACAGCCATGTTCTTGCCCCCGGTACGACCTTTGGCAAAAACATCATGCCACGGGCCGCCGCTATTTTGGACGTGCAGCAAATTACGGACATCATTGGTATTGAGGGTCCCGACACATTCCAACGCCCTATCTATGGCGGACAGGCCATTGCCACCGTCAAAAGCACCGATTCCCTGAAGCTTATTACAGTCCGCGCAACGGCCTTTGACAAGGCCGCCGCCACGGGGGGCGCCGCAGAGATACAGAGTGTGGATGCGCAAGGCGATAGCGGCCTTTCCAGCTTCGTTAGCGTGCAGGAAACAAAATCGGAAAGACCGGAGCTGACCTCCGCAAAAATCGTTATCTCCGGCGGGCGCGGCGTGGGCTCCAAAGAGAATTTTGCGCTGATAGAAAAGCTGGCGGATAAGCTTGGCGCGGCGATTGGTGCCTCCCGCGCGGCGGTGGATGCGGGTTATGTGCCCAATGATTATCAAGTCGGGCAGACCGGCAAGGCCGTTGCGCCGGAACTTTATATCGCGATTGGTATTTCCGGCGCAATTCAGCATCTCGCGGGCATGAAGGACTCAAAGGTTATCGTTGCGATTAACAAGGATTCCGAAGCGCCGATATTCCAGATTGCCGATTACGGGCTGGTTGGGGATTTGTTTGACATTGTGCCTGAATTGACGGAAAAGCTTTAATCCTCCTGCACACCGCCCATACGGAAAACAGGCCGCGTGGATTTGGGCATAGTTGCCCCTTCCGTGTTGGCCCCTTCCATGGTCGTTCCTTGCATTTTTGCGCCGGAAAAATCGGCCTCGCGCAAATCCGCGTTTGAAAAATCGGCATAGGACAGGTCGGCATCCTTAAATATTGCGTTTTTCAAATGAACGCCTGAAAAATTTGCATAGCGCAGTTTTGCGCCCTCAAAATCACAAGGGCTAAAGCGTTTTCCGCCCCCCTCCCCGAACATGAGCGGGTCGCCGCGCGCGCCCATCATTTTGCACTGGGAAAGATTGGCCTCTTTGAAGCTTGATCCTCTGATGTCGGCTTCTTCCATATCGCAGTTGCGAAAATCCGCCCCATCCAGCACCGCACTTTGCAGCTCTATTTTATAGAGATTCATGCCCAGAAATATGGCACCGACAGCCCGAATTGCTGTTAGCTTTTCCGCCTTGAGCGACTTAAGCGCGCGCAGATCAACATGGCTGAGGTCAAGCTGCTTACCGGATTTTCCTGCAGTTTCCACCCATGCTCTATGGCTTTCGATCATCTGCGGCAATGGCTCTTCGAGGTCGGCAACGGATGTTCCCGCATTTTCATCCGTAATCGCACCGGAAATATCAATATCACTGCCCTTGATCCATTGAACCTCTACGCCCGTCAGGATTGCCGATTTTAAATTTGCCCCGCCGAGCTGTACCCCGTCGATATCGGCGTTTGATAAATCGGCGCCCTCCATCTGTGCGCCGCGTAGATCGGCCTTGGTCATATTTGCGCCCGTAAGGTTTGCGTCTGAAAAATCAGCCTTGGACGCGATAGAGCCTGCCAATTTGGCGCCGCTCAAATTTGCGCCCCGGAAATTCACGGCCTGACCACTGTCATAGGTGTTACCTATTGAAAGTCCGCCAACGCGCAAATCGGCCTTTTCAAGATCGGCCCCCTCCAGCGTGGCGTTTTCAATCCGCGCACCACGCAGATCTGCCCGGATAAATTTGGCGTTATTGAGATTCGAGTTGCTGAGGTCACAGGCATAAAGCGAGGCCTCCTGAAAATTAGAATCGGAAAGATCCATATCCGCCATAAGGCAGCCCATGAAGCTGGCCTGACGCAAATCCTGCCCCTTCAATGAAAGACCGCCTATATTCACGGCCTTGAGGCTTGCTCTGCGCCCGCCAAGCCGCCCTTCGAGGAAGCGATTATGAAGCCGCACCAGCGCATCGAGCTGGTCTTGTGAGATTGTTTCCAGCCCGTCCGGATTTTCTGTCTGTCCCTGCATCCTTAAATTATGTCTTCCAAGTGTTAAAAAAATGATGTCAAATCGGAAAAAAGTGTACAGTTTTTTGTGAAAAGTACCACACCCAAGAGGATGTTTAGCGCATGCCAAGAAAAAGAAATGTTTTAATTTTCGGATGCCTTATGCTTTTAGGGGCTTGCGGCATAAAGCCGGGCGAGGTTGCTCCGCCGGAAAGTGATGCGGCAAGCCATTTTCCACGCACCTATCCGGATGTCCGCACAGATCCGGCCCCCTACACCAGAGGACTTTAAATGATTGGCTTTGAGGAAAAAGGCGGCATTCTTCATGCTGATGATGTGCCGCTCACGCAAATTGCGACTGAATTTGGCACGCCTGCCTATGTTTATAGCGCCGGTGCCATCCGCGGCCAGTATGAAGCTCTGGCGCTGGCCATGCAAAAAGCTCTGCCCCCCGAGCGCCAGCCTTTGCTCTGTTACGCCTGTAAGGCCAACAGCAATATTGCCGTTCTCAGCCTTTTGAAGGGCTGCGGTAGCGGGCTGGAGATTGTTTCTGAGGGTGAGTTGCGCCGAGGCTTAAAGGCCGGGTTCGCCCCTGAAAAGATTGTCTCCACCGGCGTGGGCAAGCAGGCCCGTGAGATTGCAGCCTGCCTTGAGGCCGGCATTCATCAGTTTAATGTGGAATCATTGCCGGAGCTGGTTCATATCCAGAAAATTGCCGCAGAGATGAACAAAACGGCGCATGTGGTTTTCCGTCTTAACCCCGATGTCACGGGCGGCGGACATCACAAGATATCAACCGGGCGCAAACGTGATAAATTCGGCCTTGGACGCGCGGATGTGTTTAAGGGCTTTGAGATGGCCGCCGAGATGAGCCATGTTCAGGCCCATGGGCTTTCCATTCATATCGGCTCACAGGTTTTTACCGTTGATGCCTTCCGGCAGGCCTTTGAAAAACTTCCCGGCATGGTTGGCGAATTACGCGCCGCCGGGCATGTCATCAGCCGCCTTGATATCGGCGGCGGTTTCCCGATTATTTACAAGGATGAAAAGCTTCTGGATCTTAGCGCCTATGCCAAATGGGTCGGCGATATTATCCTGCCTCTGGAGACGGAAATCATTATGGAGCCGGGACGTTATCTGGTTGGAAATGCTGGCGTTTTATTGAGCGAGACGCTGTATATCAAAGAGACGAATGACCGGTCCTTTCTCGTCATTGATGCCGCCATGAATGATCTGGTGCGCCCCACGCTTTATGATGCCTATCACGGGATTGAACCGGTTGAAAACCGGGATGCGCCGAAAAAGCTCTATGACGTTGTCGGCCCGATATGTGAGACCGGTGATACGTTTTCCATCGACAGGACGCTCCCCAGCATGAAACCCGGCGCTCTGGTTGTTATACGTTCTGCGGGCGCTTATGGTTTTTGCATGGCCTCCAACTATAACACGCGCCCCATGCCCCCTGAGATCCTGATTGATGGTGAGCGTGTTGCGGTTATTCGCCAACGCCAGAGCTATGATGACCTTATCGGCCCGGAGCATATTCCAGAGTGGCTGAACCGTTGAGATATGGGCAAGCGCAACCAATTTAAAACAATGCTCGGAACCCGGCGTCTGTACGGTTTGAAGGCTCTGGCGCTTATTCTTCTTTTGTATGAGCGTCTGAGCCTCAGATTTTGGCGGATTGTTTGCTGGTTTTTGCTATTTGGAACGCTTTGGCTGTTTCGTATTCCCGCAAGCCTTGGTTATAGCGCGGAAATTATCGCTCTGTTGTCCTTTGTCGGGGGCACCGTCTTTTTTATCTGGAAGGATGTGCGTCATTTTCGTTTTCCCGATTCAGATGACGTTTTGCGCCGGGTTGAAAAGGACGGTGGCATCCCTCACCGCCCCCTGACCGCCTTGAGCGATCAGCCCATTAATACCCATACGGAAGAGGCCTTAACGCTGTGGCAGATACAGCAGCAAAAACTGGCCTTGAGCATTCAAAATCTTAAATTCCCCTACCCGCGCGCCTTTCTGGCCAGCAAGGACCCCCGCGCCATTCGACTCGGTTTGGGGCTGGCGTTTTTATGCGGCATTATCATTGCCGGGCCGCATGCGGGTGAACGGCTGTATCTGGGGTTAATGCCCTTTAACGCTCCGGATTCAACTACTTTATCGCAAAATTCTGGCCCTACGCTCTGGATCACGCCGCCCGCCTATACGGGGAAAGAGCAGATTATCCTGCAAACCATCCAAACGCAGAATCAGGAAACGATTTCTATCCCCGAAGACAGCCGCCTGAAAATTTTTCTGGAGGAGCCGGGTTTCCTCTCCTTTGGCAAACTCGCGCTTTACGCTGATGAGGCGCGGTTCCCGCTCATCCCCTCCGAGGGCGGTACATACAGGCTGGAAATGCCCGTACCACTTGGAAAACGCCTTATCTTAAAGACTGGCAGATTCAAAAGCCCCTCATGGAATTATGCACTGATCCCGGATACTCCGCCCACCATCGAAATAACAAAGGAGCCGCTCTTCCCCGGGCAGGGGCAGTTTCAAATCCCCTTAACGCTTACCGATGATTACGGCGTGCAAGAGCTGCAGATGAATATGGAAGCGGCCATGTCCCCGGTGGGTGAGCCCTTGGGTGAACCCTTTGGAGAGATGCGCTCTGTCATGTCACCGCCCGGAGCAGCCTTTTCCATGGCACCGCTTTATGATCTCAGCGCCCATCCATGGGCAGGAAGCCCTGCGCTTGTGACCTTCATTGCCCGCGACCACAAGGGACAAGAAACAAAAACAGCGCCAATTCCTATTGTTCTGCCGGAGCGTGCGTTTACGCACCCGCTGGCCCGCGCCCTTATAGATGTTCGTAAACAGATTATTCGGGCTCCGGACCAGAGCTATGAGGCGGCTCTTATAGCCTTGGAGCGTATCTTGATGCACCCGGAATCTTTCGCCTATGACAGGCAAATTCATATGGCTGTGCGGGCGGCCGCATCGCGCATGCGTTATAACGATCCCGCGCGCGCGATTGCTAAAGGGATTATTGATCTGCTCTGGCGGGCGGCGCTACGCCTTGAGGATGGGGGCTTGAGCCTTGCCGCGCAGGATTTGCGGGCCGCGCAAACAGCACTGGAAAACGCGCTGAAGAACCCCGACATACCCCCCGCAGAAATTGCGGCGTTAATGGAAAAGCTCCGCAGCGCCATGAGCGCCTACCTGCAATCACTGGCGCGGGAGATGCAAAAACGAATGGCAGAAGGCGAAATGCCACCCGAATTGCCGCAAGAAATGCTGGATAGCATGATGAATCCGGATGATCTGGCCTCTATGCTGGATAAGATGGAAGCCGATATGATGAGCGGCGATAAAAATGCCGCGCAGAAAATGCTCTCTCAGCTTCAGCGTTTGCTGGATATGATGAACCCGTCTTTGGATGCCGCTATGCCTCAGGATATGCAGGCCATGATAGAGGGCATGAATGAAATCCGGGAGATCATAAAACGCCAGGAAGCGGTGCTGGGTAAAACACAGGAGCAGGCTGACATTCTTTCTACGCTGGACGAAATGGGCGTTCCGGAGAGCACTTTCCGGCAAGAGCCTTTCGAGGCGCATGAAAAAAACAGGGCCGAACAAGAATCGTTGCGGGATGCGCTTCGGGTTTTAATCGAAAAAGCGCAGGAATCGCTGCCGCAAGTACCGGAGAATTTTGAAAATGCCGAATCAGAGATGACCGGCGCGGTTGAACAGCTTCGTGCAAATCAGCCGGACATGGCGGTTTCTTTCCAGAAAGAAGCGCTGGCGCATCTGAAAAAATCACAAGAGCAGCTCTCTCAAATGATGGCCCAGCGCATGAAACAAATGACGGGCTTTGCCTTTGGCGGGCAACCGATGCGGCCAGACCCGCTAGGGCGACAAGGTCGTCCACCTTCCGGGTCAGATGTAAAAGTACCGAGTGAGGCCGAAGCCAAACGCATTCAGGAAATTGTTAATGAGCTTCGTCGGCGGGCCGGAGAGCGTGAGCGTCCGCCGGAGGAGCTTGAATATTATCGGCGTCTTCTGAAGCGTTTTTAGGGATCGGCACGAATCGCAGGTCCAGCGTTTCCACTTTGTCTATCGCGCCTTCATAACGGGATTCAAATGGTAAGACGGTGTTTTTATCCTCACTTTGGGGCGGATTTATCTGCCATTGAGCCAGTGTGCGCCCTGCCTCATCCCGTAAAATGGCTTCGATGACGTACAGGCCCTGATCTTCCGGTCCCAGATTGCGGATGTGCCCCTGAATAAGAATCATTTTTTCATCGGCGGCGTGAGCACTTATCGCCTCCAGAACTGGTCCTTGCTGCGCTGGATCACTCTCAACCGGCAGGCCCATCTTTTCATAGAGCAGCGTCGCGGGAGGCCAGCTTTTAATGATCGCCGGCCTTAGCACGACAAACAGCGCCAACAGACCCAAAAATACCAGTACCGCCGCACCATAGCTTAAGAAAGGAAATGTTTTTCTCTCTCCGGCAGCAGAGAGGTCATAATCCGCATTGCCCCGGCGAGGCATGACCGATTCGGGGATTGTACCGATCTGGCTCTCCATATCCGCCAGCATTTCATCGGGATCGGGAAGCTGGAACCACAAGGATGAACAGGAAGAACAGCGCACTCGCCGCCCTGAAGGGGCAAGGACCTGAGCCGAAAGCAAAAAGCGCGAAGCGCAATTGGGACAAGTCAAAATCATGTGGCCTTGAGCCTTCTCATAGCTGCCAGTTTCTAGTATTTATAGATTTTACAAGGCCTACGGGCAAGAGCAAGGATTCCTTCACGGGGCAAGATGTCAGGCACAACACGGTTATTTCTTTATATTTTTGTATTTTTTACTGCCGTTGCCCCCCTCGCACGGGCGCAGCAGGCCTGTGTTGTTGATGACCGGGCCTGTGTTTTGGAAATGCTCCGGACCGAGGCCGGAAAAATCGAAAATAAAAGCTGGCGGGATCAGACTTACCGCGAACTTGCCAAAAGCTACGCCTTTGACGGTGAGCTTGATAAGGCGCTTGCCCTGATCGACCAGATAGAAACGCCAGATACGAAGGCCATGACCATACGGGGAATCGGGATGGCGGCCGCCGATAAAAAATTAACCCCGGCGGAATATACCGCGCTGTTTACAGCCCTGCATGAAAAGGCCAAAACCATAACGCATCCGCCTTCGCATGCGATTGCCCTGACCTATATCGCCATGGCGCAGGCTTTCGCCGGTCAGGATGACGCCGCATGGGAAACGGCAGCCGCCATGGAAAATTCGGCTCTGCGGCACAAGGCTTATGGCGAAACGGCGGAAATTCAGGCCGAGCGCGGGGCATATGATCTGGCGATTAAAAGTATTGGCTTTATTGATGATCAATCCTATCGCAATAAAGCCTTCAACACCGTCTCCAAAATTTTTGCCGATGGCCGATATTATCAGCACGCGCTGGGGGCTGCCGAAAAAATTGAGAATGCCTATATGAAAGCGCAGGCTCTGCAATACATTCTTGATCGACAAACACCGCGCGATGTTGCTCGGGTTAAACATGAAGATCAAAAGGCAAGGCATTGATTACGTTTGAACATGTTGGCCTGAGATACGGCATAGGACCGGAGGTTCTGAGCGATATCCATTTCACTCTGGAGCCCGGATCTTTTCACTTTCTGACCGGGGCCAGCGGTGCAGGGAAAACCTCCCTGCTCAATCTTATGTTTCTGGGGCGCAAGCCTACGCGCGGGCTGGTTCACATGTTTGGACAAAGCATCAATGGGCTTAACCGTGCGCAGCTCTGCGTCATTCGCCAGAAAATTGGTGTGGTTTTTCAGGAATTCAGGCTTCTGCCCAATCTTTCCACGCTGGATAATGTGGCGCTGCCGCTGCGCATTGCAGGCAGGCCGGAAAAGGAGATTCGCAATAACGTCAATGAGCTCCTCGAATGGGTCGGGCTAGGCGAGCATAAAAATGCCCTGCCGCTTACCCTTTCAGGGGGCCAGCAGCAACGTGTGGCCATTGCCCGCGCCGTCATTGCCCGGCCCAAGCTGCTTTTGGCCGATGAGCCGACAGGGAATCTGGACGATAATATAGGTTTTCGGTTGATGCATCTTTTTGAGCAGCTTAACCGCATGGGCACGACCATTGTTATCGCAACGCATAACCAAGCTATTATAGATAAATTCGGGCATCCGCGCATGATTTTGGATTCGGGCCGTTTGCACGTTGAAGAGCCGGAAAACTGGGCCCGAAAAAATATCGAAGGGGGATGCTGATGAAAAAGCCGCTCTTCGCCCGCTTTCAAAAAGACCGCAGACTTGGCGTTTCCGAAGGAAAGCGGCGCTATGATCTTCCGCTTACCAGCGGCGCCGGGACCGGATTCATGGTTCTTTTGATCGGCCTTATGACGTTCCTCGCCATGATGGCCATTGCCGCCGGGTTTGCTCTGAACGGTATGACCCGTCATTGGACATCAAGTCTGGAAAATACCCTTACGATAGAAATTCCCGCGGCGCGCCCGAATGGAAAGATAAGAGATTCCGCAGAAATTACAGCTCTTGCCCGCTCTGTGGCGCAGACTCTTAAAAACAACCCTCATATTGAAAATCTGGAAGTACTAGAAGCCGAGCAGATCAGTGACTTGCTCGCCCCGTGGCTTGGGAAGGATGTAACGCTGAATGATATGCCCCTGCCCGGCTTGATCTCCGTACATTTATACGACAGCGAACCGGAAACGCTCAAAGCACTGACATCCGCAGTGGAATCCGTAGCCGCAGATATTCGCATAGATGCCCATGAGCGCTGGCTGGGTGATATTTTGCGGCTCGTACGAACGCTTGAGCTGTCCGCCGGGCTGGTGACCCTTATTATCATGATCACCACCGTCACGGCCATTATGGGGGCTGTTCGCTCCCGCATGGCGGAACATAAAGACGATATCGAGCTTTTACACATGATGGGGGCCAGCGATATGTATGTTATGCGCCAATTCCGGCGGCATGCGCTTATTTTAAGCTTCAAAGGGGCGCTGGGCGGCGTTACCTTTGGTACTTTAACGCTGGCGGGGATGGCGCTCCTTAACCGAAGCGCGGCGCAGAGCCTGCTGCCCGATTTTTCGTTAAGCGGTTTACAGGTGCTGGGGCTGCTCTCGCTTCCGTTGGCTGTTTGTTTTATCGCCGCGATGACTTCACGTTTCACCGTTTTGCGCGTTCTGTCCCGGATGCCGTAGAGGGGGTATTGTCATGAAAATTCTTAAAAATCTTACGGCGTTGATCCTGACCTTTTGCTCCCTCTGGGCCATTGGCTTTGCCGCCTTTGCCGCCTTTGCGATTACCGCTCCACCGCGCGCGCCCGAGCAGACCACGGATGCTATCGTTGTTTTGACCGGCGGCGACAACCGGATACAAGAGGGGCTATCCCTGTTTGCCCATCGCAAGGCGCGGCATCTGTTTATCAGCGGCGTTCATAAGGATGTCACGAAAAACGATCTGACGAATCTCTGGCAAAGCGAAACACCTTTGCCGCCCTGCTGCCTTACGCTGGGGTACAAGGCGACATCCACGGAGCAAAATGCGGAGGAAACCAGTGATTGGATCCGCGAGCAAAAATTCACCTCCATTCGCTTAGTTACCGGGAATTACCATATGGCGCGCTCCCTGATGGAGCTGCATCACGCCCTGCCCGGTGTGGAAATTTATATTCATCCCGTTCAGCAAGCCGATCTGGATATTAAGAATCAGCGTTTTTGGAGCTTACTGCTGCTTGAATATCACAAGACGCTTTACCGCGCGGCGCAATTGCTGTTTCTTCCTCTCACGCGCTCCGATGGCTCACAAACAGAGCGCCCGCAAATAAAAAGGATAGAACCATGAAGCGCGCTGTTTTGCGCTCCGTTATTTTCGATCTGTTGTTTTATCTTCTGGTCGGTTTTGAATGCGTAGCCTGTCTGCCCTTTCTTCTGCTGCCGCGCAAATATTTTATGGGCGCGGTGTATGTTTTCGTGCGCACAGTTTATTTCCTTGAAAAACATATTCTGGGACTGGATTTTGAAGTTCGAGGACTGGAAAACCTGCCGAAAGATCGTGCCTTCATTGTGGCCGCCAAGCACCAATCGCCTTATGAGACCATGAAGCTGCATATTTTGTTCAAAGACCCGGCGGTAATATTGAAAAAACAGCTTCTTTCCATCCCGCTCTGGGGGCTCTATCTCAAGAAAAGTGATGTTATAGCCATTGACCGCAGTACGCCTGAGGCTGCCATTCAATCCATACAAAATGGAGCGCGGCGCATGATGGCCCAAAACCGGCCTATCGTTATTTTTCCGCAAGGGACGAGGGTTGATGTTGATGCCACGCCCACGGACAAGCCCTATAAAATCGGGGTGGCCCGTATTCAGGAGGCCACCGATTTGCCGATTATTCCGCTGGCTCTGAACACGGGGTTATTCTGGCCCAAAAAGGGCTGGCTTAAATCACCGGGAACCGTTGTTTTTAAATTTCTGGAGCCTATCCCCCCCGGTCAAGAAAGGAGAGCGCTTATGAAAGAGCTTGAAGAGAAAATTGAAGGTGAGAGCCTTATTCTGATGGATGAGTCCCGTCTTAAACACTCTGGAGGCCTGCGCGCCGGACATATCTCACTCGCCGCGGGGGTCTTTCTTATTCTTGCGTTATTTGCTCTTTATAGCGCGGCATGGTTTAAAACCGCCGATTATATTCGTATGGAATACCCGCATATTCTGCGCGACATGGTCGGAGCGGATCAGCCCGTAACCGTTCCCGCCGTGACCGGCTATCCCGGGAAAATAGCGCTTTATATCCCGTTCCAGCGTCTGGAGAAGCCGGAAGGCAGTGTTCTTATTACCAATTTACGAGCTACGGGCTGGCCTTTGCCTTTTCTGCCGATACAGGTTGATACTGATACGATTGAAATACAAAACACCGATTGGAAGGATTCCTTAAAGCTTGATCGTTTAAGCGCCCGGCTTTCCATTTATGGTGAAACGCTGGTTTTTCACGAAAGCATGCTGGAGCAAGGTTCGTTTTTAGCTGAAATCAGCGGTGATGTTGATCTTAGGCAAGAGCCTGTGCCTGTACTTGATCTTGTGGTGAAGCTTCATAACCACGGTGTCTTGCTGCAGTCCCTGCAGAGCAGCGACATCATAAAGCCCCGCGCGGCCTTGTTCGTAAATTCGGCTTTCGGTGCCTTTTCAGATGAAAACGGGGTGGTCAGCATCCCCATCATGCAAAAAGGAACGACCTTGTATGCCGGGCCGCTTCCCCTTATTACCCTGGCGGGCCGCAAAGCTACGCGGAGAACGCCGCCTAGCCTTCCTTCTCGAGATGCCGTTTCCGTACAAGATCCGGGCTGGAGAACCCCTCCAGTCCCAGATCCGTAATACCGCGCCTGACTTTGCGGGTATGGGTAAAGACCTCATGGAGATATTCCCCATCACCGCGCCGGATGGCTTTTTGCATAGCCGTCAAATCCTCTGAAAAGCGTTCGAGAACGTCCAGAACGGCTTCCTTGTTATTCAGGAATATATCGCGCCACATAACCGGATCGGAAGCGGCAATCCGCGTAAACCCACGAAAGCCGGAGGCAGAAAATTTGATAACTTCCGCTTTCATATCCTCCTCCAGATGTTCCGCCGTTCCTACGATTGTGTAGGCGATCAGATGCGGTAAATGGGAGGTAATCCCCAAAACGAGATCATGGCGCGCGGGGTCCATAATTTCGATGCGGGCGCCGCAGCCTTCCCAAAGATGTGTTATTTTTTCCACCGCGCGGATGCTTGTCTTCGGTGTCGGTGTTAAAATGCACCAGCGCCCTATGAAAAGGTCCACAATGCCCGATTCCGGGCCAGAATTCTCGTTTCCGGCGATCGGGTGCGCGGGCACGAAGTCCACGCTCTCTGGGATAAAGGGCTGAACAGCCTCAATGACCGCGCCCTTAACGGACCCCACATCCGTTACGACGGATTTTGCCTTAAGGCGCGGCCCGATAAGAGCGGCAACGCCTTTCATGGCCCCCACGGGAATAGCCAGAATAACGATATCGCTTCCCTCTACGCTAGCGCCAAGATCGCTCGTTACGATATCCGCAAGACCAAGCTCCACAACGCGCCGACACACGTCTTCGCTTATATCCGCAGCAACCAGCTTTTTCGTCAGGTTATTTTGACGGATAGCGCGCGCCAGCGAAGAGCCGATATGCCCCATACCCACAATCGTAATCTTTTCGAACTTCGCCATATTTTTTCACCATAGACGGATACCCTGCGCCGGGACTATAAAGAAGTTGCGGGCACAGGACAAGCGCCCGAAAATATGTCCCTTTCGGATACATTATAAACGAGGATTAACACAGCATATGCCTCTGGTTGCCTATAATGATCTCCCCACGTTTGAACGTCTCCGGCAAGAGGGGCGCACCATCTTGCCCGCCGGGCGGGCCTTGTCTCAGGAAATTCGTGAGATGCATATTGGCCTCCTCAACATGATGCCGGATGCCGCCTTGCAAGCCACAGAACGTCAGTTTTTTCGGTTGGTTGGTGAAAGTAACCAGATTGCCCAGTTTTATATGCACCCCTTCACCCTGCCTGAGATTGAACGCGGGACGGAAGCCCGAGAATATGTTAACCGCTACTATGAACCCTTTGATAAAATCAGGGAGGGCGGTCTGGACGCCCTGATCATCAGCGGTGCGAATGTTGCCGATCCGGAGCTTATGAAAGCGCCGTTTTGGGGGCCGCTGCAAGATGTGATGCGCTGGAGTTGGGATAATGTTACCTCAACGCTTTGCTCCTGCCTGGCGACGCATGCCGTAATGCAGTTTCGCTATGGCCAGAAACGCCAGCCGTTACCTGAAAAACTTTGGGGCGTGTACGGCCACCGCGTGCTTGATCGGCGCCATCCGCTTGTGCGCGGGGTTAACACTGTATTTGATGTGCCGCACTCGCGGCATAACGACATCAGCCGGGAGAAATTCGAATCTGCCGGTTTGAAGGTTCTTTCTCACAGCGAAGAGGCCGGCGCACATATCGCCGTTAGCCCGGATGGTTTTCGTCTGGTGTGTTTTCAAGGGCATCCGGAATACGACACCATAAGCCTTTATAAGGAATATCGCCGGGAGGCCGATCGCTTTCGCAGAGGGGAAATTGCAACGCCACCCCCTTTTCCTGAGAATTACTTTAATTCCGCTATGCAGAGCCTTTTACAAAATGCGCAAAAATCAGAGGACGCCCCTCTGGATGATACAGGCTTTCATGAGCGTATTGAGAATAGCTGGCGCGATAGCGGGCGCAGCATTATCGGAAACTGGGCGGGTCTGGTGTATCAGACAACCAATGCCGACCGGCGCAAACAATTTATGGACGGTGTTGATCCCGACCATCCTTTGGATGGGCTTTGATACGGCAGGAACCCGCGCCTTGCGTTGCCGGGCGCGGCACAAATATTTTCCGACCCCGTACATGCACGCCGGAGCCAGAGCCTCTATCGACCGTTGCATATAGCTGCTTGCTGGCCTCCACCATATGAACGCCAGCCAGAAACGGTGCATAGCTTCGCCCCAGCTTTTCAAACAGGCCGGATGATTTTAAAAACAGCGAATGTTTTATCGGTGGCATAAACAGCGCCCCTTCTGTGCGTTCATGCACAAACAAATTATCACGAAGATAAAAGGCAATTTGCGAGGCGGAGTACGGCGTGCCCTGCCCGAAGGGAGACCAGTCGGCGCGCGCCCAAAATCCCGCGCGGTTGGGCACCACCACCAATAAGCGTCCGTTTGATTTAAGCACGCGCCATATTTCCTGAAGTGCCGGCTTTAGAAACTCTGAAAACTCAATATCATGAACCATCAGCACACGGTCTACGGAATTGGTTTCCACCGGAAGCTCTGCCGCCTCGGATAAAACAACGCAGTTCAGGTTGTTCCCTCCGCCGTTTTGAGGCCATTCATGTGCGCCCTGTCCCGCCGGCATGATGGCGAAGCTGCGCTCGGCTTCCTCTTTGAATGCCCGCATATAGGGAACGGCATAGCCGCACCCCATTAACCGCATCCCGTGAATGTCGGGCCAGAAATCACGGATACGCGCCTGTAGCACGCGCCGAACGACGCGCCCGACCCGGCCATTATAAAATGCTTTTAAATCATAAACCGAACGATACATGCAGGCATATTAAAGCAAATCACGCAGGGCCGCTACTAAAGGTAGGTCCGCTTCGGGCATGGGGTAGCCGAACATATCAACCGGGCGCACCCATTGCATGGCCTGATGCTCCTTCATTTGCACCTCCCCCGCCCATACGCGGCAGGCGAATAACGGCATAAGCAAATGAAAAGACTCATAACTGTGTGATGCAAACGCAATAGGATGATAACAGCAAGGGCGCGTCTCAATGCCCAGCTCTTCCTCGATTTCCCGCATTAAGGCAAATTCCGGCGTTTCTCCCGCATCAACCTTGCCGCCCGGAAACTCCCACAACCCGGCCATGGGTTTTCCCTCAGGCCTTTGCGCGATCAGGACTTCGTTTTTAGTGTTGATCAAAGCGACCGCCGCCACGAGGATTACGGGCAGATCCGGCCTCTGCGGTTTAGGCTGTTTTAGAGCTTCGGCACAGTTCATTATATTTCTCCCGCCTTGCACTTTATGCGATATCCTCAGGATTTCAGAGTAAAGAAAAAGCCGCAAACTTTAAAGATTGCGGCTTTCCTTTATCTTTTATTTTTAAACGCGCTATTCGGCCTTAGGCGCGGTTTCTTCTGTTGTTTCAGGCTTGCCATTAATATCGAATGTCTCGATTTTAGCATTTTCGCGCCATTTTTGAACAACATCGCCCAGCACCTTGCCGCGCAGCTGCGCAAGCAGATAAGGCTTGGCCTGCTCATAATCAGCCGGTGGCCGCTGGCGTTTTTCCAAAACCTGAATCACGTGATAGCCAAACTCTGATTTCACAGGTTTATCACTCACCTCATTCACATCCATAGAGAAAGACGCATCGGCAAATTCAGGCACGACATCCTGTTTGGAGAAAAAGTTGAGTTCGCCGCCGCGCTCTTTTGTCGCATCTATGGAATGCTCCTTAGCCAGAGCAGCAAAATCACCACCGTCCTTGATCTGTTTGATCAAATCCCGTGCAAGCGCCTCATCTTTCACAAGAATATGGCGCGCCTTGATTTCCTCAACCTCGGGGAAGTTTTTCTTATAGTCTTCATAGGCGGCCTTGATCATATCCTCCGTAACGGCCTTCTCAGCTTCTTTTTGCATGAAAACGGAGCGAACAATCTGTTGCTTGGCGATTTTAAGCTGTTCCTGAACAGCGGGGTCTTTTTCAAGCTCAGGTTCTTTCTTAACTTTTTCGCCAATCAGCTCAGCATTCACGACCTGATCCAGCGCCAGAGGGAATAGCTGCTCAACCGGCATTTGACGGATCTGGGGAGAAAGTGTCTGAATGAAATTAAAGACATCAAGGCGAGAGATATCACGCCCGTTGACTTTGGCCACGACAGGATTGCCCGGTTCGATGACTGGCGCTTCCGCAGGTGTTTTTGCTTCTGCGGTTTTATCTTCAGCCTTTTCCGAGGCCGGCTCTGTGGCGTCCGCAGCCGTTTCATCGCCGGCGGCAGTTTCCGTTTCAGCCGGAGAGGCTTGCGTTGCTGCCACTTCCGGAGTGGTTTGCGTTGCTGATTTATCGCCACCGATCTTACCGGACAGGACTATCGTCGCGCCTACGGCTACAACAGCCAGCACAACCAGCGCAATAATGGCTACATTGCCGCGCTGCTTGGCATTTGAATTTGTTTTATTGATCTCATTATTGATCTCAGGCATTGTCTTGTCGCTTCCTTTGTAAAAGAACAAATCGAAAAAAGTTTACAGGTGAGCGAGATTAGCGAAAGCCTAACGACTTTGCAAGCGTGGCGAAAGCCCGGGAAACACGTATTTACTACAGTCATTGACGCGGCTTGTTTAGCGGCTTATATGAGGACATTCGACCTTTAAGGAGACTTTCATTGCTAGGTATCGCCACCAAAATTTTTGGATCTTCAAATGATCGCGCGCTTAAAGCCTATCATAAGCAAACAGCACCTATAAACGCGCTGGCCGAGCGTTATGCCGCGATGCGCGATGTGGAGCTTCAAGCGCAAACAGGCATTCTTCGGGAGCGTCTGGCGCAGGGAGAGACACTGGATAAATTAACGCATGAGGCCTTTGCCGTTGTGCGCGAGGCCGCAGAGCGCGTTTTGGGGTTGCGGCCTTATGATGTGCAGTTGATCGGCGGGCTGGTCCTGAACGATGGCAAAATTGCCGAGATGAAGACCGGGGAGGGAAAAACCCTCGTGGCAACGCTTGCGGTTTATCTCAATGCTCTCAGCGGTAAAGGCGTGCATGTTGTTACTGTGAACGATTATCTGGCCGCGCGCGATGCCGAATGGATGGGACAGCTTTATAATTTTCTGGGGATGAGTGTTGGCTGCATCACTTCCAATATCACCGAGAGCGCCCGCAGGGCCGCGTATCTTGCGGACATAACCTATGGCACGAATAACGAATTTGGTTTTGATTACCTGCGCGATAATATGAAATTCAATCTGAAGCAAATGGTTCAGCGCGATTTCAATTACGCCATCGTTGACGAGGTTGATTCGATTTTGATCGATGAGGCCCGTACGCCCCTTATTATTTCCGGACCATCGGAGTCTTCCACAGAATTATATGGAGCCGTTGATAAGCTCATTCCGCTTTTGGGGGATGATGATTATGAGATGGACGAAAAACATAAAACCATTGTCCTGACCGAAGAGGGAACGGAAAGCATTGAGCGCCTTTTGGAGGAGCATAATCTTCTCAGTGACGGCAGCATGTACGATATCCAGAATATCGCGCTGGTGCACCATGTGAATCAGGCTTTGAAAGCGCGCAAGCTTTTTCACTTGGACAAGGATTACATCGTCAAGGATGGAAAAGTTGTTCTGATTGACGAATTTACGGGACGGATGATGGACGGGCGACGCCTGTCCGAGGGGCTGCATCAGGCTATCGAGGCCAAGGAAGGCGTTACCATCCAGACAGAAAACCAGACGCTGGCCTCTATCACGTTCCAGAACTATTTCCGGCTTTATCCAAAATTGGCGGGTATGACCGGCACAGGGATGACGGAGGCCGCCGAATTTGCAGAAATTTACGGCCTTAGTGTGGTGAGTATTCCCACCCATGTTCCGATCGCACGCATTGATCATAACGATAAAATCTATAAATCGCTTTCCGAAAAAGAAGATGCCATCGTGGCGCTGATCCGTGATTGTTACGAGCGCAAGCAGCCTGTTCTGGTCGGGACAGTGTCCATTGAAAACTCGGAAAAGCTTTCGTCTCGCCTTAAAAAAGAAAAGATTCAGCATAATGTCCTGAACGCCCGTTACCATGAACAGGAAGCCTATATCGTTGCGCAGGCCGGGCGCCCCGGCGCGATCACCATCGCCACGAACATGGCCGGACGGGGAACGGATATCAAGCTTGGCGGTAATGCCGAAATGCTGATCGATGCGGAAATCGATGCATCCCTGCCCGAGGATGAGAAAAAACGTCTGGCAGAAAAAATTGAAAGGGATGTCGAAACCAATAAAGAAATCGTGAAAGAGGCCGGCGGCCTTTACATCGTGGGCACAGAGCGGCACGAATCGCGCCGGATCGACAACCAGCTTCGCGGTCGGTCAGGCCGTCAGGGTGACCCCGGTGCCTCCATGTTCTTTCTCTCGGTTGAAGATGATCTCATGCGTATTTTTGCAGGGGATAAGCTTGAGGCTCTTTTGGGCAACAAGAATATAGGCCTGCAAGAAGGTGAAGCGCTTGAGCATCCATTCATCTCCAAAATGCTGGAGCGGGCACAGGCCAAAGTCGAGAGCATGCATTTCGATATTCGGAAAAACCTGCTCAAATTTGACAACGTGATGAACGACCAGCGCAAAGTCATTTATGAACAGCGCCGCGAGATCATGGAATCCGACAGCCTTGAAGATCTGGTCAAGGATATGCGCCAGCAATCCGCCGAAGATATCGTTCGCGCGACAATTCCCCATGGGGCTTATGCTGAGCAATGGGATACATCCTCCTTGCACACTGAAGTGCAGCGGGTTTTAAATCTTGATCTGCCGGTGCAGGACTGGGCGAAGGAAGAAGGCATTGCCGAGGAAGAAATTCTGGAGCGCATTTTAAACGCCTCAGACCGCAAGATGGCGGAAAAAGTAGCCAATACAGGCGCGGCGCTCTGGCGGCAGATGGAAAAATCCATCGTATTGCAATTGCTTGATCAGCACTGGAAAGATCACCTGCTTCAGCTCGACCATCTGCGTCAGGGGATTAACCTCCGCGCCTTTGGCCAGCGTGACCCTCTCAACGAATATAAGGCCGAAGCCTTTGCCGCGTTTGAGCTTATGCTTGATCAGATGCGGGAAAGCATCACGCAGACCTTAAGTCTGGTTGAAATCAACATAGACCCGCAGGAAGCTGAAAACCTTCTTACGCCTGCGGAAAAGCAAAGACTTCAAGAGGGCAGACAGGACCCGGCCCTTATGGGTACGGGGGCTGCCGGCAATGTCGAGCGGGGCAGCCCTGCCTCCAACGTCCAGCCCATGCCGCGCCGCGTGGTTTTTGATAAGGATGATCCGGCAACGTGGGGAAAAACGCAGCGTAATGCGGCCTGCCCTTGCGGCTCCGGCAAGAAATTCAAACATTGCCACGGACAATTGGCGCAAAAGGCCTGATTTGGGTCTATTGATTATTTATAAGGGCTCCTCATGCGTTACCGCGAACTTTCGTTTTTCAGCCCTCATGGAAACGGCCAGCACAATATCGTTTACAGCGACTGGGGGCCGGAAGACGGCACACCCCTGATCTGTGTGCATGGCCTGACGGGCAATGGGCATGATTTTGATTATCTTGCGGAAGACCTTATCGAGCATGGCTACCGGCTTATTGCGGTTGACCTTCCCGGGCGCGGGCGCAGCGATTTCCTCGAGAGCCCTCTGGATTACAATTACAATCAGTACCTTATAGATCTGCAGGCTCTTTTGACGCATCTGGGGCTGGGCGCGCCGCAAAGCGTTGACTGGCTTGGTGTTTCTTTAGGCGGGCTACTTGGTATCCGGCTGGCCGGGATGGCGCATTCCCCTATACGCCGCCTTATTATAAATGATGTCGGCCCGGAAGTGCCCAAGACCGCACTTGATTTTATTTATATGGTCATCGCGCAGGAATACGCCTTTGATACTGTGCAGGATTTTGAAGACCGCATGCGCGCAACGCGTGGCTTGACATGGGGGCCGGTCACCGACGAGCAATGGCATCATATGGCCGAACATAATGCCAGAGCGCTGGAAGATGGCCGTATCACCTATGCTTATGATCCGGCCATTGCCGAAATTTTCAAAACAGAGCCAACCGGAGAGATCAATTTATGGGCATGCTGGAACGCCATTGCTTGCCCCGTTTTGGTTATACAGGGGGCAGACTCGCTTCTCTTGACGGATGAAATTCTGCAAAAAATGGAGAAAAGCGAGCCTGATTTTGAACTGGCTATTTTTGAAGGATGCGGCCATGTGCCCTCGCTTATGGCCCCGAACCAGATTGAGGTTATCCGCCAATGGCTCAAAGACACGCCGATATAGTTATTTTTGGTGCCGGTATCGCCGGGCTATGGGCGCATAACAGGTTTCGCCGCGCTGGTTATAATGTGCTGTTGCTCGAATCGGCGACAATCGGCGGCGGGCAGACCATCGCCTCGCAGGGTATTATTCATTCCGGTCTGAAATACGCCTTTGCAGGAAAAATCAACAAGCTGGCCGCCTCCATAAGCGCCATGCCCGATCTCTGGCGCGCCGCCCTCAAAGGTGAAGGCCCGGTGGATTTATCTGCAGCGCAGACCAATGCGGATTCCCAGATGCTGCTTATTCCACCCGGCCTTATGGGTGGGCTGGTGGGGTTGGTGGCCAAACGGACGCTGGGCAATAATGTGCATGAAATCACGCAGAAAAGCTGGCCGGAATATATTACAGACAGTGGCTTCAAAGGGCGGCTGGTCTACATGGATGAGCCCGTTCTTGATATCCCTTCCGTTCTGCGCGCGCTGGGCGGCGCTTATCAGGATTCGATCCGCAAGATTGATACGCCGGATGAGCCTATGGCGTTTCTGGAGCGCCACGGCATTACAGCAGATCATATTATTTTCACCGGCGCGGCCAGCAATCACGCCATTGCCAGACATCTGCACCACGATAAAGGGCTCGAGACTCAAGCCCGCCCCTTGCTTATGGGCATGCTCAAGAATGCCCCCTTCCCGCTTTATGCGCATTGCGTGGGTTCATCCGACAAGCCTCTGGCGACCATCACCACCCATACCCTGCCCGGTGGTGATCTGGTCTGGTATCTCGGCGGCGGCGTTGCGGAAAGACCCAAGGATGCCCCGCCTCAAGATGTTTACAAAGCGGCTAAAAAGGCTTTTCAGACCTCGTTCCCCGCGCTTGATTTCACCACTTCGCAGTGGGCCGTTCTGCCGATTGACCGGATAGAGGGGAAATCCAGCATTGATGGCTGGATGCCTGACACCCCCACCATTCATCAGCAAGGCCATATTTTTTACAGCTGGCCGACCAAGTTGACCTTCGCGCCGCTGCTGGCGGAGCGTCTGGCTGAAAAAATCACGGCGCCGCCCTCTAACCGGTTAGGAGACTGGTCCTTTCTGCCTGAAGTCCCCTATGCCAAAACCCCTTGGGAGAATGCACAATGGAACGAAGACCTTTAGGGCAGACCGGGATTGATATCTCCGTCCTTGGTTTGGGGACCGTAAAATTTGGCCGCAATGAGGGCGTAAAATACCCGCAAACATTTGAAATTCCGGAAGATGCCGCCCTTCGGAACATTTTGAGTTTTGCGCGTGAACTGGGCATCAATGCGCTTGATACCGCCCCGGCCTATGGCACAAGCGAAGAGCGGCTGGGCGGGCTTCTTAAGGGGCAGCGTGCGGACTGGGTCATCATCGGCAAGGCTGGAGAAGAGTTCGAAAACGGAATTTCCAGTCATGATTTTACGCCAGCGCATTTTGAAATGAGCCTTGAGCGCTCTCTCAAACGGCTGCAAACGGATTATATTGATGTGTTGCTCATCCATTCTGACGGGAATGATCTGGATATTCTTGGCCGTCTCGCGCTTATTGAAAAGCTGCAGGATTTTAAAAAACGCGGCCTTGTGCGGGCGATTGGAGCGTCAACAAAAACACCGGAAGGCGGTATAAAAACGCTGGCGCTCATGGATGTCGTCATGGCCACCTATAACCCGGAATATACTGTAGAACGCCCGGTTCTGGATTATGCGGTTTCTCATCACAAGGGCGTTATCCTGAAAAAGGCGCTCTCCAGCGGGCATACACAAAATCCGGGAGAGGCCTTAAATTTCGGACTATCCCATCCCGGAGCATCGGGAATTATCGTAGGTTCAATCAACCCTGCTCATCTGCGGGCAAATGTGCAGGCGGTGTCACGCGAATCTTTGTTATCTGATTCCTCTGGCGTTTGATGATATCAAAACGAAACCCGTGGAAGCTGAAAGATTGCCCCACTTGCGGCAACATTTGCGCCTCATAGATGACCAGTCCGGCCAGTGTTGAGTATTCCTCATCCGGCAATCCCCATTCAAATTCCCGGTTTAGATCCCGGATTGTGACCGCGCCGTCCACGACAAAGACATTGCCGGGCATTTTGCGGACCCCCGCCACGGATATATCGTGCTCATCATCGATTTCTCCGACGATTTCCTCAAGAATATCCTCCAGCGTCACGACCCCCATAAAGGTGCCGTATTCATCCACGACGATTGCAAAATGCTCCTGATTTTCACGAAAGGCCTGAAGTTGATCGTAAAGATTTGTGGTGTCAGGAACGAAGCGCGGCTCCATAAGGATTTTTTCCAGTTGAATCTTGCTAAAGACGCCTTTGGCGGCATGCAGTTCCCTCAAGACATGCTTCACATGGATAATGCCGATAATATCGTCCTGATTATCCTTCCACAGCGGCAGGCGGGTATGAGAGGTTTCAAGCACAGAATCCACGATTTTCTTCATGGACAGTGAGCCATCTATCATCACCACGTTGCGCCTGTGGGTCATAATGTCACTGACATCCACCTTTGCCAGATCCAAAATTGAACGCAGCATGGCACGCTGGGCTTGCGTTTCTTCTTCCGGCCCGGAATGCATTTCAATTACGCCGCGCAGAAGTTCGAGATGAGACCCCGCCCCCACCTTTGAAATATCAATCCCAAACATTTTAAGAATCATACGCACGATCCACGCCACAGCTTCGGTGATGGGTGCGAAAACAAGAATCGCAACGCGCACCATAGGCACAACCCGCAGCGAGAGGCTTTCCGCATGATGGAGCGCATAGGTTTTTGGTAAAACCTCGGAAAAAATCAAGACCACCATCGTCATAACGATTGTGGCATAAACAACGCCCGCATCGCCAAAAACCCGGATAAGGACACTGGTTGCGATAGCAGAAGCCAGAATATTTACAAAATTATTGCCCAGCAGCAGCGCGCCAATCATACGGTCTTTCTTTGCGCGCACGCGATTTACCGCAGCCGCTCTGGCATTGCCCTCTTTCTCCCGCGAAGCCATAACCGCGCGAGAAGCCGCCGTCAGAGCCGTTTCGGAGCCGGAGAAAAACGCTGAGGCCAGTAACAGGACAACAATGCTTATGACCGAGATGAGAAAACCGATGTCCATTTACCTTTAGCCTCTTTTATCTCTCCACCGAGGGAGTCTCTCAATACATCGCGTACGAGATCTTCGGGGACGTCACCGCTGATGAAGGCTTCGCCAATTGCGTTGGCCAGCACAAAAACCATTTTTCCGGCCAACGCTTTTTTATCATGCTGCATAATATCAATGAGACGCTGGACGCTTACGCCCAGACCGTCAATCATGGTGGCACGAATGGGAAGACCGATAGAGGTTAAATGCGCTTCAACGCGCTCAACCACATCATGCGGGCACAGTCCCATCCGATGCGACAGATCAAAGGCCATGACCATCCCCAGCGCGACAGCCTCTCCATGCAGCAATGTACTGCCGTAGCCCGCGGCGGCCTCCAGCGCATGGCCGAATGTATGCCCGAAATTCAACAAAGCGCGCCTGCCGCCCTCCCGTTCGTCCGATTGGACGACCACGGCCTTGGCACGGCAGCTTACATCAATCGCATATGCCAGCGCGTCTTCGTCCAAAGCACAAACGCGTGAACCATTTTGTTCGAGCCATCGGAAAAAGCCCGCGTCCTGAATCAGTCCGTATTTAACAATCTCGGCATAACCGGCCAATAACTCACGGCGCGGCAACGTTTTGAGTACATCAAGATCGGCGATGACCGCTTTTGGCTGATAGAAACTGCCGACAAGGTTTTTCCCCTGCGCGGTGCTGATACCCGTTTTTCCGCCAACTGAGCTATCGACCTGAGAAAGAAGCGTTGTTGGCACCTGAATATAGGAGACCCCCCGCATGGCGATTGAAGCGCAAAAACCAGCCAGATCCCCGATTACCCCGCCACCGATGGCCAGAACCAGAGAATCTCTTTGTAGCCCCTTTTCCAGCATCCAGCCGCAGAGCTTCTCTACCTGAGAAAAGGATTTGGTTTTCTCCCCCGGCGGCAAGACCATCATTTCACATATGCGCACTTTTGATTCTGTGATCATGTCCCGCACACGGGCGGCGTATGGCTCGACGTTACGATCTGTTACGATGAAGACCGAACCACCCTCCAGTTTTTGCGGGATGAAATCCTGAATACGAAAGAGAAGCGCGCTGCCGATATATATATCGTATGAGCGCGAATCAAGACTTATCGAGACGATTTTAGTTTCCATGGTCATATTTCAGGGGCAGAATTTAGCGGTTTTTATCGTTTTGGACAAGAGGTTTATAATGCCCTCCAGACAGGTATCCGGCCCCTCTTTTTCTATCTGGATGTGGATATGTGCCTGCGCATAGAGCGGCCTGCGCTTTTCCAGCAGTGTTTTGAGCTGTTCCCTGGGGTTTTCTGTTTTCAAAAGCGGTCTGCTCCGATTCTTTCTGACCCGGTTCCACAGCGTTTGCGAATCAACATCCAGCCAGATCATCCAGCTTTTTTCCTTTAGCAACGCCAGCGTTTCGGGGATCCCCAGTGCGCCACCTCCCGTTGCCACAACGCAAACTTCGCCGCTTAACGCTTTGGCAACGGCGTTTTTTTCTGCCTGCCGAAAGCGTTCCTCGCCATATAATTCAAAAATGTCCGTGATGCTCATACCGGCGTCCGATTCTACCACTGCATCGGTATCAATAAATTCGCAAGCCAGTTTTTTTGCCAAAAGCTGCCCCAGAAAACTTTTGCCGGAACCCATCATCCCCACCAGCACGATGGGACGGTCAAGCGTCGAGCGGATAAAGGCTTCTTCTGCCTCTGACATTTTTTCTTTTCCACCTTTCCCGTAAAAAAAACAAGTTTTGCATTGAAAGGCGTAAAGCAAGCCCCTATTGTCTGTAAAGTTTTTCTGATCATCCGGCAGGTTATTATAATGAATGTTTTCTCATACGCATTGATCGCAATTTGCCTCTGCCTTGCAGCAGGCTTTGTTTTTCTTGCCTTTTATGACATTCCGGTGCATCAGGAAAATATTGTCCGTGAAATCCCTTTCAGTGAAATTAAATAGGGAAAACTCGTGTTTTCAATTATAGAAAATGTTGACAATATTTTAAAACTGCGTCATTAATGCCCTCTAAATTTATGAAAAAGCTTGACGCATGATAAATTTATCATTATGTAATTCTTACTTGTGTTTAGTAAATTGAGCGTTGTACCAAGAAGGCTGGAGAAGCGGATCATCTGTCCCAGGGCAGAGAAGCTGTAAAAATTACCGCCAGAAACGCCCGATGGTACGGGGAAAACAAGAGTGTGCTGAAAAGAATGCCGCGGGCAGGAAATCATCACACAAATTTATTGAAGGAGAAAATAAAATGGCACGTCCAGGTCGCCCAGCAATGCCCAAGCCGGATCTTAACCCGCTTGTGGATTCATTTTTAGACATGCTCACCACGGAGCGTGGCGCCGCTATGAACACTCGCCATGCTTATTGGCGTGATCTTGCGGATGTGAGCCTTTATCTGCGCCGCGAGAAAAAATCGGACATTGATAAAGCCACAACAGAAGACCTGAAGGCTTACCTTAAGGATCTTAGTGAGAAAACGCACATTAAGGGCGCAAACAAATCTATTATCGCTGTGCGCACTGTTGCGCGCCGTCTGTCTGCCCTGCGTCAGTTTTACCGCTTTTTGGTTTCTGAGAACATCCGTCAGGAGGACCCGACATCAACGATCGAAAGCCCAAAGCAAGGCCGTACGCTTCCCAAGACATTAAGCGAGCAGGAAGTTAACACGCTGATCAAGACTGCCGCCGTTGCCGGAACGCCTGAGAGCGTCCGTCTGGTTTGTCTGCTGGAAATGCTCTATGCCACGGGCCTGCGCGTTTCCGAGCTGGTTGGCTTGCCAATGGCGGCCCTGGGCGAGAAGAATCAGTATGTGACCATTGCCGGTAAAGCCGGCCGTGAGCGCATGGTGCCCATGTCTGACCCCGCGCAAAAAGCGTTGCAGAACTATCTTGATGTTCGCAAGCGTTTTGTCGGTATTGAGAACATGAACAATCAGGACCCCTGGCTGTTCCCTTCTCGTACATCTGACAGCGGTCACCTGACACGTCAGCGTTTCGCGCAGCTCCTTAAGGATCTGGCCCGCGATGCGAAAGTGGATGAAGACCGGGTTAGCCCGCACATCTTGCGTCACGCTTTTGCGACTCACCTGTTGAGCCGCGGTGCGGATTTGCGCTCTGTCCAAAAGATGCTCGGCCATGCCGACATTGCGACAACGCAGATTTACACGCATATCATTGGCGAGAATCTGAAGAAGACCGTTAAAGAAAAGCATCCGCTGGCTAAAAAGGCCGGCTCTCGCTAGATCGCCTTTTCCGGGACGTTTATTAAAAATCAGGCAGCCACATAAATCATCCCGATTGATTGTGCCTGCCTGATTTGCTATAGGTCTAGCTTCGCCCACGATAGCAGGATATTTAAAACGCATGAGCCAGCTGGAATTTGAAAAACCAATACTGGAGATGGAAAGCAAGATTGCCGAGCTGCGCCATGTCAGCAACGGCAGCACCATCAATATCGCCGATGAGATCGGCCGCATGCAATCCAAGGCACAAAAACTTCTGCAGACGGCTTATAGCAAGCTGACGGCCGCACAAAAAGTTCAGGTTGCCCGTCACCCTGAGCGTCCGCATTTTCTGGATTATGTTGCCGGCTTGATTACCGACTTCACACCGTTATCCGGGGATCGTAACTTTGCCGATGACCAAGCATTGATTGGCGGAATTGGACGATTTGAGGGTAGATCCTGCGTTATCATGGGGCAGGAAAAAGGCCACGACACCGACAGCCGCATACATCATAATTTCGGCATGGCCCGGCCTGAGGGCTATCGTAAGGCGCAGCGCCTGATGGCTATGGCCTCTCAATTTCAAATGCCCATTATAACGCTGGTGGATACGGCTGGAGCCTATCCCGGCAAGGGCGCTGAAGAGCGCGGACAGTCCGAGGCTATCGCGAAATCCATTGAAAAATGCCTTCGCACCGATGTTCCGATCATTACTGTGGTCATTGGTGAGGGCGGCTCCGGCGGGGCCATTGCTATCGCCGTGGCCGACCGCGTATATATGCTGGAGCATTCAATCTATTCCGTAATTTCCCCCGAAGGGTGCGCCTCGATTCTCTGGCGTGATGGCGCGTTTGCGGGCGAGGCTGCTGAGGCGCTCCGCCTGACCGCGCAGGACCTGCACGGGCTTAATCTGATTGACGGGATCATTGCCGAACCTCTGGGCGGTGCGCATCGACACAAGGAAGAAACCATCCGTGATGTTGGGGTGCAAATCGCCAAGGCGCTTAAGGATCTCACGCCGTGGAGCGGTCAAGACCTGATCAAAAAGCGCCGCGAAAAATTCCTTTCCTACGGACGGGCCCTTTAAAATGTCTGCACCGACTGCACTTTTCTCGCCGGAAGTTCTGATGGCGCTGGCTATCTGTGTGGGCGCGGCGGCGGCCACGATGTTCGGCGGGCTGAGCGTTTTCACAGCAAAAGAATCAAACCCGCGCGTGCTCTCCTTTGGCTTGGCCTTTGCGGGCGGCGCCATGGTGTATATCTCTCTTGTTGAAATATTCTGGAAATCCCTGTCCTCCTTCTCCATGTCGATGGCCGATAAAGAAGCCTACACCGCCGCTACGCTTTCTTTCTTTGCGGGCGTGGTGATGCTGGTGCTGATTGACCGCCTGATTCCCAATCCTCATAATGAACTGGCAGCACCGGAAAGTGGCAGCAGCAAAGCCCATCTCGCACGAGTTGGCTTACTCGCCGCCATTGCGATTACGGTGCATAACCTTCCCGAAGGTATGGCGACCTTCTTTGCCGCGCTGGAGGACCCCGTTTTGGGAACGTCTCTGGCCGTTGCCATCGCCGTTCACAACATTCCGGAGGGGATATCCATTGCTATCCCCGTTTATTACGCCACAAGGAGCCGAAAACTAACGCTTCTGGCCTGTCTTGTATCGGCGCTGGCCGAGCCTGTGGGCGCGCTGATCGGGTATTTGATACTGGCCCCCTTCCTCAGCCCTTTTGTGTTTGGCTGCGTTTTTGGGGTTATCTCCGGCGCTATGGTTTTTCTGGCGATGGACGAGCTTCTCCCCACGGCAAAACGCTATTCCTCCGGGCATGATGCCGTCTATGGGATTGTGGCCGGTATGGCCTGTATAGCCCTGAGTCTGGTCCTCTTCCGATAGCTTATACGCGCATTACCCTCTTCATCCGTTTATTTAGGCCGAAGAAAAAGAGAATTTCTTGACACCTCCCGGCTTATGTGTTTATTTCCCACCTTCGGATAGACGTCGTTGACGGCTGTTTGCAGTCGTTATCACGAGAAGCAATAGGTATTGAGAAATGTTCGCAGTAATTCGCACTGGTGGAAAACAGTATAAAGTCCAAAAGGATGACAAGATCGAGGTTGGCAAGCTTGATGTCGAGGCTGGTAAAACCTTCGACATGGAGGAAGTTCTTTTTATCGGTAACGATAAGACTTCTACCATTGGCGCACCCTTCATCGCCGGTGCCAAGGTTGTCGTTGAAGTGCTTGCACAAAAACGTGCACCGAAGATCATCGTCTTCAAAAAGAAGCGCCGTCAAAATTACCGCCGCAAAAAAGGACACCGTCAGGACCTGACCTTGCTGCAAATTAAGGAAATCAAAGCCGCTTAAGGCTTTTGCAACGGATAAAACAGGAGCTTAGATTATGGCAACCAAAAAAGCAGGCGGCAGTTCCAGAAACGGACGCGACTCCGCCGGTCGTCGCCTTGGCGTTAAAAAATTCGGCGGCGAGGAAATCCTTGCCGGCAATATCATTATCCGCCAGCGCGGCACGAAATACAAACCCGGCAAGAATGTCGGGCTTGGCAAAGATCACACGATCTTCTCTTTGGTTGACGGGCAGGTCCTGTTCTCCAGAGGTGCTCAGGGGCGCCCTATCGTTAATGTGGTTCCGGCCAACGACCAGCAGCAAGCGCAGCAAGCGGCAGAATAAGTTTCCGCCGCCGGTCTAGTTCGGCTTTAGTCTATAAAGGGAAAGGACGAGAGCCTTTCCCTTTTTTAGTTTGATAATTTTAGGCATATAAATGAAATTTCTGGATCAGGCAAAAATATATCTCCAAAGCGGTGATGGCGGCGCGGGTTGCGTTAGCTTTCGGCGTGAGAAATATATTGAATTTGGCGGTCCGGACGGTGGAAACGGCGGCAAGGGCGGCGATGTCATCTTTGAAGTTGTTAAAACCCTTAATACCCTGATCGACTTTCGGTACCAGCAGCATTTCCGTGCTGAAAAAGGCCATCACGGCATGGGTGAAAATCGTACTGGCGCGGGCGGAAAAGACTGCATCATCAGGGTTCCTGTCGGCACGCAGATTATGGATGAGGACCGGGAAACGGTTTTGGCCGATTTCACCGAACCGGGGGAACGCCTTTTGTTTCTCAAGGGCGGAGATGGCGGCTTTGGCAATGCGCATTATAAAAGCGCCACCAATCAGGCTCCGCGTAAGGCTACGCCCGGCTGGCCGGGGCAGGAAATGGCGCTGTGGCTCCGGCTTAAGCTGATTGCCGATGCCGGGCTTGTGGGCTTACCGAATGCCGGAAAATCAACATTTCTGGCGGCCTGCTCTAACGCCAAGCCCAAGATTGCGGATTATCCCTTTACCACTTTGCACCCGAATCTTGGGGTGGTTAAAGCCGGAGATGTTGACTTTGTTCTGGCCGATATTCCGGGACTTATCGAGGGCGCACATGAGGGGCATGGTCTGGGCGATCGTTTTTTAGGGCATGTCGAGCGCACGAATGTTGTGCTTCATATTATTGACGTAACACAAGATGACATTATCGGCGCCTATAGAACCATTCGCAACGAGTTGAAAGAATACGGCAACGGCATAGATAAAAAACCTGAAATTATTGCCCTGAACAAATGCGATGCTTTGGGTGAAGAACTGGCCGAAGCGCAAGCGACGGAACTGCGCGAGGCTTTGGGTCTTCCCGTACACAAAATATCCGCCGTAGCCGGGCTTGGCGTCAAGAGCGTCCTTTATGAGCTGGGCGGTATTATTCAAAAAGCAAAAGGCGAGGCGTTTGAAGATGGCGCGCCCCCTGCTCCCGATTTTTACGCCTTTCCACCGGATGAAGCCCAGCATTAGGAAAATGGATACGCCTCACGTTTTAAAGAATGCCCGCATTCTGATTATTAAAATCGGCACTGCGCTGGTCGCCCAAAGCGATGGCAACGGCATAAAAGCCGGCTGGCTGGAGGCTCTGGCGCAGGATATTCGCGAACATCTGGCCACAAAATGCAAGATCATTATCGTCTCTTCGGGCGCGGTGGCGCTGGGCCGCAAGGCGATGAACATACCTTTGGGAATTGCGCCGCAGACCATCGCGCTGGAAAAAAAACAGGCTGCCTCCGCCGTGGGGCAATATCATCTGTTTCACGGCTATCACGAAGCCTTTGCCAAATGCGGCCTGCCGCTGGCGCAGGTCTTGCTCACAATGTCCGAGACCGAAAACCGCCGCATGCACCTCAATGCCAGAGCCACGCTGAACGCCTTGCTTGATCAGGGCATTATCCCCGTCATCAATGAGAATGACACTATATCCACCGGCGAGATTCGTTTTGGTGACAATGACCGCCTTGCCGCACGCGTTGCGCAAATGACGCAGGCCGATTGCGTATTGCTGCTCTCCACAACGGATGGGCTTTACACCGCCAACCCTGATATTGACCCCGGCGCGGTGCATATTCCTCTGGTGGAGCGTCTGAGCGATGAACATACGAAAATGGCCGGCGATGCGGTTCCGGGTCTGAGCACCGGCGGCATGAAAAGCAAGGTCGACGCCGCGCTTTCCGCCACCCGCTCCGGCATTCATATGGTGATCGCCAAGGGCGTACAAAACCATGCCCTGGCTCATATCTTAACGGACAAAGACACGCGCACGACCTTGTTTCTGGCCTCCAGCACACATAAAAGCGCCCGAAAGAAATGGATTCAGGCTCATTTACGCCCCAAGGGGCGTGTTTTCATTGATAACGGGGCGCAAACAGCACTTAAGAGCGGCAAGAGTCTCCTGCCCGTTGGTGTGCGGCGCATCGAAGGGAATTTTGAGCGCGGCGATGTCATCGAGATCAGAACCCTTGAGGGTGAAAAACTCGGCATGGGGCTTAGTGCCTATAACACTGAAGACGCGCTGAAAATCATGGGTCACGGAAGCGAGGAAATCGGGGCGATTGTTGGCTACACAGGCCGCAGCGAACTTATTCACCGCAATGACCTGACTCTGGATATTCAAGACAGTTCTTCGAAGGGCTAGCCATACACAAAAATCCATTGGATGAAATAAAAACAAGGCTTTGCCTTGCCCGCCTCCGACCATTAGAGTGACACGCATGAAAACTGATATGCCTGTGACCGTCTATCTTAAAGATTATAAGCCCTACCCCTTTCGGGTGGTTTCGACCGCGCTGGATTTTGACCTGCGGGAGGAGGCAACGATTGTCACCGCCAGAACCCGTTTTGAGCGAACCGATAAACAGACCCATGAGGTTTTTTTAAACGGAGAAGCTCTGGATCTGCTCTCCCTTAAAATTAACGGCGAGGTGCTGCAGGATTACACGGTGGATGATACCTCTCTGCGCTTTGCCAGCCCCATGGATGAGCATTTTGATCTTGAAATCGTTACGCGCATTCACCCGGCGCAAAATACACGGCTTGAGGGCCTGTACATATCGGGCGGCAATTACTGCACGCAGTGCGAGGCGGAAGGCTTTCGCCGCATTACCTATTTCCCCGATCGCCCGGATGTTTTGAGTGTTTATACCGTGCGCATTGAGGCGGACAAGAAATTCCCGGTGTTGCTTTCTAACGGTAATAAAACTGATGAAGGCCTTTTGGATGATGGGCGGCATTATACGCTCTGGCACGACCCCTTCCCCAAGCCGTGTTATTTATTTGCGCTCGTGGCCGGAGATCTGGCGCGGGTAGAGGATACATATAAGACAATTTCCGGGCGAATTGTGAACCTTTACATCTATGTGAGACCGGGTGATGAACCGCAATGCGCGCATGCCATGGAATCGCTCAAGAAATCCATGAAATGGGATGAGGATGTTTACGGGCTGGAATATGATCTGGATCTGTTTAACATCGTTGCCGTGAGCGATTTCAATATGGGGGCGATGGAGAATAAATCGCTCAATATTTTTAACACCGCGCTGGTGCTGGCTCATCCGGATACGGCAACCGATCTGGATTTTGGCCGCGTAGAGAGCGTCATTGCGCATGAATATTTCCACAATTGGAGCGGAAACCGCGTGACCTGCCGTGACTGGTTCCAGCTTTCCTTAAAGGAAGGCCTGACCGTCTTCAGGGATCAGGAGTTTTCCGCCGATATGAATTCCCGCGCGGTGCAAAGGATTGATAGTGTAACCGCCCTGCGCCGTTCACAGTTTCCGGAGGATGCCGGGCCGCTTGCTCACCCTATCCGTCCGGATAATTATATAGAGATCAATAACTTCTATACGATGACCGTCTATAAAAAAGGCGCGGAAGTTATTCGCATGCTGCACAGCTTGCTGGGGCCGAAAAAATACCGCGCCGGGACGGATCTATATTTTAAACGCCATGACGGACAAGCCGTAACCTGTGAGGATTTTGTGCGCTGCCTCGAAGAGGCCAGCGGCGTTGACCTCGCGCAATTCAGATTATGGTATTCACAGGCCGGAACGCCGGAGCTGCGCTTTAGCGGGCATTACGATCAGGCTGAGAAAACCTACAGCATCACACTCGCCCAAAGCATTCCAGCCACACCGGGCCAAAGTGAGAAAAGCCCGGCACATATTCCGGTTATTATCGGACTTCTTGATCCGAATAATGGGCAGGATATGAATATGGGTGATGGCCGGACAAGCGCGCTGCTGGAGCTTAAAACCGCTCAGGAAACCTATGTCTTTAAAAACATAGAGGCCCGGCCTGTGCCGTCTGTCCTGCGGAATTTTTCGGCCCCGGTAAAGTTGAAAACTGATTTAACGCCGGATGATCTGGCGTTTTTGATGGCTCACGATTCTGATGGTTTTAACCGCTGGGAAGCCGCACAAAAGCTCTATGGCGGTGCGCTCCATGCATTATGTGATGCATTAGAGGCACAGGCGGAGCCTGCGGCCTCACCTCTGGCGCTGAAGGCTGTGGGTTTGCTCATAGAAGAAGCGGGCAGACCGGGCGCGGATTACGCCCTGCTTGCGCGGGCCTTAACGCCGCCCGCCGTTGGCCTTCTTGAGCAAGAGCGTAAACACGCTAACCCGCCACAAATACATGAGGCACGGCAATTATTCCTCAAAGCGATAAAGGCGGCGCACAGAGATGCGCTGGAAACGCTTTACGGTGATCTGAAGCACGCCGGAGACGGCCCATTTTCTGCAAAGCCGGAGGCCGTTGCAAAACGCGATCTTAAAAACGCGATTTTACCAATTTTATCATCGCATTACGGAATGAACTGCACATCCAGGGCGAAGATGCTCTACGACAGCGCAACGAACATGACTGACCGCGTTGCCGCACTGGGCATTTTAACGCATAGCGAAAAACCAGAATCACAAGAAGCGTTCAATCACTTTTACAACAAATTCAAAGATTTTGAACTCGTTGTTGATAAGTGGTTTTCTCTGCAGGCTTTATCAACGCGCAGCGATGTAATAAATAACATTAAAAAACTATCAAAACACACTGATTTTAATATAAAAAATCCGAATAGAGCGCGCGCACTTTATGGTAGCTTTGCCATGAACAACCCTGCCGCCTTTCACGCCGCGGACGGGAGCGGCTATACGTTTCTAACCGATGCCATCATCGCGCTGAACAGCATAAATCCGCAGATGGCCTCTAATCTGTTAACGCCCTTGCGCGGCTGGAAAGGCTATAGCCCGGACAGGCAGGATAAAATCAAAGCCTGCCTCGCCCGTATTTTGGAGCAACCTGATCTCGCACCCGATGTTTATGAAATCGCAAGCAAAAGCCTTAAGAGCTAACGCCGCCCCTGATTTTTGCCTTGAGGACGGCTTTAATGGCCCCGTATGCGGGCTGGACGAAGTCGGGCGCGGGCCGCTGGCCGGACCTGTGGTTGCCGCCTGCGTCCACATCCCCGAAGACAGCCGCACACTTCCCTTCGTTCCCCGTATCCGCGACAGCAAGAAACTTAGCACGATAAAACTGGGGGAGCTGAACACCCTGATCCGCCAGCACTGCCTCTGGAGCATCGCAGAAATCGGGCCAGAAGAGATAGATGAGATCAATATTCTTCAAGCCTCCCTCAAAGCCATGCGGCTGGCCTGCGCGGGGGCGGGACAGACATTCGCGCACGCGCTGGTGGATGGTAACCGGACTCCGCATGCCCTGCCCTGCCCGGCCAGCGCCATTATTGGTGGAGATGCTCGCTCAATTTCCATCGCCGCCGCATCGATCATCGCCAAGGCTCACCGTGACGCGCTCATGCGCGAACTGCACGCACAGCACCCGTATTATGGCTGGGACCGCAATGCCGGCTATCCCACGGCGGAGCATCGTGAAGCCATAATGCGCCACGGCATCACGCGACACCACCGACGGAGCTTCGGTCCGGTGCGCGGGTACATTATTCAGAATCTATAATTTTCACTTGAACTATTTTCATATCGCATGCTATAGGACGAGCATGCCTGAGAACCTCGAACCAATAAAAACAGGAAATGGCGTTGCTGGTCAGTATAAGACATCCAGCGGCCCAGCTTATTTCTCTCTCCTCATTGCTGATAACGCCTCTAAACACACTTTGGAGGAAAGCGTTGCTGCGGCCCATGAAAAAATAGCGCAACTCAAAAAACAGGATAACTTTAGCAACAAAGTCAAAGTATTTATATCAAGCCTGAGAGCTGAATTTACGGAACCTAAAGTCATTCGCCTGAACGACGATCATGAGCTTGCAGACATACTCGAGGCTTCCATGCGGAATGGGAAAGATACTATTTTCGCCTGCTCCAGCCGCATGGCTTATAAGAAGGCCTGTCAACACATGGGAATTACGCGGGCAGATCATCTCGCCTGCGCGGAGATGCACGCCATATTAATAGATCAGAACGATGAAAAGCCTTACGTGGCAGGATCCGCGCATAAAATCCGAGACTATTTGAAAAAGTTCAGGCAGCGCTATACTGAACATTCAGCATTCATAGATCCTCAAAAAATATTTATGACTTCAATAACAGAAGGCTTCATTGAGCACATTCCTGAAGCAATGAAATTCAACCTGGGGTCGGTAGAGACCCCAAGCAGGAATCCTGAATCTGCATCATTTTTCTATGACAACAAGCAAAACGGAGATTTATTCCGCTTGCCTTTCAAGTCATGTTTTTTCGAAGTGGATTTTTTAGATAACTCTGGAAGTGAATCTCATATAGCGGACAAGGTTTTTGCTTTCGCTACTGAATATGGAGAAGATGAGTACATAGCGCATCTCATTGTTGTCGATAAAGGAGACTACAAAAGAGTGATGCTTATGCCAGTGTGCCCCTTATGGAGCACAAAAAATAACAAATTAAGACTTGCTTACGTGCAACATGAAGAAACAAAAACCTGGTATCCGGAACCCGGCACAACCGCTGAAGGTGTGGCAAATAAATTTCTATTTATGCTCTTACCTTTTGTAAAAAAATTAAACGACACACATACTCAAATTATAAATATTGCACCCCCAACAAGAAAACGTATTCAAATCGGTCGGCTAGAACGAGACCCTTATTATGACTACCATATTATTAAACCGGAACCACAAGAGATCGTAAAATCGTCTCCTGTGACGAATACTGAGCCGAGAAGGTTACACTCTCGCAGGGGACACCGAAGAACATACAAACACCCGCGTTTTATCAACATGCAAGGTAAAACCGTATGGATCAAACCAAAAACATGGGGCGATGAAAGCAAAGGCGTTTTGGGTAAAGAATACGATCTATCGAATGACTAATTTATAATTCTGCCCCCGCTTACCTCCCCCAGAAAAATATTGCCGGCAATGTAACTAATCTCCTGATTCCACTATATGAATCTAAAATATTTTCCGCCAAGCTCTTGACGGCGAATCGGTTTTGACTCATGATTCGATTTTATAACTTCATAAGAGATACATATGTCGAGTCAAAAAACAAAAAAATCCACAACTATTGAGTCAAATCAAATACATATCGGCGATTGTGTAAAAATTATGAAGAGTCTGCCGGGCGAAAGCGTAGAGTGCATCTTTGCCGACCCACCATATAATCTGCAGCTTCAGGGCGATTTACACCGCCCGAACAACAGCAAAGTTGATGCCGTTGATAATGATTGGGATCAGTTTGAATCGCTCAAAACCTATGATGATTTCACAAAGGAATGGCTCGGCGCCGCGCGAGATGCGCTTAAACCGGATGGCTCGATCTGGGTGATCGGCAGCTATCATAATATTTTCCGGCTTGGTTATATCCTTCAGGATATGGGATTTTGGATTCTCAATGATGTAATCTGGCGTAAATCAAATCCGATGCCGAATTTCAGAGGGCGCCGATTCACCAATGCGCATGAAACCCTGATATGGGCCGGAAAATCGAAAGAATCAAAATACACGTTCAATTATGAGGCTATGAAAGCGTTGAATGAGGACCTTCAAATGCGCAGCGACTGGCACTTGCCCTTATGCACGGGCGGCGAGCGCCTGAAAGGGGAAGACGGAAACAAAGCGCACCCCACGCAAAAGCCGGAATCCCTTCTTTACCGCGTTCTCATGGCATCCACCCGGAAAGGCGATACGGTGCTCGACCCTTTCTTTGGCACAGGCACGACCGGCGCGGTGGCCAAGAGGCTGGGACGGAATTTCATCGGCATTGAGCGCGACAAAACCTATGCGGCCGCCGCGCACGAGCGCATTAACGCCATTGATCCGCTGGCGGATAACCTCATAGAGATTAAGCCGAAGCGCGAAGCGCCCCGCATTCCCTTTGGTCAGATCGTCGAACACGGCCTCCTTGCGCCCGGAACAATCCTTACCGATGCGCGCAAGAAACACAGCGCAAAAATTCATGCCGATGGCAGCTTGATGGTCATGAACCGGATTGAACCCCTGAAAGGCTCCATTCATAAGACAGGGGCAGCCGTTCAAAATGCCCCCTCCTGCAACGGCTGGACATTCTGGCATTACCAGCACGAAGGGAAACACCTCCCTATCGACCATTTACGGGAACAGATCAGAGCGAAAACACAATAATATCGCGCGTTCGTGCCCAATGTATCAAGGGTGAATTTCTATAGATTTTCCACGCTTTCCAGCTTGGCTTTTCTTGCCGTCTCTTTGTCTTTAAGTTCCGCAGCGTGCCTGGCCAGTCGCTCTTCATATTTTTCTCTTAAGTCGGTTTCCCCGACAGAGCGCACCCTCACATTGTCGTGATTTTCAACAAAAAGGAGATTTTTACGTTCCTTATCACCGTAAATTTCATATCCCTCGAGCGTTGATAACACTTTAGCCAGCTTTAAAGCCAGTCCCGAAGTCAGATCAACCTCCTGATCATAAGCTAAAATGCGCACCTTCATCACCAAATAAGCATCGCGAATTTCCAGAGCTATTTTTCTGGTTTGCCTACTAACAGGCAACTTTTTAAAGACTTCAAGCTTCCTTTCTATGTATTCTTCTGCGAGCGCGCGAGGCACATAAACCTTATCAAGATTCACCGGACGATTAAGCTCCACATATAAGCCCTTGGGGTACCCCTTAAGATCGCTTACAGGCTCATCGCATATATACTCCTCTACGTCTCTCGCTAAAATTTCAAAGCTCCGCCCCCCCAGAATTTTATCCTGCTCAACTATATCAAAATACTCTTTATCAACATTATATTCCCCAAGACGAATACGCTGGACATATTCAAAACGCGTAGGAAAATTTTTCTTATTTTCCATGAGGTATTTTCGTCCGGCATTGCGCACAGAGCCCCATTCAAACTCATTATGATAAAAATCCCTGTAAAGACCGCATTCGTTGATGAACATATAATTATCAACGTCCGTATTATCCTGCAGATCCAGCTTGCCGATGGCCCAATACAGCATGGATAGGGTAGACATTGTCGGAATTTCGTAGCGAACATTCTTGGGGGGAGAGGCTTGCGCGCACACGGACGCAGCCGGCAGCAAACACACCAGCACTCCAAAGAATAGAACTTTTAACCCGTTAAACATAAAAAACCGCCCACCATATATCTCTACATTCATTATAGAGGTTGTCGCCTTCGGTATCAACCTTCGCTGTTAACCATGGGCGCGTTGAAGAGCCGGGCAGCCTTTTGAAATACAGAAGGCATCTTTGCAATCTCCGGCGCGGGCATTGCCAGATAGAATCCGGTATCGGAGGGTATATCTCCTGAATTTATGCACGCCCGGCACAAATACAGGGTTAAATTGAAATGAGTAAAGACATGCGTGACCATCAGCCCGGAATCACAAATTTTTGACGTAAAGCCGCTCACGTCCTCATGAGAAAGCGCCTCGCGCTCCCCCGCCCAGAAGGATGTCGGCAAACCGATCATCCCACCCAAGAGGCCCTGCGGTGGCCTTTTGTGCAAAAGAACCTCTCCCTCAGGCGTTTCAACCCAATACACATAGCCGTATCTCTGCGGCTTAATGCTTGAGCGTAGCCGGACGGGTAACTGCGCGGAGATGCCTTCCTTATAACCCGCGCAGCCAGCTTGTAGCGGACAGATCTCGCATCGGGGCGCCTTTGGGATACAAATGGTTGCCCCAAGATCCATAAAAGCCTGTGCCAGATCGCCCGGCCTTTCGCTGAAACCCTTATAAAAATCTGCCGCCAAAGCCTTGAGATGGGGCTTTACCGCCGGAAGCGCTTCCCGAATTGCAAAAAACCGGGCTATAACACGCTCTACATTCCCATCCACCACGACCGCCGGTTTGTTAAAAGCAATGGCAGCGATGGCCGCAGCCGTATAAGCGCCTATCCCGGGTAATTTTAGCAAAGCGCTTTCCTCTGACGGGAACACCCCGCCGTGGTCTGTAGCGATGATACCGGCGCAACGGTGCAGATTGCGCGCACGCGCATAGTAACCCAGCCCGGCCCAGGCGGCCATAACATCAGCCTCCTTCGCGGCGGCGAGATCAAAAACACTGGGCCATCGGCGCAAAAACTCCAGATAATACGCCTTAACCGCCTGCACCGTTGTTTGCTGGCACATAATTTCAGAAAGCCATACACCGTAAGGGTCTGGGCGCTGGCCCGGCAATGCGCGCCAGGGAATAACGCGCCTGTTTTCGTCATACCAGCGCAGCAAAGCCGCGCGATATTTTACAATATGTTGCTTTATCCCCTTGTTCCTGCTTTCCTGCAGTGCCATGCTTGTCTTTCTGGATTAACCGAGAACCCGGACGTTAAAAAATCATGCGACCTTTATCAGAAGCCACTGCCCGCGTAGCAGGAAAAAGCTTTGAGCGCAAATATATCGCGCTGGGGCGCATTGTGAACCATTGGAATGATATTGTCGGTACAAAGCTTGCGGATAAAGCCCAGCCGATGAAAATTCACTACCGCAAGAAGAAAGAGCATGCGGCAAAGCCTGATGCTGTTCTGGAGATCGCCGCCAGCAGCGCCGATGCCACGCTTCTCCATTATCAAAAAGATTTGATACTTGCCCGCATCAACCAGATTTTTGGCGAAAGCTGGATCACCGGCATTCGTTTTATCAATACGCCCGTTAATGCCTCCGGCCTGACACGGCGACGAAAAAAAACTGTGCAGCCCTTGACGGGCGAGAAAAAAAAGCATTTATCCCTTATACTTGAGGATGTCGCGGATGCGGACATTCGGGTAAAACTTGAAAACCTTGGACAGGCCATTTTAGCGGAAAACAGATAATGAAAGTCACAGCAATCAGCCTTAGAAGAGGCAATGTTATTGAATACAACAACAAGCTCTGGGTCATCGTCAAAAACGAGATCCTGCAGCCGGGAAAAGGTGCGTCTGTCTCCCAGATCGAAATGCGCGACATTCGCACAGGCAACAAAGATAACGTTCGGTTCCGCACGCAAGAAACCGTGGAGCGTGTGCGTCTTGATCAGGAAGAGTACCAGTTTCTTTATGCCGATGATGATACCTACCACTTCATGCACCAAGGTACATTTGAGCAGATTTCCATCAAAAAAGAGGTTATCGGCTATGCTGCCGTTTTCCTGCAGGAGGGTATGATTTGCGAAGTGGAGAGCTTTGAAGGCGACCCGCTGGGCGTTACCCTGCCCGATATGGTTACTTTGGAAATTACCGAGGCCGAGCCGGTCATCAAGGGCCAAACGGCCACGACGTCCTATAAGCCCGCTATTGTCTCCAATGGAGAGCGGATTATGGTTCCGCCCCATATCGAGGCCGGAACGCGCATCGTCATTCGGACCGAAGATGGTTCCTATGTCGAGAGAGCGAAGGATTAATTTATGGCTGTGACCTCCTCCCCCGAACTTTCTGTCATGGTGAAAGCCGCCGAGAAGGCTGCGCGCGGGCTTATCCGCGACTTCGGCGAAGTCGAGCAGCTTCAGGTTTCCCGCAAGGGACCCGGTGATTTTGTTAGCGCCGCCGACCGCCGCGCCGAGAGCGTGATTTTCGAAGAGCTTCGTAAAGCCCGCCCGGATTACAGCTTTCTTATGGAAGAAAGCGGTGTGGTTGAAGGAGAGAATAAAAGCTGCCGCTGGATCATTGACCCGTTGGACGGCACGACCAATTTCCTTCACGGCATACCGCACTGGTGCATTTCCATCGGCCTTGAGGTTGAAGGCGAGATGATTGCCGGGGTTATTCTCGACCCGATCAAAGACGAATTATTTACCGCACAAAAAAATGGCGGAGCATTTATGCGCCGTAAGCGTTTGCGCGTTTCGGGACGCACAGACCTCATGCAGGCGGCAATCGCCACAGGTTCCCCGCGCCGCGCGGTGGAAGCCAGAGCGCAGTTTATGAGAGAATATCAAGCCGTTCTTGGTGTTGCACCCGGATTGCGCCGCTTCGGGGCCGCCGCGCTCGATCTGGCCTATGTTGCCGCCGGGCGCTATGAAGGTTTTTGGGAGCGTGATCTCAAACCCTGGGACATCGCCGCGGGGATGTTGATCGTTCGCGAGGCTGGTGGGCTGATAAGCGATCTTGATAATGACAGAAGCTCACCTTTGGAGACGGGATGTATTCTGGCCGCAAACGGCCCGTTATTTCTCGAGCTTAAAAAGATATTAAAAGACGCCTGAGGACTATACCGGGGTCAAAATGCCTAAAATAATCGTACCGCTGTTCTTCACCATAACCTTCCTCCTGATCTTCAGCCCTTTGCGGGCGGATGATTCCAAACCGCTGACCCTGCGTTATGATGGCGAATCTACCGTGCTCAGCACGGAGCAGGCCGGAATGCTGGATAATCTGATTTTACCGTCTCTGCAAAAAGACGCATCATCACGCCTTGAAATTCGGGGCTTTGCGCCCGCAGATGTTCGCGGACAAAGCACACCCCGCCGCCTTTCGCTCTCCAGAGCACTTGCGGTCGCCGAGCACCTTAAAAAAGCGGGAATTGAGGATAATCGGCTCCTTATATTTCCCATGGGCGGCGGCGTGCCGGATGAGACGGAAAACAAAGTGGAGTTGCGCTTTTCGGCAAAATAGCAGCCCAGCGCATGTGGATAAACCTGCATTCGCAGCGCGGTTTTCTTGACAAACCGCCCCCTTTAATGGAATTTCCTATTGTATTTCAAAACAAAATGGTGCTTGGCTGGGTTTAATCCCGGAATCTTTTATCGCAAGAATAAAATGGGCAAGATCATTCAATAAGGAGAACGCACTATGACCGAACCAGAAACCACACAACCAAAGAAGAAGTCCGAGAGCCGGGTATTCCTGCTCGCTTTATTGCTGCTGGTGGTTCTTGGAACGGCCTATTACATATCGCTTGGCCCTATTGAATTGCCGCCCCCTGCGACGGATGAGACTGCGGATCAAGCCGCAGAAGAGCCGAGTACCGATGCGGCAGCTTCGGGCACCCCTGCTACCTTTAATCTGGAACTTGCCACCAAAGAGCGCGTTTTAGGCGATACGTCCGCCCCCATAAAAATCAGTGAGCATGCTTCATTCACATGCAGCCACTGCGCCCATTTTCACAACGACACCTTCAAAGCACTGAAAACCAACTATATCGATACGGGCAAAGCCTATCTGGTTTTTTCTGACTTCCCGTTAAATGCGCCGGCCTTGAGCGCTTCCATGCTCTCGCGCTGCGTTCCGGAGGATCGTTATTTCGACTTTGTCGGCGCGTTGTTTGCAGATCAAGGCGCGTGGGCCTATGAGACGAATTATGAGAGCCTGCTTAAAACAAAGGCCGAATCGTTTGGGCTGAGCGCGCAGGAGGCAGATTCCTGCCTCAAGAATGAGCCTTTGCGCGATGCGCTGATCGAGCGCATGAAAGCGGTGCAGCAGCAGTGGGAGATCAGTGCGACCCCCAGCTTTGTAATTAACAACCGTGCTGTCCTTTCCGGCGCGATGCCTTACGATAAATTTGAACAAGAGCTGCAAAAATCTGTGGAGTCCTTGAAGGAAGAATCAACCCCGGACGAGAACACATCAGCTGAAGGCGAATTGACCGGGGGCGAATGATCGGGCGCGCATGATTCAATTCACCAAGCTGCGTATCCACGGATTCAAATCTTTTGCGGACCGGACGGAGATAGAGATTGCCGCCGGGCTGAACGGTGTTGTCGGCCCGAATGGCTGCGGCAAATCCAATCTCGTTGAAGCCCTGCGCTGGGTAATGGGAGAAAACTCCGCCAAGCGCATGCGTGGCGACGGGATGGAAGACGTAATCTTCAACGGTACAGCCAAGCGTACCAACCGCAATCTCGCCGAAGTTTCCCTCGTTCTGGATAACACAACGCGCAAGGCCCCCGCCGCATGGAACGGAAGCGATGAGATAGAGATTATCCGCAGGATTGAGCGCGACCGCGGATCTTCCTACAAAATAAATGGTCGTACCGTACGGGCACGGGACGTCCAGATGTTATTCGCCGATACGGTAACCGGCGCTAATTCCCCGGCGCTGGTGTCGCAAGGGCGGATCACCCAGATCATTAATTCCAAGCCACAGGATCGCCGTCTTATCCTTGAGGAATCAGCCGGGATATCCGGGCTTTACGTGCGCAGGCACGAAGCGGAGCTGCGCCTCAAAGCCGCCGATGCCAATCTTTTGCGCATTGAAGATATTCTGGGCAGCATGGAAGATCGTCTGGGCGCGCTAAAGCGACAGGCCCGGCAGGCCGCCCGCTACCGCAATCTGAGCGCACAGATCCGGCAGATGGAAATTCTTGTGTCCTGGTTGGAATGGAGCGCGCTTGAAGAGCGCATGAAGGTCACACGCACTGCCTTTGAAACAGCAGAATCGCAAGTGGCAGAGCGCCTTGGCGCTGTTACACAGCTCACCAAAACGCAAACGACGCAGGCTTTGGACCTGCCGCAACTTCGGCAAAAGGAAGCGGAGCTGGCCGCCGCCTTGCAGACCAAGAAACTGGCACTACAGCGGCTGGATGATGAAACCGCCCGCATTGGTCAGGCCATTCAGGAAACACGAAGCCAGCTGGCGCAAAGCGAAAATGACCATACCCACGAAGCGCAAAGTCTGCGCGAGAATGTGGAAACGCTGGAGCGTATGGAACAGGAAAACGTCAAAATCCTGAACGAGCAAAAAACAGAAGAAGGCGGATTTGAAGAAAAGGACATTGCCAGAGGGGCGCTTGAGCAAAAAGTTCTGATTCTGGAGGAGCGTTTTACCGCTCTGATGCAAGGCGCAGCAGAAACACGCGCGCGTAAAACCGCGCTGGAGCAGCGCCTGCAAAGCAATACTACGCGCCGCCGCACGCTTGAGGAGCGCCGCGATACGGCGCAGAAACAAAAAGACGCTTTGCTGGAGCAGCCCACCGCGCCGGTTGCTGATTTTGAAAACAATATCCGAACTTTGGTTGAACAAGCCGAGCAAACTCAGGGCGCGAGCCAGCAAACGCAAGCTGCGCTTGAGAGGCTGGCTCAGGAAATTGATTCCGCCCGGACATCCCTGAACGCCTTAGAAAACAGCAAATCCGAATTTAATACTGAACTGGGGATGCTGGAGAATTTTCTGAACGCCACATCCGGGGAAAGCTTTCCTCCGGTATTGAGCGCCATGTCCCCCGACAAAGGTTTTGAAAAAGCGCTTTCGCGGGCGCTGGGCGATTCGCTCATGGCCTCGCTGGATGAAAAAGCCACCGCCGTATGGCTGGAGCGCGGCCCGGCGCAAGCGGCCCTGCCCGCCCTGCCCGATAAGATAAAGCCCCTTTTGCCACACGTAAAAGCGCCCAAGGCCCTGCATGCCGCATTAAGCCAGATCGGGATTGTTGAAACCGAGGAGTTTGGTGAGAAAATGTACAAAGCCCTTTTACCGGGGCAGGCGCTGGTTTCCAAAAACGGAACCTATTGGCGCTGGGACGGCTTTACAATCAAGGCCAATGCGCCGGATCGCCATGCGCAAACGCTGGAGCGGCAGAATCGCCTTAAAGAACTGGTTAAAAAACGCCCGCAGATTGAGGCGCTGGTGGATCAGGCCCGAAAAACGCTTGAGAAAAAGCTCATTGAACAGGAAAAAACGCAAAACGCCCTTAAATCCTTTAATGCGCAAAAACAGACCATAGAATCAGATTTAACCAAAATGCGTATGGACTGGTCCACGCATCGTGAAGCGCAAGCGCGTACGGAGAGCGAAAAAAACCGTCTTGAGGATATTCTAACGCTGGCTCAGGACGACCTTGCCGAGCTTGAAAAGCTTATACTCGTGGATCAAAACGCCCTTGAAGCTTATGATCAGGACTCGCAAGCGGATAAAGATGCCCAGCTTGAACAGCTGAAAGAAACCTTGAGCGAAGCCCGCGCCGCCCATACCGAAGCTGTGCGGGCCTGTGACCAATTCCTTCAAAGGCGCAACACGAGAAATGCCCGTTTGCACGCCATTGCCGATGAACGGCTGAACCTTCAAAACCGGACCATCCGCGCGCGCGAACGTATCAAGCAGATGGAAGAGCGCAAAAATACGCTGGCAGAAAAACTGGCGGCGATGCTGGCGCAGCCTGCAGATTTTGAAGCCGATAAAACCGTGCTTCTGGACCAGATTTCAGCGGCAGAAAAACACCGGGCCGAGGCTGCGGAGAAACTTAACGCCACTGAAAACGCGGTTGAGGAAAGCAGCAAAGCCTTACGAGAGGCAGAAAGCCGCCTTGGTGAATCGCGTGAAGCCCGCGCACATGCACAGGCTATGTTCTCCTCTCTTCAGGAGCAACAGCACGCTATGGCTCAAGCCATTACCGAGAAATTCGACACCCCGCCTCAGGAGTTGAGTGCTCATTTGGCTCTGGACACAAAAACCACGTCAGAGCCTTTAGACATTACAAAGCAGAAAAAAGAAAAACTGATTAAAGAGCGCGATGCTATTGGCCCTGTAAATCTGCGGGCCGATGATGAGGCTCAAGCTCTGGAAAAAGAAGTTACAACGCTTTTGAATGAGCGCAATGACCTCATCCAAGCCATTGAGGAGCTGCGCGGGGCTATTCAAAAAATCAACAAAGAAGCCCGAGAACGCTTACTGACCGCGTTCGAGCACGTGAACGCGCATTTTCAAAACCTCTTTATGCGCCTTTTTGGCGGAGGGCAGGCTTATCTGGCCCTGATCGATTCCGAGGATGTTCTTGGGGCGGGGCTTGAAATTTTTGCGCAGCCACCCGGAAAATCTTTGCAATCGCTGTCCCTGCTCTCCGGCGGAGAGCAAACGATGGCTTCCATCGCCCTGATTTTTGCAATGTTTTTGACCAACCCTTCGCCGATTTGTGTACTTGATGAGATTGATGCGCCGCTGGATGATGCGAATGTGGACCGGGTCTGCACGCTGCTGGAGGAAATCGCTGCCCGTGGAGAGACCCGTTTTATGGTGATTACGCACCACAGGCTGACTATGGCGCGTATGGACCGGCTTTATGGGGTGACCATGGCGGAAAAAGGCATATCGCAGCTTGTGTCTGTGGATCTCCAGCAATCTTTCAACTTTATCGGCGAAGCGGCATAAAAATATGAACAACGATATTCAAGATCTGGAGCAGAAAATAAAGGAAGCCCGGTATGGCAAAGAGGCCGATGAGCAGGAAAAAACGCGCATCCGCCGCGAATTAAATAACAAAGCCGGCATGCAGGCCGGCATGGAGTTTGTAGCCTCCATCGGCTTTTCCGCCTTTATTGGCTACTGGCTGGACCAATGGCTGGGTACGATGCCCTTGTTTTTTATCCTGCTTTTCATGATCGGCGTTGGCGCCGGATTTTTGAGTATCTTTAGGGCTTCTAAAAATTTGGGCTCCGCCGTTGGATATTCGGAGTTGCACAAACGAAGAAAAGAGGTTAGAAAAGCGCCAGAATTGAAACCTGACGAAGATTAAATATAACGCTGTAGAGAAAAAACACCGTGGCCGACCCTATTCATCAGTTTGTAATCCAGCCCCTTATCCCCTTCCATGTTAATGGTTTGGATGTTGATCTGTCTTTTACCAATTCCGCACTCTGGATGGTTATTGGCGCTGTGACCTCCGCCACATTGCTTTCAGTTGCCATTCGCAAGCAGGCTCTTGTGCCTGACCGTCTCCAAGCCTTTGCAGAAATGCTTTATGAGTTCGTCGCCGGCATGGTGCGTGATAATATCGGCTCACATGGGCGTCAGTATTTCCCCATGATCTTCACGCTTTTCATTGTTGTGCTGATGGGCAACGTGCTGGGGCTGCTCCCCTATTCTTTCACTTATACCAGCCATATTATCGTTACTGGCGCTCTGGCGGCCATGGTGTTTATAACGGTTTTGATTTTTGGCTTTATGAATCATGGCCTGCGCTTTCTTTCTCTTTTTGCGCCGCCGGGTGTGCCGTTGCCTCTGCAGTTTCTTATTGTTCCGCTGGAACTTGTCTCTTTTATGGTGCGCCCCTTTACGCTGGCCTTGCGTCTTTTCGCCAACATGATGGCCGGGCACTTGATGCTTAAGGTTTTCGCCGGATTCAGCACCATGATGCTGGGGCTGGGCGTTGGCGGTGTGCTGGCCGGCATGGTGCCTATGGTTTTTAACGTCGCTTTGCTAACGCTCGAATTGCTCGTTGCATTGCTGCAAGCCTATATTTTTGCGATCCTGAGCTGTATTTATTTGAAAGATACGGTTGATCTTCACCATTGAATATGTAGGATGCGCGCTGGGATTTTATTTAACACTACCCGTGAACTGAAAAAAGGAAGGTTAGACTATGGAACTTGAATCTGCGAAATTGATTGCCGCTGCAATTGCCCTGTTGCCCATGTTTGGCGTGGGGATTGGTCTGGGCATGATCTTTTCCTCATACAATGAGGCTATTGGCCGCAACCCGAAGGCCGATGAAATCCTCGGCGGAAAATATCTTCTGTTCTTCGCACTTACCGAAGCATTGGCTATTTTCGCACTCGGCGTGTCCTTGCTGATTTTGTTTAAATAGGCTGAACGCAAGGGACTCCTCTGAACTCCGATGCAGAAACTATTTTTAAATATCTTTGTGAAAGCCCTGCTGCCGTTTATGACGGCGGCACCGGCTTTTGCGACGGGTGAGCCGGCGTCTGTGCCACAAAGCACGGAACCGGCTACGACCATCCCTTTTATGCCGGACATGCCGTTGCAGCTGCCTAAAGCGCTGCCTCTGCTTTCCATTGAGGAGGTTCCTTTATCGGACCATCCGGCTGAGATGGCTGGTCATGCAGCCGCCGCCGGGCACGATGTGGGACATGCCGCAACATCTGGCCTGCCCCAGATGGACCCGACATGGTTCCCCAGCCAGATTTTTTGGCTGGCCCTGACGTTTTTGGCTTTATATTTTGTGTTTGCCCGCAAGATTTTGCCCAATTTGTCCAGCACCATTGAAAACCGGCGCAGCCAGATTCAGGGCGATCTTGATTCGGCTCAGCATCTAAAGGAAGAAGCGGCCTCCGTTCGAAATGCCTATGAGACGATTTTGAATGAAGCCCGAGAGAAATGCACAGAGCTTTTTATAAAGGTTGATGAAGACATCAAGAAAAAAACCGGAAAGAAAATGGATAGCTTTTCTTTGCGCGCCACAAAAGAGACACAAAAAACAGAAGAAGCCATAGAAGAGGCCACAAATGCGGCCATGGGTGACATGAATGCCATAGCGGCAGAACTGGCCAGTCTGGCGGCAGAAAAAGTTATTGGCATTAAGCCGGACATTGATCAGGCTAAAACACTCGTCAACAGCCTCGGCAGAAAAGCCGCGTAGGGAGAGACCACCATGCAATTGCTGCACGACCCATCAATATGGCTTGTCATGTCGTTTCTTCTGTTTGTCGGAATTCTCTGGAAATTCGGCAGAAGTGCTTTGATTTCCATGCTGGATTCGCGCATTCGTACCATACAGGAAAACTTAAGTACGGCAGAGAATCTCCGCGTTGAGGCTCAGGAAATGCTGGCCCAGTACCAGCGCAAACATAGAGATGCGGTGAAAGATGCAGAAAGCATAATCGCCACAGCAGAAAAACAGGCCGAAGATATTCGTAAAAAAGCGGAAGCCGATCTGGATGAAGCCATCGCGCGCAAGGAAAAACAGCTTAAAGAACGGCTGGAGCGGCTGGAGCAGAATGCAAAAGAAGAAATACGGCGCTATGCCGCCAATCTGGCGATAGAAGCCACAACGCAGATTATTCTTGAAAACATAGACAAAGATTCGGACAAGCGCCTTGTTGATCAATCCCTGAAGGATTTATCCGCAAATCTGCACTGAGCGCCTTGATTGCCTGCCTTTGAAGGAGATTGTTCCCATGCAGGAGCCTGATACCGATAATATCGCCTCCTTTACCTCACACAATCCTGCGCAGATCGTTAAAGATTTGGGTCGTGCGGCCAAGGCTGCCGCCAGTGCGCTGACCCAGGCCCCAGATTCCCTCATTGATACTGCATTGCGGGCCATAGCTACGCAATTACGCAACAATGTCCCTCTTATTCTGTCCGCCAACGAAAAAGATCTTGATGCCGGAAAGAGCCGCGGGCTCAGCCCGGCTTTGCTTGACCGGCTTATGCTGGATGAGGGCCGGATTGAGGGGATGGCCAAGGGTGTGGAGACGGTTGCAGACCTCCCCGACCCCGTTGGCCGCATTTTGTGGGAAAATCAAAGACCTAACGGCCTTAGGATCGAGAGAATAGCCGTTCCTATCGGTGTTTTAGGCATGATCTATGAATCACGCCCCAATGTGACGGTGGATGCAGCCGCCTTGTGCTTAAAATCCCGCAATGCGGTTATTTTACGCGGTGGCTCAGAAAGCCTGAACAGTTCGCTCGCGCTCCATGGCCTTATTCAGGTGGCGCTGCGCATGCATGATTTGCCCGAGGCCGCCGTTTCCATGATTCCCACGCCGGACCGGGAGGCTGTGGGTGCCCTGCTCGCGGCATCCTATTATGTGGATGTCATGATTCCGCGCGGCGGGCGAAGCCTGATAGAGCGCGTAATGAAAGAAGCAAAAATGCCGGTTTTCGGCCATCTCGAAGGCATATGCCATATCTATATCCACCCCAGCGCTAACCCCGCGCATGCTATAGATGTCACGTTCAACGCAAAAATGCGCCGTCCCGGCGTTTGCGGCGCTATGGAGACTTTGCTGCTGGATAAGGCGCTAACGAAAGACATAGCGCGGGCCGTGCTTACAAAGCTTCTGGATGCAGGCTGCGCCATCGTCGGTGATGACAGCGCGAGAACACTGGACGAGCGTATAACGCCCGCCACGGCTGCGGACTGGACAACAGAGTATCTTGATAAAAAACTAAGCTGCGCCATTGTTGATGGTGTGCAAGAGGCCGCAAAACACATCAATCATTACGGCTCTCATCACACGGATTCCATTTTGGCTGAAGACGAAGAAGCCGCGCGTTATTTTCTTAAAAATGTGGATAGCGGCATTGTCATGCATAATGCCTCGACCCAGTTTGCCGATGGCGGTGAGTTTGGCATGGGCGCAGAGATCGGCATTGCCACTGGCAAAATGCATGCGCGCGGTCCCGTGGGGCTGGAGCAGCTTTGCACCTATAAATATATCGTTCACGGCTCAGGACAAACGCGGCCATAAAGGCGCGCATAAAATTGAAAGCGGGTTGGCTGTTATGACGCTTTTTTCCCCTCCCCGTTTGTTGGATGGCCCGCGCTGGAAAAATATGCGCATTGGCCTGCTGGGCGGCTCCTTTGATCCTCCGCATGAGGGACATGTCTATATCAGTCTTGCCGCGCTTAAAGGGCTACAACTTGATGCCGTCTGGTGGCTGGTCAGTCCTCAAAACCCCCTTAAAAGCACTAAGCCCATGCCATTGGATAGGCGCATGGCGCTCTGCCGGGATATGGTTGATCATCCCAAAATTTTGATCAGTGATATTGAAACGGAAATGGGAACCAGTATTACCTATGATTCCATCCGCAAGATCAAAAACCATTACCCCACAACCGATTTTGTCTGGATCAGCGGTATGGATAATGCGCTTGGTCTGCACCGCTGGCATTTCTGGAAAGAACTTCTTGCCGAAATATGCATGGTGCATCTGACGCGCAACCCGGCGCGTTCGCTTGTTAAATCCTGCCCCTACCGCATGTACGCCCGGCAAAAACATGTCTTTATTGATAAGGGGGGCGCCATGCCGCTCACCCCCGGTACAACCTATTGGATGATGCAAAAGAAGATGGTGAATATCTCCTCGACCGAGATTCGCAGCGGCCAGCGCAAGGCCACCAAAAAAGCTGTTCTGGTCGCAAGCTAGGCTTGAAGCGGCAAAGCCCCCACGAAGTTGCGCGTTATACAATAAAATCGTATAATAAAGGTATGAATACGGACGTTAATGCAAAACCAAGAGGTGGAGAATGGAGGCTCGGTGCGGGATGATCCTTTGAACGCGGCTGCGTTTCCATTTCGTCGCCCTGCGGTGCGTCCGGTCGAAGCTGAGCCTTGTTGCTCGGCTTTTTTTATGATAACTCCACACCATCAACGCATAGAAAGGAGCCCATAGTCATTTTAACATACAACACACCGGGGCAGTTAGGCCCTTCCGATATCAAGGCGCTTATCGAGCAGTCTTTGGACGCAGACAAGGCCGAGGATATCGTCACGATTGATCTTCGAAACCAAGGTGGTGGTCTGGCCGATTATATGGTCATTGCATCGGGAACATCTTCGCGGCACGTTGCCGCTCTAGCAGAAAAAATCATGGAAAGGCTTTGTGCTCGCGGTATAAAAGGCATCAAGGCTGAGGGCATGACTCAGGCCGACTGGGTGGCGATTGATGCCGGGGATGTGATTATTCATCTTTTCCGGCCTGAAGTTCGCTCTTTCTACAACCTTGAGAAAATGTGGAGCCCGTTCCCCACGCACACTTTTGAAGTCATCAATAACGGACATGCGCAGGCCTGATCCGTATTTGAAAAGGCCGCACCATGAAAATTGAGCTGATCGCGGCGGGACGCCTGCGCCATGGCCCGGAGTTTGAGCTTTGCCGTGAATACATAAAGCGATTAAGCTGGCCGTTCACCCTCACAGAGATCGAAAGCAAGTATAGGGACGAATCACAGGCCCAGAGTGATGAGCTTTCGCAGATAACAAATCGTTTACAGCCTGCGGCCTGCGTCATTGCGCTGGATGAACGGGGCAAAAGCCTTCCCTCACGCCAGATGGCACAAAAGATCGAGCATTTTCAGGATGCGGGAACGCCGTTGCTGCAATTTGTAATTGGCGGCGCGAACGGTCTGGATGAGACATTGCGGCAGCGGGCCAATCTTCTCCTCAGCTTTGGTGCACAGACATGGCCTCATATGCTTGCGCGCGCGATGCTTTTAGAGCAAATTTACAGGTGTCAGCAGATTCTTAAAAACCATCCTTATCACCGTGATTAAAAAATCAATGCGCCGCTTTTCATTCCTCTTTACCCTTTTTCTATATAGCGGCCTGATTTTTCCGGTTTCAGGCGTTATGGCTTTGAACACCGGGTTTGCACACGCCGAAAACCCCTCTGTACCGCTGCCACCCCATAAGGAAATCTCCTTAGATGCCCTGGGTAATGATCTGGAAAGCAGCAAGGCTGAGCAGGCGGTGCTTGAAAAAAAGGTGGTTATCCTCGAACAAAATCTTGATGAGACAAGAGGCCATATTGTCGAAACCGCCCGGTCTGTACAAAACAGCGAGAGAGTATTGCAAGACCTCGATCAAAAAATTCTGGTGCTGGAGAAGGAGGATGCGGAAATTCAGGAGCGTCTGCAGCGCGGCAGGGCTTCCGCCGCCCGGCTAATTCTGGCGCTGGCGCGGCTACAGCGCACGCCGCCGGAGGCTATGATCGCACGGCCTGAAGCACCCTTAAAAACAGCACAGAGCGCCCTGCTCATGCAAAGAATCCTACCGGTTTTACAAGAGCAGGCCCTTAGCCTCAAAGCAGATTTACAAAGACGCAACCTCATCACCGCGTCTCTGAAGACCAAGCGGGAAGATGCCGCTCAGGAAGCCGAAAACCTCAAAAAAGAGCAAGAAAACCTCCGCATACTGGCAGAGCAAAGGCAATCCCTCTATGCCAGCACGAATAAAGATTTGAAATCACAGCAAGCAAAAGTTGCCGAAATATCGACACAGGCAAAAACGCTGGCCGATCTGGTTAAGAGGCTTGATGCCGAGCGCAAGCGGCAAAAAGAGGAAGATGAAAAAGAAGCGCGCCTGACCAAGGCCGCTCTTCCCGCGCTTCAAAAAATAAAAATACTCCCCCGCGCTGGCACGCCCAATCTGCCGATTGCCGGTTACATCGTTACACATTTCAACGAACCGGATAGTTTTGGCGCACCCAGTCAGGGCATCCGGATCGAGGGCCGCAGCGGTGCTCTCGTTACCGCGCCGATGGGGGGTGTTATCCGTTTTGCCGGACATTTTAAAAACTATGGAAACATGATTATTGTAGAACATGAAAAAGGCTGGCACAGCCTTATTGCAGGATTGAAAAAAATTGATACAGTGGTGGGCCAAAGCGTTTCCGCCGGGGAGCCTCTGGGCACTTTAAATCAACTAAAATCCTCCGGCGAAAATCCAGTTTTATACTATGAATTAAGACATAATGGTAAAGCCACCAACCCGTCAGAAAAATTCGCAGGCCTCGGTTAGCGGCTGTGAGAGGAACCTATAGAATGCGCATTCATTTTCCCGTTGTTGTTATATTGCTGGCTCTTTTGCTGCCGGCCCTGCCCGCCTGTGCTGAGGAACGTACAGCAGGCACCCAGCCACAAGCCGAATATAACGACACGTACAGGCAGCTTGATCTTTTCGGCGATGTTTTCGAACGTGTGCGGGCGCAATATGTTGATGAAAAAACCGACAAAGAACTGATTGAAAAAGCATTAAACGGCATGCTTACGGCCCTTGACCCGCACTCTGCCTATCTGAACGAAGAACAATTTGCAGATATGCAGGTTACAACCAAGGGCGAATTTGGCGGCCTCGGTATAGAGGTGACCATGGAGAACGGCCTGATCAAGGTTGTTTCCCCTATTGATGACACTCCGGCGTTTCACGCAGGATTACAGGCGGGCGATTACATCGTTCAGCTTGATAATGAACCGGTTATGGGGCTTACGCTTTCCGAATCTGTCGATAAGATGCGCGGCAAGGCCGGAACAGAAATCAGCCTGACGATCAACCGGGAGGGCGCGGATGCACCTATTGATCTTAAGATCAAACGCGCGATTATAAAAATTGAATCCGTACGCTCCCGTGTTGAGGGCACCGCAGGCTACATCAGAATCACGACCTTCAACCAGAATACGGATGCCGGCCTGAAAAAAGCTATTCAGAGCATAAAGGATGCTCTTGGAAACAAGCTTACGGGCTATGTACTGGATTTACGGAACAATCCAGGCGGCTTGCTGGATCAGGCGATTATCGTATCGGATATGTTTTTGGACAAAGGCGAGATCGTTTCCACACGAGGCCGGCATGAACAAGATACGAAACGCGATAACGCCACCCCCGGTGATCTTGCCGAAGGTCTGCCTGTTGTTGTTCTTATAAACGGTGGTTCGGCCTCAGCCTCGGAAATTGTTGCCGGCGCCTTGCAAGATCATAAACGCGCTATTTTGCTGGGCACTAAATCCTTTGGTAAGGGATCGGTTCAAACCGTTATGCCCTTGCCCGGGAATGGTGCCATGCGCCTGACTACGGCGCGTTACTACACGCCATCCGGACGCTCTATTCAGGCGAAGGGGATTGACCCCGATATCGTTGTTGAACAGGCGAAAATTGAATCTTACAAAATCCAGCGCCTGCGCGAGGAAAACCTGCTCGGCGCACTGGATAGGGCTCTTCCCGATGTCGAGATAAAGGAAAAACTTGAAACGCCGGAAGGTGAGAAGAAAACCGAAGAAAAGGAAACAGACAAGGAAGAAGTGCAGGATTATCAGCTTCTCCGTGCTCTGGATTTGTTAAGCGGGTTATCTCTCTACCGGGAATCTGAGGATATGGGCAGCACACCCAAAGCCCGTGCTGTTAATGACAATGCCCCGGCACCCGCTCCGGAAGAAACAGAAACACAGGATTCCTCTCCGGTGGATGCGCCATAAACCAGCCCCGGGGGAGGAATTGTTGTGTCACCTTACGAAGACAGAATCGAACAGCTTTTCTCCTTGAAGCACTTTCTCGTTGGACTGGGCGTTGTTGCTGCGCTTTACGTCCTGCTGGCCGCCTATGCTCTCTTGACGTATCAGGGGCCGCGCGCCCCCTCGGGCGAGCCTGTTTTCCCGCTCTACACGGTAGAGGTCGAGAGGTTCAAGCTTGAAAAAGAAGCACATACGCAAGAGCCGCCCATTTCGGCGCACACTCAGGAGCATATGGCAGAGCCTCCAGAGCTAAACGCTCAGGATATGAGCAATGCTTTGCCGCCAAATACCGCCAAAAGCTTAAGCGCGGCGCCCGCGCCGGGCTTGAGCATGGAATCGGCCTTTGGGCTGCTGCCATTGGCACAGGGCAGCAAAACGCCGTTTAATGTTTATAAAAAACCCGCACTCGTTAACCGCGATAAACCTATGCTGGCGATTGCCGTCAGGAATTACGGGCTATCGAATACTCTTTCGGAAACCATGCTTAAAACGCTGCCGCCGGAGGTTTCTTTCATTTTGAACCCCTATACGGAGGCGCCGGATCTCTGGCAGCAAAAGGCCCGCGCGGACGGGCATGAAATCTGGCTGCAGATTTTTACGGCTACCCATAGATTTCCTGCGCAGGACCCCGGCGCAAAGGGACTTCTTCCGTCCGGCAGCCTGAAATACAACCAGGACCGGCTCCATTGGGCATTGGGCCGCACCACGGGCTATGCGGGCATCGCAGCATTCACCGACAGCACGCTTGAGTCCGCCGCCCCGGTTTTCCAATCTTTGGCACAGGATATTTTCCGGCGCGGCCTGGGGTATCTGGAGCTAAACCCCGGACGGGACAGCTTTATCGCTCCGCTGGCGATCAATGAAAACGTACCCAATACGCAGAGCGTTTTTACAATAGAGGCTCAAGGGGCCAGCCTGACGGATATCGGCAAGATAGAAAAGCATATACGCGATCATGGCGGCGCTTTGATCACGCTCACCCCTACGCCAAAGAACATCGAATTCGTGAAAAACTGGATAGCGGGGTTATCAGAGCGCAACATCAATATTGTCCCCGTTTCCGCGCTGGCCGCAATGGGTAGAAACGAATAGAGATTGAGACAAATGAGCCGCACAGCTTCTCCTTCATCCCTGCCTTACCGTCCCTGCGTCGGCGTTGCCCTGTTCAACCGCGATGGGCTGGTTTTTGTTGGCAAGCGCATAGATGCTAAAGCTGACGATTGGCAGATGCCACAAGGCGGCATAGATGAGGGTGAAGACATTTCCAGCGCGGCCTTCCGGGAACTTTATGAAGAGACTGGCGTAAAAAGTGCAGAAATCATAAGAATTGCCGAGCAGACCATTGCCTATGATTTGCCCGCCACCTTACAGCCTAAGTTGTGGGGTGGGGCTTTCCGAGGGCAAGAGCAGACATGGGTAGCCATGCGCTTTACCGGTGAGGATAGCGAAATCACGTTAAACGCCCATAACGCGCCGGAATTTGAACACTGGAAATGGGTCAGGCTTGAGCAGACACCGGATCTGATCATCCCCTTCAAGTACGAAACCTACTCAAAAGTTGTGAGATTATTTACGGATATTTCAGGCACGTAGCTCCCCCATTTCGCCCCCGACCTGCGCCGCCGGCATCATGGCCGGTAATCTGGCGCGCTGGCGCATGTGCTTAAAATTTCCATGCCCGGCCCGTATATGCCCCTCTTCCGTACTGGCGGCCCGGAAATAAAGCATTAAAAATACGCGGATTGCCGAGGTAAGCGACGTGCCCTCCTCCTTGCGGAAGCTGATTAAGGTGCAGATATCATGCATAGTGCAAAGCTCGCGTTTTGCGGCCTCTCGCAGGGCCATCCACATTTCCGGCTCAAGCCGGATAGACGTGCGCCGCCCCATCACCGTTATATTTCTGCTGATGAGTGTGCTTTTGGCTGAATCATTAGCCGCTTCGTGATCATTTTTTTGAGTTGATGCTTGCGCCATGTCGTATTTCCCCTTCGACATATTTTTCCCTTTACGATCCAGAGTTTTCGGCCCATTCATCACAGGCCGCAACCGGATCACTTGCGGAAAATATAACGACACAACCTAAGAGTGTAAATATAAAATGTTTATTCAAATTCGGTAGGTGTGAATAGTTTCATATTTATAGCATGAAGACCGCTCGAAAAGGCCGTTTCCAAGGCGGTATTTACACCACGTTGCCGCTCTACCCTGCCCTGCCCCTCAAAAACAGAGGATACAATCAGAAGTTTAAAATGCGTTTGCCCCGACCCATCATCGCCCGCGTGTCCGTGGTGTTTATGGCTTTCATTAATCAATTCAAAATGGGAAGGCGTGAATCGTGCTTGTATTTCCTTTTTGATAACATCTTCCATTTTCATGTGCATACTCCCGGTTTTGGTGGTGGTTTTTCATCAAATTGGTTACCATGTAAGTATATACGGCGAAACAGGAGTTACAAAAAGAAGCCGATGCCAAGAATTTTTCTAAAACCTAATTCTGCTGAGTTTGCCGATGGACGGGCGCAGGTGAGCGAGCGCCACTGCGATATGCCGGGTTGCCGCGAAGCGGCGGAGCATCGCGCACCGAAAGATCGCGGGCTGGGCACGCATTACACTTTCTGTCTTGAGCATGTGCGGGAATACAACAAGGCGTGGAATTTTTTTGAGGGCATGTCTCCCCATGAAGTTGAGGAGCATATGCACAAAAGCCTCTATGGCGACCGCCCGACATGGGCTTACGGCGTAAACGGCGATGCGGAAGAGGCACTTTACCGCAAGGCGTGGCAGACCCATAACTTCACGGACAAAGAGCCGCCCCCTTCGGGCCGCAGGAAAGAATCGGCACGACAACAGGGCTTTGGCGAGAGAAAAGACGCGCCGGAACATGAAGCTCTGGCCATTATGGGGCTGGAGCCGCCCGTCGTTCTGGCGGAGATCAAAACACGCTATAAGATGCTTGCGAAAAAGCACCACCCCGACCTCAATGGTGGGTGCATTAAATCGCAAGAGCTTCTCAAACAGATCAATATGGCCTATACCATCTTGAAACTGGCCTATCAGAAATTTGAAGAATTACCCGACAGGAATTAAAAAAGCATGGATAATCTCGCCGATGAACTGGACAAGGAAAAAGAAGCCGCCGGCATGTCCTTTGACATCACGACGATCAAGGCCAGAGAGGGCAAGCATTCCACGATTCCCGATATAAAGGTCAATGCGCGGGAGATGTTCAAGCTGGATATCGACTGGGAAATTCCCGCCTTTTCCGAAACCAACCCCAATGTACCCGATATCGACCCCACCTATCAATTCGATCACGATACGACACTGGCTATTCTTGCCGGGTTTTCATACAACCGCCGCGTAATGATACAGGGGTATCACGGCACAGGAAAATCCACGCATATAGAACAGGTCGCCGCCCGCCTGAACTGGCCATGCGTGCGGATCAACCTCGATTCCCATGTTTCGCGCGTTGATTTGATCGGCAAGGATGCCATTGCCCTCAAAGAGGGTAAGCAGATTACAGAATGGAAAGAAGGGCTGCTTCCATGGGCCATTCAGCACCCTGTGGCTCTGGTTTTTGATGAATATGACGCAGGGCGTCCGGATGTTATGTTTGTTATTCAGCGCGTGTTAGAGGCCGAAGGCCGCCTGACCCTGCTTGACCAAAACCGGGTTATCCGCCCGCACCCCGCCTTTCGTCTGTTCGCAACGGCAAACACGGTGGGGCTTGGTGATACCACCGGCCTTTATCACGGCACGCAACAGATTAACCAAGGCCAGATGGACCGCTGGAACATTGTATCGACACTCAATTACCTGCCTCATGATGATGAAGTGCGCATTATGCTCGCCAAATTTCCGGAAATGCGTAGCGATGAAGGCCGGGACATGGTGGATAAAATGGTGCGCATGGCCGATTTAACGCGCGAAGGCTTCATAAATGGCGATCTTTCGACGCTTATGAGTCCACGAACCGTTTTAAGCTGGATTGAAAACACGCAGATATTTGCCAACCGCGACATGGCCTTTTTGCTCTCTTTCATGAATAAATGCGATGAAGCGGAACGCCCCATCGTAGTGGAGTATTACCAGCGCTGTTTCAATGTGGAATTGCCCCAAAGCGCGATAAGAAACGCAGCGGCGTAGATAGAGAGCCGACCTGCCAACCTTATCAAGGTGAGTTCGGCCCTTCCGGTGCTTTATTTTCAAAATCTTTTGTCGCATCGTCTACAGCAAAAATAATGCCTTTAACAGCTCCGGAGGCGATATCACCAGCAGCCTGAATGGTATGGGTGGCAAAAACTTCAATATTTCGATTCTCTCTAGGCTCGTCTAACGTCCGTAACATACCATCACCAACCGCGGCAACGCCAAAGACTACGCCGATCGTTCCCAAAACATTATTAATCAACCCCACAACGCCACCCCTATAATTACGAAAACTTACGCCCTTGTACGCTGAGCGGAATGATATTGTCAAATTTTTCTAAACCCACGCAGAAACGCCCCTTAAACTGGCCCGTTATACGATGGATTCGGCGAAAACATGGTCATGATTTCAGGGTTTTCAGGCGGCACATTTGGGGAAGAATCTTTGCTCCCTTCTGGTATATAAAAATAATAGACCTGCCCCTTTGAAGATGATGTGCCCTCGAAGATATCACGGAGGCCGACAGCACCGCCCCTGAGAACATCCGGAATATTTGCCACGCTATGATAGGCCCAAAGTGCTGGAAAGGATGAGTTTGGGGATATCCCCATTTCATGTGCGGCATTTTCATACCCGGCGCCAGTCGAGACGACAGCAACACCCGTCAGTGAAAGCTTAGCCGCAAAGGCCAACGCGCTCACTGTTTGATTAAAACTATGCGCCAGCACTTTTTGCAAAGGTGTTTCATCATCAACAAAGATAAGTTGCTGCGTGTCCGGACGCGTATTTTTAGTGTTTTCTTTTGATCCTAGAGTCTGTTCAGTCATAAAATTACGCCCTTACCTTGATAAACACACCTTTAATTACAGAAATCGTCGCCATATGTCAAATATTTAGTGCTGGCGTAGATTACTCACGGCGTATAGCTTTTGATAAAATAATGACCGATCAGAACCCAGAACATGGACAGGATTCCGAAACCTTCAAGCACGTCACGGCTGTGACGTTGCGCACCATTGCGGGCAACAGGGATCTGGAGGTCATCTATTCCCCCGCCGAGGCGCCGACAGGACGCACACCGGATTCCCTAAAATCCCGTCTGCCAACGCCGGACACCGTTACCACCGCCCAGAACCGCAGACTCATTCGCGGATGCGCCGATGCGCAAGCCCTTCACTTTGCCCATCACGATCCAAAACTGCATCTGCAGCTTGCCCCGCGCGAAGCGGAGGCACGCGCCGGATTTGACGGGCTGGAACAGGCGCGGGTTGAGGCGCTGGGCTATCTTGCCATGCCGGGCATGGGGGCAAATCTTGGTGCAGTGCTTGAAGAAAAATGCCGCCGCGCCGGATACGGGCAAGCGACGAAAAAAGAGCAAATCGAAACCGCAGATGTTCTGCATGTCCTTACCAGGTTAGCACTTACGGGAGAGAGAGCGCCACCCTCTGCCCAAAAAATTATTGATTGGTGGAAACCGCAGATTGAAAAAAATCTAGGACAGACACTGGAGGTTTTTCTAGGAAACCATGCGCTTTTAAAGGATCAAAAAGCCTATGCATCGCTGGCAAAAACGCTTGTCAGAGCGATGGAAATGCCGCTCGGCGATAATCTTGATGAATATGGGGAGGAACCGCAAGATAGCGAAAAAGCTCCCAATGATGGAAGCGATGGCGAAAACACGGAAGAAACGCAGGAACGGGGCGTGGGCGCGGGGCAAAGTGATAAAAGCGGACTACGCGCGGATGAGGATATGGTGGAGACAGATGCGGCCTTTGATGAGGGCGGCGCGCAAGACGAACAAGATCAGAACAATCAGGACCCAGAGATCCCCTTCTCTACCCGGCGCAATACATTTGATGATGGGCCTCATGGCCGTTATACGATTTACACAACCGCATATGATGAAGAAATACAGGCCAGCGCACTGGCAGACCCGCAGGAGCTTACCCGTCTGCGTGCCACGCTCGATAAGCAATTGGCCGGTTATCTCCCCATCATCACGAAGCTGGCTAACCGGCTTCAGCGCAAGGTCATGGCCCAGCAGCGGAGAAGCTGGCTGTTTGATCTGGAGGAAGGCATTTTGGATTCAGCGCGGCTGGCCCGTGTTGTGGCCAACCCCGATGTCCCCCTGACCTTTAAACAGGAAAGACAGACTGATTTCCGCGATACGGTTGTTTCCATCCTGATTGATAATTCAGGATCAATGCGGGGACGCCCCATTGCTCTGGCCGCCATGAGCGCCGATATTATCTCCCGCACTTTGGAGCGTTGCGCTGTGCGAACAGAAATTCTGGGCTTTACCACGCGCGCCTGGAAAGGCGGAAAATCCCGTGAGCTCTGGGTTGAAAATAACCGCCCACCGGAGCCCGGACGCCTGAACGATATACGCCATATTATCTATAAATCTGCCGATGCGCCCATGCGCCGTACCCGCAAAAATATCAGCCTGATGCTCAAGGAAGGCCTTTTGAAAGAAAATATAGATGGTGAGGCTTTGGTCTGGGCCTATAACCGGCTCGCAAGGCGCCCGGAGGCACGCAAAATCCTGATGGTGATTTCCGATGGTGCGCCGGTGGATGATTCCACCTTATCCGTCAATCCCGTGAATATTCTGGAAGCTGACCTGCGCAATGTTATTCGCTGGATCGAAAGCTCAGGAATAGTTGAACTGGCGGCGATCGGGATTGGACACGACGTCACGCGCTATTACAGACGTGCGTTGACTATTGCTGATGCTGACGGGCTTGCCGGAGCCCTGACAGACGAGCTTGATGGGTTGTTTGACGGCAGGTGAAGTTTCGTTCTTCACACTGCCGGATTTTTCCCTGAGTGTTGACAATCCGCTCAAGGATTCTATGAATTCGCCTTCAAATTTTTCCAATTCTTCAAACTCTGTAGAATGAGAAAGAATTCCCATATCAACATAAGCGCTCACCTCGATCGCCGCATCTATAATTTCATTCTCAACAAGCCCGGTGAGCAACAGCTTTAATTCCCCCTCATCTGGAACAGATCTTTGCAGTTCCCCTATCATATTTTTGAAGTGGCCCCGCCGGGAAAACTCCTCTGTCAACTTGGAAAAGAGTGATTTTCCCTTCGGTGCAATAGTATCCAGTAACCGTTCACGCGCCATCAAATCGCCCTGTATAGCATTGTAGCAATCCAAAAGCGTATCTTTGCCTATGGAGGGCATTTCCTCCAACAAACGCACCGTACGCCAGACCTGCAAAATATTTTTATGCTTCGTGTCGATGTGGCGTGCGTGAAAGGCTCCCTCATCTTTTGTTTCCAAGGAAAAACCAATGCCGAGATTTCCATTGTCGGCGATAACCATCGGCGTAAAATCTCCGTTTTTGCCCACGACATTTTTTTGCGTGGTCAGACCCGTAAGGATTCTTTTCACCATGAGTAATTTTCTTTCAGTTTTGTCACGCAGCACTTACATTTGTAATCATTCAACACTCTGATCAGAGTATTAATTACAAAAACACACACTATGTCAATATATCTCTGCCCTGCTGTGCCGATTGCTATCCCGGATTGCCGCAACATTTACATCACACGTGAAATATACTAGGCTGGAACTGGGATTTCCCCATAGTCGCTTTTACTCTGAGCAAAGTCAGCATGATCCCTAAAAAGCTTCTCGCGCGCATGTCCGGCAGAGACCCCTCTCAACTGCTGACACTGGCCTATATTACGGCTTTTGCGATTATTGCCCTGCTGACGCTGGCCTCGCACGCTTTGACCACGCATATCACCCACAAACAAAGGGAAAGCGCAGAGGTTCTTCAGGCCTTGGGGAAGCAACGAGGCTATGTTCAGCAGATTTCTTATTATTCCACGCATTATTATGATCAGGGACAGCAGATTGACTATGACCTGCTGGTTCAGGCGCTGGAGGGCCTAAAGGAATCACACCGTTTTGTTAAGGATATGATCGATGATATGGACTCCGGCCCGAATATGTTTGTGTCCCCCCTTAAGCCCACCCCTCTCGCGTCCGCGTCCGATCCCGCGTTACAGCACGATGAGCATACCGTACAAAAGAACGTCCTCTACCGCATTTATTACACCGCGCCTTTTTATCTGGATTCCGAGATTCAGGCCTTCATCAGCGAGGTTGAAAAATTTTTGCAGTACGACAAGGCCAACACCAGCAAGGAACGCCAAAAAAGCCGCGATTATATTTCATCAAGGTTTACGCGCTATTTCGTTCCCTCTTTAGACGCGGCGCTTGAGGGCTATCAGGAAGAAACGCTTGAAAAGATTACCCTGTATTATCACCGCCAGGTTTTTAGCGTTCTGGGGATTCTTTTTGTTCTGTTTATAGAGGCGGCCTTCATTTTCAATCCGCTGGTCCGGCATCTTCGCCGTTTCCACAAGATGCTTCATACCATAGCGATGACGGACCCGCTTACCGGGCTTAAAAACCGCAGAGCGTTTACCGCCGACACCCAAGCCGCCCTCAATGAGGGGCATAGAAACGAAACGCCGCTTGTTGTTGCCCTGACGGATCTGGATAAATTCAAAAATGTAAATGATACATACGGGCATGATGTCGGCGATAAGGTGCTTCAGCATTTTTCTGAGATACTGCGCACCTGCTGCCGGGAGGGGGATATTATCGGCAGAATAGGCGGAGAGGAATTTGCTCTTGTTCTGCCAAAAACCGGAAAGAATGAGGGCGAGAAAGTCCTTGAGCGCATTCGTCAAAAAATTGAAAAAACGCCCTGCACCTATACCGACGAAAACGGCAAGCCGTGCGAACTTACCGTCACGGTCAGCGTGGGTTTTGTTCTGGCTCAACCCGGTAAAAGGGCCGAACTGGACGCCCTTCTCAAAAAGGCCGATGATGGACTTTACACTGCCAAGGAACAGGGCCGAAACCGCGTGATCTTCGTGCCTAATGACGCATAAAAACGCTTGTCTTGCCCCCGTCCCTCCCTTAAGACATTAGCCTTATGAACGAGAAAAAACCTATTTACAAACCGCGCCCGATTTCCGGCTTTCCTGAATGGTTGCCGGAGGTTCGTTTGGTTGAACAGCGCTGGCTGGACCATATCCGCCGCGTATTTGAGAGCTATGGTTATTGTTCTATCGAAACCCCGGCGGTGGAGGAACTTGCCGTTATCGCCGCAAAGGGTGAGGATGTGGACAAGGAAATTTATGTCCTTGATCGCCTTCAGGCCGATGAGAGCGAGAAAAAAGAAACGCGCCTTGCTCTTCATTTTGATCAGACGGTCCCCCTCGCCCGCTATGTCGCGCAGAATTTTAACGAGCTGGTTTACCCCTTCAAGCGTTACCAGATGCAAAAAGTCTGGCGCGGCGAGCGTCCGCAAATGGGCCGCATGCGCGAATTTTATCAATGTGATATTGATGTGATCAATCCCGATAATCTGCCTTTGTCCTTCGATGCCGAATGCGCCGCCGTGATGTATGAGGTTGTGAGCGGTCTGCCGGATGCTGATTTAGGGCGGGTGCAACTCAGGATTTCTAATCGGAAGATTTTGATTGGATTTATGCAAGAAATGGGAATTCATAATCCTGACGAAGTTATCAGGATCATCGACAAAATTGAAAAAATCGGTGAAGCAGAGGCTATCAAAGAAATTAAGACCACATCAAAAGAAGCCGCAACCGCCTCAGAATTTTTGATTAGTCTTGTAAAAATCAGAGTTACGAATTCCGATGATTTGCAGAAAAAGATTGCTGATATAATAGACCTTAGATTAAGCACATCTTTTGGTAGCGCATTGTTTGATCAGGGCATAGGAGAACTGGCAATAACTCTCGATAATCTCGCTCACCTCAATGAAAAAAGCCCAGGCGCCGTCGTGGCCGACCTCTCCATCGTGCGGGGGTTGGATTACTACACCGGTACGGTTTATGAAACGCAGCTTCTGGATGTGCCGGAATTTACCGGCTCGGTCTGTTCCGGCGGGCGTTATGACGATCTGGCCGGAAATTATATCAACAAACACCTGCCGGGCGTGGGAATTTCGCTCGGTTTTTCCCGCCTGTTTGATGTCATGCGCCAGACAGGACGCCTTAAGGTGCAGGCAAAAAGCCCGGCGCATATTCTTTTGCTTTTGCTGAGCGAATCCCAGCGCGGGGCTGCTAACGCCAAGGCACGCAGCCTGCGGGAAAGCGGGCTGAACGTCGAAGTTTTCCACGCGCCCTCCAAAATAAACAAACAATTTGCCTATGCCGAGAAAAAGGGCATACCCTATATCTATATACCGATGGATGATGAGGCATCGGTCTGGGAGATAAAAGACATGCACCGCCGCACGCAAATGCCGGAAAACGAGGGTCTTCAAGACCTTGAAAGGCTCAAGAAATGATGGGCGTTTTCTTTTTGCCGGTACGGCAGAGTCTATTCCGGCTCTCCTGCGCCTTTATCATCATCGCGGCTTTCTCTGCGCTTCTTTTTGTCCCGCCCGTTCACGCGCAGGAAAGCGCGCAGGCCGAGGCCGCAAAGAGCGAATCCATTGCCGAAACACCCGTAGAAAAACCAATTCCCTCAAAGCCATTAAACCTTCCCTACTCCCCCGAACATTGTGAGTTTGAGGTCCGATTCCCGGAAGCACCGGCGCTTTCCAGTCGCTGCGACGATGACAGTGGCAAGAGATGTTATGACCTCATCAGCTACACGCAAGTGTATGAGCTTTCCTCCACCGTTAGTTTTCGCGTGATCTGCAACCCGATTGATGCCGGAATTAACAAGCAATATAACGCCGAAGTGATGAAGGCCACGCTCAAGGCCATGACACAGGGCAAGCTCCTTCAATCTTTCAACAGCGATTTTCGTGAAGAAAAAGGCTTCAAGCAAGCCGGGCTGGTTGGTGAAGGGCTAGTTGGTCGCACGCCCACTATCTATATAGCCCAGCTCTGGATCGGGCAGCACTCCGCATTGTCCGTGGAGGCCGAGCTTATCGGAGAGGCCAATGACGAAGCCGACAAGCTCTATAGCGATATCCTTAGAACCGTCCGCTACACCGGCGATAAGAAAGTGAGCGATGAGAAAACCAACAAGGAATAAAAAGCTCTGTCTTATGGCAAAACAATCGAGAATACCGTCACCTCTGCAGATGAAAGAGTTATCATGAAAGAACAAGGCATTTTCGGCTATATTCGTACGCATCTTTTTGGTTGTTTTGAGCTTGCTCTCTTCATGAAAAGCGGCATTTCGTATTTTAAAGACGATGCCCGCGCCTTAAAAATATCATTTATAGTTGTTCTTTTTTCGATGATGACTGCCATTCCCATTGTGATAGATACGCCCGCCCTCGTTAACGAATCTTCATCAGAAACGACCAGCGCTGCTATCTATGTTTTCCGTTACCTGACCTCTCTCGCTCTTTTCCTTGGGAGTATGCACTGGATTACCCAACGACTTAAATGCCACGAGCGATATCGCCATTTCATTATCGTTAGCAACTGGTTTTCATTACCGCTCAGCCTCTTGGCTCTGAGTGGATATTTCCTTATCTCGCCTAATCACTCTGACACAGAATATCTTGAAGGGTTTTTCCTGATTATCTTGCTCTACGGCGTTTCAGTCGGGGCCCACATGACCACCCATGTTCTTCGCACCAGGCCCGAGCTTGCTGTTTTAATCACAATGTGGGGACTTGTTATTGATGTGGTCGTCCATATTGCGTCTGGCGGATATTAGGCCGCACCCAAAAATTTGATTCTCTCAAGCATCGCGAAAAATCCGTTGCGGCGGCTTGGGCTTAGATTCTGGTCAAGGCCAATGCGCGCAAATGCCCCTTCGATGTCTATGGACGCAATATCCGCCAGAGGTACACCCTGATAAACCTGCGCCAATACAGCAACCAGACCGCGCACAATATGTGCATCGCTGTCGGCAACGAAATGCAAGATACCGCCCTCAATTTCCGCCTTCATCCAGACACGGGAGGTGCAGCCGCGCACCAGATTCTCATCTGTTTTTAAGGCTTCTTCCATAGGTGGCAAAGTGCGCCCCAGATCAATCAGATAACGATAGCGCTCCTCCCATCCGTCAAAAAGGGCGAAGTTTTCAACCAGTTCTTCCAGCCTTTCCTGAGCGGATGGCGGAGATTTTTCATGATTATGCATGCGCGTCACGTTCTTTCTTCGTATAAACACGCCCGAACCTATAATAAAGTAAGGAGAAGAGGCAAGCATCGCGCGGCAGTCTTGCATCAAATCCATTAAAGCCGTGAAGAAAATTCGGCTTTTGCTGATATAGGGCTTGCGCAGGGTATAAGGGCTTGGCTAGATTGGTAGTTGGACTAGCAAAGGACGGAATCTCACTCCATGAGTAAATCAGAAAAAACCGACGGCAAGAATACGCTCTACTGCTCTTTCTGCGGAAAGAGCCAGCACGAGGTGCGCAAGCTTATTGCCGGCCCCAACGTCTTCATATGTAACGAGTGCGTTGAGCTCTGCATGGATATTATCCGTGAAGAGGATAAAACCCAGCTCGTTCGCGAAGGGGAAGGCATTCCGGCCCCCTCCGTAATCAAGAAAGTTCTTGATGATTATGTTATCGGGCAGGAACGCGCAAAGCGCGTATTGTCTGTGGCCGTTCACAACCATTACAAACGTCTGGAACATGGCGCGACCGGTTCCGGCAATGATATTGAGCTGGCAAAATCCAATATTCTGCTTGTCGGCCCAACGGGTTGCGGTAAAACCTTGCTGGCGCAAACGCTGGCTCGCATTCTGGACGTGCCCTTCACCATGGCCGATGCCACCACCCTTACCGAAGCCGGTTATGTGGGTGAAGATGTGGAAAACATTGTGCTCAAGCTTCTCCAGGCCTCGGATTACAATGTTGAGCGCGCGCAAAAGGGTATTGTGTATATTGATGAGATCGATAAGATCTCACGCAAATCCGATAACCCGTCAATCACGCGCGACGTTTCAGGCGAAGGCGTGCAGCAAGCTTTGCTGAAGCTGATGGAGGGGACCGTTGCCTCCGTACCGCCGCAGGGCGGGCGCAAGCATCCGCAGCAGGAATTTTTGCAAGTGGACACCGCTAACATCCTGTTTATCTGTGGCGGAGCCTTTGCCGGACTGGATAAGATTATTGCCGCACGTGGGCGCGGGACATCCATTGGTTTTGGCGCCGATGTGAAGGATTTTGATTCGCGCAAAACTGGCGAATTGTTTCAGGAGCTTGAGCCGGAGGATCTGTTAAGATACGGCCTTATTCCTGAATTCGTTGGCCGGTTACCCGTTATCGCAACACTCGAAGACCTTGATGAACCAGCCCTTATCACTATTTTGACTGAGCCGAAAAATGCTCTGGTCAAACAGTATAAAAAGCTGTTCCATCTTGAGGATAAAGAGCTGACATTTACGGAGGATGCTCTCGTTGCCGTGGCCAAACGTGCTATTGAGCGTAAATCGGGCGCGCGCGGTCTGCGCTCAATCCTTGAAAACATGCTCTTAAACACGATGTACGAGCTTCCGGATCTGGAAAACGTCAAAGAAGTCATCGTTACAGAGGAAACCGTAACGCAAAACAAAGAGCCCGAATATGTTACGGATGATAAAAAGAAGAAAGATGCGCCCTCTTCCCCTAAGGGTAAAAAGGAAAGCGTAAAGGCATAATCTTCTTACATATTTAATTTCACTCTTAAAGCGCATATCTTGGAATGAGATATGCGCTTTTTGCTTGGAATTCGTTTTTTTTCAAGCGGATATAATGTAAACTTATCAGAAGTGGACTTTTGCCTTTTCTGGCAAATTTAAGCGCCGCATCAATCAGGAGGTTTTATCGTCATGCCACAAGCTGCTAAAATTTTACCTAAATCGGATAAAAAATACCGCCTGATTACGCGCAGCGATATGGATGGGCTGGTCTGCGGTATTTTGCTCAAGGAGCTGGATATTATTGACGAGGTTACTTTTGCTCACCCGAAAGATATGCAGGATGGCCTTATTGATGTCGGCCCGGACGATATCACGACGAACCTGCCCTATGTTGAGGGGGTTTATCTGGCCTTTGACCACCACGCCAGCGAAGTTGAGCGCGTAAAGAACAGACCGGAAAACCATATTATCATACCGGATGACCCTTCCGCCGCGAGGGTGGTTTATAATTACTTTGGCGGCAATGCCGCGTTCCCCAATGTTTCAGACGAAATGATGGCGGCTGTGGACAAAGCCGATGCCGCAAAGTTTTCAAAAGAGGATATCCTTAATCCGCATGGCTGGGAGCTTCTGAGTTTTATCATGGACGCGCGCACCGGACTGGGCCGTTTCCGTGACTTTAATATCTCCAATTATCAATTGATGATGAAGCTCATTGATTATTGCCGAGACCACAAGGATATTAATGATATCATCCAGCTTCCCGATGTGAAGGAGCGCGTTGATCTATACCTCGATCACCAGATAAAAGCGCGAGAGCAGATTGAGCGCACCGCTCACGTCTACGGAAAACTTCTGGTGCTGGATTTTCGGAAAGAAGACACTATCTGGGCGGCTAATCGTTTTGTTGTTTATGCCCTGTTTCCGCAAACCAACATCTCCGTTCATGTTCTTTGGGGGAAAAACAAGCAAAACACTGTTTTTGCTATTGGTAAGTCTATCCTCAACCGGACATCAAAAACGGATGTCGGCTCGCTCTGCCTGTCTTATGGCGGGGGCGGGCATCATGCTGCCGGGACCTGTCAGGTTGAAAATCTCAGGGCCGAAGAAAAGCTTCAGGAAATCATCGATAAAATCAATGCCGATGGGTAGTTCGCCCGGCGGCGAATTTAAAAACTCAGAAAAAAACAACCTCGCATACGCCCGGATATGAACGCTATTTCAATACCCAACCCCTTATTACCCGGCGATACTATTGGCGTTATGGCGCCCTCCTCCTATGTCGAGAAGGATGATATTGAGAGATCAAAAGCCGCTCTGGAGGCGCGCGGATATAAAGTTTATATCCACCCGCAGACCTATGCCCGCCATAACCAAACCGCCGGAACACATGAGCAGCGCGTTAAAGCGCTTCATGAGCTTTGGGACCGGGCGGATATAAATACAATCTGGGCTGCTGGCGGCGGGAACCGTTCCCTTTATCTGCTCGAAAGCCTTGATTACGACCTGTTCAGAGCCAAGCCAAAAAACTTTGTAGGGTTTAGCGATTCCACATCCCTGCTCAATGCCATATGCGCTCGGAGCGGACTCCTTACCGTTCACGGTCAGGTTTTTAAAAATCTGTATCATTTCCGCCATCTGGGCGAAACGCTGGCTCTGCTGGCGCATGAGGGCCCGCCGATGCCCCTGGAAAACCCAGATATCCTTAACCCCGGCGAAGCCTGCGGGCCTTTGGTGGGTGGGTGCCTTAGCCTGTTTCAATATCTGCCCGGCACGCCGGATTGTCCGCATTTAGAGGGCGCTCTCCTGTTTCTGGAAGACAGCAGCGAACATCTTAGCAGGATTGACCGCATGTTTGCGCATATGAAGCGCCTCGGGGTTTTCCAAAAGATTAGCGGGCTGATTTTGGGCGAGTTTCACGATCTGAAGGAAGGCACGCGTCCCTTTGGATTCACCATGCCCGATATTGTGCTGGACTGTCTGGATGGGCGCGATATTCCCGTTATAATGAATGCCCCGTTTGGGCATGGTTCAAATCTTTTCCCTCTGCCTCTTGGCATGAAAATGATTCTCAATACGAAAACCGGGCAACTAAGTGGCGCACAAAGTGAGACTACTATCATTTTGTAACAATGGCTTACAGCAAAAATTTGACTCTTTTTTATTTTTTCGTCAAAATCCGAGTAATCAATAAATTATAAAAAAAGATCAGGGATCGGATTTCCGAAGATGAAGCACAAGGAGACTTGCGCTCAAGGCTCTTTTTTGGCTTGGGGCAACGGATTTCGCTACGACTATACGGCGCCCGGCAATCTGCTCGGCATCGCGCAGCTCGGGCGGCAGGAAAAATTCGCCTCCCTGAGATTTGACCACTCAATAGCCCTCGCCCCTCTCCGTTACGTCATGACATTCGAAAAAACAAATCAGATCAAAGCATTAATGTATAGCAATAATACGACAACGGATTTGGGGCGGACAGTTTCACTTGAGCGGATGACGGCTATTTTAGAAAGCACCGCAAAGACATCGCGCTACGCTTATGAGTTACAAAGAGAGAATCTGGAAGACTTTGCCGAAAGCTTTGCTCAGGATATGGACCTGAAAACCCTGAAAATTCGTAAATTCCAATCCCGCACCGGCAGCATGGCCTTTTACGCGGCCCGCATACAAACCAGAAAAAATAATACGATCAGCGTTCACGGCTGCCTTCTATCTGCCACTTTGGCGGGGCTGGCTGAAAAAGTTTTGCACGACCTTCTGCCCCTGGAATCGGGCTATCGCTTTGAACGCCCTGCGCAGAAACTTTTACGGCTTTCCTCCGAGCTGGCAACGCTGAGCCGCATCATGGATGATAATTTTATTCCCGAGCACCGTATGCCTGTACGTTTACTGCCCGATCGCCCCCTTTCCATGCCGGAAATCGTTGATCAGGCCTGCTAAAAAATAGACATAAACCCGCAGTGGCCAGCCGGTTTTAAGTTTTAGTTGAAATTTTATGAAATTTAAAGTACATTAAGGCACTTCCAAAGAACGGCCCCTCATGGCATGAGATGCCAAAACACCAAAGATTACCGTTTTAACGTTTAAGACGGCGGGACTGCTCTTCCAATTTTAACATATAAAAAAGGTGATAAAATATGGCTGACAATGACAACTTCAACTTCACTCAAGGCGATTACGTTGTATACCCTGCTCATGGCGTGGGACAGATCGAGGGCGTGGAAACGCACACTATCGCCGGGATGGAAGTTCGCCTGTATGCCATTGCCTTTGAAAAAGACCGTATGCGCCTTAAAATCCCTGTGATGAAGGCTGCGGCTGCTGGCCTGCGGAGATTGAGCACCGCAGACCGCATGCTGGACGCTATTAAAACGCTTAAAGGCAAAGCCCGCGTGCGCCGCACGATGTGGAGCCGCCGCGCGCAGGAATACGAGATGAAAATCAATTCCGGCGACCCGGTTGCCATTGCCGAGGTTCTGCGTGACCTTAAGCGCAGCAATGATGATAGTGAGCAATCCTATTCCGAGCGCCAGATTTATCAATCCGCTCTGGAGCGTCTGGCCCGTGAGGTTGCCGCCGTGGAAAGCATTACTGAGATCAAGGCTACGGAGCGTCTCGAAGACATTCTTGGTGCGAATAATAAACCCGCGCAGGCCAAAGCCGCCTAACACGCCGTTTAATTCGTATATCTCTGATTTCGGGCGCCGGATTGTTTCGGCGCTCGATTTTTTTTAAAAGCCTTGCTTTTATTTTCTGATGGAATAAAAAAATATTAACTTTGTGTTAACTTTTTTCCTCATTTCTACGAAGTAGATATCATATAAGCCGCGCGAGAATGAACTTCTTCGGGCGGTATGCGTTAACCTTAACAGGAGCGATAAAAATATGGCCTATATCGATGATCCACAAAGCCAAAAAGCGAATATGGATTATATCAGAACGTCAATGAACGAGCCGATGCTGGAAAAGGAGCACGAGCTGGCGCTTGCCCGTCGCTGGCGGGAGGATGGCGACGAGAAGGCCTTGCACGAGATGATTAAGTCCTATACGAGGCTGGTGGTGGCGCTTGCTTCCCGCTTCCGCAATTACGGTCTGCCGATGGGGGATTTGATTCAAGAAGGCAATGTCGGCTTGATGCAGGCCGCCAGTCGGTTTGACCCTGAGCGCGATATACGCTTTTCGACCTATGCGTCGTGGTGGATACGCTCCAGCATTCAGGACTATGTCTTGCGGAACTGGTCGATTGTGCGCACAGGGACAACGGCCGCCCAGAAATCCCTGTTTTTCAATATGCGGCGCTTGCGGTCCAAGATCGAAAGCAAGGCCGAGCGCGAGGGGCTTGACGATGCCGGGCGCAAAGAAATTGCCAAAGAGCTGAATGTCCGGGTTCAGGACGTTACCGAGATGGAGGGACGGCTTTCGGGCGTTGACCAATCCCTGAACGCGACGATCGGTGAAGACAATGAGAATGAATGGCAAAACTTTTTAAGTGATGATCGTCCGAATCCGGAAGAGATTGTTCTGGGAACGAAAGATGCAAAAGCTCGCTCACAATGGCTGGGGGAGGCTCTTGGCGAGCTTAGCGACCGGGAGCAGACCATCATCCGTGAGCGTCACCTCCGCCACGAAACCGTGACGCTGGAGGCACTCGGGAAAGAACTGGGCGTTAGCAAGGAGCGCGTTCGCCAGATTGAACAACGCGCCATGGAAAAACTAAAAGTCTCCATGATGCGCTATGTGGATGACAAAACAGAATTTTTCGCCGGATTATAAGCCGTGCGGATAAGCGCATGGCCGGACTGAGGTGCTTTATTTAGCGTCTCAGCCCTCAATGCGTTTGTATAGCTGCCCCGTCTGCAGCGTGTCTCCGGGCCGCAGGCCATTCAAGAGACGAAAACGCTCCTCCCGCAAGCTTGTAAAGGGCTGTGTTTGTGCGACACTGGAAACGGTCTCGCCCGCCTTTGCGGTGAAGATACGGACCCGATAAGGTTTCACCGCCTGTTTTTCCTGTGCGCTCATCGAGCGGAAGCTGTAGGTGGCCCTTCTTAGCCCTTCTACCTCTGCCGTTGAGGTCCCAGCCGGAATTGCGATCTGGAAACGGGCCATACGGCCATTCCACGCAATGGCCACGAGCCGGATTGTGGCGGGGCGTCCGTTTATCTGGCCGGCAAAGGAGCCGGTTGCGGCCTGCATTCCGTTTACAGTAATGCGCTCCATATCTTGCGGCGGCGCCTCCTTCACCCAGTTTTGAACGTAGGCCAGCGGATCGCCAGTGCCTTGCGCCAGGTCAAACAGCATGATCCCGCCTGAGGCCGATGTGGCGACCACCTGTGCGGGCTGGTTGGTGATTGTAAACCCCTCCGGCACGCTGAAGGTGAACCCCATACCCGGATGATAAAAATCAAGGCCGCGCGCAAAGCCATGCGCCGGGCTATCGCCATAGATCATCCCGTCGAGTGTCCGCAAATGGCGCTCCCGGTTGACCGTTCCGCCCGGTGGGTAATTTTGCGTTTCCGCGCCTGTCTGACTCACCCGTTCATCCGTAGCCGGATGGGTTGAAAAATAGCTGGCCCCCGGTGAACCTTGCCGTCCGGCAATGCGATTTTCAAGAGCGCCCTCTGCTTGCAGAGAGGCCAGAAATGCCGGCATGGCTTGAGAGTCGTAGCCACCGCGCGTCATATAGCGCAGCCCCAGAGAATCGGCCTGTCTTTCCTGACCGCGCGAATAGGAGCTGAGATAGAGATTAGAGCCGATATCCAGAGCCTGCGATACGCCGGAGCCGCCGCCAATCGCCGCCGAGAGCAGGCCCGCGCCCAGAGATGTTACAACACTGGTGGAATAGCGTTCCGCAGAATGGCGCGCCGTGACGTGCCCCGTTTCATGCGCCAACACCGCCGCAAGCTCGGCTTCGCTGTTCGCCAGAGCCAACAGGCCGCGCGAAACATAAATATAGCCGCCCGGCAGGGCAAAGGCGTTCACAATCGGGCTATCCAGTACAAAAAACTTATATTGCACATCCGGACGTTCCGTGTCGCGCACCACCTTTTGCCCTACCTCGTTAACGTAGGAGGTGATGGCCGCATTATCGAGGAGACCAAATTGATCGATAATTTTTTCATGCTCGGAAGCGCCGACGGTGTTTTCCTGCTGCGGGGACATCAGCGCGGCAAATTGTTTATCGCCCGTCGCCGGATTAATTGAGCATCCCGAAAGCGCCAGCGCGCCCAGCACCACTGCAAACGCCGCAGATGAGCGTTTAGAAGAATATGAAGATGAAAATCCAAAAAGTCGCATGAAAATGCTCCGGCTCTGTGCTATCAGCTATATTGTTATGCGCCAAATAATACTGTTTTTTGCAATTATTGCCAGTTTTTTGTCACTTTCATTTCCGGCTTTATCCAGCGGAACGGAAAGCCTTCCCCGTGGTGATTTTTCGGCGCTCGTACAAACCGGATCCGGGCGTGTTTTACAGATAATCTCCCCGCAAGATCTTCAGCTTGATGATGGTCGAATTATTCGCCTGAGCGGTGTTCATTTCCCGGATTACAGCGTGGAGAACACAGGCCCCTATGGCCTGCTGGCCATGCAGATCATGAATGACATGCTGCTTAATCAGGAAGTTGACCTCTACCAGACGCCAGACAAGGACCGGGGGCGCACCAACAGAATGGGCCATCATATCGCCCATGTCGTTCGTAAGGCCGATGGAGTCTGGGTGCAGGGCAGTTTGATTGCTTTGGGACTCGGCATGGTCAGAACCAGCGCCAGCACCCCGGAAATGGTTGATCAGATGGCGGCGCAGGAAGAACATGCCCGGCTGGAAAAGCTGGGCATTTGGGAAAGCGCTGTCCGTATCCTTCCTGTGGAGGACACGCAGGCCCATATCGGCAGTTTTCAAATTGTTGAAGGCCGGATTGAGAGTGTTACGCTCAACAAAAACCGCCTGTTTCTGAATTTCGGAAAAAACTGGCGCGATGATTTTACGATCACAATTTCTCCGGAAAATCGTAAATTATTTTCTAAAAACGGAGAGAATCCTCTGAGCTGGAATGGCCGTATTCTCAGGGCACGCGGCTGGATCGACAGTTATAACGGTCCGAATATGGAGATTGATCATCCCGAAGCACTGGTGTTTCCAGAAGAACCAGCCCCTGCAGCGCGAGCGGAAAAACCGCCCGGAAAAGCCGCCCCGCCCGCCAGAGATCGCCCGGACGCCCTGCCCCCGGCTTTACCGATAAAACCGCCCAAAGCTGTGAACCCTTAAGGCTCCTCTTTAATTTTTCTTCATGGACAGGCCCTATCGTAACCTTTTATGGTGAGCGCCTCTGATTCACCACAGGAATGAATGGCATTTTCGTATGGAAAGACCGGGCCCAGCCTTACCTTCACCGCCAAGGACTGACACCGAGACCGGTGCCGCGCGTGCGGTGCTATTTGATCTTTTCCCTGAAATATCGCCGTATTCCAGCGGTTTTTTAGCCGTAGAAGAACCTCATAATTTGTATTGGGAGCAAAGCGGCAACCCGGAGGGCGTGCCCATTATTTTACTGCATGGCGGACCGGGCGCCGGCTCATCCCCCTTGCACAGGCGCTTTTTTGATCCGGCGCATTACCGCATCATTCTGTTTGATCAGCGCGGGGCCGGGCGCTCCACGCCGATGGGCAGCCTTGTGAACAACACCACCGCGCATCTGGTTGCTGATATGGAACGCCTGCGCCAGCATTTGAAAATTGAGCGGTGGCATATTTTTGGTGGGTCATGGGGCAGTACACTGGCGCTGGCCTATGCCGGGCAGCATGCACAGCGGTGTCTTAGCCTGATCCTGCGCGGGATATTCCTATGTGAACAGCCGGAAATTCAGTGGTTCCTTTATGGCATAGGTACAGTTTTCCCCGAAGCATGGGCCCGCTTTGCGGAATTTATCCCGGAAAAGGAGCGCGGCGACCTGTTAAGTGCCTATTATGCCCGTTTAACGGCAGAATGCCCGCAGACACAGCTTCAGGCGGCCATACAATGGAGCCTGTATGAGAGCGCCGCCTCTGCTTTATTCCCGGTTTATGAAATGGTCACCACGCTGGAGCAGAAGAAGCACGCCCTCAGCATCGCGCGGATTGAGGCGCATTACTTTAAGCACAACGTCATTGCGCCCGAAAACAGCCTGCTGAAGCAGGTGGATGCCTTTCGCGCCATTCCGGCCACCATCGTACAGGGCCGCTATGACATGATCTGCCCGGTTATAACGGCAAACCGCCTGCATAAGGTCTGGCCGGAGGCTGATTACATCATCGTTCCCGATGCCGGACATACGGCGCAGGAGCCTTCTTTGCGTTCACGCTTGATTGAAGCCTGCGAACATGCCAAAACCATCCGCGAGCAAATGAATTAAAGACGGAAAACAGGCCACAATGAATTTCAAGACCATAAAAGACTTCGACCTAAAGGGAAAACGCGTTTTATTGCGTGCCGATCTGAACGTACCGGCCCGCCGGGGCAAGGTTATGGACACCAACCGGATCGACCGGCTAAAGCCCACGATTGATTATTTACGCGAAGCTGGTGCTAGAATTCTTCTGCTATCCCATTTCGGGCGTCCGGAAGGCGCACAGAACCCGGAAATGTCGCTGGCCTTTTTGGTGCCCACGCTGGAGGAATGCTGGGGCTGCTCCATCCGCTTTGCCCCCGATTGTGTCGGAGAAAAGGCCAAGGCGATCTCTGAAACGATTGGCGATGGGGAAATCGCCCTGCTGGAAAACCTCCGCTTTCATAAGGGGGAAGAAGACAATGCCCCGGATTTTGCGGCGCAGCTGGCTATTCTGGGCGATGTTTTTGTGAATGATGCCTTTTCCGCCGCGCATCGCGCGCACGCCTCCACAGAGGGGCTGGCGCGGCTTTTGCCCTCCGCTGCCGGGCTGTTGATGGAGGCGGAACTGCTGGCACTGGACAAGGCGCTCGGCAACCCGCAAAGCCCGGTCGCTGCCATTACTGGTGGATCAAAGATATCAACTAAAATCAGTGTTTTAAAAAATTTAGTTGAGAAGGTAGATTATCTTATTCTGGGGGGCGGCATGGCCAACACTTTCCTCTATGCAAAAGGTGGGGATACAGGATCTTCCCTTTGTGAGAAGGAGATGTCCGAAGAAGCTAAAGCGATCATGAAGCATGCCGAAGCAAGAGGCTGTAAAATAATTCTTCCTGTTGATTGTGTATGCGTACAGGAAATTCGCGTGAATGCCCCCGCAGAAATCGCACCGTCAGGAAAAATCCCGGCGGGCCAGATGGCTATCGATATAGGGCCGGAGAGCATTAAAGCCATCAGCACTGTTTTGGAGCAATGCAAAACGCTGGTCTGGAACGGACCAATGGGCGTTTTTGAAATCAAACCCTTTGACGAGGGGACAAATGCCCTTGCGAGACAAGCTGCCGCCCTTACAAAAGCAGGAAAACTTGCCAGCATAGCCGGCGGTGGCGATACAGTGTCAGCACTTGAAAATGCCGGCACCTGCGATGATTTTACCTATATTTCCACAGCAGGCGGCGCGTTTTTAGAATGGCTGGAAGGGCGAACCCTGCCCGGCGTGGCCGCACTCTGCGCCGCGCACAAGGCCGCTTAGCCGTCCAGAGAGTTACCCATAATATCGCGTGCGACTTCGGGGGTGATGCGGTTATAGTAATTGATGGCTCTGGTTATATCTTTCATATCGGCCATGCCGCCCCGGCTGCGTGCCCGGTTTGTGAGTAGATAGATGGAGATAAAATCCTCCCGCCCCACATTAAAAGCGCGGCAGGCCACGGCCAGCCCCTGCCCGCTGGGCTGCATAATGATCTCCAGAACCGTTGTATCGGGAAGGCCGCTATAGCGAGAGAACTGGGCAACGAATGATTGAATTTGCCCACGGCGCAATGTACCCAAAATCAGCTTAATACTGAGCAGCCCCTTTTCCTTATAGCGCTCTGCCGCCTTTATCATTGCCTGCGTCGGGGAAAATTCGCCATTGCCCTCCGCAGCATCCACAAGTTCCAGCACAACCTCATCCACGGCATCCGCGATTGATCCACCATGAATTTTATAACGCTCCTGAATGAAGGCTTTCACTTCTTCCCCGACGAAGCGATAAAGACTTCTCACCAGCGCCGGAGGGATGTCCTCCCGGCGGAGCAAAGGCAGCGCCAATACATCCGATTTTTGAGACATATCCGAAAGCGTAGCCAGCGCATGCTCGGACAGCTTTACCTTCTGATTCTCAATTAAAGCCAGCGCCGTATCAATGTCCCCCGTATCCACCAGCAGATTCATGATGTGCTGGCTCATTTTTTCGCGCGTGGCGATCACCTGCCAAAAAGCGGGACCTTTGGATTTTATGATGTAAACCAGATCAAGATCACCCAGAACCGGGCTGTGACGCAAAACAGGCGTGGCCACCTCTATATCATCATGAACCAGTTGAAGGACAAGGCGTAGCGGCACTTTATCATGCGAGGCCAAACGGGCCGCCAGCGCCTGACGCAGGTCCATCTCCGCCTGAGAGAGCAGACCGATCATAACATCGGCCACCAATTCGCTTTCACGCGGGGAAAGCTCCATATCCAAAAGTTCGCTGATGGCGGAGACCAACTCCCCCCGCGCCATAGGTTTTTCGTCCTTCGCCAGACCGTGAAGTTTCTGCGAATCGTAAAGGCGCACCAGAAGCGGCGTCACATTCGATGTTTTATCCAGAAAGCTCAGGTCCATAGCTTAAAAAATCCCGCGTTTATTCTCCGATTGCCTGCTATTTTCGGCTCTACAAGAGGCACCCTTCGAATCGTGAGCGTATTATGCCCCCAATCCACAGTCTTTTGTTTTATTTCTTACCTTGTTAACAAGGCATATTGCCCCCATTTATACGCGCAACTTCTTAGTTTTTCGTTAAAATTGCCTTGCGGGGAGGTTAATAATGATGATTTCAGTTTACGCATCGCATCGGCGCGAATTATACTATAGGTTCATACAGGAAAATAAGAAGGATCGCGCCTATGTCAGCACCCATTTCCGGAGCCGGGAAACCGCCGCAGCCGCCAATTTCATCATCGGCGCATCCGAATATCGCCAAAAGATATGAGGCCGGGAATCAGCAGCAAAATCAAAGAGGAGCCGAGCGCATAGAGCGCACCGATGTGCCCTCAGGTGCTACGGGGCACAGGCGAGGATCGCTGGTTAATATTCTGGTTTAGGAAAGATTTTCTGCGCCGGGGCGATGGATTTCGCCCCGCTTTTTTTGATCAACACGGCATTAAGGCTGAAGAATAAGGGGCTTCCCTTATCTCATACCCGGAGCAATTCGTCGTTGAGATCCACCTGGAACCGTTGGCATTTGCGGTACCACTTGTGGACTCTGATTCACTGGCGCTTGCCTGTATTGTGGTTGGCCCCGTGTCTCTTGATACTTATTGTACTCCTGCTTCCATTGTTCCGTATTTTCCATGCAGGCATTAAAAGCCGTGCTAGCAGCGCTTTTCTGCTCCCAATACTTATAGCCGGCTCCAATCACGGCGCCGATGATAACGCCTTCCTTCGTGCTAATACCGGGCGCTACAGCCCCTGTCCCGCCTCCTATTACCCCACCGATCAGACCACCTTCTGCAACTTTCATAAAATTAGTATCAGATGTCATTCTGCGGCACGCATGCTCTTCCGGGCTGGAAGGGGCCGTTGGGGACATCCCCACGCAGCCAGCAAAAGCCAAGGGGAGCGCTAATGCGCCCGCTACCGTCGTTTTTTTTATTGTGTCCGTCATCGTTGTCATTGTCAGGTTTCCTGTCTACGGATTTGAATTTATTATTCTCTGATTATCGGAAAACAGGAGGACTGTAAAGAAATAATATAGAAAACTGGCGGCAATGGCTTATTGAAATGCCACTTCGTTGAAGCTGCGCAATTTGCGGCTGTGGAGCTTTTCCGGCCCCAGATCGCGCAGGAGTTCCATCGCCCTTAAGCCCACCAGCAAATGCTGGTCCACGCGGTCGCGATAGAATGTGTCGGCCATGCCGGGCAATTTAAGCTGGCCGTGCAGGGGCTTATCCGAAACGCATAGCAACGTGCCATAAGGCACACGAAAGCGAAACCCGTTTGCCGCGATTGTGCCCGATTCCATATCCATCGCGATTGCGCGGCTCTGGGAAAGTCGCTTATTCTGCTTGATGGAGGAGCGCAGCTCCCAATTCCTATCATCCGTTGTTGCGACCGTGCCGGTGCGCATGACCTTTTTAAGATCATACCCCTTATAACCACTGACCTCCGCCACGGCCTTTTCCAGCGCAAGCTGTATCTCCGAGAGCGCGGGCAGAGGAATGGAGGTTGGCAGGGCCTCATCCAGAATGTGATCCTCCCGCAGATACCCGTGGGCCAGCACATAATCCCCCAGACTTTGGGAATTTCTTAATCCCGCACAATGCCCCAGCATCAGCCAGGCGTGGGGGCGCATGACGGCGATATGATCCGTAATGGTCTTGGCGTTTGACGGCCCCACTCCGATATTGACCATGGTTATGCCCTTGCCGCCCGGTATTTTCAGGTGAAAGGCCGGCATTTGGTAAAGGCGCTTGCCTTCGGGCATTACGAATTCGCCGTAGCCGTCACGCCCCTCTTTTTCCTTGGCTATCTTGATGAACTGGTCGATATAGAACTGATAATTCGTAAAAATAACGTAATTCTGAAAATGGTGCGCGGGCATTCCGCAATAATGACGGAGACGCTGGAGGCTTATATCCACGCGCGGCGCGGTGAACAAGGATAGGGGCTGATCCGCGCCCGGCTCTACATGATATGTTGAGTTGGCGATTTCATCGTCCATAACGTCCAGATCAGGCACATCAAACACATCGGGAAGATCCGCCAATTGCTCGACAGAAAGGTCGGCCTCGAGATGAAACCCATCCCCCAGTGCAAAATGAACAGGAATGGGCGTGTCACTGACCCCGATCTCAATAGGCACTTCGTGGCTTTTGATCAAAAGACGGAATTGCTCCCGGTAATACGCGCCGAAAATATCAGGCCGCGTCAATGTTGTGCTGTACGTACCGGGGCGCGGCGCAAAGCCATAGGACAGGCGGCTATCACTGCGACGGGCCAGCCGCGTGGTGATTTTAACGTACGGGTAGCAGGCCCGCACACGGCTGCGGCTGTGCGCGCCAGTGGCAAAGGTTTTGAACTCCTCCTGCAAAAAGGCGATATGCGCCTCGTAAATCGCTGTGACGGCGGCAAGGGCTTCATCGGGGTCTTTGGATATTACCGGCTCGAAATCACCGGTCGTGTGAGAAGATGTCATCCTTCTATTATCCACGATCTTTTGTTTTAATTCAATGCCCTAATCCTAACAAAGAACGCGCATACTCCTTGGCGTTAAAGGGCTGCATATCCTCGACCGCCTCCCCAACGCCGATAGCATAAACGGGAAGGCCGAATTGATCGGCAAGCCCCACCAACACGCCGCCCTTGGCGGAGCCATCCAGTTTAGTAACGATCAGGCCCGTGACATTGACCATTTCCTTGAAAATCTCAACCTGCGAGAACGCATTTTGGCCCGTGGTTGAATCCAGAACCAGCAAAACCTCATGCGGCTGGGATTCGTCCTGTTTTTTTAAAACACGTACGATTTTTCCCAGCTCCTCCATAAGGTTAGCCTTATTCTGAAGCCTTCCTGCCGTATCGATCAGAAGAATATCTGTGCCTTCCTTCCGCGCGCGCGCGGAAGCCTCAAACGCCACCGAAGCCGCATCCGCACCGATATCTTTTTTCACCAGCGGAGAGCCCGTACGCTTCGCCCAGATTTCAAGCTGCTCCACCGCGGCGGCGCGGAAAGTATCGCCAGCGGCAATCATTACGCTTTGTGGCGCTATGTGGTTTTCAGGACCAAATTTATAGCTATGAGCCAGCTTGCCGATTGTGGTGGTTTTTCCGGCGCCATTCACGCCGCACACCAGAATAACCATCGGCCCATTTTCAGGCTTCTTGATCACCAGAGGTCTTGCGACGGGCTGTAGAATGGCGGCAATTGTTTCGGCCAGCGCCTCACGAATTTCCTGCTCATCAATATCCTTACCGAAGCGCCCTTGCGCGAATTGCTCAATCACTTTGGCCGCTGTTTTAGGGCCGAGATCGGCCTCGATCAAAACCTCCTCCAGCCGATCCAGCGCATCCTGATCAAGCTTGGCCTTGGTCAGAAGATCGCCGATTCCCGAAGAAATGCGCCCCGTTGACTTGCTCAACCCCTTGGTTAAACGCGAAAGCCAGCCACCCTCTTCCGAATGGTCGCTTAATTCCTCGGCCTCTTTTGCATCCTCCAGCGGGCGATGATGCGGCACGGGGCTGGATTCCAGATCGTCCAAAATATCCGCCTCCGTTTCAAACGAGGGCTCTTTTTCGGATGGGGAATCATTTTCGGTGGAAACCTCCAGCGCAGGCTCACGCGGATGATGAATGATTTTGTCTTCGCGTTCTTCGCGCTCCTGCTCAGAGGCATTGTTCTTTTTGCGCCAGAAAACCATGGGCGTACCCTCCACTATGAATATCCGAAGTGGTTAGTGTATCACCCGTTCATGGAAATTGTCAGGCTATTTTAGCGAAAAATGTGTGTTGTACAGGCCTCGGGATCTATTGAAGTGCCTGAGGAGTTAAAGGACTGAAAATGATAGCCCTGCCTAGGCTTTCCTGAGTGCCACGATGGAGATACGCATCAATCAGGGATAATGCTTCCCGGTTCTCAGGCGTTTCAGACTCCTCCATTAGCGCCTGCTGCAGCTCTACAAGGAACTCTTCAGCCGAAGCATTTTCACCGCAATCAATCCCGCGGATAAAATACTTTGCCGCAAGGACCTGATCCGCCTCAACAATATCGCCATTCGCATATAGCATACCAAGCCGCAGAAGCGCTCTGGCCACATCCTTCTCTGCGGCCTGCTCTAACAACGAAAGTGCCTTTTCGTCATTTTGCTCAACACCGCAGCCGAAGAGATAGCAATCTGCCAGATATGCCTGCGCCAAGGGGATTTCCTGCGCCGCCTGCTCAAACCAGGCTGCGGCTTTGGCATATTCTTCGCCGGAGCGTCCGTCCGCATAATAGGAAAGTGCGCGAGAAAACGCCTCCGCCGCGCTCGCAGGCTCCGCCTCCGGCTGTGTTTGTGAAAAATGCTCCGAAAGGTTTTTGGTTTCATTTTTGGCGGTCATATTTCTGATACTCGTATTTTTGATTTTTATTTATAAAATTGACCGCCTTGATACACCACAATCTAAAATTATGTCAATGATAATTTTGGAGCTGTCAAGCGGAGAGAACCCGCGCCTGTAACTGGCCCCCTGCTATGCCGTATGTACGTACGGAGACCAAAGAGCCGACGGAAATTTCCTGATCCAGCACAACGGGCGCGAAGTTTTCCGTACGGCCCGTATTTCCCTTCTCAACAATAACCTGAAAGTTTTTATCCATGTTTCCCTTGAGGAATTTTTCATGCTGGCGGCCCCCCAAAACCCGGAGTTTGGCCGCACGCGCCTTGCGCACGGATCCGGAAACTTGCGGCATTTTGGCTGCCGGGGTTCCCTCACGCTCGGAATACGGGAACACGTGCAGGAATGTCAGGTCGCATTCCTCGACAATTTTCAGGGTATTTTCGAACATTTCGTCCGTTTCGGTTGGAAATCCCGCTATAATATCCGCTCCGAAAGCAATATCCGGCCTAAAGCCGCGTGATTTTTCACACATTTTGATCACATCAGCGCGCAAATGCCGCCTTTTCATGCGCTTAAGTATCAAATCATCGCCAGATTGGAGAGAAATGTGCAGATGCGGCATTAAACGTGGCTCCTCAGCGATTAAGCGCCAGAGATCATCATCAATCTCCACAGGGTCTAGCGAAGAAAGGCGGATGCGCGGCAATTCCGGGACCAGCGCCAGGACCCGGCGGATCATCTGCCCCAGTGTAGGCTGGCCTGGAAGATCAGGACCATAAGAGGTCACATCCACGCCGGTAAAAACGATTTCCTTATACCCCCGCCCCACCAGCGCCCGCACCTGCTCGGCGATAACGCCGATAGGGACGGAGCGCGAATTTCCGCGCCCATAGGGGATAATACAGAACGTACAGCGATGATCACAGCCATTTTGCACCTGTAGAAAAGCACGGGAATGATCCTCAAACCCCTCCAGCAAATGCGATGCCGTTTCCCGCACGCTCATAATATCATTCACAAGGATGCGGTCATTATGACGTACGCGCCATGTTTCTGCTTTTAGTTTCAGATCGTTACCGATGATCTGATCGACCTCTCCCATTTCCGCATACATTGCCGGATTAACCTGCGCGCTGCACCCCGTGACGATAATTTTTGCGTCTGGATTTTCACGTCTGGCCTTACGAATGGCCTGACGGGCCTGCCGCTCGGCTTCTTTGGTGACGGCGCAGGTATTAAAGATAATTGCATCCTGCACCCCCGCGTTACGGACATGGTCACGCATCACTTCCGATTCATGAATATTGAGACGGCAGCCAAAAGTAACGATTTGTGGGTCATTTGCGCTCATACTGAGGTGCTTTTACAGATTTGCCAGCGCAGCGTCAAAAAAATAATTGCATAATTAACGCCCATTCTGATATGCCATAATAAAAAACATGCTGTATGGAAACCCACATGAAAAAACACGAACCCTCTTTAAACCTTCAGTTTAATTTTTATGCTCCGAATCTATCATGGGAAGACATGATCGATAAGAAAAGGAGTAATTGCTTTGCATACAGCCTCAACCTTCCCCAGAGCGGATGGGCCATCCCCGGTAAATTGCAACAAAAATACACAAGGATTGCCTTCGGCCCCAAAATAACGAAAGAACATATTTCCAATAACCTTACAGAGGATGGATTGGAGGAGATATCCGCAACAGAAGCCTTAAGCGGTAAGTTTCATGCCATAGCCTGCCTCCTGAAACCCTATACTCCGCATGCATCCTTCAAATCTGCTGATTTTCATTTCCTCAGACTGGACCACAAAACTGGAACATGGTCACACAAACCCGGCCCGGCCTCTCCGGCAAACACAGATGAAAATGACCAGATCATAACAAATCCGGAAAAGGCCCATTTTTTCTTTTATGATCAATTTTGCGGCTTCTTTGCCATTCCGGATGAGGGCATTTCTTATATGCCCCAATGCTAGGCCTACACTTCACCTTTGATTTTTCCTTCGAACACATACGCCACCGGGCCGGTCATCAGTACATGACCATCACTTTCCCGCCATTCGATAAAAAGAGAACCGCCATCGAGTACGATTTCCACTTTCCGGCCTGTTAAACCACGGCGCACCCCAGCCACCGCAGCGGCACAAGCGCCAGAACCACAGGCCAGCGTTAGCCCGGCGCCCCGCTCCCATGTTTTCTGGCGCAGCTTTACAGGGGAGAGAACCTCAACAAACTCCACATTGGCTCTTTGAGGGAATAACGGGTCATGCTCAAAATGCGCCCCCAAAGTATCCACAGGGATGTCCCCGAGATCATCCACAAAGAAGACACAATGCGGATTGCCCATAGACACCCCCACAGGGGCACTTACCGCGCCTTCGGACAGGCCAAGATCCAGCGTATCGCGCTCCTCCGCCAGAGGGATTGCCCGCCAGTCCAGCCCCGGCGGCCCCATATCCACGGTTATCATGCCATTTTCCGCTGCTCGCGCAGTTAAAGTTCCGCTCTGCGTCTCCAGCGTACAGACCCGTACGTTTTGCTCCTTCATATAAATATCGGCAACACACCGGCTGGCATTGCCGCAAGCGCCGCTCGTGGAGCCGTCTGCATTGTAAAAAATCGCGCGAATATCCGCTTTATCCGTGTTTTCCATCACCACAAGCTGATCACAGCCCACGCCCAGATGCCTGTCACACAGGCGGCGTATCTGCTCAATGCCCAGCGTTTCGGCATTTTTTCGATGATCGAGGATCAGGAAGTCATTTCCAAGCCCGTGCATTTTTAAAAAATTCATTTTTTACTCGTTTTTTATCCGGGTTTTTGCTTTATGCGGCCACGTGCCCGCATAATTTTATAGAACATTTTCTTGACAGAGCGCCAGAACCCTCTTAGTTTCGGCGCAGATTTCCACTGGCATTCCTGTTTTGTCAGTGCCCAAGGTCTTTCGGGGACCAGGTACACCGCGCTCGGCGAAGTTACGCTCAGCGCGGATAGTGTGCTTTTCTTTTTAATGCCCTGGGCAGGGAGAAATCTTATTGCAAGAACGTATGAGACACAATGTTTGAATCACTGAGCCAGAAACTAGGGAACGTCTTTGGAAAGCTGCGCGGTAAGGGCAGCCTTTCGGAGAACGATGTCATGGCCGTGTCCCGCGAAATTCGTGTGGCCCTGCTTGAGGCCGACGTGGCTTTGCCTGTGGTTAAAGAGTTCATTGAGAGCATCAAAGCCAAAGCCATTGGCCAGAATGTTATCAAGGGCATCAATCCCGGCCAGCAGGTTATCAAAATCGTTCATGACGCTCTGGTTGAGATGCTGGGCAGCACTACGCAGGATCTGCGTTTTGGCGCACCGCCTTCGGCCTATCTTATGGTTGGCCTGCAAGGTTCCGGAAAAACAACCTCCACCGCCAAGATCGCAAAGCTCCTGAGCGAGAAGCATGCAAAAAAAGTGCTTATGGCCTCGCTCGATGTTTACCGCCCTGCCGCGCAGGAACAGCTTAAACAGCTCGGTGAGCAAACGGGCATTGCCACCCTGTCCATTATCGAAGGGCAAAAACCGCTTGAGATTACCCAGCGCGCTTTGGAGACCGCACGCAAGGAAGGCTATGACGTTGTCATGCTGGATACTGCCGGGCGTTTGAGCATTGATACAGAATTGATGGCTGAGGTCAGCGCCATTCAAAAAATGGCCAAGCCGGTTGAGACGATTCTTGTTGCCGATGCGATGACCGGGCAGGATGCCGTGAATACAGCCAAGGCCTTCGACGAACAGGTCGGGCTGACCGGTATTATGCTGACGCGCGTTGACGGCGATGCCAGAGGCGGCGCGGCGATGAGCATGAAGGCCGTCACCGGCAAGCCGATCAAGCTGCTCGGTATGGGTGAGAAATGGTCAGAAATAGAGACTTTCCACCCGGAGCGAATCGCCGGGCGTATTCTGGGGATGGGGGATATTGTCTCTCTCGTTGAGCGTGCTGCCGAGACCGTTAATACGCAAGATGCCATGAAAATGGCCGAAAAATTTAAAAAAGGGCAATTTGATTTTAACGACCTGCTCGCCCAGATGCAGCAAATGCAGAAAATGGGCGGCATGGGCGCGATGATGAAAATGCTGCCGGGCTTATCGGGCATGGCCTCCCAGATTGAAGCCGCCGGGCTTGATGATTCTATTCTCAAAAGGCAAGAGGCCATTATTTCCTCCATGACGTTGCATGAGCGGGAAAACCCGGACACCCTGAATGCCTCTCGCAAAAAGCGCATTGCCGCAGGCTCAGGCACCAGTGTACAGGACGTTAACAAGCTCTATAAACAGCTCCAGCAGATGCAGACCATGATGAAGCGCATGAAGAAAATGGGCGCGGGCAAAATGATGGGCATGATGAAAAACATGATGGGCGGCAAGGCTGATGAGCTTGAGTTGATGGCTAAGTCCATGGACCCGGATGGTCTGGGCGCGGATATGGCCGGACTTGGCGATATGAGCAGTGGCCTCGGCCCCAACCCGTTTGCCGGTAAAGGCAACCCCTTCGGCGGCAAGGCCGATCTGGCCAGCCTGCTTAGCAAGGGCAAAAAATAATTACCGTTTTTTAATGACATTGAAATCAAAACCAAAAGAAACTGAAAGGAAACCAAAATGGCACTAGCAATCAGACTCTCCAGAGGCGGACGTAAGGCGCGCCCCTTCTACCGTATCGTTGTTACGGACAAGCGCATGGCGCGTGATGGCCGTTATATCGAAAAACTTGGGACCTATAACCCGCTGCTCGAGCAAAACAATGACCAGCGCGTTGTTCTGGTTAAAGAGCGTATCGAATATTGGCTTTCACAAGGTGCGCAACCTTCCGAGCGCGTAGCCCTGTTCCTTGCCAAGGCCGGACTGGTCGACATGCCTGAGCAGCCTAACCGTCCGAACAAAGCTGCGCCGTCTGAAAAAACCAAGCTGCGGATTGCTGAAAAAGAAGAGAAACGCAAAAATGCGCTTGAGGCCGCAAAGGCTGCTGAAGAAGATGCCGCCGCGGCAGCAAAAGCCGCAGCGGAAGCTCCAGCCCCTGAAGAAGCCGCACCTGCGGAAGAACCTGCTGCTGAGGCTCCTGCTGAGGAAGCCGCCGCTGAAGAGCCTAAAGCTGAATAAAGCGACACAATTGTGAAGGCTGCGCAAGAGTGCGAAAAGGACCATACGGGTCAATTTCTTGTGCTCTTGCGCGGCGCTTACTGCCTTATGGTGACCACGACATGAACCGGATTTGCATCGGCAGGATTGCCTCCGCCCACGGGGTAAAGGGGCTGGTTAAAGTTTTTCCGCTTGTGGATGATCTGACTTTATTTACGGAAGTTTTCACTTCCGAAACCGGACCGGAAACGCTTAACATCACCCTTAAAAACCAGCTTGGGAAATATATTCTGGCTGAAATCGAAGGCGTCAATGATCGCAATGCTGCCGAAGCTCTTGGTAAATGCCCGTTTTTTGCAGAGGATGAAAATGCCTCTGCCCTGCCCCAAACGCCCTATGAAGATTTAATTGGAAAACCGGTTATCAATGCTGCGGGCGAGCCTATCGGCATTGTCAAAGGTGTTGAGAATTACGGCGCAAGCGACCTGCTCGACATAAGCCTGACAAACGGTAAGAGTGTGATGGTTCCCCTTACGCCCGATTTTGTGCCAGAGATCGGAGAAACTCTCAAGATTGTCGATTACGAGGCCTTTTTGTAAATGGCCTGGCACGTCAATATTCTCACCCTCTTCCCCGAAATGTTTCCCGGTATGCTGGGGCATTCTCTGGCCGGAAGAGCGTTAGAGCGCGGAGATTGGCGCTATGATGCGCTCAATATTCGTGACTTTGCGCAGGACGTTCATAAAACAGTAGATGATACGCCCTATGGCGGCGGTGCGGGCATGGTCATGCGCCCGGATGTTATTGAAAAAGTATTACTCAGCATTGAGAGTCCCGGACGAAAAATCTATCTCTCTCCGCGCGGCAAGCCGCTTGATCAGGCACTCGTCAAAACGCTGAGCGCCGCGCCTGTCCTGACATTGCTTTGCGGGCGCTATGAGGGGGTGGATCAACGCCTTTTGGATGCTCAGGGCTTTGAAGAAATCTCCATTGGCGATTATGTGCTTTCCGGCGGAGAGCCAGCGGCTCTTATTTTAATGGATGCCTGTATCCGGCTTCTGCCCGGCGTCATGGGCAATGAGGCCACGCCTGATGAGGAGAGCTTTGCCGATAACCTGCTGGAATACCCGCACTATACGCGCCCGGCGGCGTGGGTATCCGGCGATGGCGCCACGCATTTGGTGCCTGAGATTTTACAATCCGGCCATCATGAGAAAATCAGACAATGGCGGCGCGAACAGGCCTTAAAAATCACGCAGGAAAGACGGCCTGATTTACTCACCAAAAAATAGTAAAAAAGCTTGTAATTCACCCGTTTCAGGGCTATAAAACCTGCAATATTTTGATTAACCCATGAAAAAGACAAAGCAATCCGCCGGCTCGGATGTATTCGGGCTGATTTTCGGGATTGCGTATAAGGGAAAGTGAAAACCATGAACGTACTACAGAAGTTTGAGAATAAACAATTGGTGAAACTGCAAGAAGGCAAGGAAATGCCTGCCTTCAACCCCGGTGACACCGTCAAGATCAACGTGAAAGTTAAAGAGGGTACGCGCGAGCGGATTCAGGCCTATGAAGGTGTGTGCATTGCGCGCTCCGGTTCCGGCGTGACTGAAACCTTCTGCGTACGCAAAATTTCCTATGGCGAAGGCGTTGAGCGGACATTCCCGCTCTGGAGCCCCCGTATCGAGAGCATTGAGCTGGTTCGCCGTGGCTCCGTACGTCGCGCCAAGCTTTACTACCTGCGCGATCTGCGCGGTAAGTCGGCCCGTATTTCGGAGCGCACCACCGGCCACAGCATTGAAGTGATCGTGGATGAAAGCACGCTGGGCATGACCCAGACGCAAAAACGCGCACAGAAAAAGGCAACGAAAGACGCCAGCCGCGCCGAGGCCCGCAAGGCACAGGAAGACAAAATCAAGGCCAAGGCCGCCGCAAAGGCCGCTGAAGAGACTGCTGCTGCTGCCGCTGCTGCCGCGGCCTCTGCTGAACAGGCATAGGGCTAAAGAATCCCAACAAAAAACCTCCCGCGCATGGGAGGTTTTTTTTATATAGATAATTTTTATACTATGGCGATTCTATTGACAGGCGATTTTGCAGAGGGGCGACAACAAGCTCCCCGGCTTCCTTTATATCAAGCTCAATTTCTTGCGACCTAAATTTCATAATTTCTTTATTTTCCGCAAGATTTCTACCAAGCCCCGGTGTTGTCCGTAAAATGTCAAGATCTGCTTTATATTGATCATATGTTCTCATATTTTCAGCATTACCGAATTTATTTGTAAACTCTTCTTCATTATATGATTTCAACTCGCCTTCATTTGCTCTATTGCCGTTAAGGCGAGACCAAATTTCGGCTAAATTAACTCCTGTGGACTCATGAACCACATACTGCTTGGAACCATCTGCGTTAGCATCAACTTTAACTAAGAGTGGCTCTCTACCGACTTCACGCTCAAGATTTCTTTGAAAGACCACGCCTTTGGAATGATCATTAAAATTTCTAAGATTAATTTCACTCATAAGGCGCTCCTTCGGGTTTCTTGACGGCCTGTTTTTATCGATGAACCAGACTTGTTTTGCTTGAATGCTCACCTATGCTTACGTTAGAAGTGTAATTTCAAAATATTAAAATAGGGTTAACATGCATAAACCACGCACTTTGTTCGAAAAAATATGGACCGACCATGTCGTGCATCGGCAGGATGACGGGACATGCCTGATCTATATTGATCGGCATCTGGTGCATGAGGTTACCAGCCCGCAGGCCTTTGAGGGGCTTCGCATGGCCGGGCGCAGCGTCCACAGACCGGAAGCAACGCTGGCGGTGATGGATCACAACGTCCCCACCACAGACCGAAGCCAGCCGATTGAGCAATCCGACAGCCGTATCCAGATTGAGACGCTGCGGACAAACTGCGCAGAATTTAATGTGCCGCTGTTTGACCTGATGGATAAACGTCAGGGCATTGTTCATATTATCGGACCGGAACAAGGCTTTACCCTGCCCGGCATGACCATTGTCTGCGGCGATTCGCATACATCCACACATGGCGCCTTTGGCGCGCTGGCCTTCGGGATCGGCACTTCGGAGGTGGAGCATGTTCTGGCAACACAAACCCTTATTCAAAAGCCCGCAAAATCCATGCGCATTACGGTGAATGGTATTTTGTCCCCCGGCGTTACGGCGAAAGACATGATTCTGAGCATTATCGGCCAGATCGGGACGGCTGGCGGCAACGGCTACGTCATTGAATATGCGGGGGAGGCCGTGCGGGCGCTCTCCATGGAAGGACGCATGACGATCTGTAACATGTCAATTGAGGCCGGCGCCAGAGCGGGCATGGTCGCACCCGATGAAACAACATTCCAATACATTAAAGGCCGCCCCATGGCCCCGAAAGGTGCGGATTGGGATAAGGCACTGGATTACTGGCGCGATTTGCCCTCTGATGAAGGGGCCGTTTTTGACCGGGAAATTATTCTGGAGGCCGCCGATATCGCCCCCACAGTAACATGGGGGACGACGCCTGAGGATGTGATATCTATTACCGGCTCTGTCCCCTCACCCGCAGACTTCAATGACCCCGGCAAACAGGCCTCCGTTCAGCGCATGCTGGATTATATGGGATTAACGCCCGGTACAAAGATGACAGATATCCCGGTGGACAAGGTCTTTATCGGCTCTTGCACCAATGCAAGAATTGAGGATTTGCGCGAAGTTGCAAAGATTGCACAAGGGAAAAAAGTAGCCAAAGGGGTTGAGGCGATGGTCGTGCCGGGTTCCGGCCTTGTGAAAATACAGGCAGAAGAGGAAGGGCTGGCCGATATTCTGATCAAGGCAGGCTTTGACTGGCGTGAGCCGGGCTGCTCCATGTGTCTGGGGATGAACCCCGACCAGCTTAAGCCCGGAGAGCGATGCGCCTCGACGTCCAACCGCAATTTTGAAGGCCGCCAAGGGCGCGGGGGGCGTACGCACCTGCTCTCTCCGGCTATGGCGGCGGCGGCGGCCATCACGGGAAAGCTGACAGATATACGGGATATATAGCGCGCACACTCAAAATATATACATAACTTTATTGACTACGTGGTCTGTTTTCTATATTACATACATATCCGTAACATCAGGACATATCGTAAGCTAGAAAATGAAATATTTATTCCATTCCCCCTACCAGCTTGCCGCCCTACAAAGAGCGTCCGCAAGAAATACCGAAGAAACCGGCATCGCGCCCATACAGGCGCTTCGGGCGGCCATAACAGACGAAAGTCTTCTTGTTGCCTTCACGGCTGCAGTAGATAGCGATGGCTTATATGCGCAGCCCCCTAAAATAATGGCTAGAACATCTTTTGAGGATACAACATATTTAGGAAACTGCTCCGATGAAGAGCGCATTCTCGTGTCGGATGATGGCATAACGCCCTCAGGCAGACATTTTGCTCGAAATCGGGGAATTGAAGAAACGGCCGAAGCTATATTGGAATGCGCTATAAATACGCAACCAACCGCTTCCACAGCAATCTTGCGAGGAGCGCCTCCTGCCTTCATCCGAACCTTTGATTAAATACATCAAAACTCCAGCCGGAATTGCACCCCGGCGGCCGGGGCAATGTTGTTGAGGCGATCGGCCTGAGCATCCTCTGCTACGGAATGTGATTTGTCACGCCCGATAAAAAACCCTAATGTTCCCTGATCTTCCTGCCCCGCCAATGGCAGAACCACGCGGCTTTGCTCTGTATCCATCTGTAGATTTTCCAGCGCCGAAAAAGCCGTCTCCTCGCCCGCTGCGGCGGGAAATGAGGCTATAACGCAAATACACAGCAAGACCGGAATGTTATATTTTTTCATTTTCTCCATCCCTGTTTTCATGATTAAGTTCCCTGAAGTATCTTAGGGGTAACATTGTAACATACAATTAATGAAATATGAAAATTCAGTGGCCGGATAATTTTGAATTTGAGACCGATGCGACGTGCCAGACGTTTTTCAAGCCCTTCATTCTGGACGAACTGGAAAGCCTGAAAGCCTATGATGCCGTCAGACCGGAAGACATCACCTATGTCTTTCATGAGCATGCTCGGCGCGTAGCAGAGAATATCCGCCGCGTCTGCCGTTCCCTAGGACTGGGTGAGATTGTGGCCAATAATATGTACTGGGCCATTTTGCCGCATGATATCGGCAAGAGGCTTCTGCCGCCCGATATATGGGATCAGGAGGAAAAACCCTCCGGCAATCTGAAAAAACTGCGCCGTACGCATACCTTATTGGGCGCGCAGATTGTGCAGGAATCATTTCCTGATACAGAGCATCCTTTTAAAGATTTAATGATCGAGATCATGCGTTATCACCATGAGCAAATGGATGGCAACGGTACGCATGGCCTTCCCGGCGCAATGCTTTCTGCGCCTGTACGGTTGAGCGCGATTGTAGAGGCGTATGATGGTTATCGGATATGGCGACCCCATTTTGAAAACCGCGATATCTCTCCGCCCGGTGTGTTAAAGCGCATGCGGGAGGAAAAAGGCGAGATGCTTTATGACATGACGCTGTTCGAAGCCTTTGCAAAAATGAAGATGGATGATTATAAGAATGGGAGATTACTCGGACAGGCTTAGCTTTTATTCGCTATGGCCGGACAATCTCCCCGTAGAATAATGGTATTGGAGAAAACACTGCAATGAAGCCTTTTACCACCTTGCGTGCTATTGCCGCGCCATTGGATATGATTAATATCGACACCGATATTATTATCCCTAAACAATTCCTGAAAACCATTAAGCGCGCCGGATTGGGCGTTAGCGCCTTTTACAACATCCGCTATGATGATGAGGGAAAGCCACGTGAGGATTTCATTCTCAATAAGCCGGAGTATAAAAATGCCGAAATTTTGATTACGGGCGAAAACTTTGGCTGCGGGTCTTCCCGCGAGCATGCGCCATGGGCCTTGCTGGATATGGGGTTTCGCTGTATTCTAGCGCCCTCCTTTGCCGATATTTTCTACAATAACAGCTTTAAAAACGGGATTTTGCCGATCGCCCTGCCCCAGGGGCAGATTGACCAGCTTATGCAGAGCGCGAAGGATGAACCGGAGGCGCCGCTGGAGATTGATCTGGATAAACAGACCATTACGCGCGGAAACAAGTTTTCCTTTTCCTTTGAAATTGACCCCTTCCGCAAGCACTGCCTCTTGCATGGGCTGGATGATATTGGCCTGACACTTGAAAAAGCCGCGCATATAGAAAACTTTGAAAAAAGCGATAAAACGAACAGACCGTGGATTTAACATGACAAAAACCCTTATGATTTTGCCCGGTGACGGGATTGGCCCGGAAATTATGGCCGAAGCCGAAAAAGTTATTTTCTGGATGAATGAGCAATGCGGACTTGATCTGGAAATTCAGCGCGGCTTGATCGGCGGACAGGCTTACGATGCGTACGGACAGCCTCTGGCAGACGAAACGCTGGCGCAATGCCGCAAAGCCGATGCCATTCTTATGGGCGCGGTTGGCGGCCCGAAATGGGATAATGTAGAGTATACTCTGCGCCCTGAATCCGGCTTACTAAAGCTCCGTAAGGCGCTTGATTTATTTGCCAATCTCAGGCCTGCTCTGGTTTTTGACGCGCTGGTGGATGCCTCAACCTTGAAGCCTGAAATTGTCCGGGGACTGGATATTCTGATCGTTCGGGAACTGACGGGCGGCGTATATTTCGGGCAGCCGCGCGGTATTGAGGATTTAGGCAATGGTGAGCGGCGCGGTGTAAACACACAGGTTTACACGACCTCAGAGATACGGCGCGTAGGCCGCGTGGCCTTTGAGCTAGCACGCAAACGCTCCGGCAAGGTTCATTCCTGCGAAAAAGCCAATGTTATGGAGTCAGGCAAGCTCTGGCGCGAGGATATAACTGCGCTTCATGCCGAAGCGTACACAGACGTACAGCTTGAGCATATGTATGCGGATAACTGCGCGATGCAGCTTTTGCGCAACCCGTCACAGTTTGATGTTATTGTTACCGATAATTTGTTCGGAGACATTCTTTCGGATGAGGCTGCGATGCTCACCGGCTCATTAGGGATGCTGCCCTCTGCCTCCCTTGGCGCCCCGGACGCGCCGGGATTGTATGAGCCCGTTCACGGTTCCGCCCCCGATATTGCCGGTCTGGGCAAGGCCAACCCACTGGCTACAATTTTGAGCTTCTCAATGGCGCTGCGCTATTCACTGGAGCGCGGGGATCTGGCGGATATGCTGGAGAAAGCCGTACAAAAAATTCTCAATGACGGAACACGTACAGCCGATATTGCCGGGGATACACACACGCCCATTTCAACCGCACAAATGGGCGATGCCGTAATTGAGGCGCTTTGCGCAGCTTAGGCCGGATCATCTGGGTTCAAGTTAGCATCCCTGACCAGTGCCAGTCCAATATCACCGCAGGTGGAGCGGAGAACAGCCCCGGGCGGCAGGTTTGATATATTCACGCATTTCAGATGCTTCTTGCCAAGACCGCGATAATGCATGCGGGCCGTGAGTTCCTGCCCTATATAACATCCCTTTTTATAATCAACGGCATGGAGGCTGTCCATTTGCGCCTCATCCATCGTTGAGGAGCCGACCGTCAGATCACGGCTGCCATCGGGAATAACGCGCTCTATCCGCAGCGTATCCCAGATTTCAAACGTGCCCTCCGGTGCATCGGGCTTATCAAAACTCCGATAGCCCATATCCGGATGACGGGGGTCCTTAAAGGCCGAAATATCAGCCGGAGCGCCGCCGAGAATAGCGTAAACGGTGTTTTCCGGTTCAACGGATATCTGTACGTCTTTGCGCAAACGATAGAGCGACAAAAGCCTGAACAGATCCTGAGCCCGTTCACCCCCCTCACAATCAAGCGATATGCCTCTCTCGCGCTCCACCACAAAGAAATCGTGCAAAAATTTTCCCTGTGGCGTCAGGAGACAGGCGTAGATTGCCTCACCCGGCGTTAGCTTGTGAATGTCGTTGGTTATGAGTCCCTGCAGAAAATCACGCCGATCTGCGCCCTCAATATGGACAAGCCCCCGGTTTTTGAGTTTTATACAGGTCAATGTTTGTGGCATAATCCGGCTCATGAAAATTCTGTTTATCACATCCAGCCGGATTGGCGATGCTGTTTTATCGACCGGCCTTTTGAACTATATAGAAAAAACATGGCCAGAAGCCAGAGTGAGCATCGCCTGCGGGACTTTGACCACCAGCCTTTTTGAGGGCTATCCGCTGCTTGAGCGTATAATTCCCATCAAAAAACAAAAACACAACGCGCACTGGCTCAAGCTTTGGAAGCAGACGGTTCCTCAACGATGGGACATGGTTATAGATTTGCGCAACTCTATTGTTTCGCGCCTTATCCCGGCTAATCAGCGTTTTATCATGGGACCACACATCAATAAAATGGCACATAAAGCCGAACAAAATGCCTCTATCATGAATCTGGAGCGCATGCCTTTGCCTAAATTGTGGTTTACGAAGGCGCAAATGGAACGCGCGGAGGCTCTCATCCCCTCTGGCGCACCTGTTTTGGCTATTGGACCGACAGCAAACTGGATCGGCAAGACATGGCCCGCGGAACGATTCGTTGCCCTTATCGATGATATAACGAGGCCGGGACACCCTATGGAAGGCTGGCGCGTGGCCGTATTTGCAGCGCCGGGCGAAGAGGAAGCGGCCAGAGCCGTTCTCTCCACTATTCCGCCTGGGCGTGCGCTGGATATTATTGCAAAAACCGACCCCGGAACGGCCGCCGCGACAATTGCGCGCTGCGCCTTTTATATTGGGAATGATTCCGGGTTGATGCACTGCGCCGCCGCTGTTCATGTGCCGACGTTAGGGTTATTCGGGCCAAGCTGGCCGCATTTATATGCCCCTTACGGCAAGCATTGCGGATTCGTGTCCACACCGAAAAACTTCGATCAGCTTACGGACTATGAGGGATATGATGCGAAAACGCTTGATAGGACCCTCATGGAGGGGTTGAGCGTTGAAATGGTGATAACGGAGCTTGAAACGCTCTGTAACAGGCTCAAATCCGCTCAAAACGCGTAAGCACCCCTATAGCCAATCAGTTATTAAGCTTGCCGACGCTGCTGTCGCGCTCTGAAAGACTGGCTTTTTTCGCCTGTTTTTGCGGATCGACCACATCTTTATATTTTACATGCGCGCGGCGGTAATTATCGCGGCCCCTGGCCGCGACTTCAAAAGGGACGTGTTCAACCCTCTCCCAGCCTTTTTCATTCATACAGGATTCGAAATCGACATAATTGCCATGTTCAGCCAGAAGATGTTTATCACGTTCCGGCGAATCATGATCATAGAGCGCCAATTCATCAGGGTCCAGAACCCGGCCATGGTAATCCGTAGGGATTGCATTTTTGGTTACGCCAAGACGTTGCAGTTCCCGCACCTCAAAAACACAGCGGGAAATATCCCGGTTGAGCATTTGCTGTGCCTTGGGGCCTTGGGCGTACACGGCCTCAGACATGCTGGAGCGTTGCCAGAATTGCCCGTCTATATCATGAACGCTTTTACCCGGCGCGCAGGCGGAGAGCGATAAAAGCGAAGTGCAGCCCAAAATGGCAAAAAACATAACGGGGCGGATTTTCTTTACAGGCATCGGCATATGTCCAGACGTAGTTCATAAAAGTGTTGACCGGAGGGAAGAGTAGCAAACCAGCGCAAGCGGCTCAATCATGATTTAAGGGATGTCTTTTTTCATCCACCATGTTTCAAGCACAGCGCCATAAAGCGGTGTTTCATCGGGATGAGTTATTTGTTTCCAATACGCCATGTAATCGACGCTGCCGTAATAGAGCGGGATCATATAATGTCCGCTCATCAAAACCCGGTCGAGCGCCCGCATATGTGCAACCAGCCCTTCGCGCGTTTGGGTTTGTGCAATATTTGAAGCGATGGCGTCTATGGCCGGATCGCAGATTCCGGCAAAATTCCAGCGCGCGGGCTCTTGCGCCGCTTTGCAGCCCCAGAACAAAATCTGTTCCGTTCCCGGCGAAAGCGTTGAGAGCCAGTAATACAGCGTCATATCAAAATCATATTCATTCAACCGGCCCCGGTAAGCGGCAGCGTCCAGAACCCGGATATTGGCCTCTATACCCATTTTATCCAGCGCCCGCTTGAAATGCAGCGCGATTTTTTCATTCTCCGGCGCGTCCAGCATGATTTCAAAGCGGAAAATCTTTCCGTCTTTCATGCGCTTTCCGTCTTTGACGACCCATCCGGCGGCTTTGAGCAGATGATCCGCCTCCAGCATATTTTTTCGCCTCTGCCTGGTATCGGCGTTTTGCGGGGCGGGTTTTACAGCGGCAAAGACTTCCGGAGGCAATTGCTCTTTCCACGGATTTAATATCGCCAGTTCCGCCATTGAGGGGGGACCGGATGCCGCAAGTTCGGAATTGGGGAAATAGCTGTTAATTCTTAAATACTGGTCATGAAACAAATTTCGATTAACCCACTCAAAATCAAACAGCAGCCCCAGCGCCCGGCGCACACGGATATCGTCAAAGGGCGCGCGGCGCGTATTAAAAATAAAGGCCCGCGTACGCTCCGGGCGCCCATGCGGCAGGGCTTCCATCTTCACATCGCCCGCACGCAGGGCCGGAAAATCATAGGCACTGGCCCATTTTCCGGCATCCATTTCACGCCGGAGGTCCAGATTTCCAGCTTTAAAAGCCTCGAAAGCCACCGTATCATCGCGGTAATAATCATAGATAATTCGCTCAAAATTATGATGCCCTACATTGGTTAGCGTATCTTTCGCCCAATAATCCGGCACGCGTTCATACACAATGCGCCGCCCCGGCTCGAAGGCCGCAATTTTGTAAGGCCCGTTCAAAAGCGGAATTTGAACCGTTGTGGTGTCAAACACCCGCCCGCTCCACCATGTTTTGGACAATACCGGCATCATGGCCAGAATCATAACGGTTTCGCGGTCATACCCGGCGCCCAGCTCAAAATGAACGCTTAGATCATCCCGCTTTTCTACCGTTTTCACCAGACGATAGACCTTGCGCATATTTGGGCGACCTTCGTTTTTCAGTGTCTCGAAGGTAAAAATCACATCATCGGCACTGATCCGGGAGCCATCATGAAAACGCGCCTTCGGGTTGATATGAAACGTTATGGCAGAGCGGTCCGGCGCGATATCTGCGCGCTCGGCAATGAGCGGATAGAGTGTAAAGGGTTCATCCCAGACACGCGCCATGAGACGGTCATAAACCAGATCCAGCCCCAGCGCAGCGCGCCCCTTTATGGCATAGGGGTTGAGGGTATCGAATGTTCCAATAGCAGCAGAACGCAGCGCACCGCCCACCGGCGCATCCGGATTGGCATAGGTGAGATGCATGTCGGCGGCACTGTATTTCGGTGTCCCGTGCATAGAAAGGCCGAATGTCCCGGGCGGGTTTATATTTTCATTGCCCTGCGCCCCGGCAAGCGGCATAAAAAGAAAGAAAAACGATAAAAACACCAGTATATTGTGAGCCATGGATTCATTCATATCAGAGCCGATTAGCCCTTCCAATCCCTATTTAAATCGTATCAAGGTCGTGCAGGGAGATATCACGCGGCAGAATACGGATGCCATCGTTACCGTTATCCCGCAAACGCTGGAATATCGCGGAATGCTGAACGCGGCGATATTGGAGGGGGCCGGGACGCAGCTTGATAAATTTATTCTTGAGCATATCGTCATGCCCCGAACCGGAGATGTCTATGCCGTTCCGGGGTTTAACCTGCCCTGTAAACATATAATCTATTGTATTGTGCCGATCTGGAAGGATGATTTTGACCGGCATGACCGGGATCTGACCAAGGCCTGCCGCAAGGCGGTGGAACTGGCGCGGTCCATGCGACTGCGCAGTCTTGCCTTTCCGCCAATTGGCTCCGGCCAGAGGGGGTTTCCCAAGGCGCGCGCGGCAAGGCTTATTGTTGAGGTGATCGCCAGCCGCCTGAGCGCGGATATTGATGAAATCCGCATTGTTTGCCGCACCAAAACAACCATGCAGCATTTTAAGGATCGCCTGTTTCTGGCCTAAATCCGAGCAGCAGACCATAAAAAAAGCCCGGGATTAACCCCGGGCTTTTTGAAGAATTAGGTTTAAAACACCTTAGAGACTAAGGGCGACCACACAGACCTGAGAGTTGTCAGAACCGTATACATCTGCCGTCGCTCCTGTACAATCCGCATCTGCCGCAAATGTCTGACCTACAACAGAACCGGAGTTAGGAACGCCATCATCCAAACGACGATCCAGATTGCTGGCCTGTTGTGGTGTCAGAATCCCCTGTCCAGCGGCAACGTTGGCCATTGTCCCTGTTAAAACAAGATGAACCGTTGCCCCGAGATCCGCTGCCGTAAAGCCATTCGTGCCTGTACGCGCATCACCTGCTGTAAAGCCTCCACCAATCGGGGCTGCCGGATTACTTACACCAAAGGCTTCTGCAGCATTAGCTCCTGACATGCCTGTAATAAAACCGGCATTCAGGAGATGGACAAAAAATTGTGTACCTTCGTTGGCGTAGGCTGAGGCCGCCCCCACATTCGTATCAACGACTCCGCTCCCATCTCCGTTCGCGCAAGGGAGAACATTACATCCTGGAACCCGTGTCACGGCATTGATTATATCGCCCGGCAAAGCAGCATACTGGTCACGGAAACCGTTATAGGCCGCACCCAAGGACTCCATCTGGCTGATAGAGGATGTTACGCGGGCATTCGTAATCAGTTCCTGTCCTTTCAAGATACCGCCGATCAGGATGCCGATGATGATCATCACAACCGCAAGTTCGACGAGGGTAAAACCCTGCGCGTCTCCGCGAATTTTTTGTAAATTGTTCTTCATTATAGTGTTTCTCCTTAAAGATTTTGAGTGAAATAGGTGGCGAGTCAGTCCGAAGATTATACACGCCAAAAGCCTTCCGATATAGCCCTAATTCTTCCAGTTTCGACGGAAATGTCTGAACAAACCCTTAAGAAGAATGGACAATCCTCTTATCCGGCACAAATTGCATGCTCAAAAAAACGAATTGAGCGGCTCATCCGCCGCCGCGCGTGCGTTTTCTGAATTGCCCCGGCGAATCATCCGTTATTTCCCGGAAGCTCCGGTTGAAGGAGGCCAGTGAGTTAAACCCGACCTCAGAACAGATAAGCTGCACCGGGGCATCGGTCTCCAGCAAGAGCCGCTTTGCATCCTCTACACGGCGTTCATTTATAAGGCGGGGAAATGTTTTGCCAAAATGCGCATTAATAACCCGTGAGATCGCGCTTTCGGGAACGCCGCATTCATGCGCGAGGTCGGCGCGGGAATAGGTTGGCTCCTGATATACTTTTTCCAGATTCAGCAGACCCTCGATCCGCTGGGCCAATGCCTGTTCCACCTCATCCAGCGGCGGGTTGTCCGATGCAGAAGGTGACAGGCCGGATTTTGTCTCATAAGGGTAAATTCGAAAAAATCCCGTGCCCGCCAGATATACAAAGCCCAGCCCCAGAACCCCCCGCATGGCCAGAACTTCGGATGACCCTAATCGCCCGATCAGCCCCCCAAGCATAATGGCCAGAAATAAGGTATTGAGCGAGATAATCGCAAAAATAAGCCAATAGCGCGTTTGACCTGATTTTTGACGGTAGAGGTTCTTAAGCAGGTCCTGACGGCTGAAAATAACCAGAAGGCTGATGGCGCCGGACATTAAACCGGTGACGCCCAGCATGTCATATAAAATCCGGCAGGGCGTCATGAGAGAGCAGCCCGGCTCGGCCCTGGCGGCGACAATTCCGGCAAGCGCCATGCCAAGCGGCACCAGCCCCATTACCCAGACATTGCCCGGATGATCCGGCTTTCGAGATTTCTCTGCGATCTGAAAGACAAGAAGCACGCTCAGCGGAGGCACAGAAAACCAAAGCGCCCAGTGAATGTAGAAATACGTTCCCCCCACGCCGTCAACGGAAAGAGACAGCCGCTCCACACCGAAATCAGCCAAAAAGGCCAGTCCCAGCAAAACAAAATATAAAAACGGCAGGAGCGCATGGCGGAGCTGAGCAAATCTAAAGGCGATATGGACGGCCACATAGACGCATTGCACAACGCCTATGAGGAATAAGACCTCTAACAATGAAAAACTAAGCCCGTTCATAGAAGGAAAATAGCATATCTTCCCCGTTTGCGAAGAGGAAAACCCTTAGGGATGGTTATCCTTGCACAAGGGGTGTTTTGCCGCCATTTGCTTATCCAAAATACGTGTACAGAGGTAATCGACCATCGCGTTGACCTCATTAGGGTCCAGCTTTTCTGCGCTGGACGTCAACATATTCATCATCAGGGTATAGGCCGCTTCCTTATCCCCCATCGCGGTCATTACGAAGACCGGGGCCTGACGCGCCCACGAGGCCATATCCGGGTTATCAAAGGCCGCAAGCTTTCGGGCCAGCCGGAGCGCCGTATCCATATCCTCCATCCGGAACCGGGCCAGATATACCGCTTGCCCAAGCCAGCGCCATTTCTCCCCTTCCCCGTTTCCGGCGGCTTTCTCAAGATAGCGGATTACCGGCCCTAGCTTCTTTGGGTCTTGCGAGCCGCCAAAAACATAAGCCGCCAGAAAGGGGGTGAAATCAGAAACCGGGTCGAGTTCCTGCTGCAACATGAACCACTGCCCCAAAGCTTCGAAATCGTAATCAGCCAGCCGGGTTGTACGACCGCCGGTATCGCCAAAATTTTGAATCATAATGCCGTAAATTCTGTAGGAAAGCTGCGCATCCCCTAAGCCGATCAGGCGGGCGGTTCCACTTGAGGGCGGTGGCGGAACGTTCGTCCACCGGGCCAAAACCGGGCGCACGGAGTACCAGACCAGAATATTGGCGAAGAGGGCTGTGACAAACAGAAGAACAAGCCATGCTCTGGAGCCGGAACGTGACATCAGAACTGCCTGAACCTTAGATCAACCAAGGCCGCCAGCACAATAACCGCCAGATACGTAGTTCCTTGCGCCAACACAAAGACAAGCCCGGCCGCGTCATTTACGCCATAAAGGAGCCACGATGTTTGTGCCATCAGATCAAGGCGAGGCATCACCATGGAAATACCTTGCATAATTGTTTCGAGAACACTCGAGTTCATTTCGCTTTTACCGGAATCTATTATACCCAAAATCTGAGACATCATCCGGGCCAGCACGTAAAACCCAAAAACGGCAAAGGCCGCGGTTGCCGCGCTCGTAAGGATCATTGAGAAGAACAACGCTGTGTTAATAATGATGATATTTTCGACCACGAGACTGATCGTCCAGAGTATAAGCCCTCCCCTATCCTGCTCCGGAGAGAGTACAAAAAGGCAAAGTCCGGTTATTGCGCCGAAACACGCCGCCAGCAGAGAGAACGCTGCGACGTAAGAGAGAAGAAATCGTATTCGTCCGATCGGCCGAGAGAGCATAAACTCTATATCACGCGCATCAAAACTTCGGCGGATAAAGAAAACGGCGAAAAGAACCAGCCCCAGTACGTTAATCATGCGCAGAGAGCCTGCAGCATAGACCGCCACAAACCGGCCCTGCTCCGTGATAGCTGCCGAGCCTAGAAACACGGACATGGCCACGCCCAGCGCCATCAGGATAATTAACCCTAAAACCAGACGATCACGCAAAGCGGCAATCAGAACATAACGAACCAGAGCCAGTGACAAAAGCCCCTCCAGATACTCAGCTAGAGTTTAAAGGGCCGACGATCCGAAGAAAACTGCCGATAAAGGTCTTTGTCCGTATTATGAACGCTCTCCGCAGGGTTTTCCAAAATGGTCGCCTTCAGGAAAACCACAAGCTCTGTTTTCTGTGCATGATCCCGATGATCTCTGAATAAGGCTCCGAATAGGGGAGCCTCGCTCAAAACAGGAACGCCCGTTTCATTGGAGACAATGCGATCTTGCAACAAACCACCCATAACGACCGGCTGACCGGAGCGCACCTGAATGACAGAGTCAATTTCCTGCACGTTAATTTCGGGGACTAAAGACTGCACGCCCTCAATACCCGCGCTGGCGGTTACGAATTGGATAGCAGGATCCGGGATGCTTCGGACCACCCGTGTGATGGTTGGGCGCAAAGCCAGGGAGACTGTATTGCTATCCAGATTGATGGAGGGCTGAACATTCACCAGCACGCCTTCAGGAACGTTGCGGATGTCGCTGGAAATATCGGTTGATGTATCTCCCTCGTTGGTCGTTACATCAATATCAATTTCAAAAAACACTCTGTTGGTAGATACGTTAAGAATTGCCGATTGGTTATTCAAAACAGTCAAGCGGGGGCTGGCCAGAGCCCGCACAGTTCCAAAGCCGGATACCGCCTGAATTAAGGATTGAATATCATTCCCGGTATAGCCCAGAACAAGACTGGCGTCGTCTGCTACGGTGGCGCCGCTCAAACCTGCCGCGGTGGCAGGAACCAAAGTAGAGGACGAACGGGAGGTTCCGGCATTAAGGAAATCAAGCGTCACTTCGCCGGATAGTATGCCAAGAGCGCGCCAGTCAATACCGGTCGCAAATTCATCGTCTAATGTGACTTCAAGAATTTTGGCCTCAATCAAAACCTGCGAAGTTACCGCGCGCCTTACGAGCTTGAGATAAGCATCGACCTCTTTATGTGCAGCTTCGCTGGCATACACATTGATCATGCCGGCCTGACGATTGATTGTAAAGCGAGCCTCACTTTGTGCCTCAGTACCTTTGTTTTTTGACGCGGAGCGCGTATCCTCCTCATCATCCAGAGGGAGAGAATCCACCCGCAAGGTTGCCTGCGGCGGCTGAACCTGAACAGTTGTGCCGCCCTTCCCATCGGTTGAGGTCGGAGCGACCGCACGAACGTCCGCATTTTGCTCTGTAGCGGTTATACGAGGGTCTTTTCTCGTTTTCAATGCGCCAGTCTGATTGCCACGAACAATCTGCTCAAGGTTGGTTTCCAGTTCTCCCCAGAAATCAGCTTCACTTTTGGAGAGCGATTCGAATTTAGACCCTGTATCAGCCCCCTCTCCGCTCACCACCGCGATATCATTACGGATACCGCTCGTATTGGAGCGGATATAGCTCAGATAATCCACTTTATAAACCTTGTTGTACGGCGTATCCAACTCCACACGCAGCACATCATCTTCAAACTTATATCGCAGACCAGCTATCTCGCTCATGCGCCGGATGACTTCATCAAATGGGCGCTCTCTCGCGGTAAAAATAATAGCCCCTCTGATACGCGGATCCAGTTCAATGTCGTAATTAGCCTGTTGCGCCAACTCAAACAGGGCATCACGAATGGGGACAGACTGGTTAATTGAAATTGAGACCAAAGGCATCGCCTTCATGCGCTCGCCCGTACTGGAGACATAGGGTTGGAGATCCGGAATTCCTGCGGCCTGCACCGCATTATCACCGCCCTCTTCCTCATCCGATATTCGAGAGGACAGCGCGTCTCTAAAATCCTGCTTTTCAAGATTGCCTTCGCGATCCGACTTCAGTGTATTCTCAGCGAAATCGCAGCCCGTCATAGAGAGAAGAGGCAAAAGCAGGAAACACGTGTAGATCATAAAACGGAAGCGGTATTTTTTGCCTGAAAGAATGTTCATCATCGGGAAATGCCTTAAATCAAGAAAACAAGGGTCAGAAACACGCACAACATGCGCAATGATTCTTACTACATCACAAGAAATACCCAGAAACAATAGAGATATGTCGCCTATGGGCTTCAATCCCCAAACCTTATTCGCGATGTATCAAGATCCGAAAGCGTATTGCCACCATTGCCCCCTACAGATCCAGAAAGTTTTAGCTGTTGCACCTTGATTTTCAGATCTGTCGGCTTATCGGAATTGCTGATAGCGACATCTTCAGTGATAAACCCATCGGCAAAAAGGCGCAGGAGAGCCTGATCAAATGTGCACATGCCCAAAGAATTATTCTGCTCCATCACATCTTTGATTTTCGTGATTTCTCCTTTGAGAATCAACTCACGCACCAACCCCTGATTGAGCATAATTTCAGCGGCAGGAACCATTGAGCCGCTTTTGTCCTGCAGCAGCCTTTGCGAGATAATCGCTTTTAAATTCATAGAAAGATTAAGGCGCACCTGTCCTGCCAACTCCTCCGGGAAGAAGTTCACAATACGCTCAATGGCTTGATAGGCGTTATTGGTGTGGATTGTGGCCAGGCACAAATGCCCCGTCTCTGTGATGGTTAATGCCTGCTCCATAACCTCACGATCGCGTATCTCCCCTACGAGAATCACATCAGGACGTTGCCTCAAGGAATTTTTCATCGCAACGGCATAGGATTCCGTATCGACGCCGACCTCTCGCTGAGTAACCACAGATTTTTTATGTTCATGGAAATATTCGATCGGGTCTTCGATGGTGATGATGTGCCCTTCGGTCGAACGGTTACGATGATCCACCATAGAGGCCAAAGTTGTCGATTTACCCGAACCGGTGATCCCCGTCACCAGAACCAGCCCCCTTTTTTCAAGAGCCAGCCGTTCAAGGATGGGCGGTAGCTTAAGATCAGCCACGCTAGGGATATGAGATACAATACGGCGTATCACCAGTGCCGGAAACTGTCTTTGCTTAAGCACATTAACACGGAACCTGCCGTTTTCCGCCATATCTAATGCTGTATTCAACTCAAAAGACGTTTCAAATTCACGCCGTTGCCGGCTGGTCAGAATGGATACAAGAATATCTTCTATATCCGCGGGCGTTAATACCCCCCCACCGAGGACAACCATCCGGTCATCTGCCCTGAGCGTTGGTTCGCGCCCTACCGTAAGGTAAAGGTCGCTCGCCTTTTGTTCATTCATGGCCTTAAGGTAATCAAGGACGATTGGAGGATGTGCCGAAGAGTTCAAAATGAATACCCTTCATCCTTGGAGCCACCTCCGCCGCGAACGGAGCCCCCCTTCATGACAGGGGGCGGTGACATAGAATCACCATCCAGCTTGCCACCGCCAAGAGCCGCAGCGGCATATCCCGACTCACTGCCAGCCTCTTCCTCTGAGCCGGTCGTCAGAACGGTTGCGCGCCGCGCCTCGTCCTGATCAATCAATCCTGTTTCAAACAGATCTGCGATAGCGTCCTGCATGGTGATCATGCCATAGCGCGACCCTGTTTGCATCATCGAATACATTTGTGGGACCTGGTTCTCACGAATCAAGTTCCGTACGGCGTTCGTGCCGATCAGAATTTCATAAGCACCAAGACGTCCCTGCCCGTCCGCGCGCCGAACCAGCGTTTGCGCAATTACGCCCTGCAAAGAGCTGGAAAGCATGGCACGCACCATTTCCTTATCCCCGGTCGGGAACACATCAATAATACGATCAATTGTTTTTGCTGCGGAGTTGGCGTGAAGCGTGGCGAAAACCAGGTGACCTGTTTCCGCGGCGGTCAATGCCAGAGAAATTGTCTCATAATCCCGCATCTCTCCTACGAGAATCACATCAGGGTCTTCGCGCAGTGCGCTTTTCAGCGCTCGGGCGAACGAGTTTGTATCCGTTCCTACTTCTCGGTGATTAATCAGGCATTTTTTAGAAGTGTGGAAAAACTCAACCGGATCTTCAATTGTAAGAATATGTTTGGAATGATGGATATTGATATGATTGATCATGGAGGCCAGTGTTGTTGATTTACCACTCCCTGTCGGGCCTGTGACAATGACAATTCCCTTTTCAAGATCCGCCAGCCTGCGCATAACAGGTGGCAAGCCCAGATCTTCCATTAACGGAACCTCCGTCGGGATTGTTCTAAACACCGAGGAAGCCCCCAACCGCGTATTAAACCCATTAACACGGAAACGCGCCTTCTCCCCCAGCGCGATTGCAAAGTCCAGTTCCATGTTTTTTTCGTATTCCGCTCGCTGATCCTCCGTCATCACGGAATAGAGCATTGTCCGGATATCATCGCTCGAAAGCGGATCGGCCTTAACGCGTTTAAGCAAGCCATTAACGCGAATAATCGGTGGGTTTCCAGCGCTTAAATGGAGGTCAGAGGCCCCATTTTGCATCGTGAAGGCAAGAAGCTGTGTCAGGTCCAAAGAAATCTCCTTTTGCTGGAAAAACGGGAGTAAAGAAATTCACCATCCCTTAGTTGTAACGCACGCGGGTAAAGAGAACGTAAATACGGCTCGATTATCATAGCATAACGGCCTTTATGGAGAAAGAGAACCACCGAAAGCCAGAATAGAACAAAAAGAAAAAATAAGCGCTGGCCCGAAGGGGAAACGCTCTTCCCCGGTGAGCCATCGCCAGATTACCCCCAAAACAAGCCCGGAAACCCCGGCTATAATACAAAACCACGCCAGAAAAGACAGACCCAGCCAGAGCCCGGCCACGGCAAAAAACTTAACATCGCCAAAGCCCAGAGCCGCTTTTCCGGTTACTTTGCTCACCAGCATGCCCGCCGCCCACGAAATTCCGCCAAAAACAACCGCGCCCGCCATCGCAGAAAAAAGCGGAGCGAGTAACGTTTCATGCGCGAATGCTGTGGAAACGAGCCTGAAGCCTCCCAGTATCAGTACGGCCAGCACAAGATCGTCAGGCAAAGTTTTTGTGCGCAAATCAATTACAACCAACGCCCAAAGAAACGGCAGTGCAAAGAATATGGGAACAACCGCTCCGGGGTCAGATAAGCCATATACAAAATAATACAGCAGACAGAGGGCCATCAGCACGGTTTCCGTCAAAGGGTAAAATCTGGAAATATGCGCCCGGCAGTGGCGACAGCGCCCACGCAGAAACAGCCAGGATAATAAGGGCAGAAGATCCAGAATGCTCAAAACATGATGACAATGAGGACAAAAGGAACGATCGCCACACCCGTACCAGGCAATTCCACGCTGCCCCCTATAGGAGAGTGCTGTCGCAAAACTCCCTAAAATAAGCCCGAGTGCAGCAATCAGAATGACTTCCAACGGGAAAGGTAAAATCGTCCCTATAGGCAGGGCTGATAAACCGCCCTGCATATTTAGCGGAGCTGCGCCAAGCGCGCGAAAACAGTATCTCTGGGAATTGAGCGGCTGGAGCCGTAAAGCGTATCAATTTCAAGCGCTTCTTCATAATACTTAATCGCCATTTTCTTGTCGCCCGCCCGGTCCGCTATAACAGCCATATTGAAGACGTGGCCGGCATTTCTGGGCTCCATACTGGCGGCTGTCCCCAAATAGCGAATCGCATCTTCATAGCGACCAAGACGGGCCTCCATGACGGCCATCTGCGCTACCGTTGCCGTATTTCCCGGATTGTCGTCATAAATGTCCCTAAGCTTTTGTAGGGCCACCGCCGGGTACAGCTTGCCCACCAGACCATTTAGATTGATTTGCGCGTCAATATTTTTAGGGCGAATCTTCAAAAGCTCCTCATAGGCGTTGATAGCCTCACCATCCCGGTTCAGGCTTTGAAACGCGATGGCTCTCCCCAGAAGGATATTAGGATCGCGGCGATTTTGTGCGTAAAGACCATCGTAAATTTCCAGCGCCGATTCAAAACGCCCTAATACCATTGCCCGATCAGCGGCTACCAGCCTTGCTTCCTTGCTGTTGGGGCTATAATCTTTTGTGCTGATGACGAAGCGAGAAGCCGGGTTCAAGGACGGATTTACCTTGGAAGGTGCGCCCTTGCGTGCGACCTCTCCTTCTGGCACGAGAGCCTCCGCATCAAAAAACAAATTCTCGTCAAACTCCTGATCCAATACCGGCGAGGGCATAACCGGGACCGTTGCAAGCTCTGGAGTCGCCGCTGAGGGTTCTGATAAAACCGATTGCGCAGGCGGCGCCGGCACAAATTCACTGCCCCCGTCCATAGCTTGAGGTGCTCCGGCTGACTGATTCGCCGGATATTCATCAGGAACAGGAGCCATCAGAGGCACATTCTCCCCTGGCAAAAGCTGGCGCGGCGGCGCGCTCTGCACGACAGGTTCCTGTGCGAGAACCGGCTTAAATCCGGGGATAACCGTAAAAAGAAGAGCTGTAACCAAAGAAACAAAAACAACCCTTGAGTGGAAAAGAAACATGACTATACCCTGATCGGTTAAAGAAAACGCCCGCGAGATACCGCAACAAATGAGAAAAAACTCCAAGGCAGCGTATCACGCCGCCACTTTTTTCTCAATAAAATGTAAAAAAGCGCGCTCAAGATTCACAGCTTTTGTCAGCGCTCTAAACTCACCGGGTTTGCCCACAAACTGAACCGTTCGATCATGCAGCACAGCAACACCGTTACAAATCTCATCCATATCCGCCAGAATGTGAGAGCTGAGAAAAACCGTCCGCCCTTCGGATTTTGCCTCCAGAATCATTTCCTTCACAAGAGCTCTGGCGACGGGATCAAGTCCGCTCATCGGTTCGTCCAGCACCAGAAGATCTGCTCCTGTTAAAATTGTGGCCAGCAGCCCCAGTTTTTGACGCATTCCTTTTGAATATGTCTGGACACGCTTTTTCAAAACACCGGGATCCAAGGCCAGACGCTCCGCAGATTTTTGGCACTCTGCCGTTGTAAGTGTGCGCCCATAAAGACTTGCCGAAAATTTCAGGAATTCCAACCCACTTAAAAACCAAGAGGGTTCGAAGCGTTCCGGCAGAAAGGCCAGACGGCGACTTGTTTTAAAATGCGCGACAGATTCATCAAAAACCTGAAGTGTTCCGGAATCCGGGGCACGCAACCCCAGTAACGCTTTTATAAAGGTGGTTTTTCCCGCGCCATTCAGCCCTATCAAGCCGAAGAGCTGCCCCGATTCCACAGCAAAGGAAATATCCGTGATCGCCGGCTTATGGGCGTAACTAACCGAAACCCCTGAAGCAAAAATTGCGTTTTGTATAATGCTCAAAGCTGTAAACGCCTCCGTAAGGAAGCTCCCTTATCACTCTAACCGGGTAAAAATATGCGAGAATCAATATTAAAACGCTGATGCGGACGCAAACGCAGCGGTAAAATCTGGTTTGTATACTCATCAAACCATTTCATCTCCACATAGTTTTTATAAACCTTAAGGTCGAGCACTTCCGAGGGAAGGGCATCGGGTGTAACCCGTTTATTATTTAGCCATATCGCCCAATCAGCGCTGCCCTTGTAAACAATCCCGCTCAAGCGAATCTCACGCTCTTCCGGCGGCGGCTTTACCCGCTCTCCGTCTTCACGTGTTTTGAGGGAACGCGCCAACTCGCTCGCACTGGGCGCCTTGGCATATCCTGTGGAGTTGCGCCGCGCGTCTTGAATGGCCACATGCTCCCAATACGTGAAGAGAACCGAGCCGTATTCACTCGCTTTAAACACCGGCCCGCCCTCAACCATCGGCTCTGGCGCAATCTCGGGAGGGGTCAGAGCATCAGCAGTCTTCCCCACCGTGCCCTGCGCCGGTCCTGCCGCCTCCGGCATTTGTACTGCGCCCGCGCCTTGCTCTTGCAAGTGTACGTCGGGCAAGTGTGTTTCGGACAAAGGCGCCTCCAATAAAGGCAAAACTTCGCCGCTCCCGTCTTGTGGCAATGGTTGCGCGTACGCAAAAATCGGAAAGCAAAACACGGCCAGCCACGCTGCATTCTTATTTAGAAGAGATTTTATCGGAAACATCTCCATTTTAAGGGGCGCCTTTTTCAGTCAAATTTTCATCTGGAATCATGGTTCGCCATAAAACATCCACCTCAGCCGTCACCAGCGGCGGATTGGTGCCCGTTGCAATACTGCGAAGAACCGTTCCCGTCACATCAGACTCTCGCTTAAAGGATACTTTTTCAACGGTAATATGACCGGGAAAGTAATTATTCAAAAGAAAGAGGTAATGAAACAGATCAATGTCATCGACTGCCTCCATCCGGATCTTCACAGGGCTTGTTAAAATCCTTTGCCGAGCTTTTTTCGCTTCTGCATTTTCTTCGATTATACCGGCACTGATGTTCGCGACAGCAACATTCACCCCCGAAAATTTCTGGATGTGACTAAAAACATTTTCGGCATCACGCCGATTCTGATCCTTGAAGAAACCGCGTTTCTCTAACCTTTCATATTCTTCTTTTTGTGTTTCGATCTGTGAGAACTCAACTTTCATGCGTGATATGTCGCCCTCAATCGTTGATATTTCGCCCTGAAGCCCTCGAAGATCTTTTCCCTGTTGTACCTGACGAGGAACAAGGTACATATGAATAGCCATAGCCAGGATGACATTCAACGCCAATAATAATATAATAGCCAGAACCCTTTTTGTGCCTAAAACTCCAATCATTGTTTTATTACCTTTTCCGAACTCTGCGGCGGCCCCTGCACAAGAATTTCAGCTACAAAATCCTGCTGAATATTTTCCTTTTCCAAATCTCCGGCCTCAACCACGAGGCCTTCCGTATATTCGTAATCTTTAAGAAATTTTGTAACACGAACTTTATGATCCGGCAGCGCTATCTCCAAGCGGTCGCGCAAATCCCGGACCTCCTTATTTCCCGCATCAACGTTAGCGGTGGCGGGGTAAGTCATACGCATCCTGGCCTCAAAAAGAGGTGGGGCTTTCTTTCCCATACCGTCAATAAACTTTTCCACAGAACTGATCTTTGGGCGCTCAATATTCAAGCTGTCAATTCGTAAATTTTTCCCCAGGGCCTTCCCCATCCCATTGATAACGTTCAAAACTTTTATATTTTGGGCTTCCAATGCGGCGTTTACGGCGATAGCACTTTGCACACGACGCGCATCAAAACCAACGTCATTCAAGCGACGGATTTCACGTTCATACCCCACATCGAGTTGCGCCTTTTGCTTTTCCCTCTGAGAAATCTCACTACCAATTTCCGAGACACTGGCTGCCTTTTGAATGAATTGATACCCCTGAAACCCGCCCCCCAGAACCAACGCAGCCATCACCGCCGCCGCCATCCGGCGAGGACGGGAAACATCATCAATAATCGGCGCCTTCATAGATAAAATTAATCGACGTTTTCGCCCGACCCATGCCACGTGCAGAGGATCAGCATAATGCAAGGAATCCTGCCGACCTATGGATAAGCCCAGAGCTTGCGCAACCTCCATAACCGTCATCACGTGCAAATCGTATGCCCCGTCAAGAAGGCCCGTTAGTATTTCGCCTGCCGCATGGGTTGCAATGACAACAACATCCAGGCCGTCATGTTCTTCATACCCCAAACGTGAGAGATAGCTCATCGTTGCCTTGAATTCCTGGTGCAGATCCTGCGCCCAGATCTCCGCATTCTCCTCAACATTGGAAATCGGACTCATACGCGTTAGAGCAAGTTCCCCATTCTTGGTAACGACCTGCCTCAGACTGCCATTTCTATGCTGCCCCATAAATATAGACCAACGCGCCTCTGCCTTTGCTTTATCTTTTTTTACCAGCTTGGCGGAGAGCGCCCCGATCATATCCGAAGATTCAACAGGAAGGAGACATAGTCCGGAAACTGAGGCCAAAGAACTGCGCGTGGCGTTCATTGTTTTCGTGAATTGATCCGTCCCTGCCACCGCTGCAAAGATATAAATATCCGCAGCTGGCTGCTTATCGGTTTTTGGCATTTTTTCCTTAAGAGGATACGCCGCGCGAATCGGAAAACCAGAAAAGGCAACATTCAGCTTGCGGCGCAGCAGGGCCGTACGATCCGCAAAACCCACGCCAGTGCGGATGACACGCTCCTTGCGATAGTGCTGCTCCACCATGTCATTCAAGATCAAGACGGATTTTCTTCCGCAATCCTTAGCTATGATCCCTGCGACATTCGCCTCAAAATCCTCAGCCTCCCATGGAACCGTCTCCACGAGCCGGGCGCTCCGCGCGGTGACGGCATAGATCGAGAGAAACTCATCCGAGATCATCAAAACTGTATGGTTATTCGGCAACAAAGAAAGGGACATTTATAAAACCTAGATAAAGAAATAAAGCGTTAGTAATCCATAAAGTTACCAAGATTCATATAGATCGGACCGAGGCTTCCCGCCGCGATCCAAGCAATCATCAGACCGAGTATAGCAGTTAATGTCGGTTGAATCAGCTCAATTAAACCTTCGATCGCCTCATTAACATCGTGTGTGTAGAATTCAGAGACCTGATCAAGCACCGGCGTAAGGTTACCGGACTCCTCTCCGACCCGCACCATACGGACAACCATACTAGGAAACTCTCCGCTGGCATTAAAGGCCTCGGAGAGCGGACTGCCGGCCTGAACGTGCGCCTCCACCGATTCCATGGCATCAATCATCAAGAGATTTGTGACCGTCCCGCGGGCCGATTTAAGCGCGCTGATAACATCAATACCACTCGAATAAAGCGCACCGAAAGTCTGTGCATAACGTGCGATTGAAATTTTGCGGATAAGTAGCCCGATCACCGGCGCCTTCAAATACCAGGAATCGAAGCGGTAAGCGATGTTATCAGAAGACTTCCTTAACAGCTTGATAATAATGAACAACACAAGGGGCACCGTAATCACGATGAAACTCCCGTACACGGGCACCCCAAAAACGCTGAATTGCGGCTCCACAAAGAAGTTAGATGTCGCGATCAGCCATACGCTGAACCAGGGAAGCTCAAGATCCAAATATTTCAAGAATCCTACGATTTGTGGTACAACCACGCTCATCATAAAAACAATCGTCCCCAGAACCACGATGGTTACAATTACGGGATAACGCGTTGCTTTCCGAATTTTCGCCGATATTGCATCCACCCATTTAAGGTATTTCACAAGCTGGAGATAAGAAGATGTAAGATCGCCGGTTTCCTCTCCGGCTTCAATCAAGGATATATAAAGTGGCTTAAAGACCTTTGGATGCTTGAGCATGGCCTCGGACAGCGAGCTTCCGTCCGACACATCTTTATTTATTTCCGTCATAATATCGCGCAGATGATCGTTCTCAGTGGAATCACGGATATCGGAAAGCGCATCCAGAAGCGGCACGCCCGCACTTTGCATCTGCTCCATATGGACAAAAAATTGAATAAGGTCCCGCAGCTTGACTTTTTTTCGCGTCAACTGACCCAGGCCGCGCCCGCTGCCGGCACCAACAACAGAGCAGTCAATAAGCTCCAGCCCCGCCGATTGCAGCTGCTTATATAAATCCACCTCACTGGCCGCGGAAATGTTTCCACGAATTGGCCGACCTTTGGTGTTTATCGCTTTATACTTATACCGTTCTATGATGCGTCCCCTTCGACAGAACCCTGATAAAAATCTAAACGATTTTGTCTGGAAGCTATTTATTGATATCGACGACCTTGGACAAAGCCTCAAGACTTGTGATTCCACCCAAGACCTTTAGAATGCCATCGTCTTTCATACTTTTGAAGCCCTTTTTTACGGCAAGCGCTTTTAAGTCGGCTTTTGTTGCCGCGCGCGCCAAAAGTTCGTCCATATCCTCATCAAAAGTCAAAATCTCAACAACAGCCGTTCGCCCCTTATATCCCTGCCCCGCGCACAAATCGCAACCACCCTGACTTGCCCTGTAAACTGTTGGTGGCTCTTGCGAATCAACACCCAATATCAAGCATTCCTGCTCGTCGGGTTTATAGGCCTCCTTGCAATTTGCGCAAAGACAGCGCGTCAACCGCTGTGCAAAAATTGCCAAAATGGCGCCCGCCACCATACCGGGCTTCAGGCCAAGATCGAAAAGGCGGGGAATCGCCCCAAAGGAATCGTTGGTATGCAGCGTTGTATAGACCTGGTGCCCTGTCATGGCGGCTTTCAAGGCCATTCCCGCCGTTTCACCATCTCTGATCTCGCCTATGAAAATGATATCCGGGTCCTGGCGCAAAAGCGCTTTAATCCCGTCCGCAAACTCCAAGAGCCCCTCCCGGACATATGTTTGCCGAATCATGGGCAGCGAATATTCAACAGGATCTTCCAGCGTTTGAATGTTTACACCGACCTCATTGACCTCATTCAGCATGGAATACAAAGATGTAGTCTTACCGGACCCTGTCGGCCCCGTAACGATGATGATCCCTTCTGGACGGCTTTGTGATTTTTTGATTAATTCGAGATTGTGCGGGCTAAAGCCGAGCTTTTCCATCGGCATGATGCTGGCGCTTTGATCCAAAACCCGCAGCACGATATTTTCGCCAAAAACCGTGGGCAGGGACGACACACGAAAATCCACGTCCCGGCCACTGATGTCCATCCGAAAACGGCCATCCTGCGCGCCCAGTTTATCGGCAATGTTCATGCCGGAAATAATCTTTATACGCTGCGAAATTCCACTCCAGTGCTGCTTGTGCAAAATCTGGGCGGTAAACAACACCCCATCAAGACGATAGCGCAGCCGAATAAAGTTTTCCTCAGGCTCGAAATGCAAGTCCGAAGCCCCGATCTTCACCGCCTCAAACACCAGCGCATTGACAAGGCGCACGATCGGGTGAGAAAAAAGCTCACTTTCGCTGAGCGAAGCAACATCCTTTTGTTCTTTTCCGCCCTCGAGCTCTTTTAAAATAGCGCTGACGGTGCTGGCATAGCCATAAGCGGCATCAATGGCCTCACCAATAATTTTTGGTGTGCTGACCATAGGCTTGAGATGAAGCCCCTTTGGCAAGAACCGGCGCAGCGTATCAAGCGCCAGAACATCATACGGATCGGCCATCGCCACGCGGATATCATGCTCTGTTCTCGAAACCGGTAACATCTGGTGCTTGATCGCAAGTGCCTTATCAATGAGATTCAGCACATCGCCATCAAAGATGGTGTGCTTGGGGTCAAATAACTCAAACCCTGACGATTCCGCCAGAAAAATGCTTAATGTCTCTTCGTTGATAAAACCAAGATCAACCATGACCTCGCCCAGCATCTTGCCGGATATTTTTTTCTCCTGCAGCGCCACATTCAACTGGTCAACTGTAATAACCCCACGGCTGACTAGCCTCTCGCCGATGCGGAGTTTTTTACCGAGCCCATATTGCTCATCTTCCTGAGAAAATCCGCTTACAACAGCAGAGGATGCTTTCGTCACACCCCGGATTCCGCTATCTGGCTTTTGTTTTTGTTGAATAAAAGGAACCGGGAGCTGACCATCTGCCGGAGCCTGATCAATGACCTCCGCCTCCAGATCAATTTCAATCGTCATGTCCGTAAAGGTGTCAAAGCAACGGCTATCCGGGCCTTGTACACCACCGCCCCCCTGCCCTTTGCTTTTATTATCCTTATGGATCATCTTTAAAAACTCTTTCAAACCTTGATTGGGCTGGAAGCCTTGAAAAAGGCCCTAAATTGCGTAACTCCAATTCAGGATAGCGCATAAAGGTTAACAAAACAAACATATTTCTTTTCATAATCAATGCGTTCCGCAAAAAAACAGCCCCGATTGAGGGGCCATTTTCTCTTAAAGTTATGCTGTCGCTACTATTCAGCGGCCATAGGCAATTTTTTATCCAAGCGAGGCCAGCTTGAAAAGCTCATGACCGATTCATCAATATTACAAACGGTCGCACATAAGCGTGCCGCCACAAGATACGGATCGGCATTCGCGCCGGGACGGCGATCCTCGAAATAGCCATAGCCCTTTTGCGCCACCGGCTGCGGAATACGAATGGATGAGCCACGATCACCAGCACCCGCTCTAAAAGTATTGATATCGCAGGTTTCGTGCCTTCCCGTCAGACGCTCCGCCAGACCGGCACCATAAAGGAGAATATGCTCCTTATGTTTACGGCCCAAAGCCTGAATCGCGGCCTCAATAGCCTCACGCCCCTTGGCGGGGTCGCGCGTGTCTTTTGTTGAGAAGTTGGTGTGCATCCCTGCACCGTTCCAATCGCCCTTTACCGGCTTGTTATCAAAAGAAACCGTAACACCGAAATCTTCGGCCACGCGGCACAATAACCAACGACAAATCCAGGTATGATCGGCCATTTCAAGTGCCCCGGCATTTTCTTTGGGGTCCCCGCGGTATCCTATCTGAAACTCCCACTGGCCCGGCATGACCTCCGCATTATGCCCATAGAACATCAAAGACATTTGCATGCAGTATTTTGTGTGCATCTCAACGATCTGCCGCCCGAAAACCTCATCAGCACCAACGCCGCAGTAGAACGGCCCTTGGGGGCGAGGGAAACCATATTCCGGCCAGCCCAATGGCTGACGCCCGTCGAAGAATGTATATTCCTGCTCAAAGCCGCACCACGGATCCTGTTTCGAGGCACCCGCCGCCAGCACTTCGCGCAACTGAGCGCGGGAATTTGAGAAATGCGGGTTTTCGTTATCTGAATCGTAAACCTCACACAAGACGAGCCAGGCCCCCTCTCCGCGAATAGGATCATTCATCACGCAGACAGGCCGAAGAAAACAATCCGAATTATGGCCATGGGCCTGATTGGTAGAGGAGCCATCAAAGCTCCATTCAGGAAAATCCTCCGGCTTGGGGTTTTTTCCCACACTCACCGTACGTGTTTTTGAGCGCATATAGCGCGTAGGCACGGCTCCATCGAGCCAAATATATTCCGCGAGTCCTAATTTTGACATAATTATACGCTCCTGCGCCAAACGAGTTTAAACAATCCGCGAGGCCAATATTTAGAAGTTTTCAAAATTCATGCAAGCGTTGTTTAGCAAAAACCCGAATAAATCAAAAAATAAGGATAAAAAAAACAGGTGATACCTGTTTTTTAAGACGCGCTTCTTAATTAAAATAGGGCTAATGGCTTACGAATGCGTTGACCTGCATTTTCCAGGATCGCTTATACGAGATCGAAATCCAGCAAATCGGGCTTCAGCACCGGATGCACAAAGGCCCGCATTGCCAGATAGTGCTCAGCAACGGCTTTTCGAATAGCAGAGGCTACGGGGCGAGGCATAGAACCACTGCGATTAATCAAGCCATGCGTAGCAAAATTACTGATGACACGATCTGATGCGCACATATTCTGGTCATGAGCTATAGCCATCAACTCGTACGCAGCCTCGCTGCACCCCGGTTTAGTCAATTCAAACAGGCGAGACATCGCCTGGGCGGTTTTTTCATCCATACCGGCAACAAACTTCTTTACTCTGGCCGTTTCTGTAGCACTCAGCATTAGCAGCGTCCCCGCCCATATTTTCAGCATCTGCGAAAATATAACATAAGCGCCACGAACCATGCAAATAGCGCTCTCAACAAAGCTGTATTGAAAAATCAGGGAGGAGAGTTAAAAATGAAGTGTAAATGGCGCGCCCGGAGAGATTCGAACTCCCGACCTTCTGATCCGTAGTCAGACGCTCTATCCAGCTGAGCTACGGGCGCGCAAGCGTTTATTTAGAGATAACAGGACAAAGCCGGGCGAACATAGACGAAACAAAAACTGAATGCAAGCATGCTTGCCATTTTTAATTATGCCCTGTAAAACTTGCATTGGGAAAAGGGTTTTGCTTGACTCCGTATATATAAATGGTGATGCTCTCCCCGTAGGTGAATTGCCTCTATTTTAGCGTGGTTTAACGCGCGGTCTACATAGATTTGACCGGCACAGATTGAGAATATATTAGATGCACATGACATTAAAAATGCATTCCCGCCTTTCCAGGGCGTTGCTTCTTTTTACCGCGGCTGCCCTGTGCAGCCCTGCTATGGCCGCCACCCACGAGACCCGGACGGCGCCGAGCTCACTGACTGTGACCAACTCCCCCCTGCCCGATCATTTGCGTCAACAGGTTTACAGCAAGCCTGCGCGCGTCAGAGACGTCACACCGGCAGAAATATCCGGGAGCAGCTATTTCCAGTCTTCAAATACCCGGACGTCAGTTGGAGAAAAAGTTTCCAGCCTGTCTTCGGAATTAAACCGCATACAGGGGCGAATCTCCGCCCTTTCTTCTTCCCTGTCCTCCTTGCAAAACACCAATGAGGGGCTTTCAACGAAATACTACGCGAATGTGGCCACCATTAACACGCAGCTGCAATCGGGAACCACGCCGGGGAACCCCAGACTGGTAAAGCGTGTCAGCGATGCGCAGGCCCAGTTGGAAACGCTCGGCAACGGGATTGCCGAACTTAACGGCATTGCCGTTGATGCGGCGCGGCTGGCGACAGAGGCATCCTTCCTGATGGAATCCACGAGAGCCGCTTACTCTCTCAGCGGCGCTGTCGAGGAAGACCACGTGGATCTGGCGCAGCTTGAGGACAAAATCAACGGAACAATTGTTCTTATTGAGCGTGTTTTGAACACCGTGAGTGACGACATCACCCGCACCAGCACGTATCTGGCGTCTGAGCGCAACAATCTACGCGCCCTTACACTGGGGGTTGCCAATGGTGACCTTTACGGCAAGAGCCTTGCCAATCGTCCGTTCTCCAGTGCCGAGGCCTACGGCGCGACCCCGGTTTCGCATACACCGGGTTCAAATGCGGATGCATCCTATACACAACAAGCCCCCGCACTTTCCGGCCCTCGCCCTCTGGCCAAAATTCGTTTTGACCGTAGCGATGTCCAATATGAGCAGCCTATATATATGGCGGTGAACGAGGCGTTACAACGCTACCCCCAGGCTCGCTTCGACCTTGTGGCCGTACACCCCTCACAGGGTAATGCTGCGGAAGTTGCCATTGAAAGCACAAAAGCCCGGCGGAATGCGGAGAAAGTCTTGCGGACGCTGACCCAGATGGGCTTGACCATGGACCGGCTTGATTTGTCCTATGGTGAGGACCCGCAGGCGACATCTAATGAAGTGCATCTCTACGTGAAGCCTTGAGCTTCAGAAATATCTCTGGGATGAGCGCTTTTTTCCGGTGCGCAGATAAAAAGATGATTGACCAGTACGGGTGATGGCAATAGTAAGCCACATTTTTGCCGTCTAGAGATGTACTAAACTGCTTGACCAACCATCTTCAATGCTTAGGATTGCGCATTGGTTTAATATAGGCCTACTGAATGTCACAAAACGATACTGAAATCGATTCGATTTGCGTGCGTCTGGCCGAGACGGAACAGGAAATTGAAGCTGCGCAACGCCTGCGCTACGAAGTCTTCTACGAGGAATATTCCGCTCGCCCGGAACCCGAGATGGTCGCCAGCCGCATGGATGTGGATTCCTATGATGAGTTTGCCGATCATTTGATCGTTATTGACCAGTCCGGTCCACAAGAGAAAATTGTTGGCACATACCGTCTATTGCGGCGCGATGCTGCAGAGAAAGTCGGGCAATTCTATTCCTCCGGGGAATATGATCTCTCTCCTGTTTTAAAGGCGGCGACCTCCTTGCTGGAGCTGGGGCGTTCCTGCGTTTTGGCGGATTATCGCTCCCGCCCGATTCTGCAACTGCTCTGGCAGGGCATTGCCGATTATATTACCGAGCATGACATTGAATTAATGTTCGGGTGCGCCAGCCTGCACAGCACTGATATTAAAAGCATTTCCAAACCCTTGTCCTATCTGCACCATTATCACCTTGCGCCGGAACAGCTCCGCCCGCGCGCCATCAAGGGGCGCTATATAAATATGAATATCATTCCGCAGGAGGATATAAACGCCCGGCGGGTTTTCGCGGAATTACCGCCACTGATCAAAGGGTATCTCCGCGCAGGAGCCAGTATCGGCGATGGCGCCGTTATTGACGAGCAATTCAACACTACTGACGTCTTTATTGTTGTGCAGACGCATTTATTGGCCGATCGTTACCGCAAGCATTACGAGCGAAAAATTCAAAAGACCATCGCGGGCGGTGATAATATTGAAAATATAACCGACTATAAAAAGGCTAACAAATGATTTCCACTTTGCGTGCTGCCCTGAAAATGGCGGCTTTTGTTGTTTTATGCCTGCTGATTGTGCCCTTGCAAACTCTGCTGCTGCTCTTTTACAAAGGGCGATACGCCTATATTCTTCCCCATTTATGGCATAAAGGCGTTAGCGCTATTTTTGGCATTTCCTATGAAATGCAGGGCCAGCCTGTAACCAAACAACAGGTCATGTATCTCAGCAATCATCTGTCTTACCTCGATATCCCCCTGCTCGGCGGCATTATATGCTATAGTGCCTTTGTTGCAAAAAGCGAAGTTGCCGGATGGCCCGTTTTTGGCTACCTCTCGAAGCTTCAGCAGACTGTTTTCATCCAGCGTTCCCGCGCGGCCGCCGCCAAAGAGGTCACGACATTGGATGATATGTTAACATCGGGCAATAATCTTACTATTTTCCCCGAAGGCACCTCAACGGATGGCCAGCGTGTCATTCCTTTCAAATCCAGCCTTTTTGCCATTCCACTTCAAGAAAAATTTAAAGATCTGATGATCCAGCCCATAACGCTCTCTATCGTCACGGCAAACGGACGGAAACCGGAAACACAGGAAACCCGGGACCTTTATGCCTGGCATATCGACATGACAACCCCTCTGGGGGCGCATTTGTGGCGCTTTGCCAAAACGTCCGGTGCGCGGATTCAAGTTGTTTTTCATCCCCCCTTACGAAGCGGCGATTTTTTCGATAGAAAAGAGCTTGCCAGAACCTGCTTTGAGACGGTATGCAAGGGGCTGGATCTTCAGGCTGCGGCTTGAGCGTGCGATAAAAAAACCTAAGGAGCTTCCCCATCATGGCCGACATTAAAGCCGAAGAAATATCGAGACTTCAGGCCTACCTGCAGAATAAATTCAAGAATAACGGGTTTGCTCTGAAACTTCGTGACAAGACAAAGGATTCTGCCGAAGTGCTTTTAAACGGGGAGTTTATAGGGCTCATCTATAAAGACGATGAAGATGGTGGCCTCTCTTTTGACTTCAACATGGCCATTTTAGAAGAAGACCTCTAAAAAGAGACCTTCCGAGCTTTAGGTGATTTTAAAAACCCCGCTGAGTTGCCATACCCTCCCGTAATTTGGTAGAATTGGGAAGGTGGGCAAAGGGAGGCGGTTGAGCCTGTGAAGGCGGTTTCATTGATTTTATGGATGTTTTTTGTTTTCCTGTGTGCGCATATGCGCACGGCGGAAGCTGCTGAACGCCTGATTTATCCTGAGAATATAAGCCCGCACGCCAGCCAATCCCTTGCTGCCTACACTTCTAAAGACTCTGCCCTCCAGCACCGTGATTTGCGCATTGCCCAGGCAGATCTAAATCGAGACGGGATCGGTGAGTACATTCTCCATAGCAAGGATTGCGATACATCAAAGCTTAAATGTCTCTATTACATTCTTGCGCAAACGCCTCGGGGGATAATCTCCCTTGGAACAATCCCCGGAAAAGAGCTACTATTAGGAGATGGTTTTTCCTATGGCGTTCGCGATATTATCGCCTTTGAAAACAAACTCAATGATTACGAACAAACACTTTATGTCTGGAGGCCTGAAAAATCCTCCTACAGAAAAAAGGATGAACAACCTTGAACAGGCAGCGCCGGCCCATAAAATTCTCCAAAGGCGGGTTTTCGGCGTTCATAGCCGGGATGTTTTTCACCTGCCTTTTCCTCGCGCCTTTTTCCGTACAGGGTGCGCCCTGTATTAACGGTCTGCCCTGTGTTGTCCCTTTGACGCCAAACGACCCTGACATTGATACCGACGGCCCAAATATCGCAGGAGCCCCAAATGCTCATAAAAACGAGCCCCTTACGAATAAGGTCTGCGATGCTGACCTTCTCAACCAAATGTATGGCCTAGCCTTTATTGAGGCCGAACGCGAAATGGTTAGCGCCAATGCCATTATTTTAAAGCCCGATAGCGTTTTAGAGTATACCTGCCACGATCAAGAATTGGCGCGCGCCGCCAACGTGACAGGCCCCCTGTTCAGCGAATCAACACTTTGGCATCCTGTTACTGTGCCTATAAATGGAAATATTAGCGGCACAGACGTTCCGTCCGTTGATATTGATGTTTATACCAGCCCGACTTATCTGGATGATATTATTGAAATAATAGCCATGAAAGCTCTGAAAGAGTATGTAAACGTCAATTTCTGGCATGATTTCCTGGGGGGAACGGCTGTGGGTGATAACAACACCATTGCAGACACTGTCACGGGCGTCAGCAATATCTGTGATTTTATGTACAATACATATTTCATTGCCAAATGCAGTGATTTTGCCCTAGAAGCGCCTTATATGACCTTTCAGCGGCTTGTGGGGGTAGACCCGAGAACACAACCACTTGCCTGCCCCTCCTCACACAATATCACGCAAGATTTTGTAGATTTGGCACATAACAAGAATAATATTTATGCGCCGATTGAGCCCGTTAACATGTTCCTGCCTCAAATTCTTGCGCCAGGTAGCGCCGTGAATTGTTCTGCGCCTATTCCAACGGGCGTTATCGTTCAGCATACAGAGAGAACGCAAGATATGGCGGGTAACCCCAACACTATAACGGATTTTGCCTATCCGGAACAACTCTGCGCCAATCCAGCATGCCATCTGGATAATAAAAGTAATGCCACCGCAGGGGATGATGTATGTGTTCAATAAAAAGTGCTGCCGCCAAATTGCTATTTGCGCTAAGGCATGACAATAGCTTAGAATTATAAAAGCGGGGAGTGTTTATGGCACGAATAAGTACGATAGGAACAATGCAACACAGAGGCTATATCGCTTTGCGCGCTCTGGCCGTGCTTTTGTGCGCCGTTATGGTCTCTAAAGCTGTCACAGCAGCGCCGTTTGCGCCTGATGCCTGCGACCCTGAGTATTACGAATCCATGCAATCTCGCGCATGGCTCGAGGCACAAAGGGAAATCACACAAAATCAAAACCTGATTTTCAAACCGGACAGTGTTCTGGAATACACCTGTTTTGACAAATTTGCGGGTGTCCTTGTCCAGAGCGCCAGCACCATGTTCAGCGAAAGCACACGCTGGGGACCGGCTGCCGGTAACATGGCCAATGCGCTGACACCCCTTATCGGCGCGCCTATGGCGGCTTATGAGTCGAGTAATTTTGACCATACCTTATTGGGAGGGCGCATGGATGCCGGAGCATCCTCGGCGTCTGTTACCGGAGGCTCTTACACACTTCCCGGAGCCATCACTGCAGGGAGCTACACCTGCGATGTTATGAGAACCGTATGGATGGCCGCAAAATGCATGGATTTCATTGACGAGGCTGCGGAAGACGGCTTTTTTACATTTGCAGAGTACGCTGCTCAACCGGATAAACGCTTTTTACCAACCCGTTGTTCCGGCATTGCTGATTATACCAGCAATATGGACACGGCTATAGCCAACCCGCCATGGGAAAGAGATCCTATTGTTCTGCGTTTAAAATATATTTACCCTCCGGGAGCCTCGTCCTGCGGCGGGGTTGATTCGAAAATAAAAACGGGATTGACGGTTGAACAGTCTACCGGCGGTGTTAGCAAGTACGAAGAGCATGTTTGCCTTGTGCCGGGATGTCATTACAAGCCATCGACAGCGACAAACGGCACATGCGTGATCAATTAGACGTGGATGAGAAGAGCCACCTGAGAAAAATCATAGCCTTTAGGATAAAAGCTTTTCCAGCGCCGTTTTTAGATCGCCGGACTGTGGCTTGAGCGCAATAAACTTCAGAACCGTCTCAAGGTTTTTTTTCCGGTCCACCTTTTCTTCCACTATCCCCTGCGAACACGCGTTTGCTTTTTCTGCCTTTTTAAGTGATTCCCGAACGGTTTCAAGAAGCTCCGGATGATGCTTTTCAAGAACGAGCCGGGCCGCACGCACCTCTTCCAGAGCGCGCCTTCGTAATCTTTCTCCCGATATATTTTCGCCTACGCGCTTCAAAAGCTTGCGCCCTTCGTATATGAAACATTGCAAAATAGACCTTTAAAGCCTTATATCTTCACTCTACCCTAAAATGAGCTAAAAGATCGTTAGCAGATCTTAAAAACAATGGGACGGAAATGATTAACCTCTATAAAGCGCTCATGCGCAGCGGTGAACCGATTCTCGGCGCCTTTCTTAAGCAACGCCTCAAAAAAGGTAAGGAAAACCCGAACCGGATTGCCGAGCGCAAAGGCATTACAGCTTTAAAACGCCCATCCGGCAGGCTGGGCTGGATTCATGCTGCCAGTGTTGGGGAGGCGCAATCGGCTCTCATTTTGATTGAGCGCCTTTTAAACCGCGATAAAGATCTCCATATTCTTTTGACGACAGGGACCCTCACCTCCTCCGTTCTTATGGAGAAAAAGCTTCCTCAGCGGGCCTTTCATCAGTTTTACCCTCTTGATCATCCCGCGTGGGTGGCGCGCTTTTTAAACCATTGGGAACCTGATTTTATTCTCTGGATGGAATCCGAGCTCTGGCCCTGCATGCTGACAGAAATACGCAAGCGGCGTATTCCGGCCTCTCTGGTGAATGCCCGGCTCTCTCCGGATTCCTTGCGAAAATGGCGATTTACCCGCTCTTTTGCAGAAAATATTCTTAAAACATTTCAAAGTGTCTTGTGCCAGACGGACCTTGATGCAACGGCCTTCCGGCAGCTTGGCGCCGTAAATGTCCATGTTACGGATAATTTGAAATACAGTGCCACCCCCCTCCTCACCACGCCAGCGGACATTGAGCTTGTAAAGAATGCGGTCGATGGTCGTCCGTGCTGGGTTTATGCCAGTACGCATAAGGGAGAAGAAACACTGGCCGCGCGGGTGCATATGCATCTGAAGGAGACCTTTCCCAATCTTCTGACCATCTTAATTCCCCGTCACCCCGAACGCCGAGCGGATATTGCCGCAACGCTCAAAAGTACACAGCTTGCCTTGCAATTGCGCGGTGAAACACGTACGCCCCCTGCTGCTGAAACCGATATTTATATTGCCGACACCCTTGGTGAACTGGGGCTATTCTATCGTATCGCCCCCATTGCGTGTATTGGTCGCTCGTTTAGCGATGATGGCGGCGGCGGACACAACCCAATTGAGGCGGCGCAGCTAGATTGCGCTGTTTTGCATGGCCCACATGTACAAAATCTTCAGGAAATTTTTGACCAGATGAATGACGCCGGCGCTGCCAAAAAGCTTACCGATGAGGGGGCTTTGTATGATGAGCTTTTGAGCCTTCTCAGCACGCCGGATCTTCTTGCCAAGCGCCGCGCTGCTGCTCTTGATTTTGCAAAACAAAAAGAAGATGTGATTTATGCCGTTATAAAGCATTTGGAGCCGATAATCGGCCTGCCGCCCGCCACGGAGACGACATCATGAGTTTCCTGCAAACGCCTAAATTCTGGTACATAAAGGCAGGAACCTCTCCGTCCCGTCTGGAACGCTGGCTCGCGCCGTTCTCGTGCGTGTATTACTTCTTTTATACCCTCCACCAGCATTCAAATACGCCCTATGTTTCGGACATTCCTGTTTTATGTCTGGGAAATCTTGTCACCGGTGGAACGGGAAAAACCCCGGCGGCGCTGGCTATTCTTGAGGTCATTAAAGACCGGGAGCTTGCCAAGACCCCTTTTTTTCTCAGTCGTGGCTATGGCGGCGCAGAGCGCGGGCCTCTTCTGGTAGAAGCCACGCGTCACACGTCATGGGATGTTGGCGATGAACCTTTGATTTTATGCAAACATGCACCCACCGTCGTTTCCACAGACAGGGCAAAAGGTGTGAAGCTTGCGCATGAGAAAGGCGCGGATCTCATCATCATGGATGATGGACTGCAAAATCCGGGCATCCACAAAGACATAAAACTCATCGTTATTAATGGGGAGATGGGCTTTGGCAATCAAAAGATGCTGCCTGCCGGTCCTTTGCGCCAGCCATTAACAAAGGGGCTGGAAAATGCCGATGGGTTTATCCTGATCGGGGAGGATGTGCGCGGCCTGACGGGAATTCTGCCCACAGATAAACCGATCATAAAAGCCAACATCAAGCCGCAAAAAGGCAGCGTGCTTCCCGATAAGGATTTGCGCTATTTTGCCTTCGCTGGGCTGGGATATCCTGAAAAGTTTTTTAGTTTTCTTAAAAATACGATCAATCTCAATCTCGTAGAAACCTTAAAATTTGCCGATCATTATCCTTATACAAAGAACGATTTGCTTACGCTGGACCGGAAGGCTAAAGCGCTGGACGCGCGCCTCATCACAACGGAAAAAGATTTTATGCGCCTGCCCGCTACAGAAAATATAACCGTGGATGTCGTGAACGTAGAAATGGCTTTTGAGAATACAGATCTTCTTGCCCGGTTGATTGAGAGCATGATCAGAAAATCATGAAAAACATACGTTATTTTCTGGAAGCTGTTTTTCTTAAGGCCATTTTCTTTATTTTTGGTGTTTTGCCTGTGCGCGGCGCCTCCGCAACGGGCGCTTTTATAGGCCGCATCACAGGCCCACGGCTGGCCGCCTCGCGTAAGGCACACCGTAATCTGGAGAGGGCCTTTCCGCACATCTCTCTTGACGAGCGCAATACCATTATCACCGGCATGTGGAAAAATCTGGGGCGCGTGATTGCCGAATATCCCCATCTGGAAAGGCTAGGGCAAAGCCACACCTCTATCGAAGGAGCAGAAAACCTTACAAAAGCACTCAACCGCGGTAAGGGGGCAATATGTTTTGGAGCGCATCTTGGGAACTGGGAAGTGAACTCGGTCGCCTGTCTCCTTCAGCTGGGTATCACGGTGGATGCCAGCTACCGCGCGCCAAACAACCGCTGGAGTGCTGATATTCTTATGCGCGCACGCAGCCTTGGAGGACGCCTTAAGGCACACCCAAAATCGCGCAGCGGCGGCAAACGTATGATGGAGTGCGTAAAGAATGGCGGGATTTTAGGAATACTTATCGATCAAAAATATAATGAGGGGCTGTCCGTCCCCTTTTTCGGACATGACGCTATGACCAATCCTTTTTTTGTCCAATTGGCGCAGAAATATGAATGCCCCCTCATCCCCGTTCGCAATGTTCGTACTCAGGGTATACAATCCAGATTGATTATTTACGATGAAATCAAAACATTCGAAAATGATGGAACGCCCAGACCCGTCCGAGATGTTATCCTTGATGCCCATAATTTGCTGGAGGGCTGGATCAAAGAAACACCCGCGCAATGGCTCTGGCTCCATAGAAGATGGAAAGAACAAGAACAATGAATGAAAAACACTATGATTATTTCGTGATCGGTGCAGGTTCCGGCGGCGTGAGGTCGGCCCGAATTGCCGCAGCCTACGGCGCGCATGTTGGCATTGCAGAAGGCGCAGCGCTCGGCGGGACCTGTGTTAATCTTGGTTGCGTGCCTAAAAAACTTCTCGCCTATGGCTCCGATTATGCCGCACATTTCGAGGATTCGCGAGGATACGGGTGGAGTCCGCCGGAAAAGATAAACTTTAGCTGGAAGACCCTTATTTCCAACAAAAACAAGGAAATAGAGCGTTTAAACAGTATTTACCAGACTGCGCTTGAAAAGCCGGGCGTTGAAATCATACGGGGTTTTGCACGTTTTTTAAGTGCCAACAAAATTACCGTAAATAATGACATCATAACCGCTGACAAATTCCTGATTGCCACGGGTGGCCTTCCGCGGATACCGGGTATCCCGGGCGGCGAGTTGATGGCCACATCCGATGATGTTTTTCACTGGCCGGACTTGCCAAAGCATGTGGTTATTCAGGGCGGCGGGTATATAGGCGTTGAATTTGCACATATTTTGCACGGGCTGGGTGCGCATGTGATCCTTTTGCATCGTGGTGATTTATTATTGCGTGGCTTTGATCAGGATCTGCGAGAGGCGCTCGGTACAGAAATGCTGAAACAAGGTATTGATCTGCGGCTTGCGTGCGATATAGAAAAAGTTGAAAAAAACGGACCCCGCTACAGTGTTTACACCACAACCGGGGACATCATTGAATGTGACAAAGCCCTGGCGGCAATCGGGCGGATTCCCAATACGAGCGCCCTTGGCCTTGAATGCGCCGATGTGAAAACGACTTCAAAGGGGCAAATTGTTATTAACGATGATTATCAAACCTCACAAAGCCATATTTACGCCCTTGGTGATGTTGCCAACCGTCATAACCTGACTCCCGTTGCCATTCGCGAAGGTCATGTTCTGGCTGATCGCCTTTTTGGTGGAAATCCGGAGCAGCGGGTTAACTACGAAAATATTGCTACGGCCGTTTTTTCAAATCCGCCGCTTTCGACGGTTGGCCTGACCGAAGAAGAAGCTAGTGAAAAAGGCTATGCGGTTAAGATTTATAAAAGCAGCTTCAAACCGATGAAACATACAATCAGCCAGCGGGATGAGCGGGCCTTGATGAAAATGGTGGTTGATGCAAAAACCGATAAAATTCTGGGCCTGCACATGATGGGAATGGACGCGCCGGAGATCATGCAGGGGTTTGCCGTGGCTTTGAACTGCGGAGCGACGAAAGCCGATTTCGACCGTACCATGCCCATGCATCCGACAGCGGCTGAGGAATTCGTTACCATGCGCTAGCGCTTTTAACGCAGCCCCGATGTGAAAGGTTTATTGCCCGCCATAACATCCTGCCGCACACATTCATGGATTCGAGTCATGTTATCGGCATAGAGAAGCTGCCCGGCTTCGCTCAGAAACTGCTTTTCACATGTTTTTTCAAAAAACGCCAGAATAAAGGACGGTGTGGCGTAATTCTCGCCAATTTCCCGGCAGTAAAGATCAGTTTCATGCTGGCTTAACCCGTAATCCAACCCCGCAGATGTCGCAATATCCGCCTCATGCAGCAGCAGAGCCATCTGGCAAAGATCAGGGCGGCCACGCAAAATACTAAGATCACTCGAAAGATAAAAATCCGCGTCTGATTTTTCCGATGCGAAATGGTGCGTGTACGCCGCCTTCATCTGACGCATCAGGCTATTAGGGTTATCCAAGGGTGAAACATCGGTCGCCAAAAGCATAATCTCCAGAGCCTCAAGATCCGTTTTTTCGGAAAAACCCGCAGCCAGAAGATAAGGCCGGGCAAGCGCAAAAGATTGCCGTTCCAGTCGCCCCGGACTGCCTGCGCTGCCCGCACCGTCATGTCCCAAATCATGAATACAGGCCGCAATCAGAAGATGTGCCATTTGTTTCTTTGTTAAAAGCCGGTCTGTACCGGCATAAATCCTATTATGAGCAGAAATCAGACGAATGGTTTGCAGCAGCACTTTACGGAGATGATCATTATTGTGATAAAGAAGCTTACTCGGTATCTCCCCCAAGATAGCAGCAACCATCACCGGGCGCGTTAAGGCAAAATCCGTTAAAGCCCAGCGCTCACACGCCAGCAGACACATAGCGACCAGCCCGGGTATAGCACCTTCGCTCTGCCAGCGGTAAAGCGCCTCTACATTCTGCACACTCCCCTCTCTCACAGAGAGGCTGTCATCGCTAAACAGGAAGCTTTCCTGCTCCAGCCTCTTAAGATCATCAACGAATGCCGCCGACACCTTTACCAGAGTTTCTCTAACCTCAGAAGATGAAAAGCCGCCGCTGGCATTATCAAAGGCTCCCGGAACATCGCTAAACAAAGATAAACGATGGTTCTTTGTAACCTCATCGTCAGAAAAACAAAGCATACTCACAAGAAACTCTCCTCTACTTCTTCTATTCTATCTTGTACAGAGCCATTGTAAAAGATTATTTGAAATACACATTCCATATTTGAGGGCATTGGCCGCAGTTAGGCTTTGCGAAAAGCGCTCAAATCCTTTATAAAAATCAGGTTTCTTGCGTACACGACCAAGAAGCGCTTAAAAGAAATAGGAAAAGTAGAAAATGTCACAAGACTGGACACCTGCAAGCTGGCGATCAAAACCCGTCAAACAAATGCCGGAATACGTCGATCAGGCCGCGCTCCACCGCACAGAGCGTGCGCTGGCGGGTATGCCGCCGCTTGTTTTCTCCGGTGAAGCCCGCGCCTTGCAAAAATCACTGGCGAGTGTTGCCAATGGAGAGGCTTTTCTCCTTCAGGGCGGCGATTGTGCCGAGAGCTTTCTTGAGTTTTCGGCCACAAAAATTCGCGACACTTTCCGCGTGATCCTGCAAATGGCGGTGGTTATGACCTATGGCGGCGCTTTGCCGGTCGTAAAAGTTGGCCGGATTGCCGGACAATTCGCCAAACCCCGCTCCAGTGACACGGAAACCATAGACGGCGTTACGCTGCCCGCCTACCGGGGGGACAGCATCAATGCCTTTGAGTTTACAAGCGAGGCCCGCAATCCGGACCCGGAACGACTTTTGAAATCCTACCACCAGGCCGCATCAACGCTTAACCTGCTGCGGGCCTTTGCCAAGGGAGGATACGCCGATCTTCACCGTGTTAACGGCTGGAATCTGGATTTTGTATCCGATAGCCCCCTAAAAGACCGTTACGAAGATTTAGCAGGCCGGATTGATGACGCATTGCGCTTTATGACTGCCTGCGGGGTGACCTCTGCCACGCTGCCTGCCATATCGCAAGTTGACTTCTACACGTCTCACGAAGCTCTGCATTTGAGCTATGAGCAGGCCATGACCCGTACGGACAGCCTGACCGGTGATTGGTATGACACCTCCGCGCATATGCTCTGGGTTGGCGCACGAACGCATCAGGAAGACCACGCACAGATTGAATTCATCCGCGGCATTAAAAACCCGCTGGGCCTTAAAGTTTCCCCCGCTATGCAGCCCGATGAGCTGGTGCGGCTGATTGATGTATTGAATCCTGAAAATACGCCGGGACGCCTGACCCTCATCGCCCGAATGGGACATGAACAGGTAGAAACCAAACTCTCTCCGCTGGTGCGCAGAATCAAGGAAGAAGGCCGCAGTGTCGTCTGGGCTTGCGATCCTATGCATGGCAATACGTATAAATCACAAACTGGCTATAAAACCCGGAATTTTGAGCATATTCTGAGCGAAGTCCGTGGATTTTTCAAGGTTCACCAGACCGAGGGCACACATCCCGGCGGCGTTCACTTTGAGATGACGGGAGAGAATGTCACCGAATGCGTTGGTGGAGCGCATGAAATCGGGGATGAGGATCTCTCCAGCCGTTATCACACGGCCTGTGATCCCCGCCTGAACGCCAATCAGGCGCTGGAGCTTGCTTTTCTGGTCGCCGACGAATTAAAAGAAGCGCGGCAATTTAAAACGCTTAAAACCCGCCCCGTAGCGGCAGCGGAGTAAACAATGAGCAAAAATCTGCGCATAACCTTAGGCCAGCTCAATCCCACCGTTGGCGATATTGAGGGCAACAAGGCTAAAATCCTTGAAGTTTGGGCGGGTAATGACGCTGAAACAGATCTGGTTGTCTTTCCGGAACTTTTCCTGTGCGGCTATCCTCCCGAAGACCTCGTGATGAAGCCTTCCTTTCTGGATGCCGTAGAGGACGCTGTTACAGCGCTATGCGAACACAGTTTGCGTTTCTCCAGCGCCGCCCTTATCCCCGCGCCGTGGCGTATGGAAATAGAAAGCGAGCCCCATCAAGGCGCAACAAAAAAAACATTCAATGCCGCCCTGTTAATTGAAAATGGCCAGATTCGCCATATACATGCCAAACAAACCCTGCCCACCTATGGTGTTTTTGATGAAATGCGGGTTTTTACCTCCGGCACGAAAACCGGAACGATTTCCTTCCGCGATCATAAAATTGGCCTGATGATTTGTGAGGATGTCTGGAATCTCAAGCTTTACCACGAAACCCTGCGGCAAAACCCTGATTTTATGCTGATCATCAATGCCAGCCCCTATACAGAAAATAAACAGGCCGAGCGCGAAGCCATGCTTATGCAAACTCAGGATGTGCCGCAAACCGGCGTAATTTATCTCAATATGGTTGGCGGACAGGATGATCTGGTTTTTGACGGACGGTCGCTGGTAAGGAGCGCAGCGGGCGATATTCAATATACAGCCCCCGCCTTTGAAGAAGAAATAATCAACCTCACCGCAGGAAACGGGCGTTTTAAAATAACGCAGGGGCGCCCCGTTCAGGCGCTGGAACCGCTAGGACTTACCTATCGCGCTCTGACCACCGGCCTTAGTGATTATGCGCGCAAGAATAATTTCACCCGCGTCCTTCTTGGTCTGTCCGGGGGAATCGACAGCGCCCTGACAGCGACCATCGCCGCAGATGCACTGGGACCAGAGAATGTGCGCTGCATCATGATGCCCTCGCGGTTTACCTCACAGGCCTCGCTCGAAGATGCGCAGGAATGCGCAGAACTTCTGGGGGTGCATTATGAAGTTATTTCCATAAGCGAGATCATGACGGCCTTCGAGAGAACGATCCCCTCCCTTAAGGCGCTCGCGCATGAGAATATGCAATCGCGAGCCCGTGGCGCTATTTTAATGTCCCTATCAAATATGTCTGGCGAATTGCTCCTCTCCACCGGTAATAAATCGGAACTGGCCACCGGATACGCCACGTTATACGGCGATATGTGCGGCGGCTTTGATGTCTTAAAGGATCTTTACAAGAGTGAGGTTTACCCGCTTTGCGTATGGAGAAACCGGGAAAAAACCGTTATACCGCAGAAAATTTTGTCAAAGGAGCCTTCCGCCGAGTTGCGCGACAACCAGCGTGACCGCGATTCACTCCCGCCCTACCCTTTTCTGGATGATATTCTGGCCGGGTTGATCGAGGGAGAAATGAGCGTGGAGGAAGTTGCCGCACGCGGACATGATCCGGCTATCATAAAAAAGATATGGAACATGCTTTGTCGCAACGAGTATAAGCGCCGCCAAGGCGCGCCCGGCGTAAAGGTATCCTCGCGCGCATTTGGCCGTGACCGCAGATACCCTATAACAAACAAATTTTTACCGGCGATGGATGCAAATGAAGACTAAAGCTTGTATCCGTTCGCATTCGTGCCTATCTGTCTTTCTACTCTGGATTTAAGAGGTTTAACTTTTCTATGACTATACGCGTTCGTTTTGCTCCCTCCCCCACTGGCATGATGCATGTCGGCAATGCCCGCACGGCGCTTATCACCTGGCTATTCGCCAGAAAATACGGCGGACATTATTTATTGCGTATTGATGATACGGATCAGGAACGCTCGAAGCTGGAATATGAGATGGCCATAGAAGAAGGCCTGCGCTGGCTGGGACTGGACTGGGATGCAAAAGCCAACCAGAAAGAGCGCACCGCGCTCTATAATGAGAAAATCCAGTTTTTGAAAGATGCAGGGCGAATTTATGCGTGCTATGAAACGCCCGAAGAGCTTTCTCTCAAGCGTAAAACACTGCTCAGCCGCGGCAAGCCCCCTCTCTATGATCGGGCCGCCCTTAGCCTCACCGACCAGCAAAAAGCAGCCTTTGAAGCTGAGGGACGCAAACCACACTGGCGGTTTTTACTGGAGGATAAGTCGATCGAATGGGATGATTTGATCCGTGGGCCGGTCAAGTTTGAAGGTGCGGATTTATCGGACCCTGTCGTGCTGCGCGAGGATGGAAGCCCGCTTTACCATCTTTGCTCGGTTATCGATGATGTTGATTTTGAAATTACGCATATCGTGCGCGGGGAGGATCATGTCTCCAACACCGCCACCCATGTTCAAATGTTCGAAGCTCTTGGGGCAAAACCGCCGCAATTTTCTCATTTACCACTGATTTCCGATGCGGAAGGCGGCAAGCTTTCCAAACGGCTGGGGTCTATTTCCCTGCAGGATCTGCGGGATGAAACCGGGCTAGAGCCTCTGGCGGTGGTCAGCCTTATGGCGCGGCTTGGAACGTCCGAGCCCATTGAGCCCTTTGAGAATATAGAACCCCTGATCGAAAGTTTTGATTTTAGCAAATTCTCACGTGGAACGCCCAAATTTGATTCCGGGGAACTTATGCGTCTGAATTCCAAAATTCTGCATGAAAAACCTTTTGCGGCCATTCAAGAACGCCTCGCCGCCATTGGTCTGCCCGGTGTCGATGAGGCCTTCTGGCTGGCGGTCAGGCCCAATCTCGAAACACTTGCCGATATCAAGGAATGGTGGCAGGTCGCGCACGGCCCTGTCCAACCCGTCATCGAAGACTCTGAATTCATAGCGCAGGCTGCGACACTTTTGCCGCCCGTACCGTGGGATCAAACAACGTGGAGCGTCTGGACCAATGCCGTAAAGGAACAGACCGGGCGCAAGGGAAAACAACTTTTTATGCCGCTACGTCAGGCCCTTACAGGGAAAGAGCACGGCCCGGAGCTTAGCGATCTTCTGGTTCTGATCGGGCCAGAAAAGGTTAAAGAGCGCCTGAAGGCCGCATAAAATCCGCGGTCAATAACAGGTCCGGCAAGGCATTAACGCGCAGATTTTTGCAGGAGCATCAAAAACTTCTCCAGCTTATGAGCGTCCGCCCCCGTGGCCTGCGGCCATAAAATCCGGATTGTACCCTCGAATGCGCCGCGCTCCCCATTAAAGAGGTTATCGCATAAAGACATCTTGCGTTTTGGGGTTAAATCCGCAAAGTTCTCGATGATATTGAAAGACAATGCCGCAGGGCTGCTTGTGTTTCGTGTCGATGCATACATGATATCGCTCCTTCAAAAGAGGCTTTACAAAAATATGTTAACTCCCATGCCATTTTGTACTATGATCTGAAAAAAAAGTAAAACTAAATAAGAAATCCCTTATTTTACAATGCGATACAAGACCATACACTTGTACACTTTTTAAAAAACAACGCGGAATCGTTACATACTATGAGCTTAGCCATACAGCCCTGCGTCATCCTCGTTCGCCCACAAATGGGAGAAAACATAGGGGCCACTGCTCGCGCAATGCTCAATTTCGGCTTAACGCATTTACGAATTGTTGCGCCGCGCGATGGGTGGCCGAATAAACGAGCGGATGATATGGCGGCGGGGGCTTTCGATAAAATGCCACCGGTGGCTGTTTTTAACAGCCTTCCTGAGGCGATAGCCGACCTTCATTATGTTTATGCAACGACAGCACGCATGCGGGATATTACAAAACCTGTTTTTACCCCTAATGCGGCGGCCAGAGATTGCGCGGTGCGAGAATCGCAAATGCAAAAAACAGGGTTCATCTTCGGCGCCGAGCGCGCGGGCCTTAGCAATGATGATATTGCCTTTTGTCAGAGCCTGATTCACATTCCTGCAAACCCGGACTTTTCTTCTCTCAATCTGGGACAGGCTGTTTTGCTGATCGCCTATGAGTATTTTCAACACGCCAGCCCCTTGAATGAACCGGTGCAGGACGATCTGCACATGCCCGCCACGCAGGACAAGCTGGAAGAAATGCTTCGCCGCCTTGAAGACACGCTGAGTGAAAAAGGGTTTTTTCGAACCGCTGAGCAAAAGCCGACCATGACGCGTAATATTCGCGCCATGTTTGCCCGCGCCGAATTAAGCGATCAGGAAGTCAGAACCTTTCAGGGCATCCTGACCGCGCTTACCCGCAACAAAAAAGCCCCTGAATAACAGGGGCTTTCGATAAAGGCTTAAAGTGCGCCCTTAACGTGAATAGAACTCGACCACGAGGTTAGGTTCCATTTGCGCGGCATAAGGAACATCTTCCAGCTTTGGTGTGCGCAGGAAGGTTGCCTTCATGGTTTTTTGATCAACATCAATATACTCGGGAACCTCACGCTCCGGTGATTTTTGAGCCTCAATCACCATGGGAACATTGCGGGAAGCCTCGCGAACTTCGATCACATCCCCCTCTTTAACAAGGTAAGACGGAATGTTAACCACTTGACCATTTACGGTCACGTGTCTGTGGTTCACAAACTGGCGAGCCGCAAAAACGGTGGGCACGAACATGGAGCGGTACACAACCGCGTCCAAACGGCGCTCCAGAAGGCCCACAAGGTTTTGTCCCGTGTCGCCACGCAGGCGGTCAGCCTCAAAATAATATTTACGGAATTGTTTTTCGCCGATATTGCCGTAATAGCCCTTGAGCTTTTGTTTAGCCATCAACTGCTGCCCGTAATCGGAAAGCTTGCCGCGACGTTCGCCGTGCATACCGGGGCCAGTCTGGCGCGTATTATGGGGAGATTTCTGACGACCCCACAAGTTAACGCCCATACGACGATCAATTTTATACTTTGATTGTAAGCGCTTACCGCTCATTTCATTCTCCTTTTTTAACTATTGTCCCAATAGACCAGACAGGTTTGAAGCTTCCTTCAACGGGGGCAAAGCCCCTCTTTCTTGGGAATATGAAGTGGATTTATAAGGATTTCCGCCAAAATGTCAAAGAGTTTTAAAGCTAAAACGCCGGAATCTATGCAATTTTGTGAAAAAGAGTGTTTTACCTGCGGCAATGGTGACCGCACCGCGCTCACTTAAAAAACCCTGCTGTTGCAAGGGTTATATAACCTATTGATTTAAATGGTGGAGCCAGAAAGAATGGCTTCGAACCACCTTTTTAGCATATTAGCAGAATGGGAAGCCGTTCTAAATAAGATAAATCCGAGGATAGACTTTGGCTTATGAAGCCATTTTTTGCTCGCTTAAACTTCTATCCAAGCTTTTCATTAGCAGATGCGGGAGTTCTTTTCCTAACATCCACATATCCTCGTTAGGCCGATAGAACTCTCTCATCATTGGGTGTCTAAAAGTAAATTCCAGTACGTCACTATATTCATCAAGTGCTTGCCTCTTTTTATCTAAAGTAGCTTTGCTTTTGAATAATTGGATTAAATCCATACCTGTATCGTATAACCAAGGAAAGTCGTCTTTTAACAAACTAAGGAGCATCTGTATGCCCATATAACCGTTGCGAGAGGGGTGTGCGTGCAGAAGCTCTTCAATCATCATTGGGTGATATTTACGTTTTCGATTCGAACGAGAATATACACCGCGTTTTGTCATATCTTGTATCTCAGCGAGGCTTTCTTTGATGGCCTCAAGGTTCTTTTCCAGCACACCTTCGGGATTGCGCAGCAGTTTTTGGTTCGTTCTACTTAAATCGAGTATTTCCTCAAAAATATGACTGTAGGAGTCTATGTTTGCAGGAATGAATTGATCTTCGCTATCGTCAGGCACATCCGTTACAGATTTCAACTTTTCTTCAAGGCGAGGATACCAAACTTCAAAGGCCTCGCTTAGTTTTTCGTCACTCAGGCCATTTGGATTTGAGGCTGTATTCAAAGCTTGCAGCAGTTTCTTAATGTCTTCTTTTTCAAAAATCGTTGATTGAAACTGTAAAACGGGACCTTCGACTTCGGATCGTTTGATATTAAAAAGAAATGGACAAACCAGTGATTTGTCCATGGTTTTTGATAGTGCGCCAGCCTCAAAATTGAGCCAAGGAGCCGTTAGGTTCTCTTTCGTTACACATAAGATTCCAAAGGTTGAGTCTTCCAGCTCTTGTGCAATGTCAGAACTCCAGCGCGCTCCCTTGTCAATGTCTTCAGAAGATACATACGGAACGATTGATTGAATAACAGAAGGCAACCAATCTCTAAACACTAGGGCGACTTTATGGCTTTTATCGCCCGACCAACTAAGGAAGACTTTCACGAGGAATCCTTTTTATAAAACTGAATTGATATTTATTAACTATATGATTGCCTAGCAGAAAAGCCAAACCAAAAAGTTGAAATTTAAACCAAGACCCCGTTTCCCACATTTGGAAGCGGGGTCTTTTACTATGGAGATATGAAAGAACCCATGAACAAGAAAAAGCGCCCTGCGCCGTTCTCGCTGCGCTTGACGCCTGAAGAACGTGCGCAGCTGGAACATGATGCCGCTGGCATGGCAATGGGCGAATACATCAAGTGGCGCGTGTTCCATGATAGCAACCCCAAGCGCAAAGTGCGTATAAGCGTAATGAGGGCTTTAGAACCGCCTCTTACGCGCCGCCATTCGCGCTTTTGTAGGATTTTAGGAACGGTAGGTATGAAATGGTGGGCCCGGCCGGACTTGAACCAGCGACCAATCCGTTATGAGCGGACCGCTCTAACCAACTGAGCTACGGGCCCCTATTTTTCCGCCTTTTATAGCAGATAATTTCTACGTATCAAGGAAACTTCTCAGCTTACGGCTGCGGCTCGGGTGTTTCAGCTTCCGCAGCGCCTTGGCCTCGATCTGACGGATGCGCTCGCGGGTTACGTTGAACTGCTGCCCGACCTCCTCCAGCGTATGATCGGTGTTCATACCAATCCCGAAACGCATGCGCAACACGCGCTCCTCCCGCGGAGTGAGCGAGGCCAGAACCCGCGTTGTTGTTTCGCGCAGATTTGAATGGATCGCAGAATCGATCGGCGCAATCGCGTTTTTATCCTCAATGAAATCGCCGAGAGACGAATCCTCCTCATCCCCGATGGGGGTTTCGAGAGACACCGGCTCCTTGGCGATTTTCAGCACTTTGCGGACCTTATCCAGAGGCATGTGCAAACGCTCAGCCAACTCTTCCGGTGTGGGCTCCCGGCCAATCTCGTGCATCATCTGGCGGCTGGTCCGCACAAGCTTGTTGATTGTCTCAATCATATGCACGGGGATACGGATTGTACGGGCCTGATCCGCGATGGAGCGGGTGATGGCCTGACGAATCCACCATGTTGCATAGGTCGAAAATTTGTAGCCACGGCGATATTCAAATTTATCAACCGCCTTCATAAGGCCAATATTGCCTTCTTGAATCAGATCAAGAAACTGCAAACCGCGATTGGTGTATTTTTTTGCAATGGAGATCACGAGACGCAAATTGGCCTCAACCATTTCCTTTTTGGCCCGGCTCGCTTCACGCTCGCCCTTTTGGACAACACCGATGATGCGGCGCCATTCCTTGATCGGCAGCATAGCCTCTTCGGAGACTGCGCCAATTTGCTCCCGGATTTTTATAACGTCATCGCCGCATTTGGAGGTGAATTTTTCCCACCCCTTCCCTTTGAGCTTGGCGACTTTACCCAGCCATTTCGGGTCAAGTTCATACCCGTAGTAGTTTTCCAGAAAGTTTTCCCGTTTCACGCCGCACTCCGTGGCAAGACGCAGCAAGCGCCCTTCCAGAGAGACGAGTTCCCGGTTCATGGAGTATAACCGGTCAATCAGCTGTTCGATCCGGGGATTGCCCAGCCGAACATCGTTCATCAGGCCGACCATCTCATCTTTCAATTCCAGATATTTTTTATTGGTCGCCGCCGGGGGTTCCTTACCGGTTTGAAGGGCGTCCAGACGCTCCTTCTGGACCTTTTGCATCTTTTTATAGGTTTTTTGAATTTTGCCGAATGTTTCAAATACCTGAGGGGCAAGTTCCTCCTCCATAGCGGCAAGAGACATATTTCCCTCTTCGCCATCCTCACTGTCTTCATCAGAAGACTCCGCATCATCATCGCTTTTTTCAGCCGGAGGCGCGTTGTTAGGATCGTCATTGTAAGTCGCATCGAGGTCAATAACCTCGCGCAGCAGAATATCGCCCTTTTGCAGAGCATCGTACCAGGCGATCAAGGATTCAATAGCCAGAGGGGATTCGCAAATCCCACCAATCATCAATTCACGGCCAGCCTCAATACGTTTGGCAATCGCGATTTCCCCTTCACGGGATAAAAGCTCAACCGCGCCCATCTCGCGCAGATACATCCGCACGGGGTCATCGGTCCGGCCCGTATCATCATCACCAATATTACCGCCGGCTTCGTAATTACCGCCCGCAGCCGCCTCCTCTTCCTCCTCCGCGACATCGTCCTCGCTTTCAACAAGCTGGATACCAATGTCCGAGAAAGTCGCCATAGCCTCATCCACCTGTTCGGAAGAAAACTCCTCGATCGGGATGGTTTTATTGATGTCCTCATAGGTCAGGAAGCCTTTTTCCTTACCCTTTGCCACAAGCTTTTTTACAATGGTCGCGAACGATCCCTTGGGACGAGAATCTTGATTTTCTTCGTTTTGTTTTTCGGTCACAGCCAAATTTCCAGTACTCTTTACAGCCATTTAATAGTCCGTCCCCGTCATTAAATCCTAAAATCCCTGATTCTTAAAGCGCTTGAGAAAACAACCCCCAGAAAATCCCGGAAGGAGCAATCCTAAAGCTCCTCGGAGGTTCGCGCACGCATCATACTCTTTAGCTTTTCCTCGTCATCCTCACTGGACGCCTGAACCACCGCTTGCCGCCACCCCTGGCGGTTTTCCTGCTTATAGTCCTTGTCCACCAATCCGTCCCGGACCCGAAACCATGAACCAATATCCATGGAATTCGTAGCAGAACCAACCGCACCAGAAAGCGCGCCGTCCGGCTTGCAGAAAGCAGCGTGAACATAAACAGATTCGTTTAGAATGTCATCTATTTCCTGCGCGAAGCCTTCCGCCCTTAACTTATGCTGCAAATCCGGACTTTCAAGATCCGGTTCCTCCTCCAAAATAGTGATTACTTTTTGGCGCAGCGCATTCAAACGTGGTGAGGTTATAGGGAAATTACCAAAATCCTCATCCAGATTGGGATAAACATACGGATGGTTCAATACCGCCGCCAGCAAAACCTTCTCCCAAAGGATCGTTTTATCCCAGCGTGCAGAGCGAATTTTGACCCCAGAGGCCGGCGATCCCGCAGGTCTTTTAATCGAAGGGCCGCCATTGCGCTGGGACTGGTAAGGTTTAAAGAATGCCTCGGAAATGCGGCTGCGAATTAGAGCCTTATAATGGCGCTGGATCTCCGTATCGGCCATGGCGGATACCACCTTTTGCAGGTCCTTATCCAGCCCCGCACGCGATTCCGGCGTATCGAAATTTCGGCCTGTCGTATGCGCCGCCCAGAGAAAGTCAAAAAGCGATAAAGAAGAAGCCAAAATAGCCTGAAGCCCCTGCCGTCCTGAGCTTCGCAGCAGACTGTCCGGATCCTCACCTTCCGGAAGAAAAGCAAAGCGCACGCCTTTTCCGGGCTTTAGCAGCGGCAAGATACGTTCGCAAGCGCGCGAAGCGGCTCTGCGCCCTGCGTTATCTCCATCGAAGCACAAAATGGGCATTTTATCGTTATACTCCATCATGGACCAGAGCGATAAAATCTGCTCCTCCGTCAGCGCGGTTCCCATGGGGGCCACAGCCCCTTTAAAGCCCGCGCTGTGGCAGGCGATCACATCCATGTAGCCTTCTGTGACTATCAGGCTATGCCCTTCCCGCGCGGCCTGCCGGGCGATTGATTCGGCATAAAGCATTCGCCCCTTATCAAAAAGCGGCGTATCGGAAGAGTTAATATATTTCGGAGGCTTAAACCCATCGCGCCCCGGTGGGCGCATATCTTCGGGCAATGTCCGCCCCCCAAAGGCGACAACCCGCCCGCGCCGGTCGGTCACCGGAAACATCACGCGATCACGGAAAAAAGCGTAAGGCGCCCCGCCTTTTGCAGAGGGCTTGATTACGCCCGCTTCGATCATATCCTCATCGCGAAATCCCGCCTGCTGCAAATACGCACGCAGAGCCTGTCCGTCCGCCGGGGCAAAACCAATACGAAAGCGCGCACGGGATTCCTCTTCCAAGCCGCGCTTTTCAAGATAGGTCAGCACGTCTTCATGCGCGGTGTCCTGTAACCGCGCCGTAAACCACGCGCAGGCTTCGTCCATCAATTCATATAAGCCGCGCGATTTTTCCGCCTGCCGCTCCTGCGCCGGATCGGGGGCCGGCATCTGCAGCCCGGCCTCAGCAGAGAGTATTCCCACAGCATCAATAAAGGAAAGATTGTCATGCTGCATGACAAAGCCGATCACGTCCCCATGCGCACCACAACCGAAACAATGATAAAACCCCTTATCGTCATTAATTGTGAAAGAAGGCGTTTTCTCGCGATGAAACGGGCAACAGGCCTTATGTTCCCGCCCGGCGCGGGTAACCTTTACCCGTTTACCTATAATATCGGACAGGCTGAGGCGGCTACGGATTTCATCTAAAAAACGCGGTGGAATCGACATAAGACGCAAATTACCAGATTAACACTTTAAATGTCATTTAATAATACGGATAAGAAGGCCACACAAAAAGCTGTAAATTCAGAACGACCAAATAGAGCGGAACCTTGCGGGGGATAAATATGTTTATACACTTGAAGTGTGCGTTTTAAATTTAAAAAAGAAAACGAATCAACGTAATTTTATGAAAACACTTGTTGCGGTGCAGCTGCATTATATGTACACTATATGTATATATTAATTCCGCAAGGTTATAGAGGAGTGCTATCCATGCCGGACATTTTTTCCGCAAACCGCAAGATAAAGCTGATCGAATATGGCTCAAAGCGGCAGGATTTTGAGGTATTTTCTAACTTAAAATCCAGAATGTTGTTGTTTTTTAAAACTTGGGCACATCGCTAAAGTTATATTGGAGCAAGACACTATTCGATCCACATAGATTGAAGCCTGGCGCCGTAAAATTAGAATTGCCCTGACCGGGGTGGCTTTTCACCCTAAACCATCAGGCAAGTTTCTTTTTTACCAGCGCGCCGACTTTTCCCATATCCATCTGACCCGCATGACGCGTCTTTAGAACGCCCATAATTTTCCCCATATCCTTGATGCTCAGTGCGCCGGTTTCGGCGATAGCATCCTCAATGGCTTTTTCTGCCTCACCTTCGGAAAGCTGCTGCGGCAAAAATCCTTGGATAACCTCAATTTCAGCTTCTTCGCGTTCCGCCAGCTCTTCACGCCCGGCATCGCAATAGAGTTTGGCCGATTCTTTGCGCTGCTTTATCATGGACTGGAGCATTGAGAAAATTTCGTCTTCACTGATCCCTTCCGAATTACCTGTAGAGCGCGCGGCGATGTCTCTATCCTTCAAGGCCGCTAAAATTAAACGGATGCTCGCAACAGCCGTTTCGTCCCTTTTTTTCAGGGATTCTTTAAGTGCTGCACTAAATTCTGTTCTTTTATCCACGTTTTCTCTTCCCTTTTGTCGCCAAATTCATTACTAACCCTATCTCTAGCAGAAACCCGCTAGAAAGGCCCCAGCCATGTCACATGTTTCTAATCCAAAACGCCCCTCAGATGCAACGGCTCTGATTCTTTTTGCCGATGGCACATTGTTCTGGGGGAAAGGCTTCGGTGCCGAAACCACCGTTACCGGCGAATTTTGTTTCAATACCTCCATGACGGGGTATCAGGAAATCTTAACCGACCCCAGCTATGCCGTGCAGATCGTCAATTTCACATTCCCCCATATCGGCAATGTCGGCGTTAATAACGATGATATGGAGACAATCAATCCCGCCGCCAGAGGCCTGATCGTGCGGGAGGATGTTACGTCCCCATCGAACTGGCGCACGACAAAGCATTTTGATGCGTGGCTTAAAAATCATGACTTGCCGGGCATTAGCGACATAGACACTAGGGCGCTCACACATCATATCCGTGAAAAAGGTGCGCCAAATGGTGTTCTGGCCGTAAATTTCAGTGGCACTTTCGATCTTGAGGCTCTCCACAAAACCGCACGCGAATGCCCTGGACTTGAGGGGATGGATCTTGCGAAAGAGGTTTCCTGCACCCAGACCTACAAATGGACAGAAAAAACCTGGGATCTTAAAAACGGTTATACCGAGCAGGATGCGCCGCGCCTTAAAGTCGTTGCTGTGGATTTTGGAGCCAAACACAATATCCTGCGCTGCCTTGCCTCGGCGGGCTGCGAAGTGACTGTGGTTCCCGCCCATTCTACTGCCGAAGATATCCTGGCGCACAAGCCCGATGGTGTGTTTCTCTCTAACGGTCCCGGCGATCCGGGTGCAACCGGCAAATATGCCGTGCCCATGATCAAGGATCTTCTCGAAAAAGACATACCCATTTTTGGAATATGCCTTGGTCATCAGCTTCTGGCGCTGGCGCTGGGTGGACAGACACGTAAAATGCATCTTGGCCATCGCGGCGCTAACCAGCCGGTTAAAGACATGGTCACCGGCAAGGTGGAGATCACTTCGCAAAATCATGGCTTTGAAGTGATTGAAGAGAGCCTTCCGGAGAATGTCGTGGTCTCTCACAAATCCTTGTTTGATGGCTCAAACGAGGGCTTAAACGTCACCAACAAACGCGCTTTTTCGGTGCAATACCATCCGGAGGCCTCTCCCGGCCCGCAAGACAGCCATTACCTGTTCAACCGGTTTGTGGAGATGATTGAACACTCAAAATCAGCCTAGGGGGCGTGTAGTATGACAGAAAAACTCCTTGAAGGGTTTCAAAGCTTCAGACAGTTCCAATACGAAAACGCAGACCCGCTTATGCTGCGCCTGATCGAAGAAGGTCAAAAACCGGAATATTTTATCATCAGCTGCATCGATTCCCGCGCTAACCCTGCTACTATTTTTCGCGCGCAGCCGGGAACGTTTTTCAATTTCATGGCGATGGGGGCCATCGTCAGACCTTACAAACAGGGGACCGCACTTTCTGCTGCCCTGCAATTTGCTCTGGAATACAGCGGCGTGCGTAAAATCATCATTTTGGGGCACACGCATTGCGGCGCGATCAAGGCACTGGCCGAGGATATTGAAGATCCTGAAATTGCCAGCTTCATCGATGTCGCGCATGACGGGTTAGAACGCGCAAAAAATTCATGCCCGCATCACGCCCATGATTCTGAAACCTTACTACGGTGCACGGAGCAGGAGATTGTTCTGCAGAGCATAAAAAATCTGGAGACTTATCCGGCCGTTGCCCGCGTCATGAGCGGAGAATCACTTGAAATTCATGGCTGGATATTCGATATGCAGGCCGGGCAGTTGCAAGAACATCAAGGCGGAAAATGGGACACGATTAAAATCAACCCCTGCCCCGTGGCAACGGATCAGCGCGCACTATGATTTATTTTGAAAAAAACTTTGGAAAACCGTGATTTTTTGTTGATCTACATGACAGCTTAGGTTAATCAATCGATCTCGGTGCTTAATGATAAATATAAACAAGGCCGAGAGAATGATTGTTACCACAGAGAGCACGAAGATCACGGAGATCCCCACAGAGGATCTTAACTCTCTATCTGGCCGCATCCTTGATTGCGCCATTCAGGTTCACAAGAAACTAGGCCCCGGATTGCTCGAAAGTGCTTATCAGCATGGGCTCGCCTATCTATTTTCTAAAAATGAAATCTCCTTCATTCAGGAGAAACCAATTTCCATTTTGATTGATGATTTTCCAATCAATGCCGGTTACAGAGCCGATTTCATTATCGATGGCCGCATTATTCTTGAAATAAAATCTGTTGAAAAACTTATGCCCATTCATCAAGCCCAGCTTTTAACTTACATGAAACTCGGTGGCTTTGAATTGGGCTTACTTTTAAATTTTAATGAGCAATTGCTCAAAAACGGTATCAAAAGAATGAGGCTATAAGACGAACAACAACGACAAAAAAAGAAACCGAAAATCTCTATAATGAAATTAAATACCTATAAATCTCTGTGAACTCTGTGTTCTCTGTGGTGATAAACAAAAACTAAAAGGAAATAAAATGCCCAAACGCACCGACATCAAATCCATCGCCATTATCGGAGCCGGCCCCATCATTATCGGGCAAGCCTGTGAATTTGATTATTCGGGCGCGCAAGCCTGTAAGGCTCTGCGTGAGGAGGGCTACCGTATTATCCTCATAAACTCCAATCCGGCCACCATCATGACCGACCCGGAGATGGCTGATGCCACTTACATTGAACCCATAACGCCCAAAGTTGTCGCCAAAATCCTCCGCAAGGAGCGTCCCGATGCCCTGCTCCCCACCATGGGCGGGCAGACGGCACTTAACACCGCGCTTTCGCTTGCCGAAGATGGAACGCTGGATGAATTGGGCATTGAATTGATCGGTGCGGACCGTGAGGCTATCGCCAAGGCCGAAGACCGCGATCTGTTTAAAAGATGTATGGATGATCTGGGTTTAGAATCAGCAAGATCCGTACTGGCCCACAACAAAGATGAGGCACGCGCCGCGCTTGAGGAAATTGGCCTTCCGGCGATTATCCGCCCGGCCTTTACTCTGGGTGGCACCGGCGGCGGTATCGCGTATAACAAGGAACAATACGAAAAAATTACAGCCGAAGGGCTGGATGCCTCCCCCATTTCTCAAATTCTGGTCGAAGAATCGCTTCTGGGCTGGAAAGAATATGAGATGGAAGTTGTCCGCGATAAAAATGATAACTGCATCATCATCTGCTCTATCGAAAACATCGACCCGATGGGCATCCATACGGGCGATTCCATTACGGTTGCGCCCGCCTTGACCTTGACGGACAAGGAATACCAGATCATGCGCAACGCCTCCATTGCCGTATTGCGTGGCATTGGTGTGGAGACGGGCGGATCAAACGTGCAGTTCGCCGTGAACCCCAAAGATGGGCGTTTAATTGTTATTGAGATGAACCCGCGCGTTTCACGCTCTTCCGCGCTGGCCCCCAAGGCGACGGGCTTTCCTATCGCCAAGATTGCGGCCAAGCTGGCTGTTGGCTATACGCTGGATGAGCTTGGCAACGATATCACCGGCGGTAAAACGCCAGCCTCTTTTGAACCAACGATAGATTACGTTGTCACCAAGATTCCCCGCTTTGCCTTTGAGAAATTTAAAGGGTCCGACTCAACACTCACCACCTCCATGAAATCCGTAGGAGAGGTCATGGCCATCGGGCGCTCCTTTGAGGAATCTCTACAAAAAGCTTTGCGCTCGCTCGAAAAAGGGTTGGATGGCCTTACGCCTATTTTACACATCAAGGCTGATTCTCCGCAGGCGCTGGAAGATGAAATTCTGGCAAAAATCGCGCCGCCCACGCCACAGCGCCTTTTATATATCGCCGATGCCTTCCGTAATGGTATCAGTCTGGAAAAAATCCATAATATCTGCAAGGTTGACCCCTGGTTTTTAGAGCGTATTGAGCATATCGTTCGAACCGAAGAAGAGGTCGCAGCCAACGGCATACCGGAAGATGCGCCGGGCTGGACCCGCCTCAAGAAAATGGGCTTTTCCGATGCCCGTCTGGCGAGCTTAACCGGCAACAGCGAGGCTGCGCTTCGTAAAAAACGCCATGATCTTGACGTGCATCCGGTTTTCAAACGGGTTGATACCTGCGCCGCAGAAATTCCTTCTGAAACGCCTTATATGTACAGCTGTTATGAATCTTTTTCTTCCGCGCAGGACGGCAGCGATGAATGCCGCCCAACGGACCGCGAAAAAATTATCATTCTGGGTGGCGGCCCTAACAGGATCGGCCAAGGGATAGAGTTTGATTATTGCTGCGTTCATGCTGCTTACGCTCTTAAAGAGGCGGGCTATGAAACCATCATGGTTAATTGTAACCCCGAAACCGTTTCAACGGATTACGATACCTCTGACCGGCTTTACTTCGAGCCTCTCACGGAAGAGGATGTTATTGAGCTTATCCGCGCCGAGCAAAAAAACGGCACGATAAAAGGCGTTATTGTCCAGCTTGGCGGGCAGACACCGCTAAAACTGGCCAATGCGCTGCAAAACGCCGGAATACCCATCCTCGGCACTTCGCCAGATGCTATTGATCTGGCCGAAGACCGTGAGCGTTTCCAGCAATTGCTCCATAAAATCAATCTGCGCCAGCCGCCTAACGGCCTTGCGCGTTCCGGAGAAGAGGCCGAGAAAATTGCCGAAAAAATCGGCTTCCCGCTGGTTATTCGTCCTTCTTATGTTCTGGGCGGGCAAGCCATGCAGATTGTTCACACCATTAACGAGCTTAGAGAATACATCAAAACAGCCGTCAAGGTTTCCGGCGATACGCCCGTTTTGCTGGACCGTTATCTCAAAAGCGCGATCGAGCTGGATGTTGACGCGCTGTGCGATAGCGAAGAGGTCTATGTTGCCGGTATCATGGAGCATATTGAAGAGGCGGGCATTCACTCCGGCGATTCGGCTTGTGTCCTGCCGCCGCATACGCTATCGCCTACCACCATTCAGAAATTGGAGAAGCAAACCGTCCAACTGGCCAAGGCTCTGCAGGTCAAGGGGCTGATGAACATCCAGTTTGCGATCCGCAAGAATGAGGAAACGCAGGAACAGGATATCTATATTCTTGAGGTTAACCCAAGAGCGTCACGCACAGTTCCTTTCGTAGCAAAAGCAACAGGCGTACCGGTTGCCAAAATTGCGGCCAGAATTATGGCCGGTGAGCGCCTTAGTGATTTCAAATCCCTCCTTACCGGCAAAACACCCGATCATTACGCCGTAAAAGCCCCGGTTTTTCCGTTTAATCGTTTCCCCGGTGTTGAACCCCTGCTCGGCCCGGAAATGAAGTCAACCGGCGAAGTCATGGGAATCGACAAGGATCTTGCGCATGCCATTGCCAAATCTCAACTGGCTGCCGGGACGGTTCTTCCCAAAACGGGCAGAGTCTTTCTTTCGGTCAAAAACGATGATAAACCCGCCCTGCTCCCGGCCGCTAAGAATTTGACCGATATGGGGTTTACCTTGACCGCCACAGGGGGGACATGCCGTTTCTTACAGGAGAACGGACTGGAGGTTACGCGTATCAATAAGGTTATGGAGGGGCAGCCACATATCGTGGATGCCATCATTAACGGTGAGATTGCCCTTATGATCAACACGACCACAAAAAGCTCTCAGGCTGTGGCGGACTCGACCAACATTCGCCGTATGGCTATGATGAACAAAATCCCCTACTACACGCTTTTAACGGCGGCAACCGCCGCCATGGGCGCTATCCGGGCGATAAAGGCCAAGGATATTGAAGTGGCCAGCCTACAGAGCTATTTCGAGAAGAAGAAAAGCGACAGGAACGCGGCGTAAGGCTGAGGAGCGCGCCGCGACCCTGCTCCATACATCTTGACGTTCATGGCTTTAAATCATATCTTATAAATGTTCCCGCCGATTTTCGGCGGGTTTGTTTTTATGTATGAGGAATAAAAATGGAAAAGGTTCCCATGACCACGCAAGGTCACGCCGCTCTGGAGATTGAGCTCAAAGACCTGAAAAGCGTAAGACGCCCCGCTGTTATTGAAGCGATTGCAGAGGCACGGGCGCATGGCGACCTTTCCGAGAATGCCGAATATCACGCGGCCAAAGACCAGCAAAGCTTTATCGAGGGCCGAATTCAGGAACTGGAATCCGTTTTAAGCCGGGCGCAGATTATTGATCCGTCATCCCTAAGCGGTGATACGGTTAAATTTGGCGCGACCGTTATCGTGGTGGATGAGGACACTGATGAGGAGTCCACCTATCAGATCGTAGGCGATTACGAATCCGACATGGCCAAGGGGAAAATAGCCATCAGCGCACCTTTGGCTCGCGCTCTGATCGGCAAGGGCGAAGGTGACACCGCCAACGTCAAAACACCCAAAGGTACACGGAAGTATGAAGTTATCGATGTGAAGTACAAGTGATTGCGCACTGATAAAATGCGTGATGCCTAAAGATTATCCTTCGATCGGGACACCCGGCTCGTCCTTTTGCGTGCGCACGCATAGCGAGGATTTAACCGAGGTCACATTGGACAGGGCTGTTAGCTCATGCGTCAGGAAGTCCTGATAATTATCCCAGTCCTTCGCGACAATTTTAAGAATAAAATCAACATCACCGGCCAGCATGTGACACTCCCGCACCATGGGCCACTGGCGGATTTGTGCCGTAAAGGCCGTAAGATCTTTCTCTGCCTGCGAGGTCAGCTTAACCAGCGCAAACACCGTCACCGCATACCCTAGAATCACCGGGTCAATCTTGGCGTGATAGCTTTTTATATATCCCTTTTCTTCCAGCGCGCGAACACGGCGCAGGCATGGTGGCGCGGATATTCCGACCTCTTTGGCAAGATCAACATTCGTGATCCGTCCGTCTGTCTGCAGACGTTCGAGGATCTTTTTATCAATTCTATCGAGTTTTGCGCGGCGCATATCGGATTTTCAAAGGGCTAAAGCATTTCACAAAGCTGTAAGAGCCTGATATAAAGTTGCGCGATGCTCCTTGCAAGCTCTTTCATGAAAAAACTCAAAAAAAGCAAATTTCCAGATCATGACAAGTAATATAAAACCGCCGATTTGCTGGATTATAACGGAGGGTATGGCCGGAACGGAAAACCAATGCCTGGGCGTTGCCGAAGCTCTTGGTCTGGCACCGGATATAAAACGCATTACCCTGCGGGAGCCATGGAAAACACTCTCCCCCTATCTCAGGTTTGAATCCGCGCCCAGCTTCACGCCCGCGCTCCAGCCTCCCTGGCCGGATTTGCTGATTGCATCGGGACGGAAAAGTATCGCCGCTTCTCGCTACATCAAACGCATGAGCGAGGGCAAAACCTTCACGGTACAAATTCAAGACCCCCGAATCAGTGCGCGGCATTTTGACCTGCTGGCCGTGCCGGAGCATGACCCCACGCGCGGCGAAAATGTCATTGTCACAACGGCCACGCCAAACCGCATTACCGCAACAAAGCTGGCTGTTGCGCGAGAAGAGTTCAGAGCGTTTTCTGCCCTGCCTGCGCCCCGCATCGCGGTTTTAATCGGCGGCACGAGCAAGGCCTATACTCTCACCCCTACCATCATGGAAAGCCTTGTAGCGCGTCTCAAAAAGCTGGAAGGCGGCCTGATGATCACCGCATCGCGCCGGACGGGCGCGGAAAACGAACAGCTCTTACGCGATTCCCTAAAAGATAGCGGTCATTTCATTTGGGATGGGCAAGGGAAAAACCCCTATTTCGGGTTACTGGCGTGGGCGGATTTCATTCTCGTGACGGCTGATAGCGCCTCTATGCTTTCCGAGGCTGCCACAACCGGAAAACCTGTTTACATGGTTGATCTGGAGGGCGGTACAAAACGCCTGAACGCCATGCAGGAAAACCTGATCCGCAGCGGCGCGGTGCGCCGTTTTTCTGGAACGCTTGAAGAGTGGGATTATGAACCTTTAAATGATTCACGTAAAATTGCCCTCGAAATACAAAAGCGTATGGGCTTATAAAGCTGGATTATCAACGCTGAAGCCATTATAAAAAACCATGAGCAACATACACCATTCCAAAGTCTTGATTATCGGCTCCGGCCCGGCGGGCTATACCGCCGCCATTTATGCCGCCAGAGCTAATCTGTCCCCTACCCTCATCACCGGGTTTGAGCCGGGCGGGCAATTGATGATCACAACCGATGTTGAGAATTATCCCGGCTTTTCCGACCCTATCCAAGGCCCATGGCTGATGGAGCAGATGAAAAAACAGGCCGAGCATGTGGGCACATCTCTGATCAATGATTACATTAAGGATATTGATTTAACCGCCCGCCCATTCAAGGCCACCGGCGATGGTGGACAGGTTTATACGGGTGATACACTCATCATTGCGACCGGGGCCAAGGCCCGCTGGCTGGGGATTGAATCCGAAAACACCTATCGCGGCAGAGGGGTTTCCGCCTGCGCAACGTGTGATGGTTTCTTCTTCCGTGGCAAGAATGTCGCAATTGTCGGCGGCGGGAATACGGCGGTTGAGGAGGCTTTGTTTCTTACCAACTTTTGCTCGAAAGTCACACTCATCCACAGGCGCGATACGCTTCGGGCGGAGAAAATAGCGCAAGACCGCCTGTTTGCTAATCCAAAAGTTCATGTGCTGTGGGATACCGTGGTTGAAGAAATCACAGGCGATGAAACCGGGATGACCGGATTGCGCCTCAGACATGCCCAGTCCGGCGTGGAAAGTGTGCTTAAGGCGGACGGGTTGTTTGTCGCGATCGGGCATGATCCGGCTACGGAGCTTTTCAAGGGCAAACTGGATATGGATGAGAACGGCTACCTCCTGAAGGCACCAGATTCCACTGCGACCTCCATCCCCGGCGTTTATGCGGCCGGTGATGTGGTAGATCATGTTTATCGGCAGGCCGTTACGGCCGCCGGAATGGGCTGCATGGCCGCGCTGGAGGCCGATCGTTTTCTGGCCGCGCATAAAACCGATTCCTGAAAGGCGCCCCTCCCATGGATTGGGATAAACTCAGATTTTTTCATACCGTTGCCAGAGCCGGCAGCTTCACGGGCGCAGGGGAGATTCTTAACCTGAGCCAATCTGCCATTTCTCGCCAGATCGGCCAGCTTGAGCGCAGCCTGGGCGTTGCCCTGTTCCACCGTCACGCACGCGGGTTAATCCTGACGGAGCAAGGTGAGCTTTTACAAAAAGCCACAGATGAGATCGCGCGCAAACTCTTGCTTCTGGAAGGGCAAATGGCTGATACGCGCCGCCTGCCAGAGGGGCCGTTAATTATCACCGTTTCCCATTTCATCGGTACAACATGGCTGTCTTCGCGCCTTCAAAAATTTCAGGATCTTTACCCCAACATCCAGCTCACGATTCTCCTTGATGACAAGGTTCTTGATCTGGGCATGCGGGAAGCGGACGCCGCGATTCGTTTGCACAAACCAAAACAGGGCGATCTGGTTCATCTGCGTTTGACGACCATTGAATTTCATATATGCGCCTCTAAGGAATATATTGCTCGCCATGGGAAGCCAGAGAACATTAAAGAGCTGAAACAACATCGGTTAATCGGCTTTCCGCGCAATACGGCCTCCCCGATCAGCAATCCCAACTGGCTTTTGGATCTGGCCAATGTAAGGCCGGAGCAAGACTATAACGTCACGATGATCAATTCCCTTTATGCCACCTATAGAGCCACCCAGACCGGGGCAGGAATCTCCGTTCTTCCCGACTACATTATCCGGGACGATGCCAGTTTACAGATTCTCCTGCCTGAATACCAACGCCCATCAACCGATATTTATTATGTCTATGCTGAGGAGCGGAGAAACTCCGAAAGAATCAATGCTTTCCGGGACTTTTTACTCAGTTCTATTCATCTGGCACCCTTTTAGTCTTCGCCAAGGCATGCATAAAACGCGCGGCTGATATGGAATATTTATGCTACTCCCGCATAACTAAGCTCTGTATAACACAACTATCAGCTTCAGTGTTGATGAGGGTCCTAGTGATCCTTACGTCTCCCAGACGTGAAACCTCCCTGTTCAACTTCACCGGACCCCCGTGTAATACGGATATGAGGTCCGGTTTTTTTTGTGCTATGCTCTAAACGCAAATCATTCCGAAAATCGCTTACACATATTTTTAAAAACCCATGACGTCATCCAACACCAAAATCGTTCTTTTCAACTATGGCGGTGGTATGCGCGGCCTGATTCCGGCGCATATCATGTGCCGTATAGAGGAAGAAACCGGGCTGAATATGTCTGATATGGTTGATATTTTTGCCGGACCTTCCACTGGCGCCATACTCAACGCCGCCCTGAATGTGCCCAGCGAGGCCGACCCCGCAAAACCAAAATACAAAGCGCGCCACATGGTCCGTTTTTACGAACGCGAAGGGGAAAGGATTTTCCCCGCCGACCGTTTCCGGGATTTCCGGGGATTCGTTCATGATTTCAATAACCGCACCATGCGTATTGGTCAGCTGCAAAAACTGTTACGGCACGGACATTACAGCCCGTCTCATCTTGCAAAATGCCTGACGGATCTTTACGGCGACACTGTTTTATCGCAATCCATCCGCAGCCTTGTCGTGCCCCTGTACAATATCGACGGAGGGCAGCTCAAAGCCGCGCAGGAACCGGGAGAGGACCAAAACACGCCAGTCCACACCCAGAACAATTTTATTGATGGCGGGGGGCATGCCGTCTGGCTCAAGCATATGCAGCTTCCTAAAAACCAGAAACCAACACCGCATGTGAAAATGCGCGACGCTATTCTGGCAAGTTGCGCCGCACCAACCTATTTTCCCTGCCACCATTTTACGGCAACAGACCCGGTCCGCGGCCATACCCGCGAATATTCCGGAATCGACGGCAGCATCTTCGACAACCCCTGCGTCAGCTATCACGGCGCGATCCAGCAACATTTACAACCCAATACAAAAACCATCATGATTATGCTGGGCACCGGTCACACGCTCCGCTCTTTCAAAAAAGATGACTGGAATCGTTTTGGCGGGCTTGGCGTTGTCGATCCGAGCAATGATTTGCCGCTTATCAATATTTTGTTTCATGCAACTGAATCGGCGCTGATTGAAAGCTTTTCACAGACGCTGGGGAAGAATCTCTACAATTTCAATAAATCCATGGTTACGGGTATTGGCGCGGAAAACACCCCTAACACCTCGATCGATGATGCCAGCCCGGAAAATTTTGTCCGGCTAAAAACTTTCGCAGAAGAGATTATAGAGGAAAATCGTCACAGGTTTGAAACGGTCTGCAACCTCCTTGTCAAAAACTATGAAAATCGCGAAAAGCCAAAAAACCGCAGCCTGTGGCAAAGGATAAGGTTTTTTAAAAAATAACGTAAAAACAGTTACTTAAGCACAATACCGCCCTTTATCAACAAAAATTATATTTCTTATTTTATAATTTTCGTGAAACATTCGTCCAAATAGATTATTATGAAATCATATTTTTGCGTTAACGAACTGGTTGTGCTTTATGGTTGCAGGCTCTGCACTAAGTAACACATTCGATAAAGATGCCGCTGGCGTTTTGCCAAGCCTGTCTGCGTGGCAAAAACTAAAAAAGAAAACAGCCGACCTCTTTAATCAAAAGGCCCTTCCTCCCGGCTGGAAAAGCCATAAAATGAGCCTTTCTACAGGCGAAAAAAATGAAATATTTTATAGCCCCGCGAAAAACCCAGAAGCCACGGCCATTTACATCAGCGGCCTGCAAAGCTCTCCGCTTGAGCATATATCGGAAATTGAAACGCTTAATAATCACGGGATTTCCGTTATCAGCTTTAGCCTTCTTCCGGCAACGCCGAATGAACTGGCTGGCCAGAATGTAAAATACATGAAGAGAAATACCACCCTTTTCTCAGAAGCACTCTTTGATCCGACCTCAAAAATTCATAAACTAGGCGACAAAACCCTTCCCCGATATATCCTTCCCCATTCGACCGCCAGTCTGGTTTTACAATATGCGCTGGCTCAAAATGGGAATGCGGAGAAAGCCGCCGATCTTTTTGATGGCGCTATCAACCTCAATCCCTTTCTGGATGCGGATGGCGCATCCCAAAGACATGATCCTTTTAAAAGCTGGCTATATAAACACTTTGCAGCCGCAAATGCCACTACACCTGTAATGACCTCGCGGATTGAGAAACTTATTATGGGCAATGAAACAACCTACAAAGATTACTTCTTTGCAAAACCTACGCACGGCTTGATACACGGCATACTCGACAGAGCGCGTCCGTTTGTTAACAAAGTCCTGAAAGAGGGCCTTAATCACAATATATCCTTATTCCCCCAAAGCGTTATTCTGGGAAAAGAAGATGGAATGGTCAGCAAAGAAACCGCTGAAGAGTTTGCCAGAGCCGTAAACGCCAAAGTAATCACCTACCCCATAGACCACGGCAGTGCGCTCACGCACAGAGACAGCCTTAATGGCATAATTGAAGCCCTTAAAGCACCAGGCCCTCGCCTAGCCCCTGAAGCGGCCTCCAGCACTATCCAGCCTCCCCCGGTTAAGGCCGAGATGAATATGGCTCTCACCGTCCGTTAGGCTGCCTTAGCCTTCTCCCCCAGCGCCGCGCAAGCCTTTTGAATACGGGTGCAGGCCTCGGTCAGGGCTTCCGTCGACGTTGCATAGGAAATCCGGAAATATGGCGAAAGACCAAAGGCCGCGCCCTGAACCGCCGCCACACCTTGAGATTCCAGCAAATAGGTCACGAAATCCTCATCGCTTTCAATCACTTTTCCGTCCGGGGTCGTTCTGCCGATACATTCCGCGCAGGAAACATAGACGTAAAATGCTCCCTCCGGCGTGATGCAGGAAATATTCTCGGCATCGTTAAGCATTTTGACCACAAGATCGCGGCGCGCCTTAAAGCTGTCATTACGCTCTTTCAGGAACGATTGATCCCCGTTTAAAGCCACCACAGCCGCGGCTTGAGAAACCGAGCATGGATTGGACGTGGATTGCGACTGCACCTTGCTGATCGCCTTGATAAGCGCCGCCGGGCCACCAGCATAACCGATCCGCCAGCCGGTCATGGAATAGGATTTGGAGACACCATTAACCGTCAGCGTCCGGTCATAGAGCTTTGGCTCGACCTGCGCCGGGGTGGCGAATTTGAACCCGTCATAGACCAGATGCTCATACATATCATCCGTCATGATGTAGACATAGGGATATTTAAGCAAAACATCGGTCAGCGCCTTCAGCTCATCCCATGAATACGCCCCGCCTGTTGGATTGGATGGTGAGTTGAATATCAGCCATTTTGTTTTTGGTGTAATGGCCTTTTCCAGATCCTCCGCTGTCAGCTTAAATGCGTTTTCTTCCCGGCACTCCACAATTACCGGCGTTCCTTCAGCCAGCAATGTCATGTCAGGATAGGAAACCCAGTAAGGCGCGGGAATAATCACTTCATCGCCGGGGTTCACCGAGGCCATAAGCGCGTTGTACAAAACCTGCTTGCCGCCCGTTCCCACCGTGATCTGGTCCCGCGTGTAGGTCAGGTCGTTATCGCGTTTGAATTTTGCGATAATAGCATCCTTTAATGCCGCCGTACCATCAACCGCCGTATAGCGTGTCTCGCCGCGGTTAATCGCATCAATCGCGCCCTGGCGGATAAATTCCGGCGTGTCAAAATCCGGCTCCCCCGCGCCCAGCCCGATCACATCACGGCCAGCCGCCTTAAGTTCCGCCGCCTTGGTGGTCACGGCAATCGTAGGAGAAGGCTTGATACGGCTCAGACGGTCGGCAATCAGGGACATAGGGATTTCCTCATAAAATTAAAATGCATCCTCCCGGATATACCGAGAGATCTCAGGGACATTCAAACCATACGTACAGGAAAAATCAAGCTTAAGATCATTGAAAAATGCGCTTAAAGGCTTCAAAAGCGGGTTTTTCATAGATTCTTGCATATAGTTTTGCAAACGCGGCAAATGACAAAGATATTTACGATCGTCTTTTTGAACGGCGAATTTTATAAACTGGCCGATTACCCGGCAATGAAATTGCGCGGCCAGCACCTGCGTCCAGCACTGATCCTCCGGCGTTAAATGCTCTAAAATCTCCGCACGAAGGGCTGAGGACATATCCGCGCGGGCGTCATAGAGCAGATTGGCCAGATCATACTGCACCGGACCATACATCGCGCCCTGAAAATCCAAAATACCGCAGCGCCTTGCCCCGCTACGCTCCGGCAGGAGCATCAGATTTTCCATGTGGTAATCCACATGAACAAACCCCAGGCGTGGTTCGGGAAGTGCTTTTTCAATCGCCTCCCAGAGCGCTTGATATTGCTCGACCAGCCCATCCGGATTTCTGACTCCCCGCACTGCGGGTACGAACCAGTCCACAATTCGCCGCCGCCCCTTATGGACATTCGATTTATAGTAATCCGGTAAATCCGGCGGGCATGTCTGCTTTTGCAGGTGATCCAAAACGCCGGTGGCCAGCGCGTAAATCTCTCTCATACCCTCATCATCCCCCGGCATGGCCTGCAGCGCCGCACGCAAGGGGGTCTGGCCAAAATCCTCCAGCAGCAGAAAACCCTGAGCCATATCCTGTTCCAGAATTTCCGGCGCGCTTAAGTCCACAGAGCGCAGCCAGTCCGCAATGCGAATAAATCCGGCTATTTCCTGAGGATCGCCGCCGGAAGCATCCATAAAAACGGCTGTTTTATTACCCTTACGCACACGATAATATCGGCGCGCAGAAGCATCCAGCGCCAGCGGCGCAGGTTCCGACCAGCCGCAGCGCGTTAGAAAATCTCTCACGGTTTTTTGGTGTGCTTGCTCTTGGAGGCAATAGATTTCAAAGCATCAATATGGGCTTGCGATGCCTGCCCCCGTTTTTGGGGCGCGCCCGTATCCTCAAGGCCGAAAATCTGCGTATCCTGTCCGGCGGCGGCTTTGAGAATTTCCAGACCAAAATTTTCCTTCTTTGGCGCTGCCTTCTCTTTTGGTGAAGCCTTGGGCGCTGCGATATTTTTTTCGGCCTCATGTCTTGCATCCGCGCGGCCAGAGGCCACACGCTCAACATTATAAGCCACGATACCGGATAAATGTGGGCGGGCCAGTGCCTGCATCAGGCGGGCATCCTCGCAAGCCCAGGCGATGATCTGCTGGCGGGCCTTTGCCTGATTGCCTTTGGTCAGCTTCAAAGCCTCCCTTATGCGATTTTCAGCGTATTCCAATGACATTTCAAGGTCACTCCCTTGGTCTGTGCCTCTCTTTCAAGAATTGCACATTTGACGGAAAAGACCAAGGTAAATACGCCCTGGCAAGCGACATATAAAGATCACAGCGCAAAAATCAGGCCGAAAGCTCCGCCAGCTCCGCCATCAGATTCTTAACCCCGCGCACCCGTTTTTGTACATCTTCCCACCCGCGCACGGCGACGATTTTCTGATCCGGGCGCAGCTTGACCGCGCCGCCCTTTGACACCATCCAGCGCATCAACCCTTCAAGATTAGGCGGCGTATCCTTGTGATAGCCGATAACCGCCCCCTTCGGCCCGGCTTCAACACTGCCCACACCGGCCCGCTTGCAAAGCTGTTTTATCGCAACAATATCGAGCAGGTTTTTAACCTCCTCCGGCAGGTCGCCGAAACGGTCGATCAGCTCAGCTGCAAATTCCTCCATATCCTCCGGCGTTTCAAGGTTGGAAAGACGGCGATAAAGGCTCATCCGCACACCAAGGTCCGGCACATAAATTTCAGGGATCAGAACGGAAGTGCCGACATTAATCTGCGGAGACCACCCCTCCTCCAGCGCCGCGTTCATATCCCCGCCCGCCTCTCCTCTCTGGCGCGCCAGTGCCACGGCATCTTCCAGCATTTGCTGGTAAAGCTCTACGCCGACCTCGCGAATATGGCCTGATTGCTGCTCCCCCAGCAAGTTTCCGGCTCCACGGATATCCATGTCGTGCGAAGCCAGTTGAAACCCGCTGCCCAGCGTATCGAGCGTTTCCATGACCTCCAGCCGCTTTTGCGCCTGTGCACCCAGTTTTTCCAGCGGAGGATAGGTCAGGTATGCATAGGCCCGCACGCGCGAGCGTCCGATGCGGCCCCTGATCTGATAAAGCTGCGCCAGACCGAACATATCGGCCCGATGCACAATCATCGTATTGGCGGTGGGGATATCTATCCCGCTCTCGATGATATTGGTGGCCAGCAACACATCATATTGTCCGTCATAAAAGGCGGTCATGCGGTCTTCCAGGTCCGTCGGCGTCATCTGCCCATGGGCGGAAATCACTTTTATGTCCGGCACAAGCTCCTTAAGCATCCGCTCAAGATCGGCCATGTCACTAATGCGCGGGCAGACATAAAAACTCTGGCCGCCGCGGTAATGCTCCCGCAGCAGGGCCTCCCGAATAACCAGCGTATCCACCGGCAGCACAAATGTCCGCACTGCCAGACGGTCCACCGGCGGCGTGGTGATAAGGCTCATCTCCTTCACGCCGGTCAGAGACATTTGAAGCGTACGGGGAATCGGGGTTGCCGTCAGCGTTAGGACATGCACGTTTTCACTGATTTCCTTGAGCTTTTCCTTTTGCTTCACGCCGAAACGCTGCTCCTCATCCACAATCAAAAGGCCCAGATTTTTGAATTTAAGAGAAGATGCAAACAGCGCGTGCGTGCCAATTACGATATTCACCCAGCCCTCGGCCAGCCCTTCGCGCACGGATTTTGCATCCTTCGCATTCACCATGCGCGAGAGCTGCCCGATCCGCAGGCCCGTACCGGCAAAGCGTTTTTGAAAATTATTATAATGCTGCCGCGCCAGCAGCGTAGTGGGCACGACCACCGCGACCTGCGCCCCGTCCATCGCCGCGACATAGGCCGCGCGCAGAGCTACCTCGGTTTTACCAAATCCGACATCGCCGCAAACCAGCCTGTCCATAGGGTGATCGCCCGCCAGACTATCAAGGACATCTTGAATAGCCCGCTCCTGATCCTCCGTCTCCGCATAGGGAAAACGACTGGCAAACTCGTTATAAAGCTCCGGGCTAACTGTAATGGGCTGCGTGGTTTTCAACAGACGCGCGGCTGCTATTTTCAGCAACCCCTCCGCCATGACCATCAAGTCTTTCTTTACTCTGGCCTTACGCGCCTGCCAGCCTGCGCCGCCCAGACGATCAAGCTGTGCGCTGCCATCTTCCGAACCAAAACGTGAAAGCACTTCGATATTCTCAACCGGCACATAGAGTTTATCGCCGCCCGCATATTCTATCTTAAGACAATCATGCAGCGTTTTACCCACGCTCAATGTCTCAAGACTAAGAAATCTGCCGATCCCATGTTCAACATGAACGACCAGATCTCCCTCATCCAGTGAGGAGACCTCACGCAGGAAATTATCCGCCTTTTTGCGCCGCCCGCTTTTACGCACGAGCCGATCGCCCAGAATATCGGCCTCGGTTAAAACCGCCAGATCTTCGGAGATAAACCCATGCTCCAGTCCTAAAACGGCAAAGCCTGTCTGCGCAAAACCCAGTTTTTTAAGGTCGTTTGCATCGTTACACTCCACAAGATCCGGAATGCCCGATGCCGCCATCATGCCCTGTAATCGCTGGCGAGATCCTTCGCTGTAGCAAGCAATCACTATTTTTTTACGCGCGGCGTGTAAGGAGGCCAGATGCCGCCGTAATTCGCCCATAACATCGCCATCGGGCAAGGCGCGCACATCGGAAAAATCACGCCCCTTTTTTGATACAGGCTGGCTTTCATCCGGCGGGCCAAAGGGAGAGAAAATTTCTACATCCTGCGTCAGTGCGTCCCATTCGCTGCCCGTGATATACAGAAGCTCCACAGGCAGGGGGTGATAGATTGTTCCTGAAAAACTGCTGCTATCCTTCCCTCTTTTTTTCTCCGCCGCCTCGAGCGTTTTGCGAGCCTGATAAAAGTCGTAAATCTGGGTCATACGCTCATCATGGGCGGAAAGCGCGTGATGATCGAAAATCATCACGGCGGAGGGCAGATAATCAAAAAGCGTGTCCATTTTCTCATAGAACAGAGGCTGCCAATGATCCATGCCGTTATAACGCCGCCCTTCGGAAATTGCGGCATAGAGTGGATCCTGGCCGCTCACAACACCAAAGGCCGCGCGGTAGCCACCCCTGAAACGCTCTATGGCAACCTCATCCAGAAAAATCTCGCCGACGGGCTGAAGCGAGAATGTCTGCACGCTTGTATGCGTTCTTTGTGAGAGCGGATCAAAAGCGCGGATCGATTCGACTTCATCGCCAAACAGATCAAGCCTTAGCGGTTCTGCATAGGCGGGCGGAAAAATATCAATAATGCCGCCGCGCATGGCGTACTCCCCCGCCTCCCGGACGGTTTCTACGCGGATATATCCGTTTTGTGTCAGGAATCTTTGAAAAGCCGCCATATCAACCGGTTTTCCCTTAGATACGCTCAAGGAAGCGCCTTCCAACGCGGTCTTAGGCATCAGGCGCTGGCCAACCGCATTGATGGTCGTCAGTACAAGGCGCGGATAACGCTCTCGCTCGTGACTCCATGCCAAAATCCGGCTCAGCGCCGCGACCCGGCGCGCCACGATCTCTCCGTTAGGCGATATGCGGTCATAAGGCAGACAATCCCAAGAGGAAAACTCTATCACTTTCACATCGGGTGCAAAAAATTCCAGCAGCCCCCGCAGCGTTGAAAGCCGCGCATCATCCAGCGCAACATGAATCAGAACGCGGTCCTGCGGCATAAGCGCCCGCGCGCGCTCCGCCAGAATGCGGGCATCCTGCCCTTCAGGCGCGCCATAGATTGTATGCAGCCCGATTTTGGCTTGTTTTTCCGCTGTATCCATTACTTTTTCCGCGTTTTTATGCCTTGATATGCGTGCGCTTGTGTTCTGTGGCCTTTTTATATATATGTTTTTGCCTCAGTCAAAGGATCAATACCATGAGCGTCCAAAAGGAAATGAGTACACCGCCAGAGCCAAAAACAGGCGTAACGCCGGAGAAACCAGATGCCAGCCTGCTCAAAAAAGCAGTGCATGGCCATAGCGCCATCAGCAAGCGCGGTGTTCTGGAGCGGCTTTTCACCATGTCTTTTCGTGGATTTGTCTATCCGCAAATCTGGGAAGACCCGGAGGTGGACCTTGATGCGCTCAAACTTGATGGGAATACGCGCATCATGACCATCGCATCGGGCGGCTGTAATGTGATGAATTATCTTACCGAAAGCCCGGAGCGCGTGCAGGCTATTGACCTCAACCCCGCGCATGTGGCGCTGGCCCGCCTTAAAATTGCCGCTGTTAAATATCTACCGAATTACGAAAGTTTCTTTTTATTCTTCGGTCACGCGGACGACAAAGTTAATATTATAAATTACAACAAATATATAGCCCCCAATCTTGATAAGTTTTCCAAAGATTATTGGGAGGGGCACTCCCTCTTTCGTGGTAAGCGGATAAACTACTTTACTAAAAACCTGTATCAGTTTGGTTTACTTGGCAGATTCATTTCTGCCGTTCATGTGCTTGCCAAAATATACGGCAAAGATCCGCGCGAGATTCTCAAGGCCAAATCCATGGAAGAGCAACTCGAAATTTTCAACCGGACGCTGGGGCCAATTTTTGACAAGCCTTTGGTCAAACGTATCTGCAACATGCCGCCCGCGCTTTACGGACTTGGCATTCCCCCTGCGCAGTTTGATGAACTGAACGAGGCCTCCGGCGGAGATATGGCCGGGCTTCTCAAGGCGCGTTTGCGCCGTCTGGCTTGCGAATTTCCGATTGATGAGAACTATTTCGCATGGCAGGCCTTTGGCCGGGGTTACGACCGGGAAAATAAAAAAGCCATTCCGCGCTACCTGACTAAAGCCAATTACGAAATTTTGAAAAAAAATGCGGACCGCGTCGAAGTTCATCACACATCCATCACCGGTTTTCTGCAATCACAGCCAGCTAAAAGCCTTGATTGCTATGTGTTTTTGGACGCGCAGGACTGGATGAACGCCAGCCAGCTCACGACATTGTGGAAAGAAGTTCTACGCACCAGCCGCCCCGGCGCACGCATAATCTTCCGCACCGCAGGCATCCACAGCCCGCTATCGCGCGCCCTGCCACAGGATATTTTGAGCAGATTTCATTACGATCCGGACGCCTCTGTGGAGGCCGTTAAAAAAGATCGCTCCTCTATCTATGGTGGCTTTCACGTCTACACCTTGAACGAGGCCTCTAATGTACAGAGCCTCGAAACCGCCAGAAAGCCGCAGACACCTTGATGAAATCCACTGCCGAGCCTTCCGAATCACAAATCAAGGCCAACATGGATCGCATGTATCGGTTCACGCGGCATGTTTACGATGCCTCCCGCAAATATTATCTTTTGGGGCGTGACCGTCTGATCGCAGGGCTTAAACCCGCCAAGGGCGAGATCATCTGCGAAGTCGGCTGCGGCACGGCACGCAACCTCATTAAAATGGCGCACCTTTACCCGGATGTTCGTTTTGTCGGGCTGGATGCCTCCGATGAAATGCTTAAAACCGCGAAAATTTCCCTAAAGAAAAACCATCTCGATAACGCCGTCACGCTGGCGCAGGCCTATGCCCAGTCTTTTGACCCGGCCTCGCTGTTTGCTTTAACGCAGCCACTTGATAAAATTGTATTTTCCTATGCGCTCTCCATCATTCCGCCCTGGCGCGAATCCATTGATCACGCGCTTACGCTTTTACCGCCGGGCGGTGAAATGCACATTGTCGATTTTGGTGGGATGGACGCGCAACCACTCTGGTTTCGTAAAGCTATTTTCTTCTGGCTTGCCCTGTTTCATGTCTATCACAAGCCCGAAATCCTGAGCCACCTCAAAAGCCTTGAGGCAGAAAATCTTGGCCAATTGAGCATTCAGCATCTTTATCGTGGCTATGCCTATATTGCGATTTTCAAAAAATCATAGGTTTCAGGCGAATTTATGCTCTTTAAGTTTTTGAAAAACAGCATGGCGCATTTCCGGCGGCGGTTCGGCCCGGCCTAAAATCCAGTCATAAATATCGGGGTCGCTTTCCTGCAGTAAATCCTCATACAGCGCCAGATCACCCTCAGAGAATTCCCACACATATTTATCCGCGAAAGACCCCATAAGAAGATCCATTTCCTTCGTCCCCCGGTGGCCCGAACGAAAAATCAAGCGTTTGCGTTTATTCTCCAGCTCTTCTAAACTCATGCTACCTTCTTAAACGTGTGCAAAAATTACGATATGTTTCTGATGCCCCCTCTTATAAAAGAAAATCATCCCGTTGTAGAGTCCTCACGAACATGAGTCGCCCTTTTGATCTGGACCCGCTGTTCCGCGCCGTTAGTGTCTTACCCGGTATTGGTCCCAAAAATGCCAAACTCTTGGAAAAATTAACGGGCGGCCCAAAAGTTCTGGATCTGCTCTGGCATTTGCCGGTGGATTTTATTGACCGCCGCTTTTCCCCAAAAGTCGCGGACGCGCCAGATGGCCGCATTGCGACAATCAGCGTAACCGTGGGCAAGCATTTTCCGAACGCCCGCAAATCCCAGCCCTATAAAGTCTGGTGCCACGATGAAACCGGCACATTGAATCTGGTCTTCTTTCATGCCCATAAAGACTGGATTGAAAAACAATTGCCCGAGGGCAAGGAAATGATTGTCTCCGGCAAGGTAGAGCATTACGCGGGGCATCCACAAATCACGCATCCCGATATCGTCAAACCCGAAGACCGGGAGAGCCTTGAGGCGCTGGAGCCCATTTACCCTCTCACTGCGGGCCTGACCAATAAGACCGTCAGAAAAGCTGCTCAAGGCGCTTTGGGATTCATTCCAAAGCTTACCGAATGGCAAGACGCGGCCTTTAAAAAGAAAAACGGCTGGGCCGATTGGGATACGTGCCTGAAACAGCTTCATTTCTCTCCGCCGCCGGAAAACATTCCCCCCTCCACCACCTCAATTACCGGCGGCTTATTGAATGAGGAGGCAAGAGCGCGTCTTGCCTATGATGAACTTCTGGCCAATCAGCTGACGCTCGCTCTGGTGCGCAATCGGCAAAAACGCCAGAGCGGGCGCATTTTCAAAGGTGATGGCCGGTTGCGCACAAGGCTGCGTGCCGCCCTGCCCTTTGCGCTTACCGGGGCGCAGGAGCGCGCCCTCAAAGAGATCAGCGCCGACATGGAAGCGCCCGCGCGTATGCTGCGCCTGTTACAGGGCGATGTGGGGAGCGGAAAAACCGTTGTGGCGGCGCTTGCGATGCTAAGTGCAATAGAAACCGGTGCGCAGGCCGCACTGCTGGCGCCCACAGAAATTCTGGCGCGACAACATGCCGAGAGCTTAAAACCGTGGCTGGATGCGGCAGGCATTTCCGCCGTCATTCTTACCGGACGGGACAAGGGGAAAAACCGTGACGCGCTGTTGCAAAAAATTGCCAGTGGCGCGGCACAGATCACGATCGGCACACATGCCATTTTTCAAGAAGATGTTATTTTTGCCGATCTGGGGCTTGCGGTTATTGATGAGCAGCACCGCTTTGGCGTGCATCAGCGCCTTATGCTTTCGGCCAAGGGGCGCGGCACGGATGTTCTGGTGATGACGGCCACACCCATTCCCCGCACCCTCACCCTCACCGCTTATGGCGATATGGATATCTCCCGGCTGGATGAAAAACCCCCGGGTCGCAAACCTGTAGATACCCGCCTGATCCCGCTGGAGAAAATAGAAAATATTGTTGATGGCCTTAAGCGACAGATCAAAACCGGGGCCAGAGCTTACTGGGTTTGCCCGCTGGTGGAGGAATCCGAGATCCTCGATCTGGCCGCCGCGACGGAACGCTATGACGTTCTCCACTCTATTTTTGGCGAACGTGTGGGACTTGTGCACGGACGGCTCAAGGCCGCCGAAAAAGATGAGATCATGACCAAGTTTTCGCGTGGCGATCTCGATATTCTGGTGGCTACGACCGTTATCGAGGTCGGCGTCAATGTGCCTGAAGCCACCATTATGGTCATTGAACATGCGGAGCGTTACGGCCTTTCGCAGCTGCATCAGCTCAGGGGGCGCGTCGGGCGCGGCGGCGATAAATCCTATTGCTTCTTACTATATGCCGGCGCGTTGGGTGCCACCGCCAAAGAACGGCTTTCTATCATGCGGGAGACCGAAGACGGATTTATAATCGCGGAGAAAGATCTGGCCCTGCGCGGGGCGGGCGACATTCTGGGCATCAAGCAAAGCGGAATCATTGATTTTAAACTTGCGGATCTTAATGCACATGCGGAACTTCTGGCGGCGGCGCGGGACGATGCGCGGCTGATTATCGACAAAGACCCGGAACTTAAAGGCCCGCGCTCAACGGCGCTGCGGACGTTGCTCTATCTATTTGAGCGCGATCAGGCCATCCAATATTTAAGGAGTGGGTGAGCCCAGCTTAATAAAGCCCAAGCCCACCGCAGACCCTAGGAAACGCCCAGCATAGACAGGCCGGCCAATGCGCCGAGCATCAAAATGCTGTGAAAAATTACGAAACCAACGGATTCTTTAACCGTACGCTTTTTACCAAAATCAAAAATATCATCGAACATGGGCTGCGTTCCTCAAAATCACAATTATGGAGATCGGATTTTGATACGCGCATAAGTGGTACTCGTCAAGGAAATTAAGAAATAATCCGTATATTTTTTAAAAAGAAAAACCGGGCGAAACTTTCTCGCCCGGCTCTTTATTTTCAGACCTCACTTAGGGGAGGCCTTAAACTGGGTTCTTATTTGCCCAGTGTCGTCAAATAACCGACGACAACCATACCCAGCATCACGTTAACCGTGTATGCAAGATATACACCGATCAGCGCGATTACTACGGACATAATGTCCCCGGTCAGCTTCTTCCCTTGCAGGATCATGCTGGAGAGTATAAGCGTCCAGCCTGCTCCGATCATGGTGTGAACGGTACCGCCATCAAAGAAACTTCCGACGACAGTGTCAATCACGCCCAATGTCACCAGATAGTGACCAAGGAAGGTTGATAACCCCACCAGCAATACGGTGTAGAATAAAAAGAACCCTACAGCCTGCGTAATGGAGCGAGTGTGTGCAAGATTTGTTATATGACCAAACATAACGTTCTCCTTTCAGTGCACGTGTTGAAACGGAACAATCTCCGCTTCGTTTCTGCGGCCTGCCTGGAGAAAGCTTCCAAACCGTTCTCCCTGACAAAGCCGAAGCTCTATAATTCCTGCGTCTATTCCTCTTCCAGTTCAGTATCCCAGTAGAGAAAATCCCCCCAGCTTTTATGCAGGAAATTCGGGGGAAACCGCCGCCCATGATCGCGCAACTCAAAAACATCCGGTTGGCGTGGCTCATGGAGCGGAAACATATTCACCTCATCCGGCATCTTGTTACTTTTTTTTGTATTACAACACTGGCATGCCGTTACAATGTTGTCCCATGTTGCACGCCCCCCGCGGGAGCGCGGTATTACGTGATCGAATGTCAGTTCATGCGTTTTGTAATTGTCGCCGCAATACTGACAATTCCATTTGTCCCGCAAAAACACGTTAAACCTTGTAAATGCCGGCTTGCGGGCCATCGGCACATATTCTCTAAGGGCCAGAACACTGGGCAACCTCATCTCGAAATTCGGCGAACGGATTACACGGTCATACTCGGATACAACGCTTACGCTATCACGAAATATGGCCTTAACAGCATCCTGCCAAGGCCATACGGATAACGGAAAATAACTCAGTGGTCTGAAGTCCGCATTCAATATTAAAGCCGGACACCTCTCCAAAGGCGTTACTACATCCATAGGCCTGCGTTCCTTTTCGCTATCCGTTGACTACGGCGGAGGTCTGCTTTACGGAAGGGGGCTCTTCACAGGAGCCGCAGCAAACCTCGCGAATATACTTACCTTCAATATAGCATAAAAACTGAGGATTTATAATAGTTTGCGGCAAGTTTCTGTGCTGCACCCCATCATAGGAAAAGCCTGCGTTTTTTTAGAAAAGATTTGTTATTATGGTATTAAATTCAAGCATTTAAGCAACATTATTGCGCAACAATATTACAAAAACAGTGATAAAAAATGCTGCACTGCTGCACAGATTCTTTGATTTTTACAGCGATTCTCCGCGTGAAAGGCGTCCCTGATCGATCTGTGGTGCGAGCCCAATCTCCACCGCAAGCGTCTTTAAGGGCGAACAAAAACCAACAGTCTTTAGTCCTGCGCGCCGTAATTTCTTAAGGACTCGCCGGTCTGTACTAACTGCGCGGTTCATACCGTCCACACCAAAGACGCGCGTTGCAATATCAAAACTGCGGCGCTTTTCAAAATTTTTCAATATGCCGGAGGCCCCAATATCCAGCCCAAGACGCGCCGCATCGGCGATCAATTCGGACAGGGCCGCAATATCCCGTAAAGACAAATTTAGCCCCTGCGCCGTTACGGGAGACATAACATGCGCAGCCTCGGCAAGAATAACCACGCGTGGGCCACGCAAACTCTTGGCCTGAACCGAAGACAACGGCCAGCATTCGGGTCCTGCTTCGAGCGTTATTTCTCCCAGGATCTCTCCCCCCTGCTCCGCCAGAGCCTGTATAAACTCTGATTTTTTAAGACGCATGATTTCTTCGGCACGATCTGTTTTTTCAACCCACACCACACTGGAACGGTTTCCCGGCAAAGGCACAAAGGCCAGCGGCCCCGCGGGGCGGTGAAACTCGGTCGAAGTGTTTTCATGGCTGCGCGAGTGAGCAATAAGGCATGTCACCGCGCTTTGGTCATAGGCCTGAATCCGGGCATCAATTCCGGCCAGCGTTCTAACGACCGACTGGCGTCCGTCCGCGCCAATAATCAATTTTGCCGGGATTTTGGTTCCATCATCGAAATGCGCGATGATTTCTGTTTCATGCGCTTCATAATTTACGAGGCTTGCACTGATAATGCGTACACTCTCCAGCGCCTGCACGCGCTCAAACAGGGCTGCGCGCAAAATACCGTTGGGGATATTCAGCCCAAAATACGGCTTGCCCGTTTCCTCGGCTTCGAACTCAACGTGAATGGGCTTTGCGCCTTGCATGCTGTCATCGATAATCCGCATGCGCTCCATCGGATTGGTAAAGGGACCTATACGCTCCAGCACTTGCGTTGATTTTAAAATATTCAAGGAGGTATTCATCAGCGCCACAGTGCGTCCGGTGGGCTTAATCTGCTCCATCGGCGGCGGCGCGTGAGGCTCCACCAGCGTAATATTCAATCCGATCTGCCCCAGCAGCGCCGCAAGGCTAAGCCCCGCGATACCGCCACCAACAATCACAATATCCGTTTGCCCGGAAGTCATATTTGCGCTACCTCTCTAAAGGTCTATTCATAAGGGAGAACCGCTCATGGCGAAAGTCGAAATTTATTATTGGGCCACATGCCCCTATTGCAAACGCGCGAGAGCATTACTGGACTCAAAGGGCGTGGAGTACACGGGCCATGATATTACGGGCGATGATGCGGCGCGCGCGCGCATGGTGGAGCGCACCGGCGGGCCGCGCAGTGTCCCGCAGATTTTTATCAATGACAAGCTTATCGGCGGCTGTGACGACCTTCATGCGCTGGAGGATCAAGGCGAACTGGACGCGCTTTTAGATGCATAAAACGCTCAAGGTCGCCTGCGTCCAGATGACCAGCGGCCCCGACATACACAGCAATCTTCAGGTTGCGGAAAAACTGATCCGTGAAGCGGCGGCTCAGGGTGCGAGGCTGGTTGCCACGCCGGAGAACACCGATCAGATGCGGCGCAGAAGTGAAGACAAACTGACCTCCAGCGGGGATGAGCATACGCATGCCGCCCTTCCTTTTTTCTCCGCTCTGGCGCAGGAACTTGGGATATGGATTTTGCTCGGCTCGATCGGCGTCAGGGTCAATGAAACCCAGATGGCTAACCGTTCGCATCTCTTTGCGCCGGATGGGACCTTGACCGCACGCTATGATAAAATTCATATGTTCGATGCGCAGCTCTCCCGCAGTGAATTTTACCATGAAAGCAAAGACAGTGCCGCCGGCGCCTGCGCCGTCACCGCTGACATCGAAGGCTTCACGCTGGGGATGAGCATTTGTTACGATGTGCGCTTTGCTCATCTCTACCGCGATCTGGCCAAGGCGGGCGCCAATATTTTGAGCGTGCCTGCGGCCTTTACCGTGCCCACCGGAAAGGCGCATTGGGAGATTCTGCTGCGCGCGCGGGCAATTGAAACCGGCTCCTACGTTCTGGCGCCGGGACAAACGGGTGAGCATGAAGGCGGGCGGCAAACTTACGGACATTCCCTGATTATCGGCCCATGGGGAGAAATTCTGGCTGGAATGGATACGGAAAGTGGTATCATTTTTGCGGATATGGATATGGAAGAGATTACAAAAGCCAGACAGGCCATTCCCGCATTGCTGCACGATAAGACCTACAGGATACAGCCATGAGCAAGAAAGATAACAAAGACCGCAGAGAGCTAACAAGAATGATGCATCTTGGCCGCGCGCCGGAGGAATATTTCGGCATCGTCAACCCGCCCATCAGCCGTACATCAACCATACTCTTTCCCTCTCTGGCTGATTATGAAGACAAAGACCGGAAGTTCCGCTATGCCCGCATGGGCAACCCGCTCAGCGATAAGTTCGAATGCGCGGTAGCGGAGATTGAAAACGGTTATGCCGCGATCAGCACCCCATCCGGCCTTACATCCATATCAACGACGCTGCTGGCCTTTCTAAAAACCGGGGATCATCTGCTGATCTCGGATTCGCTTTATCCGCCCGCGCGCTCTTTTTGTGAAAATATTCTCGCGCGGTTCGGTGTGGAGGTTGAGTATTACGACCCGCTGATTGGTGCGGGCATTGCCGAAAAAATAAAGGATAATACGGCGGTCATCTATATGGAATCGCCCGGCTCTGCGACGTTTGAAATTCAGGACGTGCCCGCCATAACCAAAGTGGCCAAGGCGCATAACATCATCACCGTTGCTGATAATTCATGGGCTGCCGGGATATTGTTTAAACCTCTGAATCACGGCGTTGATATCTCTCTGCAATCGGCCACGAAATATATTGGCGGTCATTCCGATATCAATCTGGGCGTTGCTGTTGCCCGCACACCAGAGCTTTATACCCGCCTGAAGAAGTCTGCGCTGGATATCGGCGTTTGTGCGGGGGCTGAGGATCTTTATCTGGCGCTGCGTGGCCTGCGGACCCTTCATCTCAGGCTGCAACAATGTGCGCGTAATGCTATGATTGTGGCTGAATGGCTTCAAACCTGCGAGGAGGTTCAGCGGATTTACTTTCCCGCCCTGCCGGGGGATTCCAATCATGCCCTGTGGAAGCGTGATTTTTCCGGCACAAACGGCGTGCTGAGCTTCTTGCTGCGTCCGGCATCCAAAGCCCGCGTTAGCGCCTTCGTCAATGGGCTGGAGCTTTTTCCTGTTGGCTCCTCCTGGGGCGGATATGAAAGCCTTTTGCAGCCGCAATATCTCAACACCTGCCGCACTGCCGTCCCATGGGTTCAGGATGGCGCTCTGCTCCGGCTTCAGATTGGTCTTGAAGACCCTCAAGACCTTATTGATGATTTATCTCAGGCCTTCACCAAATTTAATCAGGAAACTTAAACACCGCATGACACAATCAACCATCAAAAATTTTCAGGAATTCGAACCACAAAACGGCGATGCGCCTGATTCTCTTGTGCTGTTGCTTCATGGGCTTGGCTCAAACGGGCGCGATCTGATCTCGCTCGCGCCGCTCTGGGCAAAATCCTTGCCGGGTACCGTCTTTATTTCCCCCGAAGCGCCGGAGGCCTGTGACATGGTCCCGCCCGGTTATCCGGAGTCCTTTCAGTGGTTTTCCCTGCAGACTCGCGATCCCGATGCGCTTTTCCGGGGCGCACAAAATGCAGCGCCCGTATTGTGGAAATTTATGGACGAACAGCGTGCGCGCTTTGGCCTTCCAGCACATAAAGTGGCGCTGGTCGGGTTTTCACAGGGCACGATGATGAGCCTGTATGCCGGGCCGCGCTATCAGGAAAAAATTGCAGGTATTCTAGGCTATTCCGGAGCGTTGATCGGCGGCGCGCCCGCTGGCCCGCAAACCCTGCATAAAATGCCCGTTCACCTTATCCATGGGGAGCATGATGATGTGGTTCCCATCGCGGCCTATCATGCGGCGCGAGAAGCTCTGGAGCATAACGGCTATAGCGTTTCCGGGCATACCACACCCTTCCTCCAGCACAGTATCGACCAGAAAGGTCTGGAGAGCGGCGCTGGCTTTTTGCGTTCTCTTTTTTAAATCTATGATTTCACAACCCGCGCCAGCGTCAGGACATGCACGGCCTGCGCTCCGGATTTTAATAAAATTCTGGTGCATTCCTGCACCGTTGCGCCGGTGGTGTACACATCGTCAATCAGGACGATGGTTTTCCCGGCGATCAACCCCGCCCGCTTTGGGTTAACGGCAAAGGCCTTGCGGGCGTTGCGACGCCGATCCTTTATATTCATATGCCCCTGCGGCGGGGTGGCCCGCACACGCTCCAGAGCGTCCACGAAGGTTGGAATGCCCGTATTTTTTGAAAGCGCCTGCGCGATCAGGGCAGACTGGTTATATCGCCGCGCCAAAAGCCGCCCGCGGTGCAACGGTACAGGGATGAGGCATTCCGCCTGCGCCAGCATTTTGTGCCCGGCGGCCTTCATCCATGGGACAAAGGCTGGCGCCGCCTGTGTCCGATCCCCGTGTTTAAATCCCAAAATCAGACCACGGCTGTAATCATCATATTTCAAGGCCGCCCGCGCCGTTTCATATACCGGCCTTTCCACCAGACACGGCGCACACAGACCACCCGCCTCAATTTCAAACTCAAAAGGGCCGCCGCAAGCGGCGCATTGCGGCTCAGCAATGAAATTCAAACTCGCCCAGATATCAGGCGCAATTACACCCTGACGATCAACCTCAGCGCCGCTGACCACGCAACGCGGCGGCAAAACAGCATCAATTCCATGCTGCCCAATGCTTAAAATATGACTCAAAACCCTCTGCATGAAGCTTTTTATAGGCTAAATCATGATTTTGGGCTATAAATTTTGAAATTTATGCGTAAAGGATTACAACAGAACCGTTATGGCCGAATCTCTGGAAACCGAAGAAAAATCCTACAAAGAACGCCGCGATCTCCTGCTTAAGGATATCGAATACGCCGTAATCCATAAAGCATGGTTTACGCTCTCTCATCTTTTGCTTGATGAGGGGGCACGCGTTGTCGATATGGGCTGCGATGATGGCGCCCTGACCTACGCCATGGCCGCCATGATGCCCAAGCTCGAATTCATCGGTCTGGATAAAAGCGCGCGCCATATCAACAAGGCTAAAGAGCAATACAAGCTGCCTAATCTGGATTTTAAAATCGGCGATGCCTCCAGCAATATTTTCGAGGAAGAATCCATTGATGCCATTATTAACTCCTATATCCTGCACGAGGTTTTTTCCGGCTCGCGTTACAATGAGCGCATCGTTAGCGATACGCTGCAAAATCATTTCAAGGCGCTGAAAAAAGGCGGTGTCATTTTTATTCGTGACTTTACCCGTCCGCCGCCCGAAGAGTTTGTGCTCATGGAAATGCCTGACACGCCCAGCAAGGGCAGTGATCTGGCCCAGCTTTCGGAAGTTGATCTTCTGCTCTGGTATGCCGAGCGGGCCCGTCCTCGTCAGGATGCAGGCTGCGGTGGTTTTTTTCTTGAGGAGCTGCCGGAGCGTTTCCCACGGACACGCCTGTTTCGTCTGCCTTATAAATGGGCTTATGAATTTATCATGCGCAAGGATGACCGCAGGAGCTGGGAAACAGAGCTGCCGATGGAGTACACCTTTTTTACCGCGCAGGAATTCAGAAAAGAACTTCGCGCCCTTGGCGCGCGGGTTCAATATTCCTGCCTCTATCATGATGAGGATTTCATCAAGGAAAAATTTGAAGGCCGCATGCGCCTTTACGAAAACGATGGCACGCCCATAGGTTATCCGCCGTCCTGCTTTATTGCCGTTGCCTATAAAATGGCGGAGCGCAAAAGTCTGCATATCGAAGAGCGCCGCCCCTCAAGCGGAAATTCGGGTAGCCTGAAAATCACAGCCATGCGCAATCAAAATACAGGCGATATCGTAGATGTGGTCAGCCGCGATATCGATATCAACGAAATTCTTCCCTATCATATAGACGAAGATGGCCGCCTGAAAATCTATCTGCATGACGGCATAGCGCGCAGCATCGCCAACGCCGTTCCGCGTGGTGGAGAAAACATCGATGAGCGCCGCTGGAGCGGCCACATGATCGAGCCGCTTTGTATCGACAAGATGATTATGGGCGATATGAAAGAGCTCGACATGAAAAACACGGTTTTATTCTGCCGTGATCATCTCGGCCTTAAACCGCGAAACGGGGCTTTGCTGGAAAAAGGACCGTCCTATTACCCCGCGCCCGATTATATTGATGAATATATCAGTACCTATTACCTGAGCGTTGAAAAACCACGCGGAACCTTTCACCCCAAAAGCCCGATCGGCGTAGAGAAATTTCAGGCCAAAGGCGTGATCCGGGAAATGGACGCGCAACAAGTCCTGAATGCCATTACGGTCGGCATGATTCCCAATGCGCGGCTGGAGCTACAGATTTTATCACTATTCCAGCACCTCAACATCAAGGCGGAGAACTGGACCGCCAGACATCTCGATCTCAAGGCTTCCGAAATTCATAAGAAAGCGGATATAAAGCATATTCTTAACGCGCTTAAAGAGGATGATCTTCGCTTTAAAAGCACAAAGGGAACCTCCGGGCAGCTTCGGGCAGTTCACTCCACATTTGTTGAGGAGGGGCAAAGCCGGGGGGCCATTTCCGGCTTGTCCGCCGAGAATGTCGATTTCATCGTTCATGACGGCAAAACCGTCAATACGGCGGTTGTTCTACCCCTTACCAAGGGGCTGAAAGATGATGTGCATGCGGGCGTTATTACCAATTACCTGCCGGTGCCCCAGCGCCACGAAGGCAACGGCATGACCGTATCCGTACCCAGTTTCAATATTCCCCATGAAATCACCAATATTAAATTTTTGAAGAAATTTATCGCCGATCAGTTTGGCGTATCGCCGGACAAGGTTCTAAAGCTGGGCGAGAGCTATTACAGTCATGTTGGCGTGACCCCCAGCCGGATATTTCCCTTCGTGGTGACTTCTCCGGCGGAGAAACTGAAACTGCCCGAGGCAAAGTTTCTGCCCTTTTATCACCTTATGATTTTGCGGAGCGTTGTTGCCAAAGAGCCGCATTTCATGACCGTGATCGCTCGCGCTTACCGCTATTTTCACGAAGACCTCAGGATGGATGCCAAACTTAACGTCAAGGCTATCGTTCGTCAACGATTTGAGGGGCTGCAGCCGGACTGGTCGATCCCGCTGCACTACGATAATCTGGAGGCCTTGCGCAAGAAAAAGCCTGTGCCTCTGCCGGTAAAACCGGAACCCAAACCGGCCCCGCCGGAGAAATTAAAAAAACCGGAGGGACTGCCGAAGCTGGATGGGCTAAGTAAAGTTAAAAAACCGGAGAGCCGAAAAACAAAACCGGCCATTATCCCGTTTCATGGAACGCTGCCGCCTGAACATGAACAGCCTCCGGTACCGGAAGCTGAAATTAAAACAGAGTCCCTGCCCCCTGCGGCAGCACCACCAGAGGATGCCGGCCCCGTCATAGATAAAAAGCAGGGAAAGGTCCCCGATTACTCCGGAGAAGAACTCACCGACACCGAAGATTATGAAGCCGAGCTGGAATCCTTTCTGGACTTTATCGAACAGGAAGAACAGCCGGAGCCACGCCCGGAAAAATGGTAAACGCTGCGCCGCCCTCCTCTGTTTTTGACCTTGAAGCCCGAAAATGCGCGCGCATACGCTGTGTAAATACGCTGCCTGCGCATGATTTTCTGTTTAAATGGACGCAAAATGTCCTGCTGGAGAGGCTCTCCGACATCAAGCGCCAATTCCCCCGCTCTGCTCTTTTGGGCGGGCGCACTTCGCCGGATTTTTCAGATGCCCTCAAAATACAGGCCGGAAGCGATTTTCTGACAAAAATGGACATACTCCCCGGTGCGGGTGTAAACGTTGTGGGGGAGGAAGAGTTTCTGCCTTTCAGGCAGGGGGCTTTAGATGCCGTTTTCAGCGTACTTGACCTGCATGCCGTTAATGACCTGCCGGGGGCGCTGCTTCAGATCCGCCGGAGCCTGAGACCCGATGGCCTGTTTCTGGCGGCGCTTTTTGGCGGGGAAACGCTGCACGAGCTTCGCGCCAGCTTGATGCAGGCCGAGTTATCCCTGAAAGGTGGTATAGCGCCCCGCATCTTTCCCTTTGCCGATAAACCGCAAATGGGCGCACTTTTGCAACGGGCCGGATTTTCTCTCCCGGTCGTGGATTCAGAAATCCTTTCCGTGAGCTATGATAATATTTTCAAGCTTATGCATGATCTGCGCTTTATGGGAGAGAGCAATGTCATCGCCGCACGGAGCAAAACCAACCCCGGGCGCGCGCTTTTCCTGAAAGCCGCGGAGCATTATGGTAAAAATTTCAAGGGGCTTGATGGCCGCCTGAATGCCAGCTTCGAGATCATATTCCTGATCGGCTGGGCACCACATGAAAGCCAGCAGCAACCCCTCGCCCCCGGCAGCGCCCAAAAACGCCTGAGCGACGCTCTACAAACAGCGGAGGTAAAAATCGACAATGATTAAGATCAGTATTCTGCCCGTTTTAAGCGATAATTACGCCTATATTCTCAAAGCCGAAGATGGTGATATCGCCATCATTGACCCCGGAGGGGCCGCGCCCGCCATAGATTTTCTGGAGCGCAACGCGCTTGTCCCCCGAATCATTTTCAATACGCACCATCACGGCGACCATACCGGCGGCAATGCGCCTCTGATTGCGCGCTATGGCTGCACGCTTGCCGTTCCTGCCAAGGAATCCGGACGTATAGCGGGTGGCAATATTATGCTCACAGACGGCATGCGGCAAAGCTTCGGCGGTGAGGCCTTGCATGTTTTTGAAACGCCGGGCCATACATCCGGCCATGTCTGCCTGCATTTTCCAGACAGCCGCGCGCTGTTTACCGGCGATACGCTTTTTTCAATGGGTTGCGGGCGGCTTTTTGAAGGCACGGCTGAGCAGATGTGGGCTTCACTCCAGAAAATAAAAGCCCTGCCGGAAAATACGCTTATTTATTGCGGTCATGAATATACGCTGGATAACGCTAAATTCGGTTTGCGGATTGAGCCGGAAAATGCGGACATACTGGCGCGTTTACATGAAGTCGAAATCCTGCGCGCCACCGGAAAGCCGAGCTTGCCCATCTCTCTCGCGCAAGAGAAGAAAACGAACATCTTTCTCCGCGCCCAAACCCCGGAGCGGTTTGCCGAGCTTCGGATATTAAAAGACCGGGGATAAACCCCCGGCCTGATTTAGTTTTTTTCAAAGGTACAAATTTTTAACTTTGTGAGTTATCGCCACCATCGTTATTACCGGTGCGCGGCCCGCCCTGCGAGCTGCCCCCCAAGCTCCGGCGGAGCGGTGTGCCCCGGCGGCGCGGCGCGGCGCGTGAGACTTCAGGCCTTTGATCCGAAGCATTGCCGAGGTCATCGCCCTCCTCGCCACCCGGCGGGGTCTGATGACGTCCACGCGCATCACGATGCGGCGGGATAGCAATCGGCCTTTGGGCCATTTCCTTACGCTCGCTTACGGCCAGTTCAATCTCCACGCGGGAAGCCACCTTCCGCAGCTCATGCACAGCATCCTGCAACGCTTCGCGGATAGGAGCATCCTTCTCATTCTTGCGCCAGGCCTCATAACATTTAAAGCAATGATCGGCGCTCTCTCTCAGGCGTTGTTCGATCTCATCCATACCGGGTTTCCTTTTTCACCGAAAAATAAAATATATAAAACTGGCCTCACCATACCGGGCGCGCTTACAAAGCGCAAGCAAAGCCCGCCATGCACGCGGCCTTATTCGTTCCCAAAAACGGTATTGAGCTGCTGGGAAACCCGAATAAAGGTTGTGCGCTTTGAAATTTCCTTCAGACGCGTCGCCCCCACATATGTACAGGCCGAACGCAAACCTCCCAAAATTCCCTGCAGTGTTCCCGCAACCCCGCCCCGGTAAGGAACGCGCACCGTCTTGCCCTCACTCGCACGATATTCGGCAACACCGCCTTTGTGCTTTTTCATCGCCGTATCGCTGCTCATCCCATAAAACTGCAAGTATTTTTTACCGCCGTCCTCTATGACTTCCTGTCCGGATTCATCATGCCCGGCCAACATCCCGCCCAGCATCACAAACTCTGCGCCCGCACCGTAAGCCTTGGCAAGATCGCCCGGAACCGTGCAACCGCCATCGGCGCAAATCAAACCACCCAGACCATGCGCCGCATCCGCGCAATCAATGATGGCCGAGAGCTGTGGATAGCCCACACCGGTCATCTTCCGGGTTGTGCAGACACTGCCCGGTCCTATGCCGACCTTTACGATATCAACACCGGCAAGAATAAGCTCCTCCACCATTTCTCCGGTCACAACATTGCCCGCCATGATGGTCGTATCCGGCATTTTCTCACGAATCTTTTTTACAAAAGAGACAAAATGCTCGCTATAGCCGTTTGCGACATCCACGCACAGCTTATCCGGATGGCGGCCATTTTTTACAAATTGCGCCAGTTTTTCCTCATCATCCCGGACCATGCCGATTGAATACCAGACTGAACTGGCCCCCTGCTCATCATAAAATTTTTCGAGCTGTTCCAGTGCATAATGCTTATGCAGAGCCACGGTCAGACCATCTCCGTCCTTTGCGAAAGCGCGCGCCATCTCGAACGTGCCCACACCATCCATATTCGCGGCGATCAGGGGTATTCCCGTAAAGGATTTCCCGCTCCAGCGAAAAGTAAATGTACGCGAAATATCGACATCCTTACGGCTCGCCAATGTCGAACGCTTTGGACGGATCAGCACATCTTTAAAATCAAGCTTTATGTCTTCTTCTATACGCATGGGCCGCCCTTGTTTATGATTTAAATATAGAGGATGCAGCCTCAATTGAGGCCTTCTTCTTTTGAATATCGCCGCGAACCCGGATAATCTCCGCTTCAAGCTCTCCGATATAAATCTCCAGATCGCTTACGGACATGGATACAATATCGCGTGGAAAATCTTGGGTTTTCGGCTTTTTTGATAGATCTTCACCAAACATCGAATGAAAAGATAATCGTTGATGCCGTGGAAATCAATCTTCTTGAGCGTTGTTGTTTTTTTGCTGGCATTTTTAAGCGGACGAAGTTATAAGAACTCCGTTCCCTAATAAAAAATTCAGGCCTGAATTATAATTCTTATGCCTGCCCCTTCTGAACAGGGTTGCAGACCCTTTAGTATTGTTTCATCGCTTCGCTGGCGCGTGAGAGCGCCTTTGATTATAGGAGATTAAAAAAGATGGCCACCGCCTTGAATGTAAACGGCAAACTTCTGATGCCCAAAGCCACCGCAGTCTGGCTTATTGAAAACACAGTGCTGACCTTTAAACAGATCGCCGAATTTACGGCCCTGACTGAGATTGAGATTGAGGCGCTGGCAAATGAAGAGATCGGCTTTGGCCTTGTCGGGCGCGACCCTATCGACCACCGCGAATTGACGCAGGACGAGCTTGACCGCGTGCAGGCCGACCCCGCCGCCAGCCTGCGCATGGCACGCAGCGAGTTACCGCCGGTGAAGGCCCGCGCAAAAGGTCCACGCTATACACCCGTTTCCAAGCGCAGCGACAAACCCAACGCGATTGCCTATATCCTCAAAAATAATCCGGAAATCGGCGATGCCCAGATTTCCAAGCTGGTTGGGACGACAAAACCAACTATCGCCGCCGTACGCGACCGTACGCACCCCGATTCCTCCAACATCAAGCCGCGCCACCCGGCGGAGCTTGGCCTTTGCACATGGCAGGAATATGAAACATCTTCGGATAAAGGCCTCAAGGCTCAAGGGAAAGATCCGGAAGCGGTCAAGGCCCAAAGACTGGAATCCCAGCAAAAAAGCTTCGGCGATTCCGAAGGCGAAGACAGCGCAAGCGGTTCAAATGCCGGCTCCGGCTTTGATTTTTCGAACTTTTTGCCCTCTTCCAGCAAAACCTCTCAGGAGTGATTGCGGCCCTAGCGGCAGCGACTAGGCTCCACGACATAAAAAACGACCGGGGCTTTCACCACCGGTCGTTTTTCCTTTGAGGGAATGGCTCCCGAGAGAATCGGACGACATCGCCTGATTTCTACGTTTTTGTGCCTTCACGAAGGCCTTCAATCTGTTCCTTAAGCAGCAATTTTTGCTTTTTCATCTGTCGCAGATAAAAGTCACTCGTTGACGGGCGTCTCTGCTCTTCCTCCAGCTTTGTTGAAATAATGGAATGCTTCGCCTTCAGGGCGTTCACTCTGGATGCGTGGGAGGTTTGCAGATTTTGTGAATTCATGGAATTGCTCCTTTTGCTTGTAGATCATCATATGAAGATACTCAGGAAGTCTAAATCATTTCCCACCCCAAATGCAAAGTTCGGACGGAACCGGCCCCCTCATGAAAAAAAACGTCCTTTCCCGTTAGGGGGTTAAAACCTGTTTTGAATGAAAATAACCGAAAATAAAAACCGCCAGCGCCGTCAGGCAACTTGCGGAAAAATGATTCTCTTCCATCTTTCCAGCGTATCAGGGGAACTATGAATAATCCGTTAAGGTGGGCTTAATCGAATTTAACGCCCTGCGCGAGCGGTAATTTATCAGAGTAATTCACGGTTTGCGTTTGTCTGCGCATATAGGTTTTCCAGCTGTCAGAGCCGCTTTCGCGTCCGCCGCCCGTTTCTTTTTCGCCGCCGAACGCGCCGCCGATTTCTGCGCCGCTCGTTCCGATATTTACATTGGCAATGCCGCAATCGCTGCCCGTTGCGGACAGAAAACGCTCTGCTTCGCGCATGTCATTTGTAAAGATTGCGGAGGAAAGCCCTTGCGGCACGCCGTTTTGCACCGCTATCGCTTCCTTGAAGTCGCGGTAACGCATTATGTATAAAATTGGGGCGAATGTTTCATGGCGCACAATTTGGGTTTGTGTCTTTATTTCGACCAGAGCGGGCTGTACATAGGCCCCGCCGCTGTTTTCTCTAACCCGCGCGCCGCCTGTAAGGATAGTGCCGCCCTGCTCCACCGCCGCCGCCAGTGCCTTTTGCATTCCCTCATACGCCGCTTCATCAATCAACGGCCCCATCAGCGCCCCCTCAGCCAGCGGATCGCCAATGCGCACCTGCTCATAGACCTTTATCAGCCGGGGGATGAGCGCATCATAAACATCCTCATGTACAATTAATCTGCGCGTGGAGGTGCAACGCTGGCCCGCCGTACCGACCGCGCCAAAAACAATGCCGCGTGCCGCCAGATCAAGATCCGCGCTCGGAGCGACGATAATCGCGTTATTACCACCGAGTTCCAGCAAAGAGCGCCCCATACGCCGCGCTACCGATTCCCCCACAGCACGGCCCATCGCCACACTCCCGGTTGCGCTTATGAGCGGAAAAGCCGGATGCGCAACCATGGCTTCGCCCACGGCGCGGCCCCCCATCAAGGTTTGAGAAAGATGATCCGGGATTTTATGCCCGGATTTTTTGAATTTTTCAGCCGCACGCTCAAAAAGCTTCTGGCAGGCCAGCGCGGTCAAGGGCGTTTTCTCCGAAGGTTTCCAGACGATAGAATTGCCGCAGACCAAAGCAATAGCAGCGTTCCAGCTCCAAACGGCCACCGGAAAATTGAAAGCGGAGATAATGCCGATCGGCCCTAAAGGGTGCCAAAGCTCGCGCATGTGATGCTCGGGCCGTTCGGACTGGATCGTCAGACCGTAAAGCTGGCGCGATAGCCCCACCGCGTAATCGCAGATATCAATCATTTCCTGCACCTCGCCCAGCCCCTCGGCGAGAATTTTGCCGCATTCCAAAGTCACCAGCCTGGCAAGATTTTCTTTTGTCGCGCGTAATTCCTCACCCAAAAGCCTGACAAACTCTCCGCGCGCCGGCGCCGGAACGGTGCGCCAATCCATAAAGGCTGCCTGTGCCCGGCGGGCAACGGCCTCTACATCCTCCGGGCTATGCTCCTGAACCCGCGCCAGGACACCGCCATCGATGGGGGATCTGCTTTCGAGCGTTCCTTGCGGGGAGACCTCTATACCCAGAGTTTTCAGAAGTTCTGCGTGTGCGCTCATAGGAAACCGTCCTTTTCTTTCAGAAACTCAGCCTCGCCCGGTTTGTTTTCGCGCCCCAAAACGACGTTACGGTGCGGAAACCGGCCAAAACGTAGAATGGCATCATGGTGGCGCACGGCGTAAATATACCCTGCCGGGTTTTCATCCTTCATCGCCGTGTAAAGCTTAAGTGAGCGCTCCTGCTCGGCCAGATCTTCACTGTGCTGAAACGGCAGGTATAAGAACCCGCGCTTTACCGGCTCCAGGACCTGATCAAACCCCTTGGTCAGCGCCTGTTTAACAATTGAGAGTGCCAGAGCATCCGTTGAGAACGCCTCCGGCGTATCCCGAAACATATGGCGGGGAAACTGGTCCAGAATAATGCATAGCGCCAATGCGCCTTCGGCGTTTCCGGCCCATGTCTCATCCGGATTTTCGCGCATACGTTCGTATGCGGCCCCGAAGCGCTCCCGCACCAGAGCGTCAAAATCAGGGCTCTTCTGAAACCACTGCTGGGGCGCAGTTTCTTCAAACCAGAAATGTATAATCTCATGTTTTAAATCACGCATGGGCGCATTGCTTTCAAAAAATATAAATGTGGAAAGAGGAATTATCCATGCCCGTCGCCTTTTGCAGGGGTGTTTTTATCTCCATAGAGAATTTTTAAAACCGTGTTGCGCTTCTTTATACTCAAGAGCGCAAAGATATAAGCGGGAAGAAACGGTAGAAACACCACGGCGAACAACAAGGGTTTCTTGAAGAAATTCGAAACATCACCGCCGATGAAATAATCGTAGAAAATGAAAAAGATGATAAAGCCGACAAAAACAAAACCCAGCGAGACAAACCCGTAAAGTCGTGCCTTTACGAAATTCTCACGAGCAATCTGGCTCTCTGTTTTTTGGTTCTGATTTTTAATGGGACAAACTCCTGATTGAATATACCCTATCACCAACCAACAGCCAAAGCCTATGGAAAGTTCAGATCACGCCTCCACACTCAAGCGGTTCATCAGGTGACTCAATGCGCGCCAGCCCATATTTTACGCTTGATCGCGTACATGACCCCGGCCATAACCATCAAGAAGATTAAAACCTTTACGCCCGTGCGCTTCCGGCTTTCCAGTGATGGCTCCGATGCCCATGTCAGGAACTCCACCACATCGGCGGCATATTGCTCAATTCGTTGTGGCGAGCCGTCTTCATAAACGATCCCGTCATCGGAAAGCGGGGGGGCCATGGCGATAACATGCCCCGGCATGTATTTGTTCCAATTTTGTCCCGGCTGCAGCGCCTTGTCCGCAGGAGGTTCTTCATAGCCGGTCAGGATGCCGTAAACATAATTGGGCCCATCGTGGCGCGCCTTGATAATCAGCGACAGATCCGGCGGCAACGCCCCACCATTGGCGGCCTTGGCGGCGTTATCATTGGCAAAGGGTGATTTGAAATGATCGCTGGGCAGACCGGGGCGCTCATACATATCGCCCTCGTCATTTGGCCCGTCAACAAAGGTATATTCGGCTGCAATGGCTTTGATTTGACCCTCATCATAACCTATATCAGCCAAATTCCGAAAAGCCAGATGCTTCATCGCATGACAGGCGGAGCAAACCTCACGATAGACCTTATAGCCACGTTGGAGCGCGGCGCGATCAAACGTGCCGGTTGGCCCGTCAAAGCTCCAGTCCTTTTGCGGTGGCTCCACCGCTTCTGACGACCACGCCGAAGGGGCGGCCAGACAAAAAAGCAATGCCAAACTTAGTAACGCTATTTTTCTCATGACTTTGCTCTCTTGCTATTCTAATGAGCGTCTTTGCTCTGGTTTAACACCGATTCATGGATGCTGGCGGGCAGTTCGCGCCCCTTTTCATTCTTGCTGAGCCATGGCAGCGCTACCAGAAAGAATCCGTAATAATAAACCGTTCCAGCCAGTCCGAAATAACTCAAGGACAGTCCCAAAAATGTAGCGTCCGCCGGTTGCGACCCTACATACCCCAAAAAGACGAAATCCACGACCAGAGCCAGCAAAAACAGCTTGAACAATGGCCGAAAACGGGCGCTGCGGATCGGATGAGAATCCAGCCACGGCAGGACAAACAGCAAGGCAATTGAGCCAAACATGGTCAAAACCCCCAGCAATTTGGCATCAATAATGACCACATCCGTAAAGGGAATCCCGATATCAAACGTGATGGCGCGCAGCATGGCGTAGAACGGCAGGAAATACCATTCAGGCACAATATGTGCGGGCGTCACCAGTGGGTTTGCCGGAATATAATTGTCCGGATGCCCCAGCGCGTTGGGCATGTAAAAGATAAAGACCGCATAGATAATCAGGAAAACAGCCAGACCAAACGTGTCTTTCATCGTGTAATAAGGATGAAACGGCAATGTGTCCTGCGGCCCCTTCGTGTCGATCCCGAGCGGATTGTTTGAGCCCGTCACATGCAGCGCCCAGACATGCAGGAACACCACGGCAAATATCACAAACGGCAGCAGGTAATGCAGCGCAAAGAAACGCGTCAGCGTGGGGTTATCAATCGAGAAACCGCCCCAGAGCAACGTCACTATGCTTTGCCCGACCAGGGGAATGGCGGAAAATAAATTGGTGATCACCGTAGCGCCCCAAAGCGACATTTGCCCCCATGGCAACACGTAACCGATAAAGGCCGTTGCCATCATCAGCAGGAAAATCACTACCCCTAAAATCCATAAAAGCTCGCGCGGGCGCTTATACGACCCGTAATACATGCCCCGGAAAATGTGAATATAAACCGCAACAAAGAAGAACGAAGCGCCATTCATGTGGATGTAGCGAATCAGCCAGCCGCCATTTACATCGCGCATGATTCGCTCGACAGAATCGAAAGCCAGATGCGTATTGGCCGTATAATGCATCGCCAACACAATGCCGCTGACGATCATCGCCACCAGCATGAACATGGCAATTGCACCGAAATTCCAGAAATAGTTAAAGTTTTTCGGCGTCGGGAATACGCCGTATTCCTTCTGCATCAATGTAAAGATTGGAAGACGTTCATCAACCCAGCTTACAACCGGATTTTTGAAATTTGCGCGTTCACTGCTGCCCATAACTTATAACTCCTGAAATATCTTTTTAACCGATACGGACAACCGTGTCGCTGACAAATACGTATGGCGGGACGGCAAGATTCTTTGGCGCTGGCCCCTTGCGAATGCGCCCGGATGTATCGTAATGCGAACCATGACACGGACAGAACCATCCACCGAAATCACCGCGCTCTTCAGTCATTTTCTGGCCTACCGGAACACACCCCAGATGTGTGCATATACCAACAACGATCAACCATTCCGGTTTTTTTACCCGGTCCGAATCCGGCTGCTTATCGCCCAAAACCGCTATATCTGTATCCTTGGCTTCTTCTATTTCCTCGGGCGTGCGGTGACGCACAAAGACGGGCTTCCCCCGCCACATAACCGTTCTGGCTTCCCCCAACGGGATCTGGCTGATATCCACCTCAATAGAGGCCAGCGCCAGCGTATCTTTTGCCGGGTTAAGCGAATTAATCAGCGGCGCGGCGGCACAAGCCGCCCCGACAGCACCAAAGGCCGCTCCGGATAGGTAGAGAAAATCGCGGCGGGTCTCGCCCTCATGGCCGTCTTCGGGGGGGGCGCCATGCGTTTTGCTATCTGCTGTCATCGTACCAACTTATCAAAAATTCGTGAGAGGTTTCATTTAATCTGAAGAAGGTTTTACTTTTCCCTTTATAAACAATCAACCCTTCTCTATCCAGAGGGTAGAAATAAAATTCTTCGTTTCTACAGATAAAAAACATCCACAGCCTCCGGAGGGCCCATGATCGACGTTGCACTTTATCAGCCGGACATCCCGCAGAATGTCGGTGCGGCGCTCCGGCTTTGCGCCTGTCTGGGCGTGCGACTGAACATCATAGAGCCCTGCGCCTTCCCGTGGAATGAGAAGAAAATCCGTCTCTCGGCAATGGACTATATAACAAAAGCCGATTACAAAAGATTCTCATCATGGCAGGATTTTAACAGCCAGAACCCCGGACGACGGATTATCCTGATGACAACAAAAACTGCCGAACCCTACACCGATTTCCAGTTTCAGGCTGGCGATATCCTTCTGGCAGGGAGCGAGAGCAGCGGCGTTCCTGAAGATATTCACAATGCGGCCAGCGCGCGCGTCACCATTCCCCTTCGTCCCGGTCTTCGCTCCCTGAACGTTATCAATGCGACCGCCATGATTTTGGGGGAAGCCCTGCGCCAGACACGAGAGATTAAAGCATGACAGAGAAAAAAGACCTCGCCGCCGCGTGGTTCCGTGAACTAAGGGACTCAATCTGCGCCGAATTTGAAAAGATCGAGGACGAACTCACGGGCAGTAATAAAGCATCCCTGCCGCCCGGACGTTTCGAGCGCACACTCTGGACACGTAATTCCGAAGACAGTCCCAATGAAACGGGGAGTGTCCTTAAGGGCGGCGGAGAAATATCGATCCTGCGCGGGCGGGTTTTTGAGAAAATCGGCGTTAATATTTCTACCGTACACGGCCAGTTCTCCGAAGCGTTCGCCGATAAAATTCCGGGAGCAAAAGATAATGACGGCGCGTTTTGGGCCGGAGGAATTTCGCTTGTTGCGCATATGCACTCACCGCTGGTTCCCGCCGTTCACATGAATACGCGCATGATCGTAACCTCAAAAAGCTGGTTTGGTGGAGGCGCGGACCTCACGCCCATATTCCCAAATCCTGCTGACACAAGCGCCTTTCATAAAGCCCTGAAAGAGTGCTGCGACCGGCATAACCCCGCTTATTACGAGGAATATAAAAACTGGTGCGACCGCTATTTCTATTTGCCGCACCGGAAGGAAACGCGGGGCGTAGGCGGTATTTTCTATGATTATCTCGAATCTTCCAACCATGAAAACGGCGGATGGGAAGCCGATTTTGCCTTTACCAAAGATGTCGGGAAAACTTTTCTGGCCATTTATCCGCAAATCGTGCGGGCGCATATGAACAAGAGCTGGACAGAGGATGAGCGTGAGTTTCAGCTCATCCGGCGCGGGCGCTACGTAGAATACAACCTGCTTTATGACCGCGGGACGCAATTTGGCCTGCAAACCGGCGGTAATACAGAAGCCATCCTCATGTCCATGCCGCCTGAGGTCAAATGGCCTTAAGCTGCCACCGCTAGGGCATCGTAAAACCAGCTCTTACCCATGCATCCTCAAGCTCTTTGAGCTTATGCCCCAAGGCCGGTCCGGATGACATGCCCTGCGCGATTAAATCTGCGCCCGAGACCGGGAATTTGGGAATCTCCCAATTTCGGATGAGGGGCAGCGCCCGCCCGACCTCACTTTCCGGCACGATTCGTTTCGAAACCGCGATCAACAATGCTTGCATTACAGCCATCCGGCCATGCCGATAGATTTCTGTTTTTATGGCATGCTCATGCGGCGAAGCAGATAACAAGCTTACTTTAGAAATTTCTTTAATTTCTTTTTTTAAACTACTGGTAAATATTATTTTTTCTTCTATTTTTTGCAGGTCGTCTTTATCAAATCCGCCCAGAGCGTACAGCCGCGCAGCCAAAGACGGGGCATTATAACGATGCTGTAATACACAAAGGCGCTCAAAGAGGCCCTCATCACTAAATGGCTTAAGAATATCGCTTAACACTTTGCTATTAAGCATTAAATCAAGAACAACATGAGCATTATCCGCGCTCAAAATTTTTAAAAACTCCTGCGTCACGCGCTCCCGCGAAAGCGTATCAATTTGCGCCGCCGCTGCCCGGCAAGCCGCCAGCGCCTCCTTATCCGGCGCGCCTTGAGCATATAATCCGTAGAACCGAAAGAATCGTAAAATCCGCAAGGCATCCTCTGCGATACGCGCCGCGGCATCGCCCACAAAAATAATCCGCCCGGCTTGCGCATCGGCCAGCCCCGTCCCCAGCGGATCAAAAACGCGGCCCTGCATATCAGCCAGCAGCGTATTTATCGTGAAATCCCGGCGCAGGGCATCCTCGCGCCAATCGGCGGTAAAGGCCACCACAGCGCGCCTTCCATCGGTTTCAACATCCCGGCGCAGCGTTGTGATTTCGTATGATCGCTCACCAACAACCGCCGTCACGGTGCCATGATCTATCCCGGTTGGAATCGCCTTGATGCCCGCTTGGCGCAGACGCTGCATGATTTCCTGCGGCTCTCTTGTCGTGGCGATATCCACATCGCCCGCAGCCGTACCCAGGACCGCATTGCGCACGCACCCACCAACGAACAAAGCTTGCCCAGCCCCCAGCGCCGCCATAACGGCGCGCGTTTCCGGAGACTCAATCCAATCCTGATTTCCAAGAACCATCACAGGCGCAAAGCCATGCCCGTTTCCATCCCCAGATTGATTTTTTCCTTGTGCAATCATTGCAAAGCGTCTTTCAAAAGCTGCAAATACTCTTAATATAACATTATTCGCATACCAAACAGGAGTTTCAAGGTGAGCAAAGCCCCCGCAACGACCCCGCCCACGACCAGTCCCGCCCCATCCGATTCCTATTTTGCCGAGGCGGCAAAAAGCCTGAGCGCCGCCAAAGCCGAAATTGAGCGCATCATCATCGGCCAGAGCAGCGTTGTTGAGCATACGCTGGTGACGCTGGCCAGTGGCGGGCATGTTCTTCTGATCGGCGTTCCGGGGCTGGCTAAAACCCTGCTGGTGGAAACAACGGCTCATGTTCTGGGGCTATCTTCCAACCGTATTCAATGTACGCCGGACCTTATGCCCGCCGATATTCTGGGCTCTGAAGTTCTGGAGGATGGTGAAAAAGGACGGCGCAGCTTCCGGTTTATTCCCGGTCCGGTCTTTGCGCAATTATTGATGGCTGATGAGATAAACCGCGCCTCGCCCCGGACGCAATCGGCGCTGCTTCAGGCGATGCAGGAACACACCATCAGCGCGGGCGGCAAAACGCATGCCCTGCCCAGCCCCTTTCACGTTATGGCCACGCAAAATCCCATTGAGCAAGAGGGGACATACCCCCTGCCCGAGGCCCAGCTTGACCGGTTCATGATGCAAATTGACGTTGCCTATCCTGATGAACAGGCTGAACGCGCCATCTTGCTGGCGACCACCACCGGGAAGCCGGAGAAAACAAAGCCGGTCTTGAGCGCGAAAGAGCTTTTGAAAATTCAGGAGCTTGTCCGCGCCATGCCCATAGGTGAAAAGGTGGTGGATTCCATCCTTAAACTGGTGCGCAGCGCCCGGCCCGGCCCGGATGCACCCTCTTTCATTAATGAATTTGTAAGCTGGGCCCCCGGACCGCGCGCTTCTCAGGCCCTCATGCTGACCGCCCGCGCCCGTGCGCTTTTGGATGGGCGAACCACCCCGTCCATCGACGATGTGCAGGCGCTGGCCGTGCCCGTATTACAACACCGCATGGCGATTACCTATGGCGCACAGGCCGAAGGCTTAAGCAAAACAGCTGTCATTGAAAAGCTTGTACAAACGTTATGAAACCCTTTTTTCCATTGCGGAAGAATGCCGAAACACTGAGCGCGCGCCTTCCGTCCTTACGGGCGGCAGCCTTGCAAACGGCATTTCACGTTCTGCATGGACCACATCCCCGGCGCCGCGCGGGCGGCGGGGAATCCTTCTGGCAGTTTCGGGAATACCGACCGGGCGACCAGCCGCAGGCTATCGACTGGCGGCAAAGCGCTAAAACTGACCGGGTCTTCGTCCGGGAGAAAGAACAGCACAAGGCGCAAAGTATTTTTTTCTGGGTTGCTGGAAATCAGGGCATGGATTTTAAATCTCAAAGCGCCCTGCCCTCCAAGAAAGAGTTTGCCAATTTGCTCGCCCTGACCCTTGCGCTGCTCTATAGCCGCGAGGGGGAGATGATCGCTTACGCCGGACGGCAGCGCCCCGGTCACTCCGAAAAAACCCTGCAGAGTTTTGAGCATCTGTTGCTGGAGACCGCGGAAGACACACCGGCCTCTGCGGCACTGGCCGCTATCCCCTCTCATGCGGGGTGTTATCTCCTGAGTGATTTTCTGGAGCCTTCTGAAACGCTTACAAAAAACCTTGCGCCGCTTGACGGGCGCACACATAACGGCTGGATGCTTCAAATCCTCGACCCGGCGGAAATCACCCTGCCTTATAAGGGGCGCATGCGCTTTGAGAATATGGAGGGTACGGACAGCCATCTCAGTGAAAATGCCGCCGATATCGCCACCGCCTATAACGCGCGTATTTTGGCGCATATCGAAAAAATTCGAGATCTATGCCTTAAAATGGGGTGGCGGCACCGGCTTTGCCGCACGGATGAAGACCCGGTGCTGATTCTGCGCGACCTCATTACGCGCGCCGCTCATATTCACAAAAGCGGGACAATCTAAGATATGGGCGGATTATTCGGCAATCTTGTTTTTCTTAATCCCTGGGCGCTTACGGCGCTGGCCGGGCTGCCTGCGCTGTATTTTCTGCTGCGGGTCATGCCGCCCGCGCCGCGCCTCCTTCGCTTTCCCGCTATTCGCTTTTTGCAGGGGCTGGAGCCGCAGAGCAAAACACCCAGTCACACGCCATGGTGGATTTTATTGCTGCGCCTGCTCATGGCGACCTTGCTGCTGCTGGCGCTGGCACACCCTGTTATTAATCCGAAAAATAGCCCGATAACCCAGGTGCAACCTCTCCGCCTCGTTATTGATAACGGCTGGGCCAGCGCGCAAAACTGGGATGCGCTCATGGATGCCGCCCAAGCACGAATTGCGCAGGCGGGGCGGCAGCAACAGACGGTAACGCTCCTCACCACCGCGCCCGAATCAACGCCGCAAAAGCGTATTTCCGGCGCTGCGCCAATGGGCGCGGGGGAGGCTCTTTCCCTTCTGAAAGCCCTCAAGCCCGTGCCGTGGGAAAACGACCTTGCGGCGCTTGCACATTTTCTAGAGGCAGATAAACACAACCGCGCATTCAAGGGCGAAACGCTCTGGCTTTCGGATGGTCTGGAAAAACCCGGCGCCGAAAAACTGGCGCAGATTCTGGCCTCTGCCGGGCCATTGGCTCTTCTCAAACCGCAGGATCAGGATTTACCGCCCCTGCTCAAGGCCGGCACCGCGGCGGGCCAGACGCTCTCAGTCCGTGTTGAGAGCGCGGGCAATCTACCGTCTGCCACTATTCAGCTGCTGAATGAGCGTCAGCAGGTTATCGATGAGCGCCTAGCGGACTTTCATGCGCAGGGTAAATCCGCTGAAATCCTCTTTACCGATCTGCCGGAATCCTTACAAAATCACGCCGCTGGCTACCGGATTGCTGGCGTAAAGGGCGCGCAGGCTCTTTATCTTATGGATATGGCGGGCGGGCGCAAAAATGTGGGCATTCTGGCGGCGCAGGATGCCGGCCAAACCCGCATGCTGGCTGAGGATAGTTTCTACCTTCAAAAGGCGCTGGAGCCCTACGCCAGCCTTACGACCGGCACACTGGACGAAATTCTGGCGCATAAACCCGCCCTGATCATCCTGCCCGATATTGGCGCAATGCCCGGCGAGCATCTCAATGCGCTGGATGAATGGGTGCGGGGCGGCGGTTTACTCCTCCGGTTTGCGGGGCCCAATATGACGCGGGAGCATCAATCCGTATCCTTAACGCCCGTTCCCTTACGCGCCGCCGCGCGAACGCTTGAGGGATCCCTCAGCTGGGATAAGCCCTTGCACCTTTCGCCCTTTCAAAATAACAGCCCGCTTTACGGCCTGAGCATACCCGATGACATCGTGGTGCGGGAACAGATCCTGCCGAAAACGCCCGATGCGCCGGGGCTGGAGATCTGGGCGCAGATGGAAGATGGCACCCCGCTCATTACCGCCGCGCCGCTGGGGGCCGGAATGCTGGTCATGGTTCATACCAGCGCCTCTCCCGCCTGGAGCACTCTTGCCTTATCGGGTCTGTATGTGGAAATTCTCAAACGCATTCTCAAACTCTCCGGGCAGGGTCTTAAAGAACAAATCCTGCATAACGGTATGGCGCAACCCGGTAAAATTCTGGATGGCTTCGGGGCGCTCCACCCGCCCGGCGCCGAAGTCCAGCCCATTGATGCCGCAGATTTTGATGCCGTTATACCAAGGCCGGAACATCCACCCGGCCTTTACGGGAAGGGCGGCCTGCAAAAGGCGCTTAATCTGGGCGATCATCTGGATGCCCCTGTTCGGCTGCGGTCTCTCGATGCCGTTTCAGATAGCGGGAATTTAAGCGGCGTGCAGGAAAAAGATCTTCTGCCTGCGCTGCTGAGCGCGGCCTTGCTTTTATTCCTGCTGGATACGCTGGTTGTTATTTTGCTCTCCTTCAACGGGCGGCTTCCGACAAGATTGCGCCGAGCCGCTCATTTCGTGCTTCTGATCGGCCTTCTCAGCGCCCTGCCCGCCCAGGCACAGGACGCCGTAACCTATGCCGGCGGGTTACATCTGGCCTATATCAAAACCGGAAATGCTGCTCTGGATGCGCAGAACCAGAAGGGGCTTGAAACACTGGCCGCCGTTTTGGGTGAGCGCACGTCAGCCGAGCCTCTGGGCGTGGCCGCCGTTGATCCGGAACATGATGAGCTTTCATTCTTTCCGCTTTTGTACTGGGCGCTTAGCCCGGAGCAGACAAAACCAAGCGCCGCCGCCGTTCAAAATCTGCAATCTTATCTGAACCACGGCGGAACAATCCTCATAGACACGCGCAATGGCGATCCCGGTGACAGCACAGGCAGCCCCCTTTTGCGTAAAGCCCTCGCGGGGCTGGACATTCCTCCGCTTGCGCCCTTGCCTGAAGGTCATGTTCTGGGCCGGTCCTTTTATCTGCTCGATAATTTTCCCGGGCGGCATAACGGCGCGATCTGGGTTGAGCAACAAAGCCTGAACGGTCGAGACGGCGTTTCCTCCGTGATTATCGGCGGCAATGACTGGGCCGGTGCATGGGCGAGCATAAATCCGGCCACCCACAAAATCCGCAGATATAATGTACAAAACGGACGTGAGGCGGAGATTTCCCTGCGCGCCGGAATCAACTTTATTCTCTACGCCCTGACCGGTAATTATAAAGCCGATCAGGTTCATGTGCCGTATATTCTGGAAAGGCTGGGGAAATAAACATGAATCTCCCGTCCCTTTTCTCCGGCGTCTCGACCAGCCTGCATTTCAGTCCATTGCTGCCCGCGCTTTGGCTTTATATTCTATTCGCGCTCGCCGTTTTTATCCTGATGACCTCTTTCTTTTATACCCGGAAGAGCTTTTTCTGGCGCGCCGCCTGCCTTGCTGCGTTCTTTTTTGTTTTATCCGGCCCGGCTCTGCGTGTGGAAAAACGGGAGGCCGTTCCGGATATTGCCGCGCTTATTATTGATGAGAGTGCCAGCCAGAATTTCGGCCAGCGTACCGCGCAGACGAACGCCGCCGTTCAGAGCATTCGCAGCGCCATTAACGGGTTTGAGAATATCGAACTCCGCGTAGCCAAAGGCCCAAAAGACGGGCAACTTTCAAGCCGGACGGATCTTTTTCAGACGCTGGAGGACACTCTGGGCGATGTTCCGGAGAACCGCAGAGCCGGCGCTATCTTCGTCACCGATGGACAGGTGCATGACCTGCCCGATCTTGAGACTTTGCAAAATATCTATGGCCCCGTTCATGTTTTTCTTACCGGTGAAAAGGACGAGCGCGACCGGAGAATTTCCGTTATCGAGGCCCCCGCCTTCGGTATTGTCGGCCAGAATCTGGGCATTAAATACCGCATAATGGATAGCGGCGCAAAAGCGCAGGAGCGCGAAGATGTCCGCGTTACCCTCAAGCAGGCCGGGCAGCCCACACGCAGTTTTTTTGTTAAAACGGGTGAGGAGCAGCATCTGGAAATCCCCGTCACCCATGCGGGGCAGAACATTTTTGAGTTGAAAGTTGAAGATTTAAGCCATGAAATAACAACTGTAAATAATCGTGCCGTGCTGGATTTCCAAGGTGTGCGCGATCGTTTGCGTGTACTTTTGGTCTCTGGCAGACCTCATCCCGGCGGGCGCACATGGCGCGACCTTCTTACCTCTGATCCCGGCGTTGATCTTGTCCATTTCACAATTTTGCGGGAGCCGGACAAGATAGATTCAACCCCGTCATCGGAAATGTCGCTTATCGCCTTTCCCTTTCGGGAGCTTTTCGAGGTCAAGCTTTATGATTTTGATCTCATTATTTTCGACCGCTACCGGCTTAACCGGATTTTGCCCGATCAGTATTTTGAGAACATCGCGCGCTATGTTCGCGAAGGGGGCGCATTTTTGGAGGTTAGCGGCCCGGATTACGCCTCGCGCGATTCAATCTATAATACCGCGCTTCAATCCATCCTGCCCGGAGTGCCAACGGGTGAAGTCCTGAATGGTCCCTTCCTTCCGCGCTTCAGTGCCAAGGGGAATATCCATCCGGTTACGCGCGGATTAACATGGGGCGCACCGGAAACAGAAACGGAAACGATAAAGACCACAGGTGACGCGCCGCAATGGGGGCCGTGGCTGCGCCAGATCGGGCTCACCCTTAAAAGCGGCGATGTGCTTATGACCGGGAATGCCAGCCGTCCCCTGCTTATTCTCGACCGCGTCGGTGAGGGGCGCGCCGCCCAGATTGCCAGTGATCAAATATGGCTCTGGTCGCGTGGTTATAAAGGCGGCGGACCGCATGCCGAGCTGCTGCGCCGTCTGGTGCATTGGCTCATGAAGGAACCGGAACTTGATG
>JADLAT010000014.1 GCA_020848095.1 Alphaproteobacteria bacterium | reverse complement strand
CGTGGGTTCGAAACCCATCACCCGCTCCATTTCTTTTGTGGCCCGTCTTGAGCTTAATCCGGTATTTATCGCCGGATTGATGCCGAGGATTTAATCCCCGCGTGCGGGTGTAGCTTAGTGGTAAAGCACCAGCCTTCCAAGCTGGCTATGAGGGTTCGATTCCCTTCACCCGCTCCATTCTTTTTCCGCAGATGTTCACCACAATTCGCTGATGTTTTGCAAGTGATTGATGCTATTGCATTTTTCACGCGATTGGATAACCGTGGATTCATCCTTGGTTGCCTACAGTCAGAAGAATTGGGGGTACGTTTTAGGGGTACAGTTCAAGAGATGGGGGTACGATGAAGCTGACGAACAACGATTGCAAGTATGCGGAAGTCCGAGAAAAGCCTTACAAACTGGCCGATGGCGGGGGTTTGTATCTGCTGGTCAAGTCCAACGGTGCAAAGCACTGGCGGCTGAAATACCGTTTTCTGGGCAAGGAGAAGCTGCTGGCGCTGGGGCCATATCCCCTCATATCGCTGGCTGATGCCCGTGAGCGCAGAGACGATGCCAAGCGCCTCCTGGTCGATGGCAAAGACCCTATGGCGCAGAAGCAGGCTGCGCAGCGCACGGCAGTCCGCAACTCCCAAAACACCTTCAAAGCCGTTGCGCTCGAATGGCACGAGAGACAGATCGACCGGTGGAGTGAAAATCACGCCCTGAACGTCATGCGTCGGTTCGACATTGATATTTTCCCCTATATCGGCTCTCGCCCAATTGCCGATATTGATGCGCCTGAGCTGCTGGATGTGCTACGGCGGATCGAAAATCGTGGTTCTCTGGACGTGGCGGCGCGGGTAAAACAGATTTGTGGCCAGGTTTTCAGATACGGCATTGCGACAGGCCGCTGCAAACGTGACCATTCCGTTGATCTCAAGGGAGCTTTGAAAACGGGTAAGACCCAGCACTATCCCGCACTAGACATCAAGGAGATGCCGGAATTTTTGAGAGCGTTGGAACGAAACGAACCAAGGCTTTTTAGCCGCACGCGCAAGGGAATCCGGTTGTTGATGCTGACTTTCGTGCGTACCAGTGAGTTGATTAAAGCGACTTGGGATGAGTTTGATTTAGAAAATGGTCAGTGGGTAATTCCCGCAGAGCGTATGAAGGTTGGAGGAGCGCACATTGTGCCGTTGTCCAGACAGGCCATAAAAATCTTGAAGGAGCTAAAGGAAGAAACTGAACATCTCAATGTCAAATGGGTGCTTCCTGGGCAGGTGCGTCCAAGAGATCACATGAGCAACAACACGCTTCTCTTTGCCATCGGGCGGTTGGGATACAAGGGGCGTATGACGGGGCACGGGTTCCGTGCGTTGGCCATGTCCACGATCAAGGAACGGCTGGGCTATCGCCATGAGGTTGTTGATAGACAGCTTGCTCATGCGCATAAGAGCAAGATCGACCGCGCCTATGACCGTGCAAAATTTCTGGATGAACGCACGATTATGATGCAGGAATGGGCGGATTATCTGGATTCAGTAGAATCTGGCGGCAAGATTGTTTTTGCGGATTTTAAAAAGAAAAGAGCATAGATCATGGTTTTTGAAGAAGATGAGAGTGCGCCAATTACAGATCAAGCGGCTGAGATGATGAAGACATTTCTGAAAAAACACCGAAAGCCGCCGAGAGATGGACAATGGAAAGATAAATACAAAAGTCGCGTTATGGAGCTGTTGTGGAAATGCCAATATACAAAAACCACTGTTCCGGTCGATTTGGTTGTTTTGATAGGGTGCTTGTTCGGTGAAAGGCATAGCTGGTCGTATGCGAAGTTTGAAGCTGTTACTTACCTTGCACAAGAATATGAACCAATTCAGTTAGGTCAAGATTTGCCTAAAGGTGCAAAAAGCGCCCTCTCGAAAATCATCAAAAAGCACGGTGGAGAATTAAAAACACCGCGTAAACTCAATGACAAGGCAGGTAACGTCAAACATGATTATCGACGCACGATAGATTCGTGGATTGAAGATCCTCTTTTCCTCCATGTATGGGGCTTGAAGCACAAAAAATATCAGGGCCGCAAAGCAAAATATAATTCAGATGAACTTCTGGATGTTGCAAAACAAACGGTATCCCATTCAAATTCTTAAATTTTTTTACACAAAAATCCTGCGTTTTCTCCCCATTATCGCTGAGGTTCGCGGTCTTTTACCTTGATTCGCACACGGGCTGAATGATTCACGCCTGTGCAGAAAAAAGGAGAAAGACATGACAAGTCCTAAAGAAAGAGCGCTGTATTCAGTGCCTGAGATCATCGAAATGGTGGGGATCGGGCGCACGCGGCTGTATCAGGAGCTGAACAGCGGGCGCTTGAAAGCGGTCAAGATCGGTAAGCGTACTTGCGTAACGAAAGGTAGCCTTGATGCGTGGCTATCGACACTTGAGGGATACCTCCCCGAAAAGCAGAGGGGGAATGTTCATGCACGCCGCAAATAATATGCAGAATTTTGAAGAAGCCATGCGATTTCAAGGGCTGGTTTGCAAGGAGCCTATCCTAGCCGATGGCAAGGTTCATCGATTCCATGTTGCTGGTGACAAGCCAGGGAAGAACAACGGATGGTATGTCTTTTACGGTGAGGTTGGCGTTTATGGATCATGGAGGACGGGTGAAAAGTTTACTTGGTACTCCAAAGGCTCTCGTGTGTCGGATCAGATTCGTGAACATCTAAAAGCCCAGATCGACAAAGCAAGAAGTGACTATAAGGTTGATCGGTATAAGGATCATATCACTGTAGCGGAGTTGTCTCAGAGAAAATGGTTCAGTGCGTCGCCCGTAAATCCACAACACCCTTATCTGACAACAAAGCATGTAGGGACGCATAACCTGAGGCAAATAAAGAACCATTTGCTTGTACCGCTTATGGACTTTCATGGAATGCTCTGGAATCTCCAGACCATCTATGCCAATGGAGAAAAGCGTTTTGAGTCCGGTGGAAGGGTAAGCGTCTGTATTGCCCCATCGGATTGGACACAATGAACAGCTTCTCTAGGTTGGTGATCTGTGAAGGTTGGGCGACAGGAGCCACTTTGCATGAAGTCATGGGCGATTTTGTCCTTTGCGCCATGAACGCTGGAAACCTGGCGAAGGTCGCACAGGGAGCGCGGCAACATTTCCCTGAAGCGAAGATTATCATCGCCGCCGATAACGACCGCTTCACCTCTGGCAATCCTGGCCTTGCGAAAGCAATCGAGGCGGCGCGGCTTGTACAGGCCACGCTGATTGTGCCTGAGTTTCCTGAGGGCGCGGAAGGCACCGATTTCAATGACCTCTCAAAACTAGGTTGGGGGCGAGCATGACCGATAATGTGCGAGAAATCTCCATGATCCCTGATATGTCAGCAGATGACGTTACTGACGTAACAGCCGTTACAGGTCAGAAATCATTGAGTTTTTCTGAAGCGCCAGCAGGGGGTAACGACGTAACAGACGTTATGCCTCAAAAGGAATCCTTGCCGACGAGCAAAGTTATTCAGCCTGGAGAAATTACACCACTGCCAGAGCTTTTAGAACCTCATATCCCTTACGAAAAGCGCCCTTGCTGGCATGTTTATGACGACTTCACGAGGTTGGATAATGGCAAGCTAATGCGGCCAGGCACGTATTATCTTTACTTTGAAGAAGATGATGACGGAGCCATATTAATGGATAAGTGGGTTTGCAGCCCCCTGCACATTGAGGCGCAAACGTCCGACAGGCGTGATAATAATTTTGGACGTTTTCTGCGTTTTAAGGATTCCAAAGGGCGATGGAAAACGTGGGCCATGCCGATGGAGCTTTTGCGTGCTTCGGGTGAGGAGCTGCGCGGCACACTTCTTACGATGGGCGTGCTGATCGACCCCCACAGTTTTCGTGAGCTGTCTTGCTATCTTTTGCAAACCGTAGCGCCAAAAAAACAGATTAACTGCTCACTGCAAACAGGATGGTATGGACGACATGCCTATGTTTTGCCAGACCAGGTTATCGGGCCGGATGCGGATCAAGTCGTCTTCCAGAGCAATCAGGCGGCTTATGAAGAGTTTTGTGCAGCAGGCACGCTAACAGCGTGGAGAGAGAACGTAGCGGCCAAGGCTGTAGGGAATCCCATGCTGGCTTTGGGGCTATCCTGTGCCTTCGTCGGGCCACTACTGCAACTCACCCATTCGGAGGGTGGGGGTATTCACATGCTCGGAGATTCGTCTTCTGGCAAAACCACGATTGCCCGTGCCTCATCCAGCGTTTGGGGTGGAAAAGAATATCGTCGGAGCTGGCGCACGACTGCCAACGGATTGGAGGGTGCGGCAGCGTTGTTTAACGATGGTTTTCTTGTTCTCGATGAAATCAGCGAGTGTGACCCCTCGGATGTAGGAGAAATCGCTTATGCCCTTGGTAACGGCTACGGCAAGCAACGGGCCAGCCGCTACGGATCGGCAAGACCGGTAACGCGCTGGCTTACTTTTGCGCTCTCAAACGGGGAGCGCAGTATCGCCACGGCAATTAGGGAGGGCGGCGGCAGGGTGAAAGCCGGTCAAAGTATGCGCCTGCTCGACTTGCCTACCAAGCGTAAGTACGGTGTTTTTGATGATCTGCATGGTTTCGATCATGGTGCGGCGTTGTCTGACTATATTTGCAGCGAGGCGCTGCTTAATTACGGTCATGCGGGTCGCGTTTATCTGGAGCGCCTTACCCACGACGACCGAAATTTCAGCGAATACCTCCGGCAAATTAAATCGCTCCCCGGCTTTCAAGTCAACGGCGCAGAAGGACAAGATAAACGTGCTGCCGGACGTTTTGCACTGATTGCCCTGGCTGGGGAGCTGGCTACGGAATACGGTATCACGGGCTGGCCGTCTGGCACGGCAACTGAAGCGGCCATCATCGGCTATCACACATGGAAGGCGCAGCGTGGTGAAGGCAATGATGAGAAGCGGCAAATCTTTAGTGCTCTGCTGGATTTTATTGAAAGACATGGTGATAGCCGTTTTTCGGACATGGATGATAAAGATAGCGATAAAATGGTGCGCGACAGAGCAGGATATTGGCGCGATGAAAACAGCGTGCGCACATACTACCTAAACGCCGATGGTATGAAGGAAACACTGAAGGGCTTTGACTTCAAACTTTCTCTCGACCTGTTGGAGCAGAACGGAATCATCCCGCCTGGGAACAGCAAAGGTGAGCGTGCCCATCCTATCCGCGTTCACGGCAAAACCGTGCGGCTCTATAGGGTTGACTTTGAGCGCTTGCAGAACGACGGAGCGCCGGTTTATCCGGCACAATATCCTGAGGCGTAACGTGCAGGGCGCACACGGCGTTGCATCTAAATCATTGGCCCAACTTGTATATACGTCGGTTACGGCTGTAACGCCCATTCAAACAAGAGGTAGGCGCTTGTGATGGCCGTTGTACCAATAATGATGGTCGTTCAATATGAATTTGCACGCCCGCCTGACTTCAACCCAATAGGCTTGGTCGATTTCGTCCTGAAAATCGTCAAATTGCCGTAGAGCGATGTAGATCAGGGCATCTTTTCCACGGAAGCCGATAATTTTATCGGCCACGTCATAAGCATCATCTTTAAACGAGCAGACGACATCTCCCATCTCCAGATTCAATGACAACTGTTGCATATTACCAGGGAGGAATAAAAAGGGCGGCAAACAGGTCTTCCCCCGATATGTCGCGCGGGTCTTCTCCACGGGATTCCGCCCTCTCTTCAGCTACTCTCTGAACCTGAAGGCCGACGCTTAACGGCAAGCCAATGTATGGCACGCTGGCAATCAAGATTTCAGGCAGAGAATAGGCTGCTGATTGTGCGATCATAAAGGGTGTAAATTTGATTGGTTCAGATTGTTTGCGATCCGAGAAGAAATAAGCGGTGAGATTTATAATCATTAAAATCAATAGAGCCGCTGCTGTAATTTTCATGCGGGTTTGTATTTCTTTTCGGCGCACAATTTTTCTAAGCGCGCCCCTTACAGCTAAGCCTCCTATAAGGATGGAAATTGGTGACAGCATAAGGCTAGCTTCTTCAAGCCGCAAAAGCACAAGCAGTACGCGATCAATAATTACCAACGCCGCAAGCACCGAAATCATAGCAGCTACGAATATGCAGAGACGTATTAAAATGTCTTTAGCTTTTGTTGCTATTTTAGCGATAGGCTTTATTTCTTCACTTTGAGCTATCTCCATTACATCGGATCTCCCACGCGGCCATACATCACGAGCTTGCCGGATTGGAAGCAGGCGTAGTAGCGATCGGAATAATCACCTGGGCGACGGTTCCAGAAGTCGCGCCACATACTGTAGTAATAGCAATCGCCTTGGCCTTTGATCGCGGCGGAGCTGTCAGGCTCACCCATAATGGTGCGCACCTGTTCTTTCGTCATGCCCAGCTCAAGCTGGTTTGTGGTGGAGCGCGGATTAGCGCAGCCAGAAAGCGCCAATACGGTGATTAAAATGCAGATATATATTTTCACGTCATTTCCTTTCGTGTACGGAAAACCACCAGAGCTGTCCTGCCCTGGTGGCTGGGTGTTTTCATCCGTATCAAGTGAAACGGCGCGATGCTTTTGGGCTTGCGCCTTGGACATGACATCGCCACCCAGCCGTGAGCTGAGTAGCGACACATTTCCGGCAGTGTCTTTGCCGCACTTGATGGGGATGAAAGCCCCAGAGACAGTTTTTTGCTGTCTCCAACAACCACGTTAAAGAATCGCGTCTGGATTAACAATCCTGATCGAATTTTTGAGGCGATTTTCAGTGATAAAAATGGATTAGAAAAAGCTGACCTTGTACGGGCCAAGAAAAAGAATGAGTCCCTATAACGCTTTAGCGTGCACAGTCGGAGCAGGATTCAAGGAGAATTTTGGTAACACTGCGGTAAAGCAATCTGACAGGGCTAAAAAGCGGGTGAAAACAAGCTCTTTTGCTTGCAACGCCGGAGCGTGCATGTGGCTAGGGGCCAGACACGGCCCTGCTCGAATCCAAGGAGAGTGTGTGGTTGAATCTGAAAAACTGGCATTACAGGCGATTGCATCAATAGTCGTAATTATAGAAATATAAAGTGTATTGCGTAACGATACACGATACAGTATGGTGAATTAACAGGGAGATTCGCCATGACCAAAAAGAACCAGACCCACAGCCTACATCCCGGCCCGTACATAAGGGAAAATGTTCTGCCTAAGGGCATGAATGTAACTGAGGCAGCCAAAAGGCTGTCTGTGGGAAGGCCAGCGCTATCCAATATGCTCAACGGCAACGCGGCGCTGTCAGCAGACATGGCAGCTAGGATTGAGCATACGTTTGGTGCGAGCGCTCATAAACTTATGGATATGCAGGCCGCATACGACGCTGACCTTGCCAAAGGCAAGGTGGGGGAAACGGCAAAACCATACGTGCCCCCGTTTCTTCAGCTCAAGGCGAATGACATTGAGACATGGGCGGGAACTCACGCTGCTCGTGCGAGGCTCTCCGTATTTCTTAGAACGCTCGTAAATTCAACCGGCATTAAATTAGAAAAATGCGAATTTCCAGGAAACGATGATTCGGAGCGCCCTGGATGGGATGGATATGTAGAGGCCGGTGATGTGACCCCTTGGATACCAGCCGGAAAATCCGGATGGGAGTTTGGGGTTAATCAAGAACCAAAAACTAAAGCTGATGGTGATTATGCTAAAAGCGTTGACCAGATCGCAGCTGATGAACGCAAGGAAATCACTTTTGTATTTGTTACCCCTAGGCGGTGGCACGGCAAAGCTGAATGGGAGAGGGAGCGTAAGAAAGAAAAAAAATGGAAAGACGTTCGTGTTTTTGATGCCAGCAATCTGGAAGAATGGCTTGAGCAATCAATTCCAGGACAGGCGTGGTTCGCCAATGAAATTGGCCTTCCGTCTGAGGGAGTACGCTCATTAGAAGCGTGCTGGCAAGAATGGCTAGCGGACTGTGCTCCGCCTCTCTCGCCTGAACTTTTTGTCCCTGCCATCGAAGGATTCAGGCCATCAGCCAAGAAAAAACTGTTAAGCGCGCCAGGAGAGCCTTTGATTGTAGCTGCCGATTCGACGTTGGAAGCCCTCGCGTTCCTGCATTGCTTGTTTTCACAAAACGATTCTGAGCTGTCGCATCTGTGTGATCGCGTCATCGTGTTTGATAAGCCTGGTCAACTGACAAAGCTGGCATCGCAGTCGCCGCATTTTGTTGCTGTAACTGCCAATCGGGAAGTTGAGAAAGAGATAGCGCAGCACGCGAAAAATCTTCGTTCGATAATTGTGTATCCTCGTAGTGCCATCAATAACGAGCCGGATATAGCTCTTGAACCTCTAACCTACGAACCCTTTAACAAGGCTCTAAAGAGCATGGGGTGTAACGATGATGAGATTAGCCATCTAACCCATGAATCAGGCAGGTCGCTGACAATCCTTCGCAGGCGCTTATCCAAAACAAGAGCGATTCAAACACCATATTGGGCATCGGATCAGGGTACAGCAAGATCGCTTGTACCGTTTGCCTTTGCAGGCGCTTGGAAAACAAGGAATGACGCAGATAAAGTTATAATGGAGCTTTTGTCGGGTCAATTCTCGTATGCAGAACTAGAACAGCAAATAGCGGCATTGCAGCAGCTTGAGGATTCCCCAATCTGGTCTGCCGGATCGCTCTACGGCCTTGTTTCCAAGATTGACGTCATGTTCGCTATCAGCAAAGACATTACTGAGCCTGACATTCAGCGTTTCGTGAATGTGGCGAAACTTGTCCTGTCAGAAGACGACCCATCTCTGGATTTACCTGAAGATCAAAGATGGGCTGCTGGCATGTACGGAAAGAGCCGCGATATTTCATCCGCTTTGAGAGACGGTATATGCGAAACGCTTGTGCTGCTTGCTGTCTATGGGAATCAGATACTGAAAAATCGTCTTGGCGTCGATCTGGAAGTAAGGATTGGACATCTCATTGAAGAATTGTTTACCCCCCTTACAGTCCGAACCTTAGAAGCTAGCTCCGGCGATTTACCCATGTACGCTGAGGCCGCACCGAAGGTATTTCTGAATATCCTGGAGCGCGACCTTGAAAGCGCTGAACCGCAATCTCTTCTTTTGATGCGCCCTGTTGACACAGGCTTGTTTGGTCGCTGCTATCGCTCAGGATTGCTCTGGGCTTTGGAGGGGTTGGCGTGGTCTGAAGAGTATCTAGTGCCTACAATTTTAATCCTTGGGCGCTTGGCACAGCAAGAAATAAACGACAACATAATGAACAAGCCAACTGCCAGCCTAAGCGCAGTTTTTCGTTGCTGGATGCCTCAAACGGCTGTGCCTATCGAGAAGCGTATAAAGGCCCTTGAGTTACTGGCACAAAAATTTCCAGCTGTAGCCTGGAGAATATGTGTCGAACAGTTTGATGGAAACTCCAGAACAGGTCATTACAGCCATAAACCCCGCTGGAGAACCGACGGGCATGGATACGGAGAACCTGTCACACGCGGCGAAGCAAATAAATTTGCTCTTCATGCGCTGGACATGGCCATAAGCTGGAAAGGCCATAGCCGTGAGATGCTTAGTGATTTGATCGGAAGTCTGCGGATGCTAGATGAGGGAGATCAAAATAAAATATGGGATTTGGTTGAGGCGTGGAGTAAGACGGCTTCCGATAAGGATAAAAGTTGGATGCGGGAAAAAATCCGTATGAGCGCTTTTACGCGGCGCGGTGTAAAACATGGCAAGGCTGGAAAAAATTTAAATCGGGCAAAGATGCTTTATGAATCTTTAATGCCTACTGACCTACTTCTCAAACATGAATGGTTGTTCTTAAAGCACTGGGTCGAAGAGTCCGCCGACGAGCTTGAAGAAGATGAAATGGATTTCAAAAAGCGGGACGAACGAATTACCGCTATGCGCAAAGAAGCCTTAACAGAGATTCTTGCCGTTCGCAGTATGTCGGGGGTTGTTGAGCTTGCAGAAAAAAGTGAGGCTGCCAATATGATTGGCTGGCACATCGCAAGAATTTATGAAGACGCTTACGATCTTGTAGAGGCTATTCGTTTTGTGCTGGATTGCGGCCCACTCTCAGATAGTTCGTCCCGCCGGTTCCTTGTGTACGGCGCATTGTCCTCTCTGCCACAGGATAGAGCCGAAAAGATCATTCCTGAATTGATAAATCGGCTTCATGCTGCTGAGCTTGTGCCGGTACTCGCCGTTTGTCCATTCAACAACTCGACATGGAATGAGTTGGAAAAGCTGAGTAATGAGGTGCAGAGAGGCTATTGGCAAACCGTACCAGCAAGCTGGTCGCATAACTCCAGTGAAGAGCTTCAGTATGCAGTGGATAAGTTAATTGAGGCAAAGCGTCCACGGTCGGCCTTCCATTTGATTCATTTCGATATGGATAAGATTCAGCCTAAGCAGCTTTTAAAGCTCATGCGTGCCATAGGGTCAGAAGATTCTGAGCCGACTGACATCCACAAGTTAGAATCTTATGCCATTCGTGATGTGTTTGAGAGGCTAGGCCGTAGCGGTGAGATTGCCGTTGACGATCTTGCTGCCTTAGAATTTAAATATATTGATGTTTTTGATAGGGAAGACAGTCGTATTCCGAATTTGGAAAGCCAAATCGAAAAAAATCCAGAAATGTATGTTCATGCTGTTGTCTTTGCTTACAAGAGAGATGACGAAGGTGAAGATCCCAAAGGTCTTCAGGCCTCTGACGAAGAGCATAAGGAACATAGGGCTGTTGCCGCATACAAACTTTTAGAGAGATTGGCCCGCATACCTGGTCACAATAAGGATGGCGAGCAGGATGCAGGGGAGATCGTAAAGTGGGTTCGGCAAGTACAGGCTGGTTGCAAAGAGCTGGCGCGTGGGAAGATAGGCGACCATGCTTTAGGAAAGTTGTTTTCGACAGCTCCTGCTGGGGACGATGGAATATGGCCATGCAAGCCCGTTAGAGATGCTTTGGAGCAAGTTCTCAATGAGGAAATGTCTGATAGCTTAAAAACAGCGCTTTATAACAAGCGCGGCGTTCATTGGCGCGGTGAGGGCGGCGGCGAGGAGCGAAGACTTGCAAATGAGTTTCAAGAGTGGGTCAGCGCTCTTCAGTTTACGCATCCAAAAATCGCCAAGGTTCTGGGCCGTTTAGTTAAGACCTACCAGCATGAAGCGGAATGGCATGATACAGAGGCTGTTGCCAGGCGACGGCTGAGGAATTAAAATGATAGCGCGTCAGCTTGAAAGAATTTTAGAAGACCATACAAGAACCATTCATATCTCCAGCCATCCATATGGCCATGTATCCGCACGTTTTGAAAAAATGCGCGGATACAATCTCTTGCCTAAGGGAACAGTTAGAAATTCAAAACATTTAACGACTGAGGAGATTGCCGCTGGGATATTATCTCTTGTCGCACCGCAAATCGGTTTTGCCGGACATACGGCCCTTATCCTTAAAACCTTGTGTCCTGTTGGAGGGGTAGAGGCTTCATTTCAGAAGGCTCCAACATTTGTCGCCGCGCTAGAAGCTATACTGTCTTCAACCGACACATTGAACGAACTGATAAAAGTTACTGTTTCTGATAGTGAAATATATACAAATGGTCACGGGCGGGCAGCTATTCATTACCGAGCAGGGGATACTGAAAAAGTATCATACTATGTTGATAGACACGCCGTAACGCTCATGCAGTCTGGCGCAGACAAGGGTTATGATCCCTCTCAAATGATTACCACCATGACCAATGATATGGTTTTTTATCCATCCTTCTTTCGGCCAATCGTAGAGAGCCTAAAGCGCGAGGCTTCCATGCCTCCCGTCATCTACCCTGAGGAGCCTGAAACAGATGAAGAGTTAGAAAAGCAGAGACGTGCTGAGTATTTGAAACTAACGCCGTATTCTAATTTTTTGAACATGGCAGTAGATTGCCAGGTAACGTGGCCTAAAGAAGAAAAACTGGTTGAGTTTGATGGCTATAGGCTGGTTCTTCTGCCGAAAACAAAAGACCATACAACCTCAATCCATATTGATTTGCATGGCAATAGAGTAGGCCGCGAAGAGGCAAGAACGATTATTAATCGCTTCTTAAGCTTGCTTACATGGTGTGACGATCAGTACGCGGTCGTGCAGGAGGGATGGTCAGGGAATCCTGTCCCCGTGCCAGCGCCCAAAAGAGATTTAGCGTTCTCTACCGCGCATCACTGGATTTTTGATCGTAATCTGCCAAATGATGATGGACGGAAAGCCTTGGCCATCTACAGAGAGGGCAGAAATTCTGAGCAAAACTATCTGATAAGTTTTGCGGTTTTGTCGTATTACAAAATTATAGAGATCCGCTACAGAGGACGGTCAGAAACGCGGACGTGGTTTAGGGACAGCTATGCGGCCATTAAGAACAAAATTGATCCCGATATTATCAAAAGATTTGAAAATTACCGCGGTGAAAAGCCCGTGGAAAATTACCTCTATGATGCGTGCCGATCAGCCGTTGCTCATGCCAACAAACCTGAATCTACCGATCCAGATGAGTTTGAAGAGTTAAATAGGCTTCATAACGTAGCGTATGTTCTGCGTCAGCTGGCGCGATATTTTATAAAAAACGAATTGGGTTTATCAGCACACTATTTTGATGGAAGTTAGCGTATGGAAGAGACGAATCCCGCAGTTTATGCTGATGATCTACCCTTCTCTGCTGCCCAAACAGCTTTAGAAAAATCCATTAGCAAGCTGGCACCTGGCCGCGCCAAAAACTGTTGTAGAAACGCCTTCCGCAGAGTGAGGCAGGCTTGGCTCTTAAGGTCTATTGATCCTGAAATGGCGGTATTTAGTGCAATGACGGGCGAAGAAGAGGCCGCGTCTGCTGTAATCGCTGCCCTCAAAGCAAAAGGGTATGTTGGTGCCGATGCTTTAAATGCGTGGTCTCACCCTCATAAAGTTGGTGTAATACATATGGCTCACGCTGTAGGACGCCTTCTGCATGAATGTGGAATGGATAGTATAAAATTTCATATACAGCCTGAAACTCCTCGGATAGATGCCCATATCACCAACCTTGAGAAATATGGTGGGCCGAAGGATGTCTCTGCCATCTTGAATGAACCGCTAAATTGGTCAGTCAAATTGACTGAAAAAATAGAGGATGGAGAAAGAGTATCGCCCGTTGATTTTGGCAGTCAGCTTCAAGATATTGCAAGCGACAGAAATATAGAAAGTTTTGTCCAGTTTATTCGACAAAGAGCTAACGAGCGGAATACGGTTCTGTATGCTGCCGAGGATGGTATCCCCCAAGTTAAGGTGCAAGACGGTTATTTCCAAAGCCGCCTGATCGACATTGCTACATTAGTGGGTCTTACAATCGTTATTCTGCAAGCCGATGTGCCTCAGTCAATTGCTCAGCAGGGACTGGATGCTTACATTAAGGCGCTAGGAAAACTCGTCCGTCGTGGTGTTATAGACAAACAGGGTGGCACAATCCCTGATACCGGCAAAATGTAGGCATAAACACTGATTTTCTGATAGGGATGGCTCTTCTGTGAAAAAGTGCTATCTTGTTACCTGATGAGAAATTTCTTAACCTTTATGCTCGTACTTCTGATGCTCACGCCTTCGCTGGTGTGCGCCATGCCGATGTGCACGGATGAAGCCTTGGCAGCTCAGGCAGGGATTCCCTGCGCCGATCATGCCGACCATCATGGCGACAAGAAGGAAGGAAAATCTAACAAACTGACCTTCATGTCCGACTGTGCGGGCGTGGATATGCAAAAAGCAGACACTGCCAGCTATGATAAACCCGACATCAAGAAAGATTTGATTGTTTACCCGCTGGTTGCCGATATTGCCGTCAGCCGGTTCTTGCCTACAGATGTAGGCACTATTCGCGGCCCGCCTCCTGACTGGCCCGCATTCTCGCAAACACAGCCTTCCATCCTGCTGACAACACAGAGACTCCGCATATAGGATTTCTGCACCATCTATTTGTGTGCAGAATTTTTTATATGAGGACTCTGATTTATGAAATATACCATTCTTATTCTATCCGGGCTTTTGCTCTTGATCCTGCCGCACCAGGCACGGGCGGAGGAATACAGCCTGACCATCGCCCGTGAGCCTGTGAGCATCACCGGCAATACAGTTGATAAAATCACCGTCAACGGCACTATTCCCGGCCCGACCCTGCGGTTTACTGAAGGGCAGGAAGCCATCATTCATGTGACTAACAAGCTGGATAAAGATACGTCAGTTCACTGGCACGGGCTTTTGCTGCCCGGTGAAATGGATGGCGTTCCGGGGTTTAACGGCTTTCCCGGCATCAAGCCCGGTGAAACCTTTACCTACCGCTTCAAAATCCGGCAGGACGGCACCTATTGGTATCACGCGCACAGCATGGGGCAGGAACAGGACGGGCATTACGGCTCCATCGTGATTGCACCCAAAGGCAAAGACCCGGTACAGGCTGACCGCGATTACGTTGTACTGCTGTCCGATTTCCATGATGAAGATTCATGGGACATCATGTCCAACCTGAAAATGTCTTCAGAGTATTATCAATATGCCCGCCGTACGGTTGGCGATTTCTTTGACGATGCGAAAGAGCGAGGCTTCGGCAAGGCATGGGAGAACGCCAAGATGTGGGGCGAGATGCGTATGCTGCCCACGGATTTATCGGATGTGACCGGCTATACCTTTCTTGTGAACGGCAAAACGCAAGAGCAAAACTGGACGGGAATTTTCAAACCCGGTGAGCGGGTGCGTCTGCGCTTTATCAACGCTTCGGCTATGTCGTTTTACGATGTGCGGATACCGGGACTGAAAATGCAGGTCGTTTCGGCGGACGGGCAGAATGTCGAGCCTGTGCCTGTTGATGAGTTCCGCTTCGGCGTGGCTGAAACTTACGATGTGATCGTCACGCCCAAAGAGGACAAAGCCTATACGATTGCCGCTGAACCGATTGACCGCACGGGCTTTGCGCTGGGAACGCTGGCCCCGCGTGAAGGGATGCGCGGCGAAATTCCGCAATCCCGCCCCCGCGCCCTGCTGACGATGGCTGATATGGGGATGAATCATGACATGGGCAGCATGGATCACGGCAGCATGAATACGTCGGGTATGGATCATTCGCAAATGAACCACGATATACCGATGGATCACTCAAAAATGGATCATGCAGCAATGGGCCATGCGATGCCTTCCGATGAAAGCATGAACAAAATAGCGGAGAAAAGCGGCTGGGCAAAAGCGGGAACACCTCCCGGCGACAAGGCTTTGTCTTATGCCGATCTTCGCTACCTTGGCATCCAGAAAGACACGCGAGAAGCTGAAAGGGAAATCCTCGTGCGTTTGGGTGGCAATATGGAGCGGTACATATGGACGATCAACGGCAAGAAATACGCCGACTCCGGGCCGATTAATCTCAATTACGGGGAGCGTGTACGCCTGAAATTCGTCAATGACACAATGATGGCGCATCCCATGCACCTGCACGGAATGTTTGTGCAGCTTGAAAACGGCCAGCCCGCCGAGAAACTGCCTAACAAGCACACAGTCATTGTGCCTCCGGGTCAGTCATACTCTGTGCTTCTGACCGCCGATGAGCCGGGAGAATGGGCGTTTCACTGTCACCTGCTGTATCACATGATGGCAGGGATGATGAACAAGGTGGTCGTGGCGAAACTCGATCCCTCGGCCATACCACAATCCAAAAAATCTGATCCTCACGCGGGCCATGACATGAAAGGCATGGATCACGGCACAATGGATCATTCCAAAATGGGTCACGATATGCCCGCTATGGATCACTCGAAGATGGATCATTCCGGCCACAAGCCCGCGAATGAGGAAGGACAGCACCATGCACACTAAACTATTCGCAACAGCATTTTTATTGCTGGCGTTTTCAACGCCATCCTTGGCACAAGATGGCGCAACGCATCCGGCGGATCACCAGCACGGATCGGAAATCTGGCATATGTTCACGCTGGAAAGCGATTATGGCGGCGGCGAGCATGGCCCGGTTGCAAGCTGGGATTTGAACGGCTGGGTTGGCACCGATGAAAACAAGCTCTGGCTGAAATCCGAAGGTGAAAACGAGGACGGTGCGACCGAACAGGCGGAGTTCTGGGCCATGTACAGTCGCAACATCCATGACTTTTGGGATTTGCAGGCGGGTATCCGGCACGATACGCAGCCCGTTTCCACCTCCTATCTTGTGCTCGGATTTGAAGGGCTTGCGCCGTATTTTTTTGAGACGGAAACCCATCTTTTTATCAGCGATGAAGGCGATGTCAGCGCAAGGCTCCGGCAGGAGAATGAATTTCTGCTGACGCAAAGACTGATCCTTGAGCCTTACGCCGAAATCAACCTGTTCGCACAGGACGTGCCGGAACAAGAAGTCGGCGCGGGGCTTTCCAGCGGTGAAGTCGGCTTGCAGACCCGCTATGAAATCACCCGCAAATTCGCGCCTTACGTTGATCTGAAATACGAGAGAAAATTTGGTGAAACATCATCCATTGCCAAGCGGGAGGAAGGCGACAATGACAACTTCATCGCCGCCGTGGGCATACGGTTCATGTTTTAGGAGACAGCGATGATGAATATTGAAATCATACCAAACTGGCATCCGATTTTCGTGCATTTCACGGTCGGACTTTTAAGCATATCCGCACTTCTGTATTTGGCAGGGCTGGTTTTGAAAAAACAAAACCTCTTGATTGCCGCGAGATGGAACCTCTGGATCGGCGCAGCGATGACCGTTGGCACGGTGCTGGCGGGTTTATACGCCTACAGCACAGTCGCGCATGACGGGCCGTCTCATGCTGCCATGACGGATCACCGCAACTGGGCCTTACCAACAGCCGGTATATTTGTTGTACTCGCGCTCTGGGCCGCATGGACGCAGCGCGGAGCCAAAGTTGTCAGCCCCGTTTTCGTTGCGGTCATGCTGCTGGCCTCCGGGCTGCTGGCGGTGACAGGCTATAAGGGCGGCGAGGCCGTTTACCGCCACGGCGTTGGCGTAATGCGGATGCCGGAAATCCACGGCGATGGCGGTCACGGCAGCCATTCGCACGGCGATATGCCGGGACATCATCAAAAAACGGAAGATTTGAGTACCCAAGGCCATGACCATCACGGTCAAGGCGAACATAACCACTAACCTTAAAAACAAAGGAGAAGACCAATGAAGAAACTTTTACTGACTATACTAATGTTGTTTATCGCAGTACCCGCAATGGCCGCCGAAGGTGGGCATGAACACGCTGATAGCTGGCTGAAACCAGTTGAGGCGCAATATGTCTGCATGATGAACAACAAGGTTTTCGACAAGCCGCAAATCGCTATCGAGGTCGAGGGCAAAACCTACTACGGCTGCTGCCCGATGTGCGCCGATAAACTTAAAAACGATGCTTCGTTAAGATCGGCAACCGATCCGGTCAGCGGCAAGCAGGTCGATAAATCCAGCGCGGTCATCGGCGCAGACCCGCACGGTATGACCTATTACTTCGAGAACCAAGAAAACTTCCACACCTATGCCAGCGGCCCGATGCCGGAAATGAAACATGAGCATATGGAAGGTATGGACATGGAGGGCATGGAAGGCGGCATGATGCACGATCACGGTCATGAGAGCGGCACGGCTCCCGCTGAAACACCCGCTACGCCGGAAAACCATGAAGAACATCATTAAGGAGGAAACAATGCACCACGGCAAAAACTGCTCCCATGAACACAAAGGCTTTTTGGCCTGTGTTCTTTCGTGGAAGGGTGTTGCACTGATCCTGGCTTTGGCCGGGGTCAGCTATTACCTGCTGACCGTTCATCTTGAACATCTGGCGGTAGCCTTGCCATACTTGATTCTGCTGGCCTGTCCGCTCATGCATATTTTCGGACATGGACATGGGCATCACCATAACAGCGAAGAAAGTGATAAAAAATGAACCAGGAAAAATCGCATCACTGTCATCACGAACATCACCACGGGCATGGCCATAAAGAGTATGCAAAACCTGCTACCGTCAATGATAGTGGTGCTATTTATACCTGCCCGATGCATCCACAAATCCGCCAGAAAGGGCCAGGAAGTTGTCCTATTTGCGGCATGGCGCTGGAGCCGGAGATCGTAACAGGGGATGAGAGGCCAAATCCGGAGCTGGCTGATATGAGGCACCGGTTCTGGATCGGGCTTTTTTTGACATTGCCTGTGGTATTTCTGGAGATGGGGGCGCATGTCTTCAACATTCATATCGTTGAACCGCAAATATCCAACTGGCTGCAACTGGCTTTGGGAACTCCCGTGGTGCTATGGGCGGGCTGGCCTTTCTTTCATCGTGCGCGGGCCTCCATCATAAACCGCAGCCTGAATATGTTCACACTGATTGCGATGGGTACGGGTGTGGCGTGGATATACAGCGTTATTGCCACGATTGCCCCCAACCTGTTTCCTGATGCCTTCAGGGGCGAGCATGGCGCGGTCAGCATTTATTTTGAAGCTGCCGCCGTTATTACTGTCCTGGTTTTGCTGGGGCAGGTTCTGGAACTGAAGGCGCGTGAGCAGACCAGCGGCGCGATTAAGGCGCTTCTGAAGCTGGCCCCAGATACAGCGCGGCGTATGACAGATGCAGGCGATGAAGAAATACCGCTTAGCCATGTTCATCAGGGTGATCTCCTGCGTGTACGGCCCGGCGACAAAATCCCGGTTGATGGCGTCGTTCTGGAAGGCGGGAGCGCGGTCGATGAATCGATGGTCACGGGCGAATCCATGCCCGCGAAGAAAGAAGCGGGCAGTTCCGTGATCGGCGGCACGATCAACCAGACTGGCAGCTTTGTCATGCGGGCTGAAAAAATAGGACAGGAAACCATGCTGGCGCGGATCGTCAAAATGGTGGCGGAGGCACAGCGCAGCCGCGCTCCAATCCAACGGCTGGCGGATGTGGTTTCAGGATGGTTTGTTCCCGCCGTTATCCTAGTCGCTGTTATAGCCTTTATCGCATGGCTTGTTTATGGCCCCAGCCCTGCCTTTACCTATGGCCTGATTGCCGCCGTCAGTGTTTTGATTATCGCCTGTCCCTGCGCCTTGGGATTGGCAACGCCCATGTCGATTATGGTCGGGGTCGGGCGCGGCGCGCAGGCGGGCGTTCTGATCCGCAATGCCGAGGCACTGGAACGGATGGAAAAGATTGACACGCTGGTGATAGATAAAACAGGAACGCTGACGGAGGGAAAACCCAAAGTCACGCAGATTGTGCCTGTAGGAGAACGAAGCGCTGATGATCTGTTGACGCTGGCGGCATCGCTTGAACAAGGCAGTGAACACCCGCTTGCGAATGCCATTCTCGCGGAAGCAAAGGTACGATCATTAAAGCTCATTCCGGTAAAAGATTTCAACTCACCCACGGGAAAGGGCGTAACGGGAATAATTGATGCGGAGAGCGTTGCGCTTGGCAATGCTTTTCTGATGCAAGAAACCGGAGTGGATGTTTCATCACTATCCGCCAAGGCTGACGAACTGAGGGCCGGTGGCGCGACCGTGATTTTCATGGCGGTTGACGGAAAAGCAGCGGGATTGCTTGCGATTGCCGATCCTATCAAGCAGACAACCCCGGAGGCAATAAAGCAGCTACAGGCGCTTGGCGTCCATGTGGTCATGCTGACCGGGGATAACCGAAAAACAGCGGAGGCTGTAGCCAAAACTCTTGAGATAAGCGAAGTTGAAGCTGAAATCCTGCCTGAAGATAAAGCGCGTATTGTTAAAGCGTTGCGGGATCAAGGCCGGATCGTAGCAATGGCGGGCGATGGAACAAATGATGCTCCGGCCCTTGCCGCCGCCGATGTAGGCATTGCAATGGGAACGGGAACAGATGTAGCGATGGAAAGCGCAAGCGTCACCTTATTGAAGGGAGACTTGACCGGGATCGTTCGTGCAAGACGTTTGTCCCAGGCGGTGATGAACAATATCCGTCAGAATCTGTTCTTCGCTTTTGCCTACAATGTTGCGGGCGTACCCGTTGCGGCCGGAATTTTATTCCCAGCTTTTGGTATTCTTCTCAGTCCCATTATGGCAGCAGCAGCAATGGCATTAAGCTCTGTAAGCGTTATTGGAAATTCATTAAGGCTCAAATTCTTACGCCTATCGTAATTATGCGATCCTACAAATTGTCGCTTAATGTCTGGATCGCAAATTTTTTTGACCGCCCATCGGATACAGAAAAATCCGTGTGTTCTGCACCGCCCCTAGGGGGTACTTCGCTCATAAAACTGATACCGGAGATGTGATTTTTTTGAGTTTAGGTGCGTAAGGATGATTGCCTTTTAGAAAGCAAGGCGTGTATGATTGAAGGCGAACAATCACGGACGGAAATGGGCTTGCTTTGACGGTCTGGGGGTATGTTCGGGGGTACGATTCAAGTTACTGCCCCTGCATATTCAACCACTACAGACGCTTACGCCTCAAATGTGAAGACCTTCACCGCTCCATTTTACTCTTCACAGACATTCATTGCCCTTCACTGACATTCGCAAAACCCTTTGAAAACAAAGGATTCGCCATCACTTTCCGTTCATGGTAATATTTCTCCATTCACCAGCTTTCACCAATTTTGGGGGCAAGCGTGGGGGCAGATCGGAAATCGTGGGGGCAAGATACCCCTAAAATTGGGGGCAAGATGAAACTGTCAGACAAATCATGCAAAGCTGCAAAAGCCAAGGAAACGCCTTATAAACTCTTTGACGGAGGCGGTTTGTTCCTCGAAGTGATGCCGAATGGCAGCAAACTTTGGCGTTTGAAATACAGGTTTTTGGGCAAAGAGAAGCGAATTTCCCTTGGAGCGTATCCAATCGTCTCGCTTGCTGATGCCCGTGAAGGACGCGAACGCGCCAAGAAACTCTTGGTGCAGGGAATCGACCTGTCTGGCGCAAAGCAGGAAGAAAAGCGTGAGGCGATCCGAAACGCCGAAAATACCTCCGGTTTGAGAACGCAAGGCCTAGAAAATTGGGCCTTTATTCATTTCAAGAGCATCCAGGGCTTCCGTTTACAGCCTATAATTTAAGGGGTATGTTTCAGGGGTATCTTTGAGCGTGGGGGGGTACTGAGTACGATTTTACCGTCAAAAACGCGGTTTAATCCCATATCGGGCGTCAACATGAAGATCGGGTCATTTTTGTGTTTATGGTGAAGCAATGATGTCATAGTAAAAAATATGACGATTGGGATCAGTCTTTAGATGTTTCACACTATAACTGGATTACGTGCTTTTGCTGCGCTATGGGTTGTGCTTTTGCATACTTGTTATGGCGCTTATAATGGTTATCTTCCTGGATTTAATGGAAAAATAAGATGGGGAGGTATTGAAAACTTTGTACAGAACGGCACGTTGGCCGTAGACATTTTTTTATGGTTAGCGGTTTTGTTATTGCGCATGCGTACGGACAAAAAATGAAAACTCGGCCAGGTTTTCGTGTTATTTTTGAATATTACTATTTACGATTGGCTAGAATATACCCTCTGCATTTATTTATAGTGATGATACTAAGCTTTTTTTTCGCTGTGGGGCTGTGGTATAGTGACTTATTTGAAGTAAGTGATATTCTTTTAAGCGTTACGTTGAGTAATGTTATTTATAATAAATCTATAAATATCCCATCTTGGTCAGTGAGTGCAGAGTGGGTTGTTTATCTTTGTTTCCCTTTTATGTGGTCTACATTTTTTCGTGTGAATAATAGAGCTTTGTTATCAGGCTTTATTATGATCTTAGCAATGGGGTATGCGATACTTGTATATTTGAATGGGTGGTCTATGCATTGGCATTATGGCTGGGTGGTCATTTGGCGCGTTTTTACAGGTTTTATAATTGGGTGTTTTTTGTATAAAGCGTATTTACTGCGTTTTCAGAATGATCGCTCAGGGAATGCCGAGACAGGCTTTATCCTCTCTTTTGGTGCATTTATTGGCTTTGGGTTTATGGGTATGCCTTTTCCATTTTTATATTTTCTAATGCCTGTTTTTATATATTATCTCGTGCAGCCATCAAAGCCCGCGATATGGTTATTTTCGGGTAAGGCAATTCGTTATCTTGGGACAATTTCCTACGCTATATATATGGTGCATTATCCTGTATTGGAAGTGTTCCGGATTGGTTTGGACAGTTATTATGCGGCCCTGGACCCGGTTCAGGATCAAGCCCTTATTCGGTTGCATCTGGCGCTCATCATCGTGGCGGTTTTATGTGTTGCGGCATTGGCGTATCACACGATTGAGTATCCTTGCCGATCATGGGCAAAAAAGCGGTTGTTGCGTTTGGCTCATTATGAGGGCGCCGGTTAAGCTATTTTTTACCCTCGGATACCTCAACTCGCCATAAAATCCTGCGTAGCTTTCATGGGGCGGAAATTGTTCGTTACTCAATGATTTTTTTGATAAATTCGGATTTGAGGCCCATTTGTCCGATGCCGGGGATTTTGCAATCGATGTCGTGGCCATCGGATGCGCCGTGGATGAGGCGAATGGATTTTACTTTCGTGCCGACCTTCACCACGCCGCCGCGATATTTGAGGTCTTTAATCACCGTGACGCTGTCGCCGTCTTTGAGCGCGGTGCCGTTGGCATCGCGGATGAGTGTGGTGGCTTCCCCGGTTGCGGCGGATTCGGACCATTCATGCGCGCATTCGGGGCAGATCAGCAACGCCCCGTCCTCATAGGTATAGATGGAAGCGCATTTGGGGCATGGAGGGAGCTGGGTCATGTGAAATCTTCCATTTCGTAATAGGGGCGGATTTCAATCTCGCTCGGAACCGGCATCGGGTTGGGGCAGCGCTTGACCCATTCCACCGCCTCGTCCATATCCTTCACGTTCCAAATCCAATAGCCGGAGACGAGTTCGTTGGGATGCGCGAACGGGCCGTCTATCACGGTGCGCGTATCGCCATCAAAGGCCACGCGCTTGCCGGTGGATGAGGGTTTGAGCCCTGCGGCCACGTTCGGGCCCATTTGTAATATGCCCGCCGCCACCAGCTCCGCATTGAACTTGCCCATCGCCTCCATCCGCGCCATGTTTTCCGGCGTGGGGCTGAAAAAATTATTTTCGGAATATTCAGTGGCTTTGACGAATACGATGACGCGCATTTTAGTGTTCCTTTGTGGGAGGTGTGGGCTCATGGGTTATCTTTGCATTGTGTTGGTAGGGAGATAATAAGGAAAATCGAGCGGAATTATAACGCGGCTTTTAGAGAAGCAAGAAGTAGGGGCAGATATCATACAGCCTAGGATTTTAATAAATAACTAGTTGTTTTATATGATATTTAATTATATTAAGTGCTGCTTATCTTAATGATTTCTGGAACTTATTAACAATTCAGTCGTTGTAAAGCTACCAAAAGCATGTAAAATACTCATTGACATTAAGGCCGATTCGCTTTAGTAATCCATGCTATAATTCAAATTTGTTTACGCGGAGAGTAGGCTGTAACCCTTGGGTGTTTACTAATTGTAAACGTCTGTGGCTTTATAGTTAAACTATTAGCATTAAGAGCACAAACATGTGGCATAACGTTAAAAATATATTCTTTCCAAGAGTCATTAACAGACCGCCGACACAACGTGAAACTCAAGAAAAACGCGATGCGATCAAAGGCCGTCTGATTAGTGCACATGCCGAAGGCAATGTTTCGCTTTTCCGGGGACGCTATCGTCTGGCCGGAAAATAGGCTTATGGCAATCACACCTGCAAACCCATCAAAAATTCAGAACGATGATAGTGCTGAGCGAGACGGATTAAAAGCCGAAACTCTTGATCTTTTTAATAAGGCGGAAGCCGCCATTAAAAAAATTGAACATGAGGAAGGCTTAGATTTTCCATCAGTAAATCAGCTCCGCTACGTTGGAAGACATTTGATAGACTTCCTTAACAACAATGATGTTGAGGAACTGAGAAAAGCAAAGAGACATTGCAAACGTGCTATATACGATGCAAATGATATTGGCATCCAGTTTTATATTGAAGACATTGATCTGTTTAAAGATGACTATAAAGATGTTGTCATTCAAGACGTGCTCACGAAATACTTAGATTATCTTGATGACCGAGATGCGGCGGAAGATTTTTTAGAACACGGCCGTCAAGCTGGTGATGATCGAGATGCTTTCTATGAAGCAGCTGGCGAACACTACGAAAAGCTAAAAATTGCGGCTCGTGATATGGAGCGCTGCAGAGAAGAACTTAATAAAAAGACAAACAGCATCATCACATCCCAAAAACAAGTACGAATGGGCACCATTCTTACTATCATTGGTCTCGGATTAAGCGCTATTGGCCTTATTAGCTTATTTTATTAAGCCACCTTCTTTTTATCCTTCTCCTCGCTCGCCACGAAATCGCGCACGTCTTGCGTGATTTTCATGGAGCAGAATTTCGGGCCGCACATGGAGCAGAAATTGGCGTGTTTGTGGCCCTCTGCCGGAAGGGTTTCATCATGCATCCCTCTGGCTGTATCTGGATCGAGGCTGAGGTTAAACTGATCATCCCAGCGGAATTCAAACCGCGCCAAGCTTAGCGCGTCATCGCGTTTTTGTGCGCCGGGGTGCCCCTTGGCGAGGTCAGCGGCGTGGGCGGCGATTTTATAGGTGATGACACCGGTTTTCACATCGTCACGATTGGGCAGGCCAAGATGTTCCTTCGGCGTGACGTAGCAGAGCATCGCCGTGCCGTACCAGCCGATCTGCGCCGCGCCGATGGCGCTGGTGATATGGTCGTAGCCGGGCGCGATGTCGGTGGTGAGGGGGCCCAGTGTATAGAACGGGGCCTCGTAGCATTCCTTGAGCTGTTTATCCATGTTTTCCTTGATGAGGTGCATCGGCACGTGGCCCGGCCCTTCGATCATGGTTTGCACATCATGTTTCCAGGCGATCTGGGTTAGCTCGCCCAGTGTTTTCAGCTCCGCAAATTGGGCGCGGTCATTGGCATCCTTGATGGCGCCGGGGCGCAGGCCATCGCCCAGAGAGAAGGCCACGTCATAGGCCTTCATGATCTCGCAGATTTCCTCAAAATGCGTATAGAGGAAGGATTCCGTATGGTGGGCCATGCACCATTTGGCCATGATCGAGCCACCGCGCGAGACGATGCCCGTTATCCGGTCCGCAGTATAGCGGACGAAGGGCAGGCGCACCCCCGCATGGATGGTGAAATAATCAACGCCCTGTTCGGCCTGTTCGATCAGGGTGTCTTTGAAAATATCGAAGGTGAGTTCCTCGGCGATGCCGCCGACTTTCTCTAACGCCTGATAGATCGGTACGGTGCCCAGTGGAACGGGGGAATTGCGCAAAATCCATTCGCGGGTGTCGTGGATGTCCCGCCCGGTGGAGAGATCCATGATGGTATCGGCGCCCCAGCGCGTGGCCCAGACCATTTTATCGACTTCCTCGCCGATGGAGGATGTCACCGCAGAGTTGCCAATATTGGCGTTTATTTTTACAAGGAAATTCCGCCCGATAATCATTGGCTCGGATTCAGGGTGGTTGATGTTATTCGGGATAATGGCGCGCCCGGCGGCGATTTCGGCGCGCACAAATTCCCCCGTGATGAAATCGGGCAGGTTTGCGCCGAACCCCTCACCACCTTGAGTGTTATACCGCTCTGTGCGGGCCTGATTTTCACGAATGGCGATGAATTCCATTTCTTTGGTGATAATGCCCTGACGCGCGTAGTGCATCTGGCTCACGTTTTTTCCCGGCCTGGCGCGCAGCGGTTTTTCCGGGCTGGCCGGGAATCGCTCATGGTTCAGGCCTTTTTTCTCGCGGAGTTTTGCCTTGTGCTGGTCATCTTTATAGCCGTTATCCATGGCTTGGATTTTACGGCCTTCGATTTCCTCTACATCGGCGCGATCCAGTATCCAGCGTTCCCGAATTTTCGGCAGGCCGCGCATGATATCAAGCTCGGCTGTCGCATCGGTGTAGGGGCCGGAAGTGTCGTAAACGGTCATGATCTCTTTGTTGGAGAGGTGAATTTCACGCATGGGCACCCGCAAATCCCCGATATAGGCTTTTTTAGAGCCGGAAATGGCCCCGCGCGTGACATCGAGGGTGGAGGGGCAGATTCCGGTTGATTGATCTTTGGGGGACATGTGTATGGCTCCTATTTAATGTAGCTGGCTTCGTGAAGTTCGATAACTTCGACGGTGATGGAAATGCTGTCGTCCTGTACGAATAATTTTGTAACGTCGTGCAGTTCTTGCGCCATGGTGCGCTTTAGCGCATCGTCGCGGCCCGGTAAAAGTTTGAGCGCGATGTGAACCATTTTATCGGACCAGCGGCCATCGCCGATAATCACATCATGTACGGGAATGGCGCGGGTTTTTATGGCCTTGATTTTAATGGTGTCTTGCTGTGCCAGAGCGACATGCAGCTGGTTTAAGAGCTCAGGCATGTCGAGCTTCATGGTGGCGGAGTATTCAACAATGATATGCGGCATTGGTTTTCCTTTCCCTGCGTTGGTCTTAACCAACAGGTTCAACGGGTTTAATCTCAGCCCCGCAAAAAACAGGGCACCCCGAAGGTGTTTACATTTGATGAGCAGAGCCTTACATATCTTAAAGAAATTCTCAAGAGATTGTCTTCCTATGACCGCACAATTTAAAAAACGTCTGTTTCGTACATTTTTTCTTTCTCTGGCTGCGCTGATTGCCGGGGCGGGGATTGCCTTTTATCAGATTTCTGCTGACCGTGATGCGCGGCAGGAAGGCCGGGAGCCTGAAGTTATGAAGGTGGCCGGGGCGGATATTGGTGGTGCGTTTACGCTGGTGGATTCATCAGGGCGGAGCGTTACGGATAAAGAGTTTGAGGGGCAGTTTTTACTCATTTATTTTGGCTTTACGTATTGTCCGGCGATCTGCCCGACGGAGCTTCGGAAAATATCGGAGGTGGTTTCGCTTTTGGAGGCGGATAATCCAGAAGCGGCAAAGCGCCTGCAGCCCTTGTTTATCACCGTTGATCCGCAGCGCGATACGCCGGAGGTGGTAGGAGCGTATATTTCTTTATTTCATCCGCGTCTGGTGGGGTTGAGCGGTTCGGCGGCGCAGATTGAACAGGTCAAAAAAGATTACCGTATTTATGCCGTGAAGGTGCAGGAAGAGGGGATGAGCGATTACACATTTGACCATTCCAGCTTTATCTATCTGATTGACCCGGCGCGAAAACTGGCCGGGATATACCGGATCGAAGATGCGCCCGCGGTCATCTATAAGGATGTGCGCAGGCATATGGGCCTATAAAAGCGCCGCGTCTTCTTTTTCCGGTGCGTCCGATTCTTTGGTATTTGTGCGCTCGGCAGGTTTGTAAGTGAAGGTAAGATTTTCACCGTCAAAGCCGATGATCACAAGCCCGCCCTTTTCAAGCTGTCCGAACAGGATTTCCTCCGCCAAAGGCCGTTTTATTTTTTCCTGAATGACGCGGGCCAATGGCCGCGCGCCCATAGCCGGGTCATAACCACGTTCAGCCAGATAGGCGCGTGCCTCTTTTGAAAGCTCTATGATGACGTTTTTATCGGCAAGCTGGGCCTCGAGCTGGATTACGAATTTATCGACAACCTTTTCAACCGTTTCGCGGCTAAGGTTGCGGAACGGTACGATGGCATCCAGACGATTTCTAAATTCGGGCGTAAACAGGCGGTTGATGGCTTCGTTATCTGCATAACCGCTGCCCGCGTTGTCACCAATTTCACGGCCAAAGCCGACAGGCGTTTTTGCCAGATCGCTGGCGCCCGCATTTGTGGTCATGATCAGGACGACATTGCGGAAATCGATGGTTTTTCCGTTATTATCCGTTAGTTTGCCGTAGTCCATGACCTGTAGCAAAATGTTGAAAAGATCGGGGTGCGCTTTTTCTATTTCGTCGAGCAGCAAGACACAATGAGGGTGCTGGTCAATTTTGTCGGTCATAAGCCCGCCCTGTTCAAACCCGACATAGCCGGGAGGCGTGCCGATCAGGCGTGAAACGCTGTGGCGTTCCATATATTCGGACATATCGAACCGGATAAGTTCAATTCCCATGGTCCGCGCCAGCTGCCGGGCGGCTTCTGTTTTACCAACGCCGGTCGGGCCGGAAAACAGGTAAGAGCCAATCGGCTTTTCAGGATCACGCAATCCGGCGCGCGCCATTTTGATCGAGTCGGTGAGAACGTCGATTGCCGTATCTTGATCATAAACCATGGTTTTCAGATCACGTTCCAGATTTTGCAGGGCGGCGCGGTCATCCTTGGTCATTGTGGCCGCCGGGATGCGGGCGATCATGGCGATAACGCCTTCGATATCTTCTGCTGTGATGGTTTTTTTACGCTGGTCTTTGGGCACCAGCATTTGCGCGGCCCCCACTTCATCAATGATGTCGATGGCCTTGTCGGGAAGTTTGCGATCACCGATATATTTTGCCGAAAGCTCTACCGCAGACCGGATGGCTTCGTCTGTATAAGTGATATTGTGGTGCTTTTCGTAGTAGGGTTTTAGGCCCATAAGGATTTTAACTGCGTCTTCTATACTGGGCTCGTTCACATCGATTTTCTGGAAGCGGCGGACAAGGGCCCGATCTTTTTCAAAATGGTTGCGGTATTCTTTGTAGGTGGTTGAGCCGATGCAGCGCAGAGTGCCGCTGGAGAGTGCCGGTTTAAGAAGGTTGGAGGCATCCATGGCCCCGCCTGAGGTCGCGCCCGCGCCAATGATCGTGTGAATTTCATCTATGAAAAGGACAGAATGTTCAATATTTTCCAACTCGCTCAAAACGGTCTTGAGGCGCTCTTCAAAATCGCCGCGATAGCGTGTTCCGGCTAATAGCGTTCCCATATCCAGCGAGTAGATGACAGCCTCGCGCAGCACTTCGGGCACTTCGCCATCAACAATCTTTTTGGCCAGCCCCTCGGCAATGGCGGTTTTACCTACGCCGGGATCGCCAACGTAAAGCGGGTTGTTTTTGCTCCGGCGGCAGAGAATCTGGATGGTGCGGTCAACTTCCTTAGAGCGCCCGATCAGCGGATCTATTTTGCCTTTTTGCGCCTTTTCGTTGAGATTGATGCAATAGGCGCTCAGGGCTTCCGCGCCTGTTTTTGTTTCTTTATCCGATCCTTGTTGCGCTCCGCGTGGTGCTTTGGCAATTTCAATCTGGGAGGAGGGCACTTTGGCGATACCGTGGGAGATATAATTAACCGCATCAAACCGGGTCATATCCTGTTCCTGAAGGAAATAAACTGCGTAGCTTTCCCGTTCGGAAAACATGGCGACCAAGACGTTGGCGCCGGTTACTTCTTCGCGCCCGGAGGATTGAACATGGATGGCTGCTCGTTGCAAGACGCGCTGAAAGGCTGTGGTGGGTTTTGATTCTTCTGCTTCGCGGTTTATCAGGCCGGTGAGCTCTGTGCTTATATAATTGGCCAGATGATCCCGTAGATCTGACAAAGAGATGCCGCAAGAGCGCAGGACCGCCATGGCGTCCTGATCTTCAGTCAGGGCGTAGAGAAGATGCTCCAGCGTGGCGTATTCGTGATTATATTCATTCGCCACGGCCAAGGCTTTATGCAGAGTTTGTTCGAGATTGCGTGAGAGCATTGGTTTTTCTTTTCCGGTTTTTTTAAATTATAGCATTTTGGTTATGCTTTTGCATTATTGAGAGGCCGTTTTAATCCTTCTCCATCGTGCATTGCAGCGGTTGTTCATTGGCTCTGGCAAAATCCATGACCTGTGCGACTTTGGTTTCGGCCACCTCATAAGTAAAAACACCGCAGATTCCAACGCCGCGTCTGTGAACGTGAAGCATGACTTCCGTGGCTTCTTGGCGATTCTTATTGAAAAAACGCTCAACCACATGAACGACAAACTCCATGGGGGTGTAGTCATCGTTCAGGAGTAAAACTTTGTACATTGAGGGTTTTTTATTTTTAGGCCGGGTTTTGAGCAGAACACCGGTTTTTTCCTCAGGTCCGTTTTCTTCACCATCGTCCCCGCCCGGGCCAAAATCCGGACGATCCGCACCGATTATGCGGGAGAGGTTAAAATGCGCGACGCTGTGTTTTACGGACATGATCAAGTTGCCATTATCGAGATAATCAAGGAGCATATTTTACTATACCAACACTGGCCCGGAACACTCAATAACAGAATTTAAAGGCCGGGAAATAAAGGAAAAGCCCCGCTGGAGGGCAGGGCTTTTTAATATGGTGTCAGCTGTATGATTTTACAACAGGTCTTTGCAAAATGCCGGCTTATGCAGCCATTTTCGTTGCGCGGTTAAGACCTTTATTCATTTGATCGTTCAACGGCGCAATGCTTTCGTTCATGATTTTTACGCTCATTTCTGAAAGCTTGGTCGCGTTGGCCATGAATTCCTGAAAATTCAGCTGGGCAATTTTGTTCTGCGCGGCTGTGAATTCATTCAGGGTTTTTGCGCCCATGATCTGCTTTGTCATTTCGGCCTGTTTTTCAACAGCGCCCTGGCTCAAAGAGGCTGCCGTGCGCATGATGTCCTCAAGGCCTTTGGCAAGGATTGTTCCAGATTTGATGAAAGCTTCCATGCTCTCACGTCCGGCATTTGCAGTATCGTTCGCCATTTGGTCGAACTGGAAGTTTTGTTTTGGCATGATCATCTCCATTCCATTCGTCATGTTATTAAAGTCGGGCATTTTAAAAAGTGTGTTCATGTAGTCCGAAGTTCCGGCGGCCATATCGGCGATGCCAGGTATTTGCATTTTAGGTACTGGAAACTCGGTATTTTGTATCTTGATTTTTTTAGCTTTCGGCGACTTTGCCTTGGCGCCGGCGCTTTCCCGCTTAACAGCAGATTTTACAGTTTTGCGTACGGATTTCGCTGGAGCTTTTTTAGCTTTTGCAGCTGTTTTCGATTTCTGAGTCATATCTTGTTTATCCTTCAATTTTTCTAACGCGGTCCTGATGATTTTCGCGAACTAACGCAACGCAGAAAACACAAGAGAGATATAGTTACATTTTTCTGCATTGCAATACGAAAGGAGAAATAACATGCACTGTTATGATCTGTCAATATTTTTTTGCAGTGCACAAAATTCTTTTTTAAGGTTGAAATTGGACACAAAGATTAAAAAAATGTAACATGGATAGAGGTCGCATCGATCTTTATCGAAGGGCGCGGATTTCTTCTTCCGGGCCTGTGGTTTTTTGTTTTTAAATTCATAAATTTTTAGCATTGAGTTGAGCATAATGGTGACGAGCATACAAATGTCCCGAAAAAAACGATCTTTTTGGCGGGCGCGCACCGGATGGTCTTGTTTTATGGCTGCGTTTTTTATCGCTCTTCTTATTTTTTCGGGTGGTGCGCTCGCTGGGGGGAATCCTAAATATGCCTCTATCGTCATGGATGCTGATAGCGGAGAGATTCTTTCTCAAAGCAATGCGGATAAGATTTTACACCCGGCTTCGTTAACCAAAGCCATGACCCTGCTTATGGTTTTTGAGGCGCTGGAGCAGGGCCGAATTGGTTTGAATGACCGGGTGCGCATGTCCAGTCATGCTGCCAGTATGGCGCCCAGCAAACTGGGAATCGCGGTGGGTGATACCATCCGGGTGAAAGATGCCATTGCCGCTTTGGTAACAAAATCTGCCAATGATGTGGCCGCCGCGATGGGGGAGCATCTTGGAGGTACAGAATCAGAGTTCTCCCGAAAAATGACACGGCGCGCGCGTGAAATCGGCATGATGCGGACGGTTTTTGTAAATGCATCGGGGCTGCATGATTCGCGCCAGGTTAGTACGGCGCGTGATATGGCTGTTATGGCGCGGTTTGTGATTAAAAATTATCCGCAATATTATCGTTATTTTTCCATGAAAAATTTTACCTATCAGGGACGCAGTTATCGTAATCATAACCGCCTGATGGAAACCTATGCGGGTATGGACGGCATGAAAACAGGTTATGTTGCCGCATCTGGCTTTAATCTTGTAGCCTCTGCTGTTCGTAATGACAGACGCTTGATTGGTGTGGTTTTTGGCGGACGCACAACCCAGAGCAGAAACGATCACATGGCGGCGTTATTGGATCGGGGTTTTGGTACGCCTGCTCAAAAGCGTGGCGATATTTTGATTGCCGATGCGGGAAAACTGGGCACAGATTCCAGGCAGAATGTTTCCGTACCCTTGCCGGAGCGCAAGCCGATGATCGCTGGAAACTCTTATGCTGCGGCCTCCTCTGGGCCGGGCGTACTTCGGCCTGAGGATCGTGGTCCTGTTGTGGCACCACAGGCCTATGCTATGGCGGTGGCTTCGCCGCCGGGGGCACGTGCCTTTGTCTCTGCGCCTAATTCCCAGATTTCAAAAGACTCGGAATCGGTTGTCGGAGAGGGGGATGCGGAGCTTGGTATCCCACAGCGTATTGAAAGCGGGTTACTGGCTATCGCTACCCATACAGGAAACGGCACCAGACCGGATTATAAATTTAACTCCGGATTGGGCCGGACGGATGCCTCATACACGCCGCAATCTGCCGCTGCACAGGACGCGCCATGGTCGGTGCAGGTCGGTGCGTTTTCGAGCCGCGCCGCCACCGATCAGGTCTTGCATGATGCCATGCGCCGCCTGCCCAGTTCCTACGTGCAGGTGCGCCCTATGATCGCGCCGCTTAAAACTGCGCAAGGGTGGTTATTTCGTGCGCGGTTAACGGGCTTTTCACGCTCTGGCGCTTTGGCGGCCTGTAACTATCTTCCCGATTGTTTACCTGTTGCCCCGCAGAATTAAGAGATGACTTTCATTCCATATTTTTTGCACGCGGACTTCTCTCGTGATCGTTCATCGGAGCGGGGAAATGTGCTTTTTATAATTTTACTCGCGGTGGTTTTGATTGGCTTGCTGACAGCGGCGATCCAATCCACAAGCCGCCCGGAGGGAAGTAATATTGATGCGGAAACGCTTGTTATCCGGGCGAGCGAAGTTCAGCAATATGCAGGGGAGCTGGAGCGGGCCGTTCGCTTCATCATGGAAAACGGTAAGAGCGAATCCGATATTCGTTTTTCTCATCCAAATGCGAATGCTGACTATGATAATTTGTCAGCCGATGCGGATCCATCGGATCAGGTTTTTTCCCCCTCCGGCGGCGCGGCAGCCTACCGATCACCGCCCGCTGGTGTTAATGATGGCAGCTCTTGGGAATTTTATGGCGGCACGGCTATGCCCGGTATGGGGAGTTCGGCGGCTGATCTCATTGCTGTTTTGCCCAATGTTACGCCAGAATTTTGTGAGCGGATTAACATACTGAATGGCCAGAACGCTACGCCGACTGACACGGGTGGTTCGGCGGCATCCGGCGCTAATCCCGGTGATTGTTTGAATATTGGGGCATTGGGACGTTTCAGTGCCAGTCAAAAATTTTACACGCCTGCCAATACTGTGGATGTTAGCAGTTTCGCTCAGGATTCCAATACAGGGGCCGTTCGCGCCGCGCCGCAGGCCTGCGTCCAATGCACTTTGGATTCAAAGTGGCATTTCTATCATGTGTTGCTGGCACGCTAAATTATCCTATAGATAATCTATCCTGACGAGATATAGCCCATCGGGGGGTGCCGTGGGGCCGCCTTCCTTGCGGTCACGAGCCTCCAGTGCCCTTTTTACGCGCTCCGGGGTCCATTTGCCTTCGCCAACTTTCACCAATGTGCCGGTTATGTTGCGGACCTGATGATGTAAAAATGATCGGGATTCTACTTCGATCGTGACTTCTCGCCCCCCGGCGGGGTCGCATTCTTTCTCAAAAATATCAAGTCGAGTTAATGTCCTCATTGGGGATCTGGCCTGACAGTTTGAATCGCGGAATGTCGTAAAATCATGGTGTCCGATCAGGAACTTTGCCGCTTCGCGCATGAGGGTTATGTCGAGTGTTCTTCCTACATGCCAGAGGCGGCCCTTGTTGTAAGTTGGGGGCGCGGCGCGGTTGAGAATTCGGTATGTATAAAGCTTATTGGTGGCTGTAAAGCGGGCATGGAAATCGGGAGCAACGGCTTCCACGTTAAGGATGCAAACCGAAAAGGGGCGCAAATATGCGTTGATGGCGCGCGCAATTTCAAAGCCCTCCATTGGCTTTTTGAACGCTGCCAGATCAACATGCGCGATCTGTGCGCAGGCATGTACCCCGGCATCGGTGCGCCCGGCTGCGTGGATTTTTACGGTTTGACCACTGAATTTTTCTATGGCGTTTTCAATGACGCTTTGGACGGTGATGAATCCCGGCTGACGTTGCCATCCTGCAAAAGATTCGCCGTAATATTCAATGGTGAGTTTATAGCGGGTATAGCTCATTCGAGGAGATCACCAATCTTAAGATGGCCGCCGTTGAGGGCGGAAATGGCTTCCATTGGTTTTGCATTTTCCGGCTGAATTTTTAAAAGTTTAAGCGTGTTCCCATCACCGCAGATTACGCGTGCCTGTTGGTCTATTACCATGCCAGCAGGTTCTTGGAATGCAGGAAGGGAATCGTCTGTTTCGAGGGTGGCTGCCAGAATTTTAAGGCGTTTTCTTTGATTTTGTGTCCATACGCCGGGCCAGGGATTAAGCGCGCGAATTTGGCGGTCGATAGAGGCCGCCTCGTTGTGCCAGTTAATGCGGCCATCATTTTTTGTCAAGAGATGCGCATAGGTTACGCCAGTGCTTTCTTGTGATTTTGAAGGTAAACGCTGCGCAGTTCTTGTAAGCTCTTTTAAGGCTTCTACAATCATGCGACCGCCGAGCGCGGCCAGATCGTCATGCAATTGGGAGGCCGTTATCCGGGCCGGAAGTTCGAGTGTTTCTTTCATGATTTCAGGGCCAGTGTCCAGCCCTTCATCCATTTGCATGAGTGTAACACCGCTTTGGGTGTCACCCTCCAAAATAGCGCGCTGGATGGGAGATGCACCGCGCCAGCGCGGCAGGAGTGAGGCGTGAATGTTGATGCAGCCGTATCGCGGTGCGTTCAGTATCGCTTTGGGTAAAATCAGGCCGTAAGCGGCCACAACGGCGATATCCAGATTATGTGCGCTAAAGGCGGCTTGTGCCTCTGGTGTTTTGAGTGTCGTGGGCGTGAAAACGGGAATGGCGCGGCTTTCGGCGTAGCTCTGAACCGGGGAGGCTTGAATATGCTGGCCCCGGCCTTTGGGGCGTGGTGGCTGTGAATACACGCAGATGATTTCATATTCAGCAGCGCACAGGGCTTTTAAGGCTGTGAGCGCGAAATCCGGCGTGCCCATAAATCCCACTCTTAGTTTTTCGGGTGGTTTTTCAGGCTCGGCTGTCATTTTTAAAATATCCGCTTTTTGGTTAAAATCTAGAATTTAACCGCAGGGGCTTTATCGAGAGCCTCTTTTTGGTCTTGAGGAATCTCAAAGAATTTTTCCTGTTTGAAGCCAAAGAGCCCGGCGAATAAAATGGCCGGAAATTGCTGAACGGCGGTGTTAAGCTCGGCTGTGGTATTGTTGAAGAATCGCCGCGCCGCCGCCAGTTTGTTCTCGATGTCCGAAAGCTCGCTCATGAGCTGCTGGAATGTGGTGTTGGCCTTAAGGTCGGGATAATTTTCCGAAACGGCGTAGAGCTCGATCATGGCGCGGCTCAAGGCGTTTTCGGCCTGCACGCGCTGGTTTACGTTTCTGGCAGCGCCGACACCGGCCCGCGCCGCCGTTATGTTTTCAAGGACGGTCTTTTCGTGCCCCGCATAGCCTTTGACTGTCTCGATTAAATTGGGAATAAGGTCAAAACGTTGTTTGAGTTGTACGTCTATATCGGAAAAAGACTGCTCACGGTTTTGGCGCAGGGCCACAAGGCGGTTGTAGATGACCAGAACAAAGGCACCGATGGCGACGAGTGCGCCTAGTATGATCCATGATATTTTCATCGTTTTGTTCTCCAGTTTTTTTGATACGTTGGGTATGCTGCCTTGTATTGCAAGTTATATCCAGTCCTTGCGCTATTTTAAGCAAAATGGTTTGCTGAATGCCAATAGTATTTCAATTTGCGTGAAACCAAGGGTCTAAAAAATAATGTCACTGTTTAGCACGTCACAATTTGCTTCTGCTGCCGCTTCGGGCAGTGATTGGCGCGACACATCCAAGGCCGTTTTGGAAAAGCTTGAGAGTGTGCGTACGCCGGGGCATGCGTTTAATTTTGGTTTTTTGTATATTTCGGATCATCTGGCGGCGGATGCCGTCAGTATTTTAAACCTGTTTAAATCTGTGCTGCATATTGAAAACTGGGTTGGCGGTGTCGCGATCGGCGTATGCGGCAATGGAGAAAGCTTTGTTGATATGCCTGCGATTTCGGCACTTATCGGGCGTTTTGAGCCTGGGTCTTTTAAAACATTCTCGCAGGGGGCAACGGGGGCCGGGGAGGAACATGCTTTGGAGCCATGGTTGGCGGATAACGACCCTATGCTGGTTTTTGTTCATGGTAATGGAGATGCGCAGACTGACCCCGCTATGGATTTGCGGGCGCTTGAGGGCTTAACCGGTGGCTTTATGGTTGGCGGTCTGGTTTCCTCGCGGCATGAAAGGGTGCATTTTGCGGGAGATGTTGCCGGAAATGGCTTTAGCGGTGCTGCCTTCTCCATGAATGTTCCTGTGGCCAGTATGCTTTCGCAAGGCTGTCGTCCCGTGGGAGGGCTGCATACTATTACGCGATGTGACGGGCAGACCATTTACGATATGGATTCACAAAAAGCACTGGAGGTTTTTGAAGAAGATCTGCGCCAGATGGCGATGAAAAAAATAGATAAGGACCCTAATTTGGTTTTGGTTGATGAGGCGGCGCTTTATGATCCGTCCGCCCTGCCGGAGGAGTTTCAGTTTTTATTCAAGGGTGAGGTGCATGCGGCGTTGCCGATTTCGGAATCGGATCAAAAAGATTATCTGGTGCGCAATATCAGAAGTGTGGATTCAGATGGCGGCTCAATGACGATTGCCCATCATGTCATGAACGGAGAGCGCATTATGTTTGTGCAGCGTGATCAGGAAAGCGTTTACAGTGATCTTAGCACGTGTTTGCTGGAGTTGCGGCACAGGGTTGAGCGTGATAACGGCAGTTTCGCACCAAAGGGCGCTGTCTATATTTCTTGCGTTGCGCGCGCCCCTGACCGATTTGATGAGGATTCTCGCGATGAAATGCGTCTGGTTCGTGAAGTGATCGGGGATGTTCCTTTAACCGGATTTTATGCTGCGGGAGAAATCTGCAAAGCCCGTCTATATGGCTATACCGGGATTTTGATATTATTTTTGTGATGTGCGTTTTGGCTAACGCGCGAGCACAACATAATAAAAATAGGTGATATCGGGATCGGGCGCGGAATCGGTAAAGCATCCGGCCTCATGTCCATCCAGTTCGAAGGGTGCGCCATCTCCGTCGATTATAATGGGCCCTGCCGCCGGAAAATTGCCATCAAAGGCCGTTGTGGCGATTCCTGTGGAATCAACGGGTATGGTTCCGGCTGTCCCTACATTTAAATCCCGGTTGATTTGCAGGCACAGGGCTTGATTGGTGTTGGGCAGGAGCATAACAAGGTCATTTCCGGAGCCGGCAGCGGTGGTGCCTATTGGTCCGGCGGTGGTGCCGACATTATTTGCCCCGGTGAAAATCCAAGGGGTGGCATCGTTCAGGGATTCAAAATTTCGGTAGGTGAGGCCTCCGCCGCCTGCATCGAAGATTTTACAGCCTGTATTTGTGCATTTTGCATTGACGTTTGTGGCAGGAGAGCCGTTTTCGAAGCTGATGTCGTTTTCGGACACGCCGCGTAGTTTCATTTGCTCTATGGCGATTTGTACGCTCTTGCCGTAGCGCAGGAGTTGCGAGCTTTTGACGCGCAGTTGCTCTACGTTTCCGCTTTGCTCGACGTTTGACCCGCCGCGGCTCAGGATCATGGTCAACGCACCGATCAGGACTACGCCGATCAGAATAAACCACAAAGCGTTGCCGCGTTCGTCTGTATGGGCTGAATTTGTGCGTGTGTGCATGGTGGGTGGATATCCTGATAAGGGGTGTTTCGGTGCGTTCCCAAGGCTGGTGTTACCGGGTTGAAGCGCCTAGCTCTATGCTCATTCTATCATGACGCACAGGATTGCAAAAGAGCGCTGAGGGATTCCGCGCTGTTGTGTCATCTGGTTTTAATTTTATTATGACTGGGGCTTTTGTTAACTTTGTATTTAGGGTTTTTGTGTTATGTTAAATTATTAGGGTATGGTTTTTATTTCAAACCCGCTCCTATTTAAAGTTTTATGATTATCCAGTTTGCCTCTTATGTCATGCGCACTGGCCTGTGTGATTGTCCGAAGATGGGTTTTGTTTTTCAAAATTCACGGATTAAATCACACAGGCCCTTTTTTTTTATCGCTTTCAGGGGTAGTTTCTTTGAAAGGAAGCGCGTGTTTTCGGCAAACCAGAGGCATAAAGTTATGAAAAAATTAGCATTTATCGGTATTTTGGGTGCGTTATTGACCGCCGGGTCCGCGCAGGCTGCGGATGAGAAGAAGGCGGCGGAACCTGTAACGCAGGACGCTCCGGCGGCGGCGCAGAAAAAAAACCCGGTTATCGAAGCTGCGGCAGATTTCACGAAAGATTTCAGTGATGTTGAAAAGCGTCATTTTGGCGTGCTTTACGGCAACTATAATCTGGTTAAGGTTGTGGAGACGGTACAAAAAGACGTTGGGCTGGCGGCTAATAAATGCGGGGACACAAACCCTGATATGAAAGCGGCGCTGGATAAGCGCTATGAAGAGTGGAATGCGGCGATTAAGCCGGTCATGGGTGAGGCCGAGGGCAATATCAATAATATGATTTACGCGCAGGATTACGCGAAACCAAAAGAGATTAAAAAGTTTTTCAAATTTATTGATAAAACCAGAGCAGACAGGGATAAAGAGGTCGAAAAAATTCCGGTGACCTCTAAAGAGGCCTGTGAGCATTTGCTTAAGACCATGGATTCGACGCAAGCCAGTATGATTCAGCTTTTGCAGGCGACGCTGATCAGCCTCCCGCAGATTATTCAGGAGCAGGACGCTGCCGAACAAAAACGGCAGGAGGAAGAAGCGGCAGATAAAGCAAAAGAGGAAGCTGCGCCCGAAAGCGCACCTGAATCATCAGAAAAATCTGAAAAAAAATAAGTTTTCTATTGCCGTGATTTAAGCTGTGAAGGGGGGCGGCCATGAAGATATTACAAGTCATGGCCGGCGCGGAACATGGCGGAGCGGAAACGGCCTTTGCCGATATGTGTCTGGCGCTGCATGATGCGGGCGAGGATATCGAGGTCGTGACACGGCCCGGAAAAACGCGTGTACCCATGCTGGAGGCCGCCGGGATAAAGGTGCATACCTTGCCCTTCGGTGGCAGGATTGATGTTTATACGTCATGGCGGCTACAGAGCATAATCCGTAAATTTAAGCCCGATATTGTGCAGGGCTGGATGAGCCGGGCCTGCGAAAAAATCCCCCGCTGGAGCCCGCATATAGGCGCGCCGCGCTATTGGAATGTTGCGCGGCTGGGTAGTGCGTATAAGCTTAAATATTTTAAAAATATGGATTTTTTTGTTGCGATTACGCCGGATCTCAAAAAATATCTGATTGAGAGTGGTGTTGAGGAATCACGCGTTGTTCATATTAATAATTTTGCCGAGGTTGAGCCGGTGGAAACGCCGTTGCAGCGGCAGGATTTTGGAACCCCCGAAGATGCGCCGTTATTGTTGGGGCTGGGGCGGCTTCATCCCGCGAAGGCGTTTGATACGCTGATTGAGGTGGTTGCTGCGCTTCCGGGCGTTCATGCATGGATTGCCGGAGAAGGGCCACAGCGTGGGCAGCTTGAGAAGCTGATCGAGGCGCTGGGGGTGGGTGACCGGGTTAAGCTTCTGGGCTGGCGGACAGATCGCGCCGCGTTGTTACAGGCCTGCGATATATGTACTTTTATCTCTCGAAAAGAGGGCTTTGGGACGGTTTTTGTACAATCATGGGCACAGAAAACGCCGGTGATCGTTTGTGAGGCCGAAGGGCCGCGCCAGTATGTGCGCCATGGTGTTGATGGGATGGTTGCGCCGATTGATGATGTGGCGGCAATAAAGAAATGCGTTTTGGATATTCTGGGCGATGAAATGCTGGCGGCACGTTTAATTGAGAACGGTTATAAGCGCTATCAGGATGAGTTCACAAAAACGGCCTGTCTGCAGGCTTATCTGCAGTATTATCATGAAATTCGCGAGCGGGCGGAATAACCGGCGTTATTTATATTTTCATATGACGTTAATGTTTTCTTAATCTTTGTTTTAATTGAATATTTTTCGCTCTAAATTTGTAAATCTCTGATTTTTGTGGCATACTGCGAGTGTGTTTACTTCCCTATGGTGTTTTGGGGGGCTTTTACGGGTTTTAGGACCCGATAGGACCTTCGTTTCGCCGTTGATGTGAAGAATGAAATGAGACCCGCAAAAATAAAGGGTCCGGATAAGAGGGTGTTTTTAATGGCAGCAGAGGTCGATCCCGCTGTAAGAAGCCGCGTTATAGAAGTCCTCCGCTCTGTGGGGTTTGAGGGCGTATCTAAGGATATGTCCGATGCCGCTTTGCGCAAGAGTACTTTGGATGGAATGAACCTTCTCAATCGTTTGTTTATTGATCCGAGAGCATCCTCCGTTACAGCATTTGATCCGGATTTAATTGCCAAGGTTAATAAGAAGCTTGGCGATGAGTTTGATGTTCCCAATCCGGAAACCGGTAGAACGGGGCTGCAAAATTTTCAAGCTGTGGTGGATGCCGATGTTGATACCTTAGCAAAAAGTGCTGGAATACTCGAGCACCCCGCAAAATTTCAATTTAATCGAATTTATACAAAACATGGGGCGTCTGGCCGGGATCAGGCGATCATAGAAGTTTTGCAGGCGGTTTCCGGTAAAAATCCTTTTGTCGCGGAGATATTGCCAAGGTTGACGCGTGAGGGATTGACTCGGCATGTTCCTGCAACTTTGGAACTTGTTAAAAACCGCGGGCAGTTTTTTGCCGATTTGAAAGCGCTGGATGAGGCCGGTCTTTATGCCGCTCCGCCCTCGGCGGCACCTGAGAAGATAGAGGTAGCAGAGAGCCCCGCCCCAACACCTGAAGATTCGGACATAGAGAGTGTTGTAGCGCCGGTTGTGGCGGTGGCGGAGCCTGAAGCGCCCTTGAACCCAGCTGAAATTTTTGATCAGGCTCTGGCGACTATCAAGGGGACTTTGGGTGGAATAGCCGGACCTGAACTAGATCGTAATGACCAGGTGCTTATAAAAACGGAAATGCTGGCGCTGCAAAATGATGCATTTTTTGGGGAAGGCTGGACCGGGCCCAAGGACGGTATTTATACGCCTGAGCTGGCCGCTCATCTTGATGCCCGTGTGACCCTGATGCCGGAGGGGACACCGGAGGAGCAGGCTTCTAAAAATAATGTACAAAAATTTGTTCAGGCCCTCCATACGCTTTCAGAAGATTATAATTTGGATCTGCGCCATCCGCGCGACCGGATTTATCCGGCAGATGCCTCGGCGAGTGTGGAGCAGGGTTTGTCGGTTATGACGCCTATGCTTAATTCCTTGCTCGATGAGAAACGCGCACAGATGGACGGTGCGTTTAAGGATATGCCCGATTGGGTAAAAAATATTGGCCAAGCGTTGGCCGGAATGGGCGCCGGAAATTTATTGAATACGCGTATTCCGCAAGCCGGCACGCCGGATGCGGTTTTTGATATGCGCTCCCAGGGGGCATTGCAGGCATTGTTGATGGTTCTGGCCGATAATAATGTTATGGGCATTCCGGGGATGAAGAATGGCATATATGAGCCCGCGCATGGGCAACGTATGCTGGCCGGGATCGGGCCGTTGAAGGAAAAATTAAAAGCAGATATGTCGCCGGAGAAATTTGCTGAAATTGAAGGCATGCTCAGCGCGGAGAATATTCAAGGGTTGATTGATAATCTGGATGTTTTGCATGCGGCCGGAAAAATAGCGCAGGAGCCGTTTTTCATTGAAAATCGTGCGGGTGATCTTCCCGGTTTGAGTGCCGGAATCCTCAGTGAAGAAGTTCACCGTCTGGAGCAGGAAAATCCCGATGCGCTTAAGGTGATGGATGGCCTGTTGCGGGAATATACAGGTCTTTACGGCATTTCGGGTTTGCTGCCCGGTCATGAGGATATGGCTGCCGGTATTGATGCAAGTTTAAGCCCGGAAAAAAGGCTGGCAGAATTTTATAAAGATGCGCGCGCTCAACATCTTCAGAAAGGCGGTTCTTCGGAAAGTTTTGATGGCGAGATGATCGTAATCTTAAATACGATTTTGGCTATGCCGTTTGGTTCTGCTGAACATAAAAACCTTTTTAGTGGCGGCGTGCGCGAAGCGCTGCGTTTGGCGACGGCGGAGCCAAAGGCCGATCGCGCCGGAGAGATTTTCGCGCAGGGCGTGGTTTCAACTGGCGCGGCGATGAATGCGCAGATCGGTTCGGCCGGATTTACGCATTCGAGTGCAGGGCCGTTGCCTTTGGTATGGCATCCACGGCTTGAAACTTCCTCCTTTGTGTCGGGTGGAAAGACATATACCGGTTCTGATATTGCGCGGCTTTATGATGATTTTAATGAGGCGCGCGGTGCCTTGCGCGGCCATGAAGCGGCTTTGTTTTTCACAGATGATGTGGGCGATATGTATGTGGCGGCTATTCATGAAGGCAGTAATATGTTCATGGTCGAAAAAGTGAACAAGGAGAATATGCAGCTTTTGTGGGATGCGGGCGGTGCGCCGGAGCAGGCGGCTGCGCTAAAAGAGAGTGATCCGGCTTTTGGGCTGGTGTTTCAAGCCAAAAAACATCTTGATGCCGGGTATATGAATTTTGCAGAGCGGGTTTTATTTCCTGTTGGTGCGCAGTCTTTGGATCAGATGGCGCGGGTTGATTATGCGGCACAGACACAGGATCGTCTGCAAAGAGAATCACCGCAAAGTTTTAGAAAAGCAAATCAGCGCCCGGCCTATATTTCTTCTGGCGCACCGCCGGAAATTAGCAAAGAGGCAAGTTTATCAGGCGGTCAGCAGCGCGGGCCTGCCGCCGGGGACGATCCGTATATTATGCCAGCTTTTCATACCATTGGCTCTAATGATTCGGCTTTGCGCAAGGATTTAACAGTTGTGGCCTCTACGCTGGCCAGAGGGCCCGGCGTTTATTATCCGGATGATCCGCGGTTGAAAACGTTGAAAGCTGCTGTGGGCGAGTGGAGAATTGGCGCATTTTATAAAAGTAATTTTGAGCTTAAAAGGGTTGATGATACCCGTTCCAGTCATGCCGGGGCGCAGGTTGCGTGGTATGACCGGGAAGAAAAAGCTGTAAAATTTGCGGATGCGCCGCCGGAAATGCTCAATCCTGATTTAAGAGCGGCGATGTCTATGAAAACCAGCGAAACGCCGCAAGGTTATTTTGAGCGTATTCAAAGGGATTATCCGCTGTTTTTTGAAATTGCTGAATCCTATCATGGCGCGCCGGGTCGTTTGCAAAATGAGCCGTTGCGGACGGAGCATTACTGGAATTTTCATTTAACGGTGGATAGGGTTGCCGCCGCTATGGCCTTGCGGGATGGTCCTGCCCAGACTTCTCCGCCTAAACAAAGCTTGCTGGCAGGGCTCTTTAATAAAGGGGAAAGGGAGGTGACCCAACCGGTTGCGGCACATTCTCAAGTTGTTAAATCGCAAGATATCCCCCCGGCTGCGCATGAGGAGCCGGATCAAACGCAGAGCGAAAGTGGTGGAGCTCTTCAAAGAATAAGCTGTGAATTTAAGAAGATAGGTTCGCAGATTTTAGCGAGTAAAACTATGGATTGTGTGCAAGCTTCGCAGTCTGTGCCGGAGGATAAAACCACCGCGTTTAAGACAGCGGGCGCGGAAATTACCGGGCCAGCCACCGGGATGCCTGATGGTGCTTCTCCCTCTACCTTGAGGGTAAGGCCGATCTAAAGGCTCCGCGCCGTTTGATTTTGTTTTTTCCATTTCAAGCCGCGTGTTATAATTGTGGCTGGGTGTTTTTTAGAGATTTTGGACTTTCCAACCATAAGTGAGATATGCGCGTTCTATGACTTCATCTTTTGATCAAAATAGCGATAATAAGCTGACCGGCGCGCAGTTCAGAGATTTTTGTACGGCGCTTGAGCTTTTTTATATCGAAGGGAATCTGAGCGGACGTTTAAAATTTGCTGCCGCCTGGCCCGATGGTGCGGTCTATCTTCTGGGCGCGGAATTAATGGAGTATGACCGGGAAGGTGTTCAAGACCGGGAGCGGCGCTCAGCGCTGGAGGCGGCGGCGGAGATTCGCCGTCTGGAATTGCTGAATCTTTTAAGTGATTTGGAGAAAAGCAGCGTAGCTTCCGGAATATTGCAGGTTGATTTCGTGGAAGAGCTTATAAAAAAGCTGGGCCGGGCCTGTTCATTGTATGTTTACAGCGAAAAGATAGTGAACCGATTTGCGCCACCTGTCGGCGGGAGTGATGAAGATTTATCGATTGCTCATGCGGACGTTTTGGCCAAACCATCGCAGCCAGAGATTTCACGCATGGCGGAGCCTGTATCTGTGCCGCCCGTATCCGAAACCCCTGTTTCTGAACCGCCACCGCCTGCAAAGTTACCCGCCACGCCGGGTTCTGTTTCAATCAGGTTCGTGCCGGCCCCTAAAAAAACGGATAACAACGGCGCTGAATAAACACCGGATCAGGTATTATCTGTAGCGCGTCTGCGTGGTGTTGTTGTTTCGAAGAGACATTTAATCAACAGGAATATAACAATTATGGCGCCTGCTTGATGCGTGGCTGCCAGTTGTATCTGTACAACGGTCAGGAGGGTTAAAATACCCAAAGCTAATTGAACAAAAATCATGGCGGCCAGTGCATGTATGGCTACAAAGGATTTTTTTCGAATAGTGGCGTGAACCCATAGCGTGCAGACGATAAAGACGCTGCCCATCGCTAGCCATCTGTGCATGAATTGTATGGCGGTTATATTGGATATAAAATTAAATACCGGGTCGCAGGACGCCCAAAAATCAGGCGGGACTATTTTCCCATTCACGAATGGAAAGTCATTGTTATAAACGTAACCGGCATTAAAACCGGCGGTGAGCGCGCCCCAAAAAATCGTCAGAGCAACAAAGGCAAGGCAAACCCAGACATGTATATGGATTTTTTTATCTGTATAGCCGGGCGTACGGATGAGGGACAGCGCAACCCAAATTAAAAGGGAGAAGATGAGCAGTGCCAACCCTAGATGCGCCGCCAGCCGGTAGGGGCTGACATCCGGAATGTCGACCAGTCCGCTTTTGACCATGTACCAGCCCATTGCGCCCTGTGCCCCCCCCAAAGCCAGCAGCCCGATTAATTTAAGTTTATAGCCGTATGGGATCATGCCGCGCACCCAAAACGCAATTAAAGGCAAGGCGAAGGCAAGACCGATGAGCCGTCCCCACAGGCGATGGAGCCATTCCCAGAAAAATATGGCTTTGAAATCGCCAATCCCCATCCAGAAATTCTTTTTTTGAAATTCTGGCGTTTGTTTGTAAAGCTCGAAAACGCGGTTCCATTCGGTATCATTCAGAGGTGGAATGGCCCCGATAAACGGCTTCCACTCGGCAATTGACAGACCCGATTCGGTTAGCCGTGTAATTGCACCGATGACTGTCATGGCGAAAACCATAAAGGCACAAATAAACAGCCATATGGCAAGGGTTTTTCGGTTCGCGCGGTCGGCATCGGGCATGATTGTTCTGATCCTGATAAAGCTTGGGAACGATACTATGGGCCTGTTTATCAGAATTTTAGTGTGTTAAACAAGAAGAAGCGTTCATGGTTTTTCGTATGTGGTGCTTATCCAGAAGGTTAGACGTTTGTAATGGCCAGTTTTGATTTTGTTGAGTGCGCCGCCAGGTCATATCGATTCGCATGGGATGAGCGTGATGAGATTTTGCGGTTATCACTGGTGATGCTGGCCTTTAAAGTGGTCAGCTTCATGACGGTGACGGCGCTTGGTTTTGAAGATAATTTGTTACGACAAGGCTTGATTTTATTGCCGTCCCAGTTCCTTGAGGGGCTTGTGATTTGTAAAATTCTGGTGCTGGCGGTCATGCGTGGCGCGAAGAAAAACGAGCTCCCGGTTATGTATGGAAGTTTTTCCTCTCTTCGTGCGGCGGCGATTGTTTATGCTCTGATCAAGCTGGCTTTGTCATTTTTGATCGGCATGGCGTTTTTGGGGCAGGGAGAGGGGGTAATTACCGCTTCGCCGCCGGAAGGTGGCTCACAAACATTGATTCTGGCGGTTATGCTCTTAATTCTTGTTGGTTGGTCTTTTCGATTTTTGTGGCTGTATGTGCCGGTGGCGCTGGGGTATGGCATGGGTGAGTTTGCGCGCCGGTTCAAGGGATTTTTATCATCGGTTAATATGTTGGGGCTTTGGATTTTATGCTTTACGCCGTTGGCTATGGTGTTGATTTTGTTTTCTGAAATTTTAGGACATATTATTCCGGGCGCGCAAGGTGAATTGCCGTCTGTTTTGTATCTTCAGGTTCTGGCGGTCGTTCAGGCGGTCATGGATTATGTGATAAGCCTTGTTGCCAGCATTGGCATGGCTTACGGGATTTCTTCTGTGCTTGGTGGTGGAAATAATAAAGCGCCCTTGTTTTAGGTTTTTGCTGCGGAATGTGCACCGCATTTTTAAGGAGTTGTCTATATGAAAATATTTGTGGTCGATCCAGACGGGCATGAACATGCTTTGGATGCCGTGGAGGGCTGGCGTGTGATGGAGATTATCCGCGATCACGGTTTGCCTATCAAGGCGGAGTGCGGTGGGGCCTGTGCTTGTGCCACCTGTCACGTTTATGTTGATGAGGGTTGGCTGCCGAAGCTTGCGGCCATGCAATCGGAAGAGGAAGAGATGCTTGATCAGGCTTTTGACGTGCAGGATAATTCGCGTCTGTCCTGTCAATTGATTATGAGTGATGCGCTGGACGGACTGAAACTGTGGATTGCGCCCGCGGGCGGGTAATCAAGGGGCCGGAGAATCCGTATCGCGGGAGATATTTTTCCCGTATATTTTCGCTCGCTCGTTCTCAATTTTTTGTTTTAGGATTTCTCCAATTTCTTTTGCCGTATCGGCGCGTACGAATGTGGCTTGAAGATGGTTGAATAATTGGCCAGGTGTGGGGTCGTAGCACCCGACCCGCATGGCCTTGTTCAGAAAAACGAAGCCGTTTTCTTTTGCGACATTAAGACAGATTTCAGGGTTTTCCAAGTAAGAGTATTTGTCCATGGTGAGCGCTGTGGAAGCTTTTTGGAAAGCACTGTGTAGGATTCGGTGTTTTTCCTGCTCCCCATCAATATGGTAAAAAAAATTCATCATCACGAGGGCATCATATACATCTTCATGAGTGTATAGATCCTGAGCCTCTTTAAAATGGATGTGTTGTGTAATTTCAGGAATGAAGGCTAGCGTATTCGGTGATTTTTGTGTGAAGTCGAGATATTGAAGCCAATTCCGGAGACGTTCTTTGTTTAATGTGGCTATGGGGATAACAAATTCTTTAGCGCATTTCAGGAAGTTTTCGTTCTTGTCGAGCGCATGAATTTGTACAAAATCTGGTTGGAGCTTATTGCGCTCAGATAGCTCACGCGCGAAAGATAAGGGCTCATAACCAACGGAGCAGGGCGCAAACAGAATTTTAACGGGTTGTTTTTTGGCATTGCGCAGGTGGTCGCAAACATCCGCTATACTTTTTATCAGTTGTGGATGACGGTCTACATGCGTATGACCGACCATGACGGGTTGGGTGGTATCTTTGATGCTAACGTGATCCAGCTCTTTAAAGCCTGAAACGCATATACCGTGCTGCTCATAGGGGGGGAAATCTATTTTCGGTAACCGTGTTTCCATGATCGGATGGATAGCATGAGAATGTAAGTTATGTCAATAATTACTGCAGCGTGCCTTCCCAGGCGGCGAATCGGTAATCGCCGGGGGTTATCAGGGATTGGTTCGCGATGTAAACGGCGTGTAGCGGCCCTTCCAGCTCTCTGGCCCAAAAATTCAGAAATTTTGAGAGGGCGGGAAATTGCGGCGCGATATCGTATTCCTGCCAGATATATTCCTGAAGCAGATGTTTATGATCGGGCATGCGGTAGAGAATGCGCGCTGTGGTCAGGCGGTAATTAAAAAGTTGTTTCTGAAAATCTGCCATCCCCTTGCTCCTGCTTCGTTCTTGATGCGTCAGAGGTGTTAAAAATAATGTTTTGAGCGTTGAGGAAATGTCCTATTCCCCCATTTACCATGGTATGTCCAAATTCTTTATAAAGCCTTAAGGATGTGCTTGAGGGGAGCTGTTCTCGCGATTTTTAGAAAAAGTCTTGAATATTTTTGCAGGCCGCTCTATATAGTTAGCACTCATTAATGGGGAGTGCTAACAAGGCGCTGTCCGGTGAGGGGCGAGTGCTTTTTTATAAAGCATTCGTTTGCTTAATTATATGTTTTTAGGAGAAACGCAAAATGGCAAAATCTGTTAAATTCCGTCCGTTGCACGACCGCGTGCTCGTTCGCCGTATCGAAGCGGCTACCAAAACGGCCGGAGGCATTATTATTCCCGATAGCGCCGCTGAAAAGCCGATGGAAGGCGAAATTGTTGCTGTTGGTAACGGTCATGTTAATGACAACGGCGAAGTGCGTCCCTTGGATGTTAAAGCCGGTGACAAGGTTATTTTTTCCAAATGGGCCGGAACCGAAGTGAAGATTGACGGTGAAGAGCTGATGGTGATGAAAGAATCCGATATTATCGGTGTGATCGCTGCCTAAGGCTTTTTCTAGCATCAAGTATTTTTTAACCTGTAAAAACAAGGAGCATACCAATGGTTGCTAAAGATGTACGTTTCCATGAGGAAGCAAGAGAAGACATTTTGAAAGGCGTAGACATTATCGCCAATGCTGTAAAAGTGACACTGGGCCCCAAAGGCCGTAACGTGGTGCTGGAGCGCTCGTTCGGCGCCCCCACCGTGACCAAGGACGGTGTGTCCGTGGCCAAGGAAATCGAACTGAAAGACAAGCT